>JBJEDE010000016.1:0-52344 GCA_051871795.1 Muribaculaceae bacterium | reverse complement strand
AGACTAATTCCGGTGCCAAAAAGAGGTTCGCCCTTACCGGATCAGGAAAGATCAAAAGAAAACATGCTTTTCACAGCCACATTCTCACGAAGAAGACTAAAAAGCAGAAACGCAATCTTACTCACTCGGGTCTTATCGCATCCTGCGACACCAAGAGTGTAAAAGCGTTGCTCGGCCTCAAATAAGCATGCCGCTTGAGCCGACGCCACACCTCCGACCGGAGTCAAGGCTAAGCCAGAAGTGATCTAAACAACATCAAATTTCTAACCGAATGAGCAGCACAAAAGAGCCCCGATTGGGCCGCTGACGTTCAAAAACAACAAACAAAATGCCAAGATCAGTCAACCACGTAGCATCACGTGCACGTCGCAAAAAAATCTTAAAACTCACCCGCGGCTACTTCGGCTGCCGCCGTAACGTCTGGACCGTTGCCAAAAACACATGGGAAAAAGGTCTGACCTACGCCTATCGCGACCGTAAAGACAAAAAACATAACTTCCGTGCCATCTGGATCCAGCGTATCAACGCTGCTGCCCGTCTCGACGGTCTCAGCTACTCCAAACTCATGGGTCTGATACACAAAGCCGGTATCGAAATCAACCGCAAAGTTCTCGCCGACCTCGCTCTCAACAATCCAGCAGCTTTCAAGGCTATCGTTGAGAAAGTAGTCAACGCCTGATATTCCGCTTCACTCAATACCTAAGGGCGTGATGGTTTCTGACCATCGCGCCCTTTGATAGTTTGCCCCACCGGGAAGTCGTGATCGGCCTCGCTCACGACACAAAGGCAGACTACGGTTTTTTGCTCGCGCGGATGCACCGGGAAGTGCCGACCGAGACGTGAGGCATCCTCTCTGTTCCTATTGGCGCCGAGATGAGGACAGGAAGTCATAGAAAATCAATAGGGCTATGCAATCGAGGCGTCTGCTCTATGTGCTTCAATTGCATTCTGCGACAGTATCGGCAGTGGCAGTTTGGCGCAGATTGCGTCTGACTTGCTGCTTTCGGAATGTTTTCCAGCCTCTGTCGAGATGTATCTTTTGACGCACGGCCGAAATGCCGGTGAGGTCTTTAAGCATACCCAAAACACGCTTGCCTATCTTGTAGTTGTTGCGGCCTTGATATTTGCTTATCATTTTCAGGTCGGGGTCGACATTCAGTCTCACCTCTTCTTTGTTGACTCTGTTGACACGGTCGATGAGAGCCATTGTTTCGGCCGGCAGGGGTGAGGTGAGCATCGGTTCGAATATTCCGATCTCGTCGGTGTTGAATTTTTGCTTTTCCCATCGCCGCGCTTCTTTAAGCGTTATGTACTCTTTGTCCAAAATGTATATCTCAGCCCGGGTGGAGACATCGTACGGCTCATTCACGCGGTTGAACATGAACATATCATGACCTCTTCCATTAGACAGAATATTGAACCGGAAACCTGTAAGACAAGGTTCTGAAATTGTATCGCCGCCGATGTTAAGATAGTCGTATTCGATTTTGAATTTATCGAAGTCGAGCCCTTTGCGGAAAAAACCGGCCATATTCGGCACCCATTTCCGGCACATCGGGTCGGCGAGGATGTTGATTTTGACTTTTATGGAGTCTTTGCTTTTCGACCATGCTTCGGCGAGGCTGTATCGGCCGAAAATGCTGTCGACGCCTGAGTCTGTTTTCTGTAATTTTTCGGGTACCGCCTTCCGTGGTGCGAGTCCGATCCAGTCAGACCATGAAAAATGATGTCGGCTGACATCACTCACGCTGTCGAGTCCGTTTGCATCGGTGAAACGGTAATATGACTTGCTCGTAAGCACTCTGGGTTGTGTCCAACCCGTAAATTTGCTTTTGCCGCCTGCCGGGAGCATATAATCGGCCATCTTCTCGCGGAAGAGGCTTACTGTGTCGGTCGCAGTCGACATTGTAGAATACTCTCTCACATAGGCAAGCACGTGCAGGAAGCATACCTGACGCGAATCAACGAAGAGATCCTGCAGCTCGTTTTTGATTTCGGCGAGAAAGACAGTATCTTGCTTTTCGTCGTGAATGGTTTTGTCATAAAAGCCGAGGTATGTGACGGTGAGCGGATACCGGTCGGGAGCTATGGCAGGTATCGTGCCTTTTTGATTGCTGAGACCGATGAGCTCGCCGTTGCAATCGTAGATGGCTGCGTTGGGCAATGGTGTGTGCGTGGCCAAATCGGCCAGGACAATGCGTCGTGCATTTAAAGGCTCAGTCGCCCAAAGACAGACAAGAACAACCGCAGAGGTCAGATAGCGAAACATGGTGATTACACTTGTGATATAATGACTTTGCAAAGTAAATACTTAAAATCGAAAGCAAGAGTATATCTATGTTTAAATATTCTTATTTTTACAGTCGGTGTTGTTAAAAATTATCATAATAACGATGCGTTGAGTCGTGTTACGAGTTTCCGGGGCTGAGTCAGGAGACAGTTGTCCGAAGAATAGCCTCGGAATAATACTATGGTTTCAAAGAAAATCCCCGTGACTCACAAACTATATCGCATTTTGATCCGTTATAAAAATATATCTCGATTTTTTATGATAGTTAATACCGCAAGATTCGTCACAAGCAGCCCTACGGTGGAGAAAGCGCCCTCCGCGATGTTGCATGAGTATGCTTTTATCGGACGCTCTAACGTGGGCAAGTCGTCGCTCATAAATATGCTCACAGGTCGCAAAGATCTGGCAAAAACATCGGCGACACCGGGCAAAACATTGCTAATAAATCATTTTTTAGTCAATGATTCGTGGTACATCGTCGATCTTCCGGGATATGGCTATGCGCAGCGCAGCAAGACGCAGCGTCAGGAGCTTGAAAAGATGATTAAGGGTTATATATTGCATCGTGCTCAGATGACCAATCTCTTTTTGCTCATCGATTCAAGACACAAGCCGCAGAAAATCGACATCGAATTCATGCAGTGGCTCGGTGAGAACTCCGTGCCGTTCTCCATCGTATTCACCAAGGCCGACAAGCTTTCGGCCACTGCCGCCAAAGCTGCGGTGTCGCATTATTGCGAGTATCTTCTGGAGCAGTGGGAGGAGTTGCCGCCGATATTTGTCAGTTCGTCGTCCGACGGCCGCGGCCGAGCCGAAATTCTCGACTACATCGAGCAGCTCAACCGCCTGCCGATATCGGAGCAATAGCAGGCAGGTTATAATCCAACCAGTTTGTCGAGTCGCTGTATGCAGCGTTTCTTTTGGTCGATGCCTGGGTGCACGTAGAGGCTGAGAGTCGTAGTGATGTTGGAGTGCCCGAGTATAATGCTCAGCGTTTTATAGTCGCACTGGCTCTCGATGCATCGCGTGGCAAAAGTGTGGCGGAGACCGTGAAAAACTATTTTAGGGATGCCGAGCCTGCGCAGCAAGCGGTATAGGGAGTCGCGATAGACGCGCGGATCCTTTGGCCTGGAGCCATCACCAACGACGTATGTATCGACTTTCTGCCTTTGTTTTACAGTTTTCAGCGCCGTCATGAGTAAGGGTGAAATGGGAATCTCCCTGTTGCTGGTGCGTGTTTTGGGGGTGGAGATGTAGGTTTCGGTACGCCGCGCCTCGATGTCGTAGACGCGATTGACCGTAGACGATACGGTGATTGTGCGGTTGCGGAAGTCGACCTTGTCCCAGCGAAGCGCGCAAACCTCGCCAATGCGCATACCGGTGCACAGAGGGAGCATGATGCCTATGTTGTGTATTGTGGGCGCGGCGGAGAGCTCTTTGAGCAGTTTACGATGATCGGCAATCGAGAGCACGGGCAGGGGGCGCACGCGGGTGTCTCTGGGATATTCGAGTTCCCAGTCAGGAGCGTTGAAAATCTTGTGCTTGGCGCCGAATTTGGCAACGTTTTTCAGTGTGGTTATGATGTCGTGCACGTAGTGGCGGCTGAGCCCGTCTTTAATAAGACCGAGCATGAATTCCTGTACTTCTTCTTCGGTGATTTCGGTAAGATCGGCAAAGGCGGGCAACAGATACTTTTTCACAATCATCACGTAGCTGAGAAAAGTGGAATGTTTTACCATCCGTTTTCTTTTCTCTTGCCAAAGTTCGGCAACTTGCCGGAAAGAGAAATGTGTTTGCATAATTATTGTGGTTATAATGGAAATATGTTTCTTTCCCACATCGATATGCAATTAGACCGGAGGTTTAGGATCCTGCAGTTGCGGATTTGACTTTACTTGTCGTCTGCTTTGAGGCAAAAAGAAAAGGGAGGGTGGGGGTGACCCCGTCCCTCCTTATGTATGTATCAAAATCGGACAATCAGAGACGTTCGAGAACTGTGGCTATGAGGTCGCGGATACCGGATTTGTAGTTGGGGTTTGCCTCGGTGTTGAAGCGGTTGGCGATGATTGAGCACACGGTCATGCATTTGTGTCCCATCAGGCGTCCCATGCCTGCGAGGGGAGCGCTCTCCATCTCGTAGTTGGTGATGCGCCGGCCGTGGTATTCAAATTCTTCGATACGTCGGTTGAGGTCGGGATTGGAGAGGTCGAGGCGCACTTTTCTGCCTTGCGGACCGTAGAATCCGACAGCCGAGATGGTGTTGCCTCGCACCATGTCGTCGCCTCCGATGCGAGCCACGAGTTCGGCGTCGGCATCGACAACGTATGGGCGTGCCCAGAGCGGGTTCCAGCCGGTGTGATGACAGAGCGCGTTTTCAAAATCGAGGTCAGCTACTTTGTTGCGTCCGGCGTAGTAATTGAGCACGCCGTCAAATCCGATTGATTTTTCGGCTATGACGGGAGTGCCCAGCGAGAGTTCGGGCTGGAGGGCGCCTGATGTGCCGATGCGTACCATTGTGAGTGTGCGGTGATTTGTGCTTACGCGGCGTGTGTTGAAGTCGACGTTGGCCAGAGCGTCAAGCTCGGTGATGACGATATCGATGTTGTCAGGGCCTATGCCGTGGCTGAGGCACATTATCGGTTTGCCTTTGTATGTGCCTCCGATGGCGTGAAACTCGCGTGAAGCCACGTCGTAGTCTTTGGTGTCGAAAAACTCGGCCACCATGTTGACACGAGCCGGGTCGCCGACAAGTATAATGTTGTCGGTGAGTTGCTCGGGACGCAGGTGCAGGTGAAAGACCGACCCGTCGGGGTTGATGATGAGTTCTGATTCGGGAATGAAGTTGTCGTTCATGGTCAGATATTTAATGGTTTTGTGTTATTATTGATATATTGGGAGAACGTTGGTTAAGCGATAATTGTTTTGTTTTCGGTGACGTTATATTTTGGTGTAGCGTCCGCCGGGAACGGATACGATGAGGTCGCTCATTTCCATCTGAAACAGTGTTTCGTGCACTTGTGCGAAAGGTATACCGAGCGTGGCGCACATATCGTTGACAGTGGCCGAAGGGTGGTCAGTGATAAAGTCGAGGATGGTTTGCTGCTCGGGCGGTATGGGTTTGAACAGGGCGGGCGGCTCTTGCGCGGTGTCGCTGCGCACGGGAGTCCATCCGAGCGAGTCGATGAGCGAGTCGGCGTCGAGAAGGATACGCGCCGTGTCGTTGTCGATTAGCTTGTTGGTGCCTCTGCTGTAGGTGTCGCCGATGCGGCCGGGCACGGCAAATACGCTGCGTCCGTAGAGCGAAGCAAGGTGGGCGGTAGACAGGGCGCCACCTTTGTAGTCTGACTCGACAACGATGAGAGCGTCGCAGAGAGAGGCCACTATACGGTTGCGAGCCAGGAAGTTGCTGCGGTGGATGCGCGTGTGCGACGGGTACTCGCTGAGCATGCCTCCTCCCGAGCGCACCATGCGTGCGGCCACATCGCGGTGGTCGGCGGGGTAAATGGTGTCGAGGCCGTGAGCCACTACACCGACGGTGCTTAGGCCTTCGGTCAGAGCGGTGCGGTGGGCGGCCACGTCGATACCGTAAGCGAGACCGGAGACGATTATCACGTCGGGTATCTTTTCGGCAAGGTTTTGCAGGAGCCGGCGTGTGGTTTCGATACCGTAGGTGGTGGCGTTGCGCGTGCCCACGACCGAAATGATATGTCGAGAGTTGAGGTCGCAGTCACCCAGCATGTAGAGGCAGGCGGGGGCGTCGTCGCAGTCGCGCAGACGTATGGGGTAATCCTCATCGGTGCAGAAATAGACCTTGATATTGTTGTCGGTGACAAATTTAAGCTCGACGGCTGCGTTTTCGAGCAGTACGCGACGGTAGTCCTCGTCGCAGATATTGTGCTTGTTGCCGAGAATGTTGTACAGTTGCGACGACGTGCAATCAAAGAAATCCTGTGGCGAACCCAACCGCTCCATGAGCCTGCGCACGATGCCGAGATTGATGTGCGGTATCATGCCTATAGCCATGCGGCAGAGCAGTTGTTGATTGTCGTGCGTCGGATGCATAGTCTTGTTGCCGGGGTGGTTAATTAATATAGTCTTTAAAGGCCAGGGCGAGCTCGTCGCCGCGAGTGAGTTTGCCGTCCTTGATACATGCTATCATTACGCGGCCCCTGGCGCACAGAGTGGCGTCGGCGCGATAAATGTCCTGATCGAAAACATAAACCGGACCGCGTCGCGAGATATTGAGGCAGCTCACCATCTCGTCGCCTGAGCGAAGGGGAGTTTTGTAATCAATCTCAATGCGTGCGGCCACCGGGTCGATGCCGGCCGAGCGCATCTGAGCGAACGAAAATCCGGCCTCGCGGCAGAAAAGATGGCGCGTGTGTTCCATATAATGCAGATACACGGCGTTGTTCACGATGCCTTCGGCATCTATTTCGTAATCACGCACTTGCAATGTGGCGTGAAATTGATATTTCGATAAATCCATCGTCATACGAAGAAATTTAAGCGTAAAGTTAAGAAATATATCTTCCTTTTGCAAAAAAAATCGTACTTTTGTAGAAAAATTGCACTCAGATGAAAAAACTCTGCTTCATATCTCTGCTCCTTGCGGCATTATTATCGCTCGCCGAGTCTGCGGAGGCCTGCACATCGATGCTTGTGAGCGGCGCTTATTCGCGTTCGGGGCGTCCGATGATGTGGAAGCACCGCGACACAGGCGCCGAAGACAATTTTATCGAGCGTAAGGCAGCCACCGATTCTACAATCGGCTTTGTGGCGCTGTACAACGGCGGCGACTCGCTGCTGCGCGAGGCATGGATGGGTGTAAACGACCGGGGCTTCGCCATCATGAACACCGCCTCTTACAATCTCGCGCCCGACACCACCGACTACAAAGACCGCGAGGGCATAGTCATGTCACTGGCTCTCGGCCGCTGCGCATCGGTTGCCGATTTCGAGCGTCTGCTTGCCGAGTTGCCGCGCCCGATGGGAGTACAGGCTAATTTCGGCGTCATGGATACCGGCGGCGCTCTGGCTTATTTTGAAACATACGATCACGGTTACCGCCGCTACGATGTGGCCGACACGCTGATGGTGCGTACCAATTTCAGCGTCTCGGGCAATGACAACGACGGCATGGGATATATCCGTTACCACAATGTGGGCGATATACTTTCACGTGAAATTTCCGCCCGTGACCTTACGCCCGAGAGTTTCACGGAGAAGGCCTCGCGGTCGTTCCGACATTCGCTCATAGGTAAAGATTTCGAGCAGGAAGACACGCGGTGGGTCATCGACCGCGACTTTATCCCTCGACGCATCTCGTCGGCATCAATCGTTATCGAAGGGGTGAATCCGGGTGAGTCGCTTGACGACATCACGATGTGGACCGTAATCGGCTATCCGCCCTGTTCGCACGTCGAGGCCGTGACCCTCGACAACGTGCCCCAGTGCCTTCGTCCTGTTGCCGCAGGATGGCGCAGCCCGCTCTGCAACGAAGTGGTGGTCCGCAAGCGCAAGGCCTTTCCCATTACAGTCGGTAGCGGCAGCAGCTATATAGATATGGACTATGTCCGCTCGGTCATGCCCGCCCAGAGAGCGCTGAGCGAAGAAAATTATAAAAAACGTCGCAAAGAATGTCACCCGCAGTCACAACAATAGTTCTCCTCCTAATCTCCAATGTGTTTATGACACTGGCCTGGTACGGTCATTTGCGCCTGCAACAGACAGGCGTGTCGTCGTCCTGGCCGCTGTGGGTGGTAATACTCTTCTCGTGGGGCATAGCCCTGTGCGAGTACAGTTTCATGATTCCGGCCAACCGCATAGGATTTCGCGATAACGGCGGACCTTACTCGCTGGTGCAGCTCAAAGTCATGCAGGAAGCCATCTCGCTCATCGTTTTCACGTTGGTGGCAATGGTTATCTTCCAAGGCTTCACCCTGCGGTGGAACCATCTCCTCGCCTTCCTGATGCTCGTCGGCGCAGTTTATTTAGTTTTTATGGAATAAAAATCAAGAAATATATTTCCGTTTATGGCAGACAACATAGACAAAAAGGGTTTCTTTCGCACATTCTACTCCAATCATCCCATTCTGAGCCATTTTATATTCATTCTGCTCACAGGCATAATGCTGCTTGTGGCCGGAATGATTTTTCTTAACTTCTGGACACGCCACGGCGAGAACGCAATAGTGCCCGACATTAAAAATATGAGCTACGAGCAAGCAGCCCACATCCTACGCGGCGAAGGTCTGGATATAGCAATCGCCGACTCGGTCTATAACAACAAGATAGCGCCGGGCACCGTGCTCGAATCGTGGCCTCACGCCGGAGCTGTAATAAAGAGCGGACGCGAAGTATACGTCACCATTTGCTCTTTCCAGCCCAAAAAAGTGAAAATCACAATGCCTCTCACCGGCGTGTCGTCGCGGCAGGCAATGAGCTTCCTGCAGTCGCTCGGCATCAACAATATCCGCATCGAACACGTGCCATCGCTCTACGCCGACCTTGTGGAGCATGCTCTGTATCACGACAAAAATCTGTTGCCCGGCATGGAGATTCCGGTAACGGCAACAGTGACTCTGCAAGTGGGTATGGTAGTGCCGGCTGTCGAGGATGACAGCATTCCGGCCGAATCAGATGAATCACAGGTAATCGACGAATTGTCAGGTATATATGACTGAGCCGCGGAGCCAACATCTCGTTGAGGCCGACGACCTCGACCGCCCCGAACCGGTGATTGTCACCGAAGCCGGAGTCGAACTGTACGAGCACTTCAAGTTTGTGGCCGACCGGGGTCAGGAGCTCCTGCGTGTCGACAAATTTCTTGTCGAGAGGCTTCAGAAAGCTTCCCGAAACCGCATCCAGAACGCCGCCGATGCCGGGTGCATACTCGTCAACGGCAAAGCAGTAAAATCCAATTACAGGGTCAAGCCTCTCGATGTGGTGCAGATAGTGATGGACCGTCCGCGCTACGATTTTGAGATACTGGCCGAAGACATCCCTCTCGACATAGTCTACGAGGACGACTACGTGCTTGTGGTCAACAAGCCCGCCGGACTTGTGGTGCATCCCGGACACGGAAACTATACCGGCACGCTCGTCAATGCCCTCGCATGGCATTTCAAAGATAATCCCGATTACGATGTCACCGACCCGCGGCTCGGCCTCGTGCACCGCATCGACAAAGACACCTCCGGCTTGCTCGTGGTGGCCAAAACTCCCGATGCCAAAACCGACCTCGGCAAACAATTTTTCAATAAGACCACGCGCCGCGAGTATCTTGCGCTCGTGTGGGGCGTGCCTGTGCCGAAAGAGGGTACTGTTGTGGGCAACATAGGCCGCTCGCTGCGCGACAGGCTTGTAATGGAAGTGTTTCCGCCCGACAGCGAATACGGCAAGCATGCAGTGACGCACTACTCAGTCATCGAAGACTTTACTCACGTCTCGCTTGTGAAATGTGTGCTCGAAACCGGCCGCACTCACCAGATACGCGCCCACATGAAGCACGTCGGCCATCCTCTTTTCAGCGACTCGCGCTATGGCGGCGACAAAATCCTGCGCGGACTGCGCTCAGGATCTTATGCCAAGTTTGTGGAAAATTGTTTTGAACTGTGTCCGCGTCAGGCTCTGCATGCGCGCACGCTCGGATTCCGACATCCTCATACCGGCGAGGAAATGGACTTTTCAGCACCATTGCCCGATGATTTCGCCGCATTGCTCGAAAGATGGCGTAAGTTTGAAGGCGCATAGCGCGTTGCCTGATTTCAGAACAGCTTCTGCAGTTTGTCAAAGGTGATGTCGGCGATGGTGTCAAAGACAACGTCGGCTTTGCCGATGAGTGAAGTGTGAACATTGGTAGTAGCCAAAGCCACGACGTGTGCGCCGGCAGCGCGTCCGGCTTCAAGTCCGGCATACGAATCCTCAAATACGACACATTGCCGGGGCTCGACACCGACAAGGCGGGCGCCGAGCAGATATCCCTCAGGGTCCGGTTTGCTTTTCTTGACCATGTCGCCCGTGACAATGGCATCCATCATTTCCCGGAGTTCGGGCAAAGCGAGGTACAGACTTTCCATTTTACGCCGGTCGCTGCTTGTTACGAGCGCGCATTTCCATCCGGCGTCTCTGATTTCGCCGATCAGACGTACAGCTCCGTCGAAAAAAGCATACGGCATAGCCGATTGAAAAGCATCGAGGCGCGCCACAATGTCGCTGTGCGTCTCCGGCAGGAAATATCCTGACAGGATGCGGTCAAGATTATTGCCTTTGATATTGATCGCGAAGTCAGGATCAGGGATACCGTATCGACGGCCGATTTCAGCCCAAAATTCAGTATATAAACCTTCGGTATCGACAAGTACGCCATCGAGGTCGAAAAGAGCGGCACGCATAAGCAGATATTCGTGTTGAGTTCAGTATGACACCGAAATTATACCTTGCATTAACTAATTTGCAGGTCATATTTAAATAGAAAAATCAGGGCGTTTCAGAATTAATATTTTGCAACGCCCTGATGATTTGATTTTAGAATGTCGCCGGTGACAGATTGCTGATGCCGTTCAGGTCAAAAGCAGCGACATTTGCTTATGTCACAGGCATTAAGTATGACACCGAAATTATTTAATGTATTGATTAGTCAACACATCTTTTGGCGTCTTTTCGGCGCTTTGTGCGACTCCGCTCAGTCACGATGCCCGCATCGCTCCTTCACGGATTCACCCGAATCACTCGGAAATACGCCCAAAATATGTATTAACTAATTTTCGGGTCATACTTAGTTGTGCTGAGGCAGTGCGCCGGCTCAATTATTTACCGAAGTAGCGTTTGAAGAGACCTTCGAAACCTTTGCCGTGGCGAGCCTCGTCTTTGGCCATTTCGTGCACGGTATCGTGGATGGCGTCGAGGTTAAGCTCTTTGGCGCGTTTTGCAATGCGCATCTTGTCGGCGTTGGCGCCAGCTTCGGCGTGCATGCGTTTTTCGAGGTTTGTCTTGGTATCCCATACCACGTCGCCGAGGAGTTCGGCAAATTTCGAAGCGTGTTCGGCTTCTTCGAAAGCGTAGCGTTTGAATGCTTCGGCGATTTCGGGATAGCCTTCGCGGTCGGCCTGACGCGACATGGCGAGATACATACCCACTTCGCCACATTCGCCGAGGAAGTGTGCGTTGAGGTCTTTTATCATCTCTTCGTCACAGCCTTTGGCCACGCCGATTTCGTGTTCGGTTACGAACTGAAGAGCGGCAGCTTCGTCAACCTCTTTGAATTTGCTTTTGGGAGCGCCGCATACGGGGCACTTTTCGGGAGCTTCGTTGCCTTCGTGTACGTAGCCGCAGACAACGCAGATAAATTTCTTCTTCATGAGTAGAAAAACAGTTTAAATATTTATATTGTCAGAAACAGGTCCTTACGGGCATGTCTTGTTCGATTTCACATTTCGCCTGCTGTCGTGTCGCAGTTTTATGCTTAAACTCTCGCAGCAAGGCGGGGGCAGAGATTATTCTTCATCTTCGAGGTCATCTTCGCGCATATTGTGGAACACGTTCTGCACGTCTTCGTCCTCTTCGAGTTTCTCGATGAGTTTGAGCACCGATTCACGCTCTTCGGGGGCGAGGTCTTTGTAGTCGGTGGGGATGCGCTCAAATTCGGCCGAAATGATTTCGAAACCGTTGTCTTCGAGATATTTCTGTATGTTGTTGAATTCTTCGAAAGCGCCGTAGAGCACGATGCCTTCCTCGTCGCTTTCGAGTTCGTCAACACCATAGTCGATGAGCTCGAGTTCGAGATCTTCGAGGCTTACGCCCTCTTTGTTTTTGATTTTGAACACACTTTTATGGTCGAAAAGGAAAGTGAGCGAACCTTGTGTGCCCAGCGAACCTCCGTGTTTGTTGAAGTAGGAGCGCACGTTGGCCACTGTGCGGGTGTTGTTGTCGGTAGCGGCTTCAACGAAGATGGCCACACCGTGGGGGCCGTATCCCTCGTAGGTGATTTCCTTGTAGTCGCTTGCGTCTTTGTCGGTAGCTTTTTTGATGGCGCGTTCTACAGTGTCTTTAGGCATATTGGCGGCCTTGGCGTTCTGCATGAGAGCACGCAGGCGGGGGTTGGAACCGGGGTCAGGACCGCCGGCTTTTACAGCGATAGTGATTTCCTTGCCTAAGCGGGTGAAGGTGCGGGACATATTGCCCCATCTTTTGAGTTTACGCGCTTTGCGATATTCAAATGCTCTTCCCATTGGAGTGATATTTTGAGTTTTTTATTATGTGTTCGTGTTTGTTGTCTTTCAGCGTAGCTCTGCATTGACTTTCTTGCGCAGATTGTCGATGATGCGTTGCATGATTGTGTCTATTTGCTTGTCTTGCAGGGTTTTCTCGTCGTCCTGGAGGGTGATTGTGATTGCGTATGACTTTTTGCCCTCAGGCAGATTTTTGCCTTCGTATACATCGAAGAGCGCAACAGAGCGCAGGAGCTTCTTTTCGGTTTCTCGCACGGCTTTCTCTATTTGCTCCATTGTCACCGTGCTGTCGATGAGCAGGGCGAGGTCGCGTTTCACGGGCTGAGTCTTGGGCAGCGGAGCATAGGTGACGGTGCGCGGCATGGCCATGCTTGCTATCTCCTGCCATTCGAGCTCGGCGTAGCATACGGGCTGCTTGATGTCGGTGGCTTTGAGCAATGCCGGCGCCACTGCTCCCATCTCGCCTAAATATTTGCCCGAGCGTGTGGTGATGGCCAGACTTTGTCCGAAGATGTCGGAAGTGCCTTTGACCAGAGATATCTCTTTGGAGCTTATGCCCAAGCGTGCGAAGATGTTGGCAACAGTGGCTTTGAGCGTGAAGAAAGACGCTTCGCGCGCAGGGCCTTCCCATGATGCCGGTGTGTGGCTGCCGGTGAGCCAAAGTCCCAGACGGACCTTTTCGGTGTAGGGTTCAAGCGGCTGCTCGGTTGTGCTTTCTGTCTCGGGATTATAGTAATATGTGTTGCCGAATTCGTAGAAGAGCAAGTCGGGTTGCTTGCGGTTTATGTTGTGTGCTATCGACTCAAGACCGCCGAAAACAAGTGTCTGACGCATCACGCTTAGATCCTGGCTCAGAGGGTTGAGCAGTTTCACGCAGGCCGAGGCGGGGTATTGCTTGAGGTCGGCGTAGTAGCGTTCGGCGGTGAGCGAGTTGTTGAGTATCTCGTTGAAACCGGAAGCCGTGAGCTGTTCGGCTATGCGGCGGCGCATATCGTCGGCGATATCGACCGGAGTGCGGAGCGACAGCGAAGAGCGCACCTGAGACGGCATCTCCACGTTGTTGTAGCCGTAGATGCGCAGGATATCCTCTATCACGTCGCACGGACGCTGCACGTCGACGCGGTAGGTGGGCACCTGCAGGTGCATCACGCCATCGTGCTTGTCTACGGTTTTGATTTCAAGCGATGCGAGTATCGAATCGACTGTGGCTTCGGGTATCTCTTTGCCCAGAAGGTCGTTGATGGACTTGTAAGAGAGAGTCACGTCGAAGGGCGGGAAATCGCCCGTTTTTATATCTTCAACTTCACCCACGATTTCGCCGCCGGCGAGCTCTTTGACAAGCAGAGCGGCCAGACGTAGCATATACATGCAGCCGTTGGGGTCAACGCCACGTTCAAAGCGGAACGAGGCATCGGTGTTGAGTCCGTGACGGCGTGCTGTCTTGCGCACTCGGGTCGGGTTGAAATATGCGCTTTCGAGAAATACATCGGTAGTCTGCTCGGTTACGCCCGAATCGAGACCTCCGAACACGCCGGCTATGCACATTGGCTCTTCGGCGTTGCATATCATCAGGTCTGCGCTGTCGAGCTTGCGCTCCACGCCGTCGAGAGTGGTGAAAGGAGTGCCTTCCGGGCAGGTGCGCACCACGATTTTGCCGCCTTTGATTTTTTCGGCGTCGAAACAGTGCAGAGGCTGTCCCATACCGAGGAGGATATAGTTGGTGATGTCCACTATATTGTTGATCGGGTGCAGACCTACAGCGTTGAGGCGCTCTTTGAGCCATTCGGGACTTTCTTTGACGGTTACGCCCTTGATCGTGACACCGCAGTAGCGCGGACATCCCTGAGTGTCGTCGACATGAACAGTTATGCCCTTTACATCCGGACGGTCAACGGCAAAAGCCTCGTCGCTCGGAGCGTTGAGCGTGAGCTTTTCGGAATGTTGGGCTGACCAAGCGCAGAGGTCGCGTGCCACGCCCCAGTGGCTGGCTGCGTCCACGCGGTTGGGGGTGAGGTCAACTTCGAGCACATAGTCGTCGGTGAGGCCGTAGTAGTCGGCTGCCGGAGTGCCCGGAGCCACTTCGCTGTCAATGACGATAATGCCGTCGTGTGATGTGCCTACGCCTATCTCGTCTTCTGCGCAAATCATGCCCGACGATTCCACGCCGCGTATTTTTGATTTTTTGATTTTAAACTCCTTGTCACCGTCGTAGAGGGTAGTGCCTACGGTGGCCACGACTACAGTCTGCCCGGCTGCCACGTTGGGCGCGCCGCACACGATTTGCTCCACTCTGTCGCCGAGGTCGACGGTTGTTATGTGCAGGTGGTCGCTGTCGGGATGGTCAATGCAGGTGAGGACCTTCCCGATAACGAGACCACGCAGACCTCCTTTGATGGATTCGACGCGTTCGACCGAGCCTGTTTCCAGACCAATCGATGTGAGAGCAGCCGCCAGCTCTTCGGGCGACAATGAGAGAGGTATATACTGTTTTAACCAGGAGTAAGAAATGTTCATAACGTATAAGTCTGTTTCAACACGCAAAGTTAAGAATTTTTTTGCGATTTTTCCACTCAGCCTTATATATAATTTTTGTATCGAGGACAAAAAAAAGAATTACTGACGGCAGCTGAATGAGAAGAGGGGAGTTCAGACGATGACAAGAAAAAGAGAGGTCGCTTCTCACGAAGCAACCTCTCAACAGGGATGTTATAGATGTTTGGGGATGATAATTTACTCTTCGGTGACAACGACCACGGGGATTTGTGCTTTGACTTCCTTGTGGAGGTTGAGAGTGACGGTGTACTCGCCCACCTCTTTAATCGGGTGGTTAATTACGATAATCTTGCGATCGATGTTGAAGCCGAGTTTTTCGAGTTCTTCTGCAATCTGTACGTCTTTGACCGAACCGAAGATAGTGCCGTTGGAGCTTGTCTTTGTAGCGATGGTGAGCTTGACATCGGCGAGCTTGGCAGCGAGTTCTTCTGCGTCGGCTTTGATTTTAGCGAGTTTGTGGGCGCGTTGACGCTGGTTTTCGGCGAGAACTTTGAGAGCTGATTCGTTGGCGATTACAGCTTTGCCCTGAGGGATGAGGAAGTTACGGCCATAACCGTCGCGCACTTCCACCACGTCGTCCTTGTAGCCAAGGCGATTGATATCTTCTTTGAGAATGACTTTCATTGTAGATGTAAGTTTACGGGGTTATTTCAAAAGGTCGGTAACGAAGGGAAGGAGAGCCAGATGGCGGGCACGTTTTACTGCCTGAGCCACACGGCGCTGGAATTTCAGAGAAGTTCCGGTGATGCGGCGGGGCAGAATTTTGCCTTGCTCGTTGAGGAATTTTTTAAGGAATTCGGGATCTTTGTAGTCGATATACTTGATACCGCTGCGTTTGAAACGGCAGTATTTTTTCTTCTTCACGTCGACCGACATGGGAGTGAGATAGCGGATTTCAGATTGTGCCATGATTTAGTCCTCCTTTGCTTCGGCAGCGGGAGCTGCGGTTTGGTTAGCATTAGCTTTGAGGCTGCGGCGTTTGGCAGCGTACTCGGCGGCGTATTTATCCTGACGGAATGTAAGGAAACGGATCACGCGCTCGTCGCGGCGGTAAGCGATCTCAAGTTTCTTGATAGTCTGGGGGTCAGCCTCAAATTCGATGAGGGTATAGAAGCCGGTTGATTTCTTCTGGATGGGATAAGCGAGCTTGCGCAGGCCCCATTCCTCGGTGTTGACGATGGTTGCGCCATTGTCGGTGAGCACCTTGGAGAATTTTTCGACCGCTTCCTTCATCTGAGCGTCAGACAAAACGGGAGTTAAAATGAAAACGGTTTCGTATTGCATTGTAATAACGCGAATAGGTTGTTAAAAAATAGGTTTATTTTTGACTCCTTTCGGAAATCGACTGCAAAGGTAAGCATTTTTTTCGGCACGTGCAAATGTTTTAGACATAACCTTTCCCTTTCTTCGCTGATTTTTGAAAATAATTCGTCAAATTTGCTTCGGCACAAATATTTTTGCTATTTTTGCAAATAAAAAAGTATTTCTGCGGATATGAAACGATTCATTATTATTTTAATCAGCGTCGTGCTCACGGCCGGCGTCATGTATGCTCAGGAGCAATCCAGGCAGACCGTAAAGGTCTATTGCGATGTCGAGTGCATCGTTTATAATATTTCGAAAGATGATATCAATGCTCTTGTCGACTTCGGTACAGCTGATCAGGGCAAGGATTCAAAAGTGTGGATATTCAACAGCACCAATGGCAAGAAGTACTCTTTCGCGTCGCCGATGAGTATGTTGGCCTATATGTCGAAACGCGGTTGGAACTATGTCGATACATATATTGTCAATGTATAGACAGCTCTCAAAAACAGGCATTTCATTCTCTCGAAGGATGTTCCTGTCGATTACACCGCCGAAGACGTCGTCGGAGACATCGATTACCGGCACTATTGATTGATGATACGCACATCGTAGGTGACCTTGCCCGATGGCAACACTCATTGTTTATAAATATATTTTCCTTATATTATATACATAATGTGTGTTTTGCCCCAATCCGTAATCAATGATTATAATAAGAAACAAGCGCAGCGCGCTGACAACGCTCCTCAAAGAGTACCCCGACGCTGTTCTTATCGACGTTACGAGCAAAGCCGGGGGCGAATGGAAGCAGTTGTCGCCGTTCTTTCCTCATGGCGACATTCCGGTGCCGTATAGCGACGGCATGACATCGATGAGCGTGGAAGGCGTGTGGCAGGGGCTGAAAGTTTTTGATGGTGAGGATATTGACCTTTCCTGTTTCGGCAACGCCACGATGAAAGGACTGAAACGCACCGAACGCACTCATGGCCGCACTTTGGGTCATCGTAAGGGGGTAGGGGGCCGGCTACTGAAATATATCGAGGCCCGCAAACTGATATATCTGCCTGTCTACTATTGGATGCTCGAGCACAAATGCGCGGCTTTGGTGCAGCAAATCAGCGAATTGTCCGAAAACCGTACGGTCATTCTACTTGACTATAACACCAACTGTGACATCGACAATCCCGACACACCTCTGAGCCATGCCTCGCTCATCAGGCGATACATCGAAGAGCGGCGCTGATCGCTGGAGCGAAAGGCCGTACTAAGCTTCCCCGGCCGCAGACGTATCACGCCCGTAAGTTTCCGATATCGTTGTATTGCAATAATTGCAATAATTGTGCGATTTTGCAGGAAATTTGTCGCTGAAAATAAATTTTATTTGTAAATTTGCCGATAATTTGACTGAAGAGGTTGACAGATAGACCACACTCTCTCATGCTTTTTTTGACGCACGGAAATGCCGTAAGCCCTTGATTGGCCTTTCGCAGCCGGGTATCACTCTTGTTTGGAAACAGTAAAATCTATATTCTTCAAAAAAATGACAAAACAAATTCAGCAACTCCTCAACGACAAGGCGTGGGCTCGCTGGACGGCATTGGTGCTCGTGGCATCGATGATGTTCTTTGCCTACATGTTTGTCGACGTGATGTCTCCACTGAAAACTTTGCTTGAAACAAAGTTGCAATGGAGCAGTAGTACTTTCGGAACATATGCCGCGTCGGAATATTTCCTGAACGTGTTTGTATTCTTCTTGATTTTTGCCGGCATCATTCTCGACAAGATGGGTATCCGGTTCACCGGTCTATTGTCTGCTTCGATGATGGTGATTGGTGCGAGCATCAAGCTTGTGGGTGTGAGCGAATGGTTTCAGAATACGGATTTTTGCCTCTGGCTCGACAGCTGGTGGACATCATTCCCGGGCAGTGCAAAGATGGCCTCGTTTGGCTTTATGATCTTTGGCTGCGGCTGTGAGATGGCCGGTACTACGGTTTCTAAAGCCATCGCCAAGTGGTTCAAGGGTAAGGAAATGGCTCTTGCTATGGGTGTAGAGATGTCGATAGCCCGTCTGGGCGTTTTCGCCGTGATGTGGATTGCTCCTCTGGTGTCTAATCATTTCGACAAGTCGGTGGTAGCGCCTGTGGCATTTTGTACGGCACTGTTGCTCATCGGTCTGATTTGCTATATAGTCTTCTCATTTATGGATACTAAACTTGACCATCAGCTCGCCGTCGAGGGTAAGGCAAAATCGGCGCTTGAAGAGGGTGGCGAGGATGAGGAATTTCATATTTCCGATCTTGGTAAGATACTCCGTTCCAAAATGTTCTGGCTTGTCGCCCTGCTTTGCGTACTCTATTACAGCGGCATTTTCCCCTTCCAGCGTTACGCTCCTAACTATGTACAGGAGACGCTCGGTGTGACCGCCGAGGCTGCATCCCGCATTTTCAGTCTGTTCCCGATCTTGGCTATGGTGCTTACGCCGTTTCTTGGCGCTTTTATCGATTATAAGGGTTATGGAGCCACAATGCTCATCATCGGTGCAGTGATTATGACGGTGTGTCACTTGTGCTTTGCCTATCTTTTGCCCGCCGTGCCTCAGACGTGGCTTGCCATTACGCTCATTCTGGTTCTCGGTGTGTCGTTCTCGCTTGTGCCGGCCGCCTTGTGGCCGTCGGTGCCGAAGATTATAGAGCCTAATATTCTGGGCTCGGCTTATTGCATGATATTCTGGATTCAGAATATCGGCCTCTGCCTCGTGCCGTTGTTGATAGGCAAGGTGCTTGATGCCACAGGCGGTTATCGAGTGCCTATGCTGATTTTCTCATCGTTCGGCGTACTGGCAATTATCTTCGGTCTGTGGCTCAAAGCTCTTAACGCCAAGTACCACTATGGTCTGGAAGATCCTAACGTGAAAAACACCGAAGCCGAGAAGGCAGAGGTAGAATCAGTGGATATGTAAGGCTAATTTTAATAATAAAACGTGGAGCGCGTCCGGGAGAAAAACGGGCGCGCTCCGATGTTTTCTGCGGGTCATACAAAAAATTAACCATATTTAAATATGTTGTACCGAAAAAATGAGTAATTTTGTGTATGCGTAAAATTCTAACCTTCATCATCGCCGTTTTTGCCGTTGTTGCGATTTCGTGTGACTCCGGCGTCGAGCAACGGCGCAACGAGAATGTTGCCCGTATTCTTGCCGAGACCGACGATATGCCTTCGCCTTACGACCTGCACTTTGACTCGATGCCCGACGACGGTTGCATCAAGATGAAAATCAACGGTGTGGGCGGTACGCTCGGCCGTGTCTTCAACGACAGCAATTACCTGCACTACGCCGCCGCCGAGGATATCGGCATTACACCGATTTATAACATTGCAGAATTGCGCCGTCTGCGCCGTCCTTTGGTCAAAATTGCTTCGTGCCGGGAGTATTATGTCGACGAGCTCACTCACAGCTACCCATATCTCGTGCCCGAGGCGGCCGACCTGCTCAAAGAGATTGGCGCACGCTTCAACGATTCGCTGTCGGCGCGAGGCGGCGGCAGCTATCGTCTTAAAATCACCAGCGTACTGCGCACGCCCGCGACCGTGAACAAGTTGCGACGCGTCAACCGCAACGCCACCGACTCGTCGGCCCACCAGTTTGCCACTACGTTCGACATCAGTTACGCTAAATTTATATGTGATTCGCTGACAGTGAACCGCACGCAGGAAGATTTGAAGAATCTGCTTGGCGAGGTGCTTTTAGCAGTCCGCGGCGAGGGCAAATGCTATGTGAAATACGAGCGTAAACAGGGTTGTTTCCACATCACCGCAAGAAAACCTGCCGAATGACGCAAAAAAACAGAAAAAATAGACGCATACTGCTCACGCTGCTCAAAGTGGCGCTCTGGACGCTGATGACAGCGGTCCTGCTGATTGTTGGCTCGTCGCTGTGCGCAGTGAAGATGCTGCGCCCCGAGGTGCTCACACATTTTGCCAACCGCATGGCCAACTCCTCGCTAAACGCCGACGTAAGAATTGCCCGCGTGGCTCTGTCGCTGCAAAAATCCTACCCGATGCTGCGCCTCGACATCGATTCGGTCACAGTCGTCTCGCGTTCGCTGACCGTCGACAGTCTTACCGCAATTGCCCATCCGGCATGGGCCGACACATTAGCATCATTCTCGCACCTGTCAGGCGAAGTGAACGTGCTCTCTTTGGCGCGCGGCATGATTGACCTCGGCGATTTCGAACTGCGGAGGCCGGGAATCAACCTGTTCATCCTTAACGATTCGGTCAATAACTATTCGATATTCAAGCCGACGGCGACAGAGCCCGACATCACTACCGCCTCTTTCCCCAAGGTGAAGCTGCGCAGCTTCAGGCTCGTTGACCCTCAGCCCCTCCGCTTTCTTAACGTGGCCGATTCAGTGGCCGTGACCGCCACATTCGAGGCCTTTTCCATCTCCTCGGAGCGACAGTCACAGCAACCGGCCTACAGCTTGAATTTCGCCAGCAACATCGACTCACCGCTCTTCGACTTCTTCAATCTTCAGCGCCTCCCTGTTTCCTTCACCGGCGATATGCTGTGGCAACCTGAGGACCCGTATGTGTTCAGCCTGGACAAATTCAAATACGCCGTTTCGGTATTGAGCGGCGAGCTCTCTACTACAATTGACATCAACAACGAATTATTGCTGAAGTCGTTTCATCTTTCCGTCGCTCCTCTGAATGTAAGCGACATACTGGCGGCAGTACCCGCCGAGTGGGCGCGGCAATATTCCATCCCTTCCGACATCCGCACCGATGCCCGGATAGGGCTTGAAGCCACGCTCAACGAGCCGTATGATCTTTCGCAAGAGGGACTGCCGCGAGCCACGGTTGCGGTGGAGATACCGCAATGCTCGTTCCGCTCGGGCAAAATCGATCTGCGGAGCTTCGAGCTCAAAGCCGTTGTCGACACCAAAGGACCTGCTCTTAACGACGCTGTGGTCGACATTGAGCGGCTGCTTGTGCAAGGACCGGCCACAGGCTTTACTGCTTCTTGCCGTCTGAGCGACCTTACCACCGATATGCTTTTCGACGGCCGGCTGGACGGTAAAATCGACCTCGAGAAGCTCCCGCAGATAATTAAAAACCTCATTCCGGGTTCGATAGTAGGTGTTGTCCGGGCCGACGCGACAATCAAGGGTCGTCCGTCTATGTTCAGGCCGAATACATTCTATCGACTGCACGCGGGCGGCAATCTCGTGCTCGATCAAGTAAGATATGAGTCCGCCGACACATCGCTTGCCGCCGAAGTCGGCCATGCCCGCATCCATCTGGGCACCTCAGAGAGCTTTCAGGGAGCGCGGCGCAAAGTAGACAGTCTGCTTTCGGTCAAGCTCACGGTCGATACGGCCACGATTGTCAAAGACGACGTGCTCATGCGATTGCGTGATCTCACTGTGGGAGCCGCGGTCAGCAACCGCAGCTCGTCGAGTGACACAACCTCTATTACTCCGCTTGGCGGACGCATCTCGGTAGGGATGTTCTCGGTTTTCGCTCTCACCGACAGCGCAGGAATGCGTTTGCGTAACCTCGACGGCTCGCTCGCCATGGTGCCTCTCAAAGCCGATCCCGCAATGCCGCGGCTAATAGGACGGCTCAATATCGGCCGCATCAGTGTGGGCGACAACTTCACACGGTTCATGATTTCAAAGTCGAACCTTCTTGTGCACGCCAATCCCAAGGCCGAGCCGAGGGCAATAAAGCGTCGCAAGGAGATAAAACGCATAGCCGACTCGATTGCGGCGGCTCATCCTTCGTTGCCGCTCGACTCGATTTACGAGCTCGCTCTCGAGCACCGTCGACGTCATCGCGGCCGTCATCGCGTGCATCTTGAGCAGGACTCGCTCGACCTTGAAGTTATCGACTGGGGTACCTCAAAATCGCTCGCACGATTTCTCACCGAGTGGGATTTGGGCGGCACGCTCACGGCCTCGCGGGCCCGGCTTTTCACATCTGCCTTCCCCGTGCGCAACCGCGTGCGCAATTTCAATGTTGAATTCAACACCGACACCGTCACGCTTGACAACGTGCAGTACAAGGCGGGCCACAGCGACTTTCTCATCTCCGGACGCATCAGCAACATACGCCGCGCTCTCACCTCACGACAAAAAAAACAGTCGCTCAAGGTCGAGTTTGATATGCTCAGCGACACAATAGATGTCAATGAACTGGCCAACGCATTCTTCACCGGTGCCGGAAAACGCAAAATCGAACTCGCACCGGGCAGCTTCGACGACGAGAACGAGCTTGACAACAGCATTAAACTCAGCTCCGACGGCACAGAATCGCGTGGTCCGTTGCTCGTACCCACCAACATCGAAGCCGAATTGCGGCTCAAAGCCAACAATGTGCTCTACTCCGAGCTGCTGCTTCACGACTTGCGCGGCTCAGTGCTTGCCTATGACGGTGCGCTCAACCTGCACGACCTCGTCGCTTCGTCCGACGTGGGTTCGGTCGACTTGTCGGCTCTTTATTCGGCGCCGTACGCTGACAATATGCAATTCGGTTTTGGTCTGAAACTCAATAAGTTCAATATAGCACAGTTCCTTAAACTTGTACCCGTGGTAGATTCGATGATGCCGCTGATGCGCGATTTTTCGGGTGTGGTTTCGGCTAATATCGCAGCCACAGCGCCCATCGACAAGCAGATGAACATCGCTTTGCCCGAACTCCGGGCTGCAATCAACATCTCCGGCGAGCAGCTTAAAGTTATCGACCCCGAGACATTCAAGACAATGGCCAAGTGGTTGTTTTTCAAAGATAAACAGAAAAATGAGATTGACCGGATGAGCGCCGAAATGGTGGTGCAGGACGGAAGGTTTGAGGTCTTCCCGTTCTTCTTTGATTTCGACCGGTATCGCATCGGCGTGCAGGGAAGCAACGATCTGGCGCTCAATCTTGACTATCACATAGCAGTGCTCAAATCGCCGCTGCCCTTCAAGTTCGGCATTAACATCAAGGGCAACATCGACGACATGAAAATACGCCTCGGTCGCGCACGTTTCAACGAAAAGACCGGCGTGCGCAAGGTAGCGATAGTCGACACCACACGCGTCAACCTTCTCCGCCAGATTGAAAACGTGTTCCGTCGCGGTGTGCGTAACTCACGGTTCGCTCCTATCAATATTTCTCAGCATCCTGAGGCGTCGACAATCAATCTTGCCGAAGACACCCTCTCGCACGCCGATTCGCTCTACCTTATCAAAGAAGGATTAATCCCAAGCAATCTCAATGTAGCGCCGGAGCCGGCTTCGCGAAAGAAAAAACGTTGATATTATGTTTATTACCGAAAAATACAAATACATCACTCCGCGAGTGGCGCTCATAGATATGGACGGCACGCTCTACGACTCCATGCCCCGGCACGCTCGCGCATGGCACCGCATGGCCTCCGAAATTGGCATCGATTGTAGCGTAGAAGAGTTTTTCTCCTACGAAGGACGCACCGGAGCGTCGACCATCAATATCTTGTTTCAGCGCAGTTTCGGCCGCGACGCCAATGCAGAAGAAATAAAAGAACTTTACGCCCGCAAATCCAAATATTTCGTAGAGCAAAGCGAGGCGCCCATAATGCCCGGCGCTCCCGAGATGTTGCAGACGTTGCTCCGCAACGACATCCGTCCCGTGCTTGTCACAGGCTCCGGACAGCAGTCGTTGCTCACCAAACTCAACCGTGACTTCCAGGGTGTTTTTTCAGAGGCAATGCGTGTCACAGCTCACGACGTGAAGCGCGGCAAGCCCGACCCCGAGCCTTATCTTATAGGCATGAAAAAAGCCGTGGCAACACCATGGGAATGTATCGTAATCGAGAACGCTCCGCTCGGCGTGGAGTCGGGAGCGCGTTCGGGCGCACTTGCCATAGGAGTCAACACCGGACCCGTAGACCCCGAGCAGATGATTCGCGCCGGGGCCGACGTGCTCTTCGATTCAATGCCGCAATTTGCATCCGAACTGCCTTCATTGCTCGAGTGTATGCGCACTAAATTCGACATTACCGTGTAAAAGACAGACACACATCCCTTCCAGTCATGCAAAAACTCATATTCACATCTGCTCCCGGCACGGAGCTTGACAAAGTGCTCGCCGAGATGCGCCCCGGCAAAGTTTTTGTGCTTGCCGATGACAACACTGTCAGACTTCTGCCCGGGCTGAGAGAAAAGAAATCGAAATGCCTGTCCGAAGCCCAGGTAATTACAATCACCGCCGGCGACGCGCATAAAAATCTTGAAACTCTGTCGCATATCTGGATGCAGCTCTCGCAGAAAGGCGCCACACGCACCTCCGTGCTTGTTAATTTCGGCGGGGGTGTTGTGACCGATATTGGCGGATTTGCAGCCGCGACCTTCAAGCGAGGTATCAGGTTTATTAACGTTCCTACCACTCTGCTCGGCGCTGTCGACGCGGCTGTGGGAGGCAAAACCGGAATTAATTTCGCAGGGCTGAAAAACGAAATCGGTGTCTTTCGCGAGGCGGAAGCCGTGGTTGTTTCAACAGTTTTTTTCAACACGTTGCCACAGGCCGAATTGCTCTCGGGATATGCCGAAATGCTCAAGCACGGCGCATTGCAAGGGGAGGAAACTCTGTCACGGCTGCTCGGATTTGATATTGACAGAGACAATCTTGACCTCGATGCTCTGCTCGATATGCTGCGCGAGAGCGTAATGGTGAAGAAGCGGGTGGTGGAGTCGGATCCGACCGAACAGGGGTTGCGCAAAACGCTAAATCTCGGTCACACTATCGGCCACGCGCTCGAAAGTCTCGCTCTCGAACGCAACCACCCTGTGCCTCACGGCTATGCCGTGGCCTGTGGGCTGGTCGGCGCTCTGGTGCTTTCGCACATCAAGGCCGGTTATCCGTCGCCGTCGTTGCACAGTGTAGCGGCATTTGTCAAGGATAAATACGGCGCTCCGGATATCACCTGCGATGATTATCCGCGCTTGCTCCAACTCATGACCCACGACAAGAAAAACACAGCTCCCGATGCCGTAAACTTCACATTGCTTTCCGCACCGGGCAAGCCTGAAATCAACCGCACGGCATCTCCGGAGGAGATAAAGACCGCACTTGACATCACCCGAGACTTGCTCGGAGCGTGAGGCGGCATACGTTCTCGACGTGCTGCGTGTGGGGGAACATATCCACGGGCTGCACGGCGTCGATGTCGTAAATTTCCGACAACAGAGCCAAATCGCGCGCCTGTGTGGCCGGATTGCAGCTTACGTATACGATGCGTCCGGGACGGCAGCGTTTGATTACCTCCACCACATCTGTGTGCATGCCGGCTCGCGGGGGGTCGACAATCATTACATCAGGCCGTCCGTGAGCGGCTATAAAATCATCGTTTAGCACATCTTTCATGTCGCCGGCGTAGAACTCGGTGTTTTCGATGCCGTTGATTTGCGAATTGATTTTTGCATCCTCGATGGCTTCGGGCACATACTCGATGCCGATCACACGCTGAGCCTTACGGGCAACGAAGTTGGCAATCGTTCCGGTGCCGGTGTAGAGGTCGTAGACAAGCTCCGAGCCGGTGAGCGAGGCAAAATCGCGAGCAGTCTCGTAGAGTCGGAAAGCCTGGCGCGAGTTGGTCTGATAGAACGATTTCGGACCTACTCTGAACCGCAGGCCCTCCATTTCTTCCTCGATGTAGGGGCGCCCGGAATGAAGGATGATATTCTGGTCGGTGATGGTGTCGTTGACTTTGAGATTGATGACGTACATCAGCGATGTGATTTCGGGAAATTTGTCGCGGACAGCCTGCATTACATCGGCCACGGCCTGAGGATTGTCCTCGCCGAACTGCATCACCGCCATCACCTCGCCTGTAGACGCAATGCGTATCATGAGCGTGCGCAGCAGTCCTGTGTTGGCCTTCAGATCATAGAATGTGTAGCCCCGCTCCTTGCCCAGCTGCTTGACAAAAAGACGGATGCGGTTGCCGAGGTCGTCTTGCAGGTGGCATCTCTCGATGTCGAGCACTTTGTCGAAAGCGCCTGTGATGTGGAAGCCGGCGGCGTTGCGGTCGGGAAATACATCGCCCGACTGCATTTGCTCCGGGGTGAGCCACGAGCGGTTGGAGAAGGTGTATTCCATTTTGTTGCGGTACTCATAGATTCGCTCCGAGCCGAGCGTCTGACGCACTTCGGGATGTACTACCTTGCCTATGCGGTCGAGAGCGTCGATCACTTGCCTGCGCTTGCACTCAAGCTGGAGAGAATAGGGCAGATGCTGCCAGCTGCAGCCTCCGCACACGCCGAAATGCGAGCACACCGGCTGCACGCGCTCGGGCGAAGGCTCGACCAGACGCGTGATGCGCCCGATGGCAAACGAGTGTTTCTTCTTTGTCAACTGCACGTCGGCCACGTCACCGGGAGCGCCGTAAGGTACAAAAACCACCATGTCGTTGTGGCGTCCGAGTGCGTTGCCCTCGGCAGCGACATCTGTTATATGAAAATTCTCGATAAGCGGAAGCTCTTTTCTTTTTCTTGACATCAGAGTGTGAAATTTTGATGCAAAGTTAGTTATTAATTTGGAATTATTCGTAACTTTGCGGAAAAATAGACCATTCTATGCTCGTTATCGGTATCGCAGGTGGTACAGGCTCAGGCAAAACCACTGTCGTAAATAAAATCATCAACAGTTTCGCCCCCGGTGAAGTGGCGGTAATCCCACAGGACTCGTATTACAAGGATTCGAGCCATATTCCTATGGAGGAGCGCTCCAAAATCAACTTCGACGAGCCCGCCGCCATCGAGTGGACGCTTCTCGTCGAACACTTGCGCGAGCTCAAAGCCGGACATCCGATAGAGATGCCCACATATAGCTACCTCACCTGCACACGCCAAGAAGAGACGGTGACGGTGACTCCCACCGACGTGGTCATCATCGAGGGCATCCTTGTGCTCAACGACCCCGTGCTGCGCGATTTAATGGATGTGAAAGTCTTTGTCGACGCCGACCCCGACGAGCGTCTCATCCGTGTCATAGCCCGCGACTGCATAGAACGCGGCCGCACGCCACAGATGGTCATCGACCGCTATCAGGGCGTGCTCAAACCCATGCACTGCCAATACATAGAGCCGTCGAAACGTTTTGCCGACCTCATTGTGCCTCAGGGCGGCAGCAACATAGTGGCCATAACACTGCTTACCGATTACATAGAGAGCCGTCTGCGTGCGGCAAAACGTGCCGGCAATGAGTGAGACCGAACTTTCACACCCCGAGCACGCTCCCGCAGAAGCGGCTGTAGTCGGAGAAACCGAGATTTTAATAGAAGCCCCGGAAGCCGATGGCGACGAGAAAATGGTGCTGCGTACCGACAACCTTGTCAAGAAATACGGCAAGCGCACTGTCGTCAATCACGTATCCATAAATGTAAAACAAGGCGAAATCGTAGGTCTTCTCGGCCCCAACGGTGCAGGCAAGACCACGACGTTCTATATGACCGTAGGTCTGGTGCAGGCCAACGAGGGACGCATCTTCCTCAATGATCTCGACATCACGAAATATCCGGTATACAAACGCGCTCAGGCCGGTATCGGCTATCTCGCTCAGGAGGCGTCGGTGTTCCGCAAGATGAGCGTCGAGGACAATATTCTGTCGGTGCTGCAGATGACCGACCTTACCGAAGAGCAGCAGCACGACAAGCTCGAAAGCCTCATCCGCGAGTTCAATCTCGAAAAAGTGCGTAAAAATCTCGGCGACCAGCTTTCCGGCGGCGAGCGACGACGCACCGAGATTGCACGTTGTCTCGCCATCAGTCCCAAATTCATCATGCTCGACGAGCCGTTTGCCGGTGTCGACCCTATTGCTGTTGAAGACATACAGCAAGTTGTTTACAAGCTTAAAGAGAAAAATATCGGTATCCTCATCACCGACCATAATGCTCCCGAAACGCTCAGTATCACCGACCGTGCCTACCTCCTTTTCGAGGGGCGCATCCTCTTTCAGGGCACTTCGGAGCAGCTTGCCGAAAATCCGGTCGTGAGAGAGAAATATCTCGGTCGCAACTTTATTTTCCGCCGCAAGAAATTCGACTGAAGCTCCGCCAAGAGCCATTCAGCACTCTTTCTTTATAATGCCCTCACGACTTCGCGCGTTTGTCCGTCTGCAGGCGCCAAACTGCGCACCGTTCTGACACTGACACTTTTGTAACTTATAACAATACCTATCACCATGACACGATTAATGCTTATTGCAGCCGCCGTTGCAGGCGTCTCAACCGCAGCTCAGGCCGATGTGCCGTTGCGCATTTACGGCACAGTGCCCGACACTGTCACAACATCATCCTATACGGTAGTCGGCGTGACTTCTCCGCAAGCCCGTGCGACCATTGCCGGAAATGAAGTCAAAGTTTACCCGACAACCGGTTCGTTCGGAGCGAAAGCCGATCTCATTCCCGGCGAAAACAATATTGAAGTCACATCCTCGCTCGACGGCGAGAAGGCGACTAAAACACTTAGGATTTTCCGTGCGGAAGCAAAACCGAAATCCGACAAAGCAGCAACTGCCGCATCGGTGCCCGACTATGTACAGACTACCGAAGGCGCTTATCTGCAATACGGCAACGGCGGCGACCGCCTTGGCGGATCTAAAATCGGTTTTCTTGCTCCCGGCATAACACTCAGAGTGCTCGGACGTGAGGGCAACCTGTACAAAGTGTCTCTGTCGGAGCACCGCTGGGCCTACCTGCCGATAAGCTACGCAAAGGCAGTCAGCGAGCGCCCCGTCACCGTCAATACAGCCTCATGGAGCATCAACAATCTCGGCGACAAAGATCGTGTTACAATTTCCCTGCCCACACGCCTGCCATATCGCTATTACACACAGCTTGACCCATCTTCGCTCATAATCGAGCTATACGGCGCCACCGACAACAGCAACTGGATAGTGCAGCGTTCGCTTGACCTGGGCATGATAGACTATGTTGACTTCAATCAGGTGGAAAGCGATGTCTACCAGGTGATCATCCGCTTGAAGCACCAATATCAATGGGGATTTAAAGTCGACTACAACGGCACCGCTCTCGTCATCGATGTGCGCCATACGCCCCGTGACCTCTCATGGCGCCATCTCACCGTCGGACTCGATGCAGGTCACGGTGGTGAATATCCCGGTGCCCGTTCAATCTCCGGAATACTCGAGAAAGACGTGAACCTTGATATCGTATTGCGCTTGCAAAAACTTATTGAAAAGGCCGGAGGCAAAGTGGTGATGACACGCAGCGACGACAGCGGGCCCTCGATGAACGAGCGCAAACGCATCTGGCGCGAAGCCAATGTCGACCTCGCCGTTTCGGTGCACAACAACAGCGGCGGCGGCGCTCTGGCATCGCCCGGAACCTCGACGTATTACAAGCATCTTTTCGACCGTCCGCTCGCACTGGCTGTACTTGCGCGCATGGTCGAGACAGGACTTCCTCTTTACGGACTCACCGGCAATTTCAACTTCTCGCTCAATGCACCTACCGAATTCCCCAACACGCTTGTCGAGGGTATGTTTATGAGTTCGCTTGAAGAAGAGGCCAAAATCGCCGACCCGGCTTTCCGCCAGCTCGTAGCCGAAAAGATATTTGCCGGACTCAACGACTACATAACCCAAGTGCGCAAATCGCTGAAAAAGTAAACTTGCATCATAATGAGCCGCCCGGTTCAGGACGGCAAGTAATAGATAAGGCAACCGTTACGGTTGCCTTATCTATTACTTGCGGAGATGCCTTATTTAACCATCCGGAGCAAAGAGGGTATGCCTCTGATAAGGTGAACGACAGCCGCAACGCTCATTGCTATGCCGATAAAGTAGTGCCATAGCCCGAGATGCGGAATTTTGACAGGCGAAAGCAGTTTAACCGTTCCTGTGAGGAATGTGAGGCCGAGCAACACAATTAAAATGATCGTGGCGTACTAAAACCATTTATATTTTTTACTCATGGCAGTGAGCACTTTACCTAATTGCTTGCCGTGAACGACAGCAAAAACACACATGGCCAGTCCGCTTACCCAATGGATGATTTTGATGATTTCGCGCGGTTCGGCGACAATACCGTGTTTTTTGAGATGAAGCACGATGCCGGAGATTAAAGTGATGGCAAAACAAGTTATTAATGCCACGCCGATCGTAGCTTTATGTCTGAGATATGTCATTTTTTTGCGATTTAGATATATGGCAAAGGTAAGGAAAATTTGCGAGTCGGTGATAATCTAATCTCTGGTAATGTTTTGCTGAAATAATTTCTCGAGAAGAGTCGTTGTAGGGTCGTGAGTTAGGTTCGGAGTGAAAAGGAAGAATTAACTTTTTTTGTTAATTATATACGTGAATTTTCGCTATCTTTGCACAAACTTCGTCTTTCGGTCGTGTTCCGTGCTTGCTGCAATGTTTTAAGGCGAAGTGATGTGCCGATGAGATTTATAAGCAAATTAAAGATCATACTACCGCTGTCCTTTGTCATTTTTTCGCAGGCGGCAAGGTCGGAACACAGGCTTTCGCACCTTGTTGCCGACGATACGGAGTATGCGACAACGGCATTTATACTTCTTGACAATGATATAGAGCCGGCGATACAGCAAGCCGACGTTTCAGGAAATCTCATCGACTATGCACGAAAATTTCTCGGCCGCCCATATCGCCGTGGTGGCAAAACACCGGCGGGATTCGACTGTTCGGGGTTCACGAGCTATATATTCAGGAATTTCGATATCAGTCTCGGCGCATCGTCGTCGGCGCAGTTTCAGCAGGGACATCCGGTGAAGACTTGCGACGTTCGGCCAGGCGATTTGCTCTTTTTCAGCGGTCGCGGAGCACGAAACAACGTCGGGCACGTGGGCATGGCTGTCGAAATCGAGTCGGACGGCACCATTATTTTTATTCACTCTGCCACCTCGGGCGGTATCCGATACGACCGCTATCCCGACGGAGGCTATTACAGCCGCCGCTATATGGGTGCGCGACGAATGATTGACTGATTTTTTTTAACAACATTTTTTATAAAACACCCACCATGAAACAATTTTTCCTTTTATCAGCGTCGGCCGCATTGAGCGCCGCGTTGATGATGAGCTGCAAGTCAGCGCCGGAAAATCCCGGAGAGCCCACAGAGGATGAGGTTATACTCCACGCCTGGACCTGGAGCTTCGACAATGTGGCAAAAAATATGAAGCAAATAGCAGATGCCGGCTACGACTATGTGCAGATTTCGCCCGCCCAGACATGCTACGTAGGCGATGGCGGCGGTATGGCCCTTTTCAGCCAGGAGGGCGACTCGGTGATGGGCAAATGGTACTACTATTATCAGCCCACCGACTGGAAAGTCGGCAACTATATGCTCGGCAACCGCGACCAGCTTAAAGCCATGTGCGACAGCGCGGCAAAATACGGCGTGCGTGTTATCGCCGATGTCCTGCCCAACCATGTGGCTATCGACGACAGCAAGGTGCTCCCCGGACTCGACAGCGCGGCGGGCAACCATGATTTGCTCCTCCACGCCGCAGGACGTACGCCCATTACTGACTATAACGACCGCCTGCAATGCACAACCGGCGAAATGGGCGGCCTGAAAGACGTAAATACCGAGAATCCCGGCTTCCAGCATTATTATCTGGAATACGTCAACGACCTGCTGTCGCTCGGTGTGCGCGGTTTCCGTTACGACACGGCCAAGCACATCGGTCTGCCCTCCGACCCTCTCGATCCTCGTTCGGAGCGTAACAATTTCTGGGACGTAGCCACCGGACGTGAGGCCGTTCAAGGTCTCAGCCTTGCCCTCCCGGCCGACAGTCTTTTTATCTACGGCGAAGTGTTGCAAGACAAGAACACCAAGGAGGAAGAATATGCCGAGTATATGGATCTTACGGCAAGTTCGTACGGTTATGTGCTGCGTCATGCACTCGAGGCAGGAAAAGCCGATTCCACCGAACTCAGTCAGTGGCATCATCCTGTCAGCCCCGACCGTCTTGTGACATGGGTCGAGAGTCACGACACATATTGCAATGCTCATGAATCGGCATCGATGTCAGACGAAGCCATCCGTGCCGGCTGGGTATTCCTTACCGCCCGTCAGCATGGCCGTCCTCTCTTCTACAGCCGTCCCGCCGGCAGCACACGCGAGAATTACTGGGGGCACAATCGTATCGGCGAGGCCGGAAACGACGAGTATTTCCACCCTGTCGTTGTTGCTGCCAATAAATTCCGCAAGGCAATGAAAGGTCAGCCCGAGCACTTGTATTACTCAGCCGACGGCACAGTAGGTGAAGTTGCACGCGGCAATGCCGGAGCTGCCCTGGTTAATTTCTCCGACAAACCGGCCACAGTCGAAATGCCCGCACAACTTCCCGACGGCACATACACCGATGCGGTGAGCGGCGCTAAATTCACCGTAGACAATGGCAAGATTAAAGGTGAGCTCGCACCATTGGGCGCATACATCCTTACGAAATAAAATTTTGTAAATCATGACATCGGGCTGTGGCATAATCAAGTGCCACAGCCTTTTTGCATCTTACACTCGTAGTGATTGATGATGAAGGAATGACGCAGTTGAGATTTTTTTCGTAACTTTGCGATAAATTATTATATATGAAGCAACAGTCACTCACCATATCGCTTGCCATGCTCCTGCTGCTCATGACCGGATGTTTTACCGGCATTGAGAGTACTCCCAAAATCCGTGACAAGGAGCTTAAGAAGTTGCCCGAGCGGTCGCAGGCCGAGTCGATGTTTACAGGGTCTATTACGGCCGAACCGTTTGCCTACTGGAAGCCCGGCAAGCGCTTCCGTGTCACAGATCCGCGCATCGGCATCGTCTTCACATCGTCGTCGTCGCCGGCCGACAGTCTCAGAGACCGTGAAATCGTATATGACTCCGTGTCGGAGACCATTTCGGTCACCGGCGACTCGGTATATGAGATTAAGTTTACCGATGCCTCCGGCTCAAAAGATTACTTTATGCGCGTCAACTCTCTGCAGAATGTCGAGGTGCCTTTTACGGTTGAGATGTCGCTTGTAGACAAAGCTGATTCGTTGTTGCGCGGCCGCACTCTGTACGTTGTCACGCCCATGTGGTATGACAGTAAGGGCGAGCATACAGTCTCGGGCGGTCGTCGCCATATCGCTGTCAACATCGACAGCGTTGTGGCCGGCAATTCGGTGTTCCCGGCGCTTGTTGTCTTTACACCGTCGGACGAGGCCGGGCAATATGCACTCTATATGTCGGTCGGAGCGCGCAGCAATGCCACACGCAACTTTCACACGCTCTTCGCTTTCGATAATCCGCGCATGCAGTATCCCGATATTACGGATGCAGTGTGGAACAAAATCATACACTCGCGCGTGCAGCTCGAGATGACCCCCGACGAGTGCCGTCTTGCTCTGGGCGCCCCGAATGTCATACGTCAGCTTCCCACAACTGCCGGCATGATGGAGCAGTGGGTGTATGACGACGGCAAGTATCTGATTTTTGAAGACGGATTTCTTGTACAGTACCGTCAATAGTGACCGAACTACACAATTTAATATTGTAGAATGAGACTATTATTTCTCGGCACGGGCACGTCGACCGGTGTGCCTCAGATTCGCTGCAGGTGCGCCGCCTGCACGTCGCCTGACCCTAACGACAAGCGCTTGCGCTGTTCGGCGCTGCTCAAAGCTGACAATGGCAAAAATATCCTTATCGACTGCGGCCCGGACGTGCGCATCCAGCTGCTCCGGGCGCAATCGCCTGCCGTCGACGCAGTGCTGATTACTCACAGCCATTACGACCACGTGGGCGGTATCGATGATATGCGCCCTTATTGTCATCCATTTCCGGTCGATGTATATTGCACCGACGACGTAGAGCGCGATCTGAGGGCGCGGGTGCCGTATTGTTTCGCCGAACATCCTTATCCCGGCGTGCCCAAACTTGCGCTTAACCGCGTCACGCCTTACACTAAATTTGAGGCAGCCGGAGTTGAAGTCGAACCTCTGACCATCTTGCATTATAAGCTCGCTATACTTGGATTCCGCTTCGGGAAACTGGCTTATGTGACCGACTGCAAGGCGATGCCCGAGGCTACCAGAGAGAGATTAAAAGGCCTTGACACGTTGGTTATAAATGCTCTGCGTCATGAGCAGCATATATCGCACATCAATCTATGCGAAGCGCTTGAGCTGATTGAAGAACTGAATCCGCGCAGAGCGTTTCTGACTCATCTGAGCCACGACATGGGTCCGCAGGCCCTGGTAAAGCTGCCTCCGAACGTTGCCATCGCGCACGACGGTCTCGAAATAGAGATATAGTACCGGCGAGACGGATTATTCTTCTTCGGGAGCGTTGTCGAGCATGAGCTGAAGTACGATTACGTCTTCATACTTCTTGCCTCGGAGCATCCACGAGCGCAAACGGCCCGAGGTGGTGAATCCTGTATTCTTGAACAGAGCCATCGATGCTTCGTTGTTCTGAGCTACCATGGCGGCGAGCTGATGCATACCCAGTTCGCGGCAATAAGCGATAGTCTTTTGCAGCGCTTCCTTGGCATAGCCTTTCCCTCGGTAAGGAGGAGCAACCATGATGCCGAGCCATGCGCGGCGGTTGCGTGGCGAGAAGTCGGCTATATCAACGGTGCCGACAGCAGTGCCGTCGACCTCAATCATGAGCCGGAGCTGGCGGTCGGTGAAGATGTTGCCGGTATATGCTTCAACATACTGCCACAGGGCGTAATGCGAAACGGGTGCGTCGGCGATGCTCACGCGCTCTACATCGGGAAGGTTTTCCCAGCCGTAGAGAGTGTCGACGTCGTCAGGTTCGGGCGCACGGAGCGTGAGGTCAAATGTATTTTTCATAATATATTCTGTTTTAATTTGAAACTTTTTGCCGGCGCGGACTGATGTCAGATACTGATTTCTGAGAGTATGCGCTCAAGGTCGGCCGAGCTTTGACGTGAACGTATTTTACCGCGCATGGCCACCGATATCAGGCCTGTCTCTTCCGACACCACAATCGCCACGGCATCGGTGGCCTGAGCTATGCCGAGAGCCGACCGATGACGCAATCCCATCGACCGCGGGATGTTGTTGTCGTGGCTTACCGGCAGGATGCAGCCGGCGGCTTTAATGCGTCCGTCGGCGATGATGAGGGCTCCGTCGTGAAGGGGCGAATTTTTGAAAAATATGTTTTCGATGAGGCGGCTGTTGATGTAGGCGTTGATTATGTCGCCGGTCTTCTCGTACACATCGAGCGAAATCTCTTGTTGAATCACGATGAGCGCACCGGTTTTGGACTTAGCCATATTCATCACAGCATAGACGATGGGCATGATGCGTTTTGTCATCTTGGCCGTGTCGGTGTTGCTCTCGGTGTGTCCGAAAATCTTTTTCAGAAACGGCCAACGCTTGTGCGAGCCCATTTCGACCAGAAATCGCTTGATCTGATCCTGAAATATAATCACAAGGATGATGAGACCGATGCTCATAAACTTATCGAGTATCGACCCCAGAAGCCTCATATCAAGGATTTCGGACGCCACAAGCCATACGAGCACAAACGACATGATGCCGTAGAAGAGATTGATGGTGCCCGACTCTTTCATCAGCTTATAGAGATAGAAGAGCAGAATGGCAACAATGCCTATATCGAAGAAATCTTTTATGGCGAACGAAAACATGGCGGAAGAGAGCGTTATGGTAGAAAAATGCGTTACTGTTTGCGGTGACCGGCAGCGAGGTTGTATATACTGATAGACTGAGCCGCTTCTTTTACATCGTGGGCGCGAAGTATCGAAGCGCCTCCTTGGAGTGCCAGCAGATGAGCGGCGGTGGTGGCGTTCAGAGCCTCGTCTGCTGTGATGCCGAGTGGTTTCCAAAGCATGCTTTTGCGTGACAGACCCGCCATCACCGGGCAACCGAGCGATGCGAACACGTCGAGATTGGCGAGCACTTCCCACGACTGTTCAACCGTCTTGCTGAATCCGAGTCCCGGATCGACAATCACGTCGGCGACGCCCATGAGGTGCAGCTGCTGAAGCCTTTCGGCAAGAAACCGGAGCATATCCGGCACCAGATCGGCATAGCGGCAATTGTTCTGCATTTCCCGCACCGGACCCTGTATGTGTGATAGCACGTAAGGCACGTGCAGGTCGGCAACGGTGGCAAACATCTCGCTGTCGCATCCGCCGGAGACATCGTTGATGATGCCGGCACCGTAGTCTTCGACCGACCGGCGGGCAACGTCAGCGCGAAATGTGTCGACCGAAATCACTGCATCGGCGCTCACTTCGCGTACCGCTTTAAGTGCTGGAAGAAGACGCGACATCTCCTCCCTGGCGCTCACTTCTGCGCAACCGGGACGTGTCGAGCAAGCTCCTATGTCGAGTATAGCGGCCCCGTCGGAAAGCATCTTTTCGGCTTGCGAGGCTATTTCGGCAGCTGTACGCTTGCGCGAAGCGGCGTAGAACGAGTCGGGGGTGATGTTGATAATACCCATCACCACCGGTCGGTCGAGGGAGAATATTCTGCCGTGGATAAGCATTGATTATTGGATAATAATGATGGGGCGGGGACGGTCAGTCGCGTTTGGCGCGTTTGCGCTCGAGTTCGTCAAGTATAATCTTGCGCAGGCGGATATGATGAGGTGTAACCTCCACGTATTCATCCTCTTTGATATATTCGAGGGCTTCTTCGAGCGAGAAGATTACGGGGGGCACGATTTTAGCTTTGTCGTCGGCGCCCGAAGCACGCATATTGGTGAGCTTTTTAGATTTGGTTACGTTGATTACGATGTCCTTGTCCTTTGCGCTTTCGCCCACGACCTGTCCGGCGTATACTTCCTCCTGAGGGAATATGAAGAAGCGTCCGCGGTCCTGAAGTTTGTCGATGGCGTAGGCGTAAGCCGTGCCAGCCTCCATGGCGATGAGTGAGCCGTTGGTGCGACGTTCGATGTCGCCCTTCCAGGGCTGATATTCGAGGAAGCGGTGAGCCATTATTGCCTCGCCGGCCGATGCTGTAAGCACGTTGTTGCGGAGTCCGATGATGCCTCGTGACGGTATCTGAAACTCCATGTGCACGCGGTTGTCGTTCTGAGCTGTCATGCTGGTCATTTCACCTTTGCGGCGTGTGACCATATCGATGATTTTAGATGAATACTCCTCGGCGGTGTTGATGGTGAGCAGTTCCACGGGTTCGCACAATTTTCCGTCTATTTCCTTTGTGATTACCTGGGGTTGGCCTACCTGCAGCTCGTAGCCCTCGCGGCGCATGGTTTCGATGAGGACCGAAAGGTGCAGCACGCCGCGGCCGCTCACTGTCCAAACGTCCTGATTCTGGGCTTTGCTCACGCGCAGTGCGAGGTTGCGGTCAAGCTCGCGGGTGAGGCGCTCCTGTATGTGTCGTGAAGTCACGTATTTGCCGTCGCGGCCGAAGAACGGGCTGTCGTTTATTGTGAACGACATTGACATCGTGGGCTCGTCGATGGCAATGCGCGGCAGGGGCTCGGGGTTGTTGATGTCGGCCACGGTGTCGCCGATTTCGAAGCCGTCAAGACCTACGATTGCACAGATGTCGCCGCTTTTGACAGATTGCACTCGTTTGCGGCCCATACCCTCGAAAGTGTGGAGCTCCTTGATGCGTTGTTTGGATATTGTGCCGTCTTTTTTGCAAAGAGCAATATCCATGCCTTCGCGTATCTCGCCGCGATGAACACGTCCCACTGCTATACGTCCCACATAGTTGGAGAAGTCGAGCGAAGTGATGAGCATCTGAGCGTCGCCTTCGTAGGTGACGGGAGCGGGGATATATTCGATGATGGCGTCGAGCAGAGGCAGAATGTTTTCGGTGGGCTGTCGCCAGTCGGTGCTCATCCAACCTTCTTTGGCCGAGCCGTAGATGGTGGGGAAGTTGAGCTGGTCTTCTGTTGCGTCAAGATTGTACATCAGGTCAAATACCATCTCCTGCACTTCGTCGGGGCGGCAGTTGGGCTTGTCGACTTTGTTTATGACTACAACCGGTTTCAGACCTATCTGTATGGCTTTTTGCAGCACAAATCGTGTCTGGGGCATCGGACCTTCGAAAGCGTCGACGAGCAGCAGACAACCGTCGGCCATGTTGAGCACGCGCTCCACTTCTCCGCCGAAGTCGGCGTGTCCCGGAGTGTCGATAATGTTGATTTTGGTGCCTTTGTAGTTGATTGATACATTTTTGGAGAGGATCGTGATGCCACGTTCGCGCTCCAGATCGTTGTTGTCGAGGATCAATTCGCCGGCTTCTTGATTCTCACGAAAGAGGTGGCCGGCCAGAAGCATTTTGTCCACCACAGTGGTTTTGCCGTGGTCGACGTGCGCTATGATTGCAATGTTGCGGATGTTTTCCATACCTTATATATTGTACCGTATAATTTATTTTAATCTGAAATTGTAACCGAATGTGACGGCGAGGTTCATCAGGCGGGACGCTCCGAACGTGTCGGATTTCGATGCCGGGAAGATGTTGCCCAATCCGTAGTAGAAGCGTGCTTCGAGATAGACGGAGTGACGGGGGTTGACCCAGAATTCCACACCGGCGCCTGCGGTGATGCCGTAGTCGAATTTATGTTTTATGGGAGTGGTGAGCTGCTCGGTCATGCGCGACTTTTCGGGCCATGAGGGGTCCGACTCAGGGTTTGCATAATCGAAATTTGACGACGTCGATTCTGAAAGCAAATATGAGAATTCGGGACCGAGGTTGACAATGCATTTCACGCGCTTCCCGCCGAAGTGTATGTGCGTCATGACCGGAAGGCTGATGTAGGTTCCGGTGCGCTGATAGGTCAGAGGCGAGTCTTCGAAGTTTTCGCTCCAGCCGCGCTGCACGACGTTGATTTCGGCGAGGATGCCCACAAGTTTCTCTTCCGAGTAGCTGAATGAAACGCCTCCGGTGAAACCGTCGCCCCATTTCTGAGGCACCGATGGCGAGAACGACACTTTTGAGAGGGTCATGCCTCCGTGCACGCCGACGGCTATGTGCGGCTTATAGTGTGTTTCGGCCATAGCCGGAGCAAGAGCGCATATGAGGAGTAATATTGCAAAAATGATACGTTTCATCGGATTATTGATTTTATCGTACCGTTGTCGCTGCAGCTGATGATATAGATGGCGTCGTTGATGTAGCCGGAGTCTTTGCTGTCGGCTTTTACAGGGCGGAACACCGACTGCACGCCCTCGTAAGTGTAGCCTGAGCCGAGCATATCGGTTACGTTGCCCGACGCACGGAGCCCGGAGATTATGTAGCGGGCTGTGTCGTAGCCAAGTATAGCCTGATTAGGTACGCTTTCGGTGGCTTCTGAACCATACCAGCCTGTATAGGCGTTTAGCACATTGGCCGCTTGGACGTCGTTTTCGATATCGGCGAAGCGTGAGTAGTAGGATGCGCCGAGTTTGCAGAGCTGTGTGCGCGGTTCGCCGCGGAATGCTATCCAGTCGGGATATCCGAAGACTTTGATGCGTTCGGGGTCGGCGTCTTCGTCACGCATTGTTTTGAGCAGAGGCGCAAAGTGATTGAAGTCGTTGAGCGAACCGGATGTGGGTATGAACAGATATTTTTCTTCAGAGGGGAGTGTTGCGAGGTCTTCGTCGGTGAGCTTGCCGGAATAGTTGATTTCGTACATATTGCGCGAACGGTCTATTACTGCCTCGCGCAGAGCGTCGATAAACCCTTGTTTCTCTCCTCGGCTGCCCTCGCGGTTGAGCACCACGGGAGTATAGTCTGCATATGAGTCGAGTATGTGTCTTATGGCGTGTGCGAACATACGGTTCTGGTCGATATTGGCATGCACCACGTCGGGGTGCGATACCGATTGCTCGCCGCGCAGATTAAAGACGTTGAGCACATAGGTGCCTTGGTCGGCAATGCGGGCCGCATGATTGATTTCAGACTCTTCCTCTCCGACAATGGCTATCTGCACGCCGTCGAGCGATGCCGACGTGAAGGGCGAGACAGACGTGTCGATAACCGAAATGCTTATCGGCGCCGCGTGGTTCTGCGATTTCTCGTCATCGGCCATCGATTGTGCGCCGATAAGGAAACCGCGATAAAATTCGTTGTAGTTGTTGGCCGTTTTGCTCACCTTCTCGTTTTCCGAGAGAAGAGGCATTGCAATCACGATGCGGAGCGTGTCGAGTGTCTGAGCAATCTCGTTTTGCTGTTCTTGTACGGCTGGCACTACATGTACAGAGGTCTGAGCAACTTCCTGAGCAGTATCATGAGCAACGTCCTGAATCGCTGTGTGAGTTGCGGCTGCGGTTTGCATTGCAGGTTGTTCCGGTTCTGTCAGGGTTTCATGTCGGGGAGTTTGCTGAGGTTCGGTCTTGTCGTCCGGCCGGTCTGTTGTCTGTTTCGCTGCAATTTCGGATGTCCGGTTTCCGTTCTCGGCCTCACCGGACGAGATTCTCAGCACCATACCGCGGTGGAGTCCCGAAGCAGCCTGCGGATTTTGCGCCAATATAGTTTCGGGCGATACACCGAAACGGTGAGCGACACCGAAAATTGTTTCGTTGTTCTCTACCGTGTATGTGACAGCCAAATCTGACCCGCCGGATTGGACGGGAGATTTTTTTGCCGTTTCAGACGAATATTCGCCTTCGGGGAAAATGAGCCATTGGCCTGTAATGAGTCCGTCTTCGGACGATGGATTGAAACGAATGATTTCGGCTCTGGTCATGCCCAGACGCTTCGACAGGTTGTCGAGGGTGTCACCTTTCTTTACGGTATATACGTAGTATGTCTTGCCTGAGATGGTGCGGGTGCGCAATTCGCCGGATACGTTAGCCGACGAGCAGAGAGCGAGGCTGAGTAATATGGATGAAAATAGTCGCTTCATAATTGTCAATCGAACACGCCTTCCATGCTTTCTTCCACTTCATAAGGGTCATTGAAGTATTCGCCTTCGCAAAGGTCGATATCGGCCGGGAAGCGGAATCGGGTGTTCTGGGTATAGTTGAGTTTGGGGTCGGCATATACTTTCTGCATATAACGGCCGTAGATGGGAAGAGCCATTGACGCGCCCTGACCGTTGGCCATTGTGTTGAAGTGTATGTTGCGTTCTTCGCCGCCTACCCATACGCCGGACACGAGCTCGGGGGTGAATCCCATGAACCATCCGTCGCTGTTGTCGTTGGTTGTGCCGGTTTTGCCGCCCATCTGAGCGGTGATGTTGTAGGGAGCGCGACGCACGCGGTTACCGGTGCCGCTGTCCACTACATTGAGCAGAATCGAGAGGATGCGGTAATAAGCTTTCTGCGAGATAACTTCCGTCTTGCCCGGAGAGAAATCAGAGATTATGTTTCCGCTGTTGTCGGCTATGGCAGTGACCATGATGGGGTTGGAGCGCATGCCGTAGTCGGCGTAGGCTGTATAGGCCGTAACCATTTCTTTGACCGACACTTCGCACGGACCCAGACATAGCGATACAACGGCCGGCAGGCGGTTGGTGATGCCCATGTTGTGCATGAACCGCACAAGGTTGTGAGGCTTGACCACGTCCATCACGCGAGCCGAAATCCAGTTGTTGGAGTTGGTGAGCGCCCAACGCAGGTCTACCATCTCGCCCACACGTGCCGAACCGGCGTTGCGCGGGCTCCACGGGCGTCCGTTTTGATCCATGAGCGTAGGCTGGGCGTTGAGCATCTGAGTGCATGGGGTCATGCCTTCTTCCATTGCGAGTGTGTAGAGGAAAGGTTTGATAGTCGAGCCCACCTGACGCCGTCCGGTCGAAACCATGTCGTACTGGAAGAATCTGAAGTCGGGGCCGCCGACATAGGCTTTGATATATCCGTTGCGCGGATCCATTGACAGGAATCCCGTGCGGAGGAAGTGCTTGGTGTAGAGGATTGAGTCGCGCGGAGTCATCACCGTGTCGACGGGGCCGTCGTAGCTGAACACCGACATCTCGTAGGGTGTGGCGAATTCCAGATCAATCTCGCTCTGCGACTTGCCGGCGACTTTGGCCACGCGATAGCGCTCGCTCTGACGTATGGCGTTGCGCAGCAGTTTCTCGCGGTCGTCTTTTGACAATGCGGAAGAGTAGGGGGCCAGAGGCGACGATTTTTTCTCGGCGAAGAAGCGGCGCTGCAAATCGCGCATATGCTCGCGCACAGCGTTCTCGGCGTGCTTTTGCATACGCGAGTCAATGGTTGTGTAGATGCGCAGGCCGTCGTTGTAGATGTCCCATTTAGAGCCGTCGGGCTTTGGATTCTTTTCCACCCATCCGAAGAGCGGATCGTTGACCCACAGCAGGGAGTCGTCGGTGAATTTTTGTGAGTCCCACGACGGGTAGTGGCTGCGCACCGGTTTTTTTGCCAGAAGGTAGCGACGCAATTCCTCGCGGAAATAAGGCGCGATGCCCTCTTTGTGGTCGGCCGGATGATAATCGAGCGTAAGGGGCAGTGCGCACAGCGAGTCGAGCTCGGCTTTGGTGATCTTGTCGGCCTTGTACATCTGGTCGAGCACGATGTTGCGGCGCTGGCGGGTGCGCTCGTTCTTGCGGCGCGGATTGTAGTATGAGGGGTTTTTTACCATGCCCACGAGTGTGGCGGCTTCTTCTATATTGAGGTCTTTGGCGTCTTTGCCGAAGTAGACGTGTGCAGCCGACTTGATGCCCACGGCATTGTAGAGGAAGTCAAACTGGTTGAGGTACATTTTCAGAATCTCTTCTTTGGAGTATCTGCGCTCGAGTCTTACGGCAATCATCCATTCGATGGGTTTTTGCAGCACACGGGTGAATAGGCCGTCACTCTCGGGGGAGTATAGCTGCTTGGCAAGCTGTTGCGTGATTGTGGAGCCGCCTCCGGAATTTTTGTGTTGGAGTACAAGGGTCTTTACCAACACACGCGCGAGCGCTTCGAGGTCGATACCCGAATGGCTCATGAATCGGGCGTCTTCGGTGGCGATGAGCGCATCGACCACGTAAGGCGAAATCTCGTTGTAGTCGGCGTAGACGCGATTGCCCGTGTTGCGGAAATATCGACCCATCTCCACGCCGTCGGAGGAGTAGATGGTGGTGGCGAACTTGTCCTGCGGATTGTTGAGATCTTCGACTGGAGGCATATAGCCCACAATACCGTTGTAGGCCAGAATAAAGAATGTGAGGATGACAATCACAAGGGATGCGAAACTTATCCACATCCATTTGATTATCTTGCGGTTGCGTAAGCTATTTGCGGCGGCTTCAGCGCTTTTGCCTGAATTGGTCATATGCTATTGCCGTATTGGTCATTAATTTCAGTGCAAAATTAAGAAATTTCTCCTTATTTTGCAAGAAATAGACCTTCAAACAACCGTCAGCGGCGATAGGGCGCGTAGATTTCGATTGCTTTGGCTTGTGCGTGGGCAAGATTTATCGAGTCGGAGGCCGATGTTACATATTTTGTTATGTCGGGAATCTTCACTACGGTGCCCGCTTTGGCGCGGTCGGGGTGTCCGAGAATGTCGGCGTTGGCCTCGTAGATGTATACCCAATATTCCATCTTGCCATAGTGCTGACGGGCCATCGTGGTGAGGAATCGGTTGGAGCGTATGGTATCGTAAATCACTGTGTTTTCAGGTGCCTCAGCCTGTATTACGCTGTCGGCCGGGACGGGCATTGCAACGGCCGCCCGGTCAACAGAGTCGGCAGCGGCAGAGTCGGTCGGAAGGTCTATTTTGTTTACAGTTTCTTTGCTCAAACCGGTAATCAGTTCATCCACTTCGGGCTGCAGGAGATACCCGACAACGAAACCTATGATGATGCCGCAGAAAAGGCCGGTGACGGCCCAAAGCCATAAGTTGCTTTTGCCGTAGTTGTCATTCTCGTCGGAGTTATCGTAATTGTCGGAGTAGTCGTAATTGTCAGTGACTTCGGGGGTGTCGATGGTGACCGGATTTTCTTTGTTGTCGGCTGGTTCGCATTGGATAGGCGTCTCAACTGATTCGGTCTCTTCATCCGGCGATGTCGCTTCTTCCTCAGTTTCAGCCTCTTCAGCCGGTTCCGTCGCCTCCTCGTCAGCTTCGGTTGTTACAGGCGTTACGGTTTCTTCGGCTGTCTCTTGCGCAGACACCGTTTCTGCCGTTTGCAGTTGCTCGTCATCCGGCGTGACACCGGGTTCAGTGATGATTTCAGCCTCATGTTCAACCTCATGTTCAACCTTAGTTTCAGACTCCGGACCCGAATTGTCGTCAGAGTCAGACGCCGTGCCGATGTCTACTCCCTCGGCCAGAACAACCGGCACGAAGGCCGAAAACGGCGAATTTACAGCCTCGGCGAGCGGCGCTTCGGGGATGAATGTCACGTTGCCGTCGGGTGTGGCGGTAAAAATGCCCAACGACTTGATTTTCACTTGTTCGCCACGGGCAAGTGCATCGGAGATGCTTTCGATCACAGCTTGCACATAGCTCTCGGCGATGTTGGACGAGATACCGTTTTTCTCGGCAATCTCGGCTGCGAGATATGGAAGGGCGATAATTCTGTTCATTTCTTAACGGCTTTTTTTAGCATTGACCCCGGGGTGAATTCTATCTCGATTTTTGGAGGAATGAGTGTTCGTTTGCCGTCGTCGGTAATAACAGTCTCGTCATGCTTGATGCCGGTAAAATTGCCGAACTGAGGTATAGCGACAGTGTCGAGATTGCCGCAGTGCTCGCCGATGAGTTCGCCAAGCGATGCGGTGAGCGCTGTCACCCTGGCCTGTGAGAGTCCTGTTTTGCTACAGATGTGAGAGATGAACGATTTATTATCCATAGGTCAATTGATATAAATAATGTCGGCGAGTGAGGTGGTGAAGTGCCGTGACATCGATTCGCGTCTGATGTGTTCGGAGATGGGTGAGAAAGAGGCAGTATGCACTTTGTCGCGCATGGCCCCGGATGTGTTGATTTTATCGACAGCGGTCATTAGGCGGGTGCGTCGGTCTCGGTCGGCCTGACTGACGAAAAGCGACGGCTGCACGTTGGCTTTGGGCACAATTTCGGTGATGATTATGCCGGCTTTTTTGTATTCGTAGCCACGACGAAAAATGCTTGCCAGCGCACGTGAAGCGGCGTCGGTGATAGTGAGCGTGTCGTCGGTGGGTTCGTTGAGGGTGATAAATGCCGAATTGTAATATTGGTCAAGGTCGGCGCGGAATCGGTTGGTGTGGATGAATACCGACAGGGTCGCGGCGCATAATCCGTGCCGCCGGAGCCGTGTGCCGATGTTGGCGGCAAAACTTGCCACAGCTTCGCGCATATCGTCAATTGTGGTTATGCACGGCGAGAATGAGTGCGAACAGCACATCTGTTTCTGCTCGGATGAGTCGTGGTCGATATCGATGCAGGCGGTGCCGTTGAGCTCTTTCCATGTGCGTAAAACGGTTACGTTGTATTCTTTCATCTGCTCCTCGGTCATGTCGGCCAAGTCGAGAGCCGTACGTAAACCTCTTGCGGCAAAATGCTTGCTCAGCCTGCGGCCAATGCCCCACACATCGCCTAATTCGGTCATTTTTAAAGCTTTGCGTCGCTTGTCTTCCGTGTCAATGATGCACGAGCCATGGTAGCCGGGATATTTTTTTGCGAATTTTGAGGCAATCTTTGCCAAAGTGCGGGTGGATGCAATGCCCACAGAGGTTGGGATGCCCGTGCAACGACGCACGCGGTGCACAATTGAGCGCCCGTAGTCCTGCAATTCATTTTCGCAAACGTTCGCGGGGCGGAAAAAGGCCTCGTCGATGGAGTAAATCTCAACGTTTTCGGTCATAGACGAGAGCACGCTCATTACCCTTGCCGACATGTCGCCGTAGAGACGGAAATTGCTCGAAAACACCCTCACTCCGTAGCGTCCGACAATGTCTTTGATCTGAAAAAGGGGCACTCCGCGCTTGATGCCCAATGCTTTGGCCTCGTTGGAAATGGCTACGGCGCAACCGTCGTTGTTGCTGAGCACGACCACAGGCACGCCGCGCAGCGAGGGGTCAAAAACTCTCTCGCAGGAGACAAAAAAGTTGTTGCAGTCGATGAGTCCGAACATTGGAATTATTTGAATTTAGAATTGCGGTTTCAGCGGCGGCGGCGACGGTTTGATTTTATGGTGTGGGTCACCACTCCCCATATTTCAAACCGGCAGTCGGGGGTTACGAGTATGGGGTCGAATGTCTCGTTGGACGGTATGAGCCACACGGCGTTGGGCTGCAGAGATATGCGTTTGAGCGTGAACTCGCCGTCGACGCAGCACACGGCCAGATCGCCGTTGGCAGGTTCAAGCGAGCGGTCGATAACGATGATGTCGCCGGGCTCGATGCCTTCTTCGATCATCGAATTGCCTGAAACACGGCCATAGAACGTGGATGCGGGATGCTTCACAATCTCACGGTTGAGGTCGATGCTCTCGTTCAAGTGGTCCTGAGCCGGAGAAGGAAATCCGGCCTGAATGCCCTCGTCGGCGTAGGGCAGCGGCAACTGAGAGTCGACGTCGGCTTTATATATGTCGATTGAAATTTCGCTCATCGGTGTAATGTCGGTTTGGCACGCAATACATTAAATAGTATGCTTGGTCAGCGCGTCAGATTAATTTTTCTTTGATAGCGAATCGCGGACGGTTCTTAACCTCTATGAATATCTTGCCGATGTATTCGCCCACTATGCCGATGCTCATAAGTATCAGACTGCCCAGGAACCATACCGAGAGCATCAGCGACGACCAGCCGGTGATGGTACGGTGGAAGAAGTGAGCGGCAAATACCCATACGGCCACAGCCACGTCGAGCAAAAGCAGTACCAGTCCTATTATAAAAATAATGCGCATCGGGCGTGCCGAAAAAGATGTGATGCCGTCGATAGAGAAGCTCAGCATCTTGCTCAGCGGATATTTCGACTCGCCGGCCACTCGAGCGGCGCGATCGTACCTGACGATGGCCGTGTCGAGACCTATCTGCGGGATGATGCCGCGCAGAAATATGTTTTTCTCATCGTATTGTAGGAGCAGCTCAATGGCGCGGGCGCTCATAAGGCGGTAGTCGGCGTGGTCGTAGACGGTTTCGAGTCCCATAGCTTTCTGAAACGAGTAGAAGCCGCGAGCCGTCGTGCGCTTGAACCATGTGTCGGTCTCTCGCGAGCCGCGCACGCCGTAGACGATTTCCTTGCCTTGGTTGAAGAGCTTCACCATCTCGATGATGGCTTCGGGGTCGTCCTGAAGGTCGGCGTCGATTGATATGGCGGCGTCGCACATAGGTTGCACTGTGGTGAGGCCGGCAAGGAGCACGTTCTGGTGGCCCCGGTTGTGGGCGAGCGAGATGCCTTTGACACGATTGTCGGCGAGATGGAGCTCGGTGATGATGTCCCAGGTGCGGTCGCGGCTGCCGTCGTTGCAGCACATCACGTAGCTGTCGGGCGACGCCAGTTTCTGCTCGGCCATACGGTCAAGTATTTCGAGCAGCTTGGCTGCCGAGATGGGGAGTGCCTGTTCTTCGTTGTAGCAGGGCACGACTATTGCAATGACAGGAAGTTTCATTCTGTATTTCCGGTTTATGTTTCAGGCAGGTCTAAGGTACGGATAAAGGAGCAGTAAGGCTCGTCGGGAGAAATCCGGCAGCCCGATCGGCGGTGCGTTTCGGGCTGCCGGGATGTTGTGGACCGGCCGGGAGCCTACCGGAAGTTTATCAGTAGTTACGGGCGATGATTACGCGGCGCGCCGAGGGCTTGCCGGTGACCATGCACACGCCGGGAGTTTCGTCGCCGTCGAGAGGAATGCAACGGATTGTGGCTTTGGTTTCCTCTTTGATGCGTTCCTCGGTTTCGGTTGTGCCGTCCCAGTGGCAGAGGAAGAAGCCGCCGTCCTCGATTTTCTCCTTAAACTCGTCGTAGCTGTCGCAGACGTAAGTTTTGGCCTGACGCATCTTCAGCGCTTTCTGATAGATATTGTTCTGAATGTCTTCGAGCAGAGCTGCGATGTGACGGGCGATGCCTTCGAGCGGGAGCGATTCTTTTTCGAGCGTGTCGCGGCGCATGAGCTCGACGGTGTCGTTCTCGATGTCGCGGGCGCCGATGGCAAGGCGCACGGGGACGCCTTTGAGTTCATAGTCGGCAAATTTGAATCCCGGACGTTTGTTGTCAGCATCGTCGTATTTTACGCTCACCCCGAGCGATTTGAGCTCTTCGATTATGGGGTTGACAGTAGCGGTGATGGTGTCGAGCTGTTCCTTGTTCTTGTAGATGGGGATGATTACGACCTGAATGGGGGCGAGATGAGGCGGAAGCACCAGACCGTTGTCGTCGGAGTGAGTCATGATAAGTGCGCCCATCAGACGTGTGGATACGCCCCATGAGTTGGCCCAAACGTATTCGGGCTTGTTCTCTTTGTTGGCGAAAGTCACGTCGAATGCTTTGGCGAAGTTCTGGCCGAGGTTGTGCGAGGTGCCGCTTTGCAGGGCTCGTCCGTCCTGCATCATAGCCTCGATGGTGTAAGTGTTTAGGGCGCCGGCAAAACGCTCGTTGGCAGTCTTCACGCCCTTGATAACGGGCATTGCCATGTATTCTTCGCAGAAGCGGGCATAGAGGTTTATCATCTGCACGGTGCGGGCTTCGCTCTCTTCGGCTGTGGCGTGGGCGCAATGGCCTTCCTGCCAGAGAAATTCGGCGGTGCGCAGGAAGAGGCGAGTGCGCATCTCCCAACGCATCACGTTGGCCCATTGGTTGCACAGGATGGGGAGGTCGCGCCATGAGTGTATCCAGTTTTTATATGTGCCCCAGATGATGGTTTCGGAAGTCGGACGCACTATGAGTTCTTCTTCAAGGCGTGCTTCGGGGTCGACAATCACACCGTTGCCGTTGGGGTCGTTTTTGAGACGGTAATGTGTTACGACGGCACACTCTTTGGCGAAGCCTTCGATGTGCTCGGCCTCGCGGCAAAGATAAGATTTGGGGATGAGCAGGGGGAAGTAGGCGTTCTGCACGCCTGTTTCTTTGAACATTTTGTCGAGCGTCTGCTGCATTTTTTCCCAGATGGCATAGCCGTAAGGTTTGATAACCATACAGCCGCGCACTGCGCTTTGCTCGGCGAGGTCGGCTTTGACCACGAGCTCGTTGTACCACTGCGAGTAATTTACGTTGCGGGGAGTGAGTCCTTTTATTTCAACTGCCATTGTATATTTTTGATTTAGTCAAGTATTGCTTTCTCTGGTCGGGTTTGAGAGAGATAGGAAATGATCGGAGTGATTATTTGAGCGACTGCTGCCAGCGCCAGGCCGACAAGAGAGCGTCGTCGAGGCTTGTTTCGGCCTTCCAGCCGAGCACGGTGTTGGCTTTTTCGGCGTCGGCCCACACTTGCTCGATGTCGCCGGCTCGCCGGGGCGCGTAAGCCCAGTTGAGTTTTACTCCGGTGGCGCGTTCGAATGCATCGATCACTTGCTTTGTGCTCACTCCGTGGCCGGTGCCGATGTTGAACACTTCGAGGCTTTCGCCTTTGTGCTCGAGCACGCGCTCCATGGCCTTGACGTGCGCTTTGGCGAGGTCGACAACGTAGATATAGTCGCGGATGCAGGTGCCGTCGGGGGTCGAGTAGTCGTTGCCGAACACTTTCAGTTGCTCACGGATGCCGGCCGCTGTCTGCGTAACGAAAGGTATAAGATTCATGGGCACACCGTTGGGCAGTTCGCCGATGATGGCGGTTGGGTGCGAGCCTATGGGGTTGAAGTAACGCAGCAGCACAGCGCTGACGGGAGCGCCGGAGGCGATATAATCGCGGATTATCTCTTCGTTGATTTGTTTTGTGTTGCCGTAAGGGCTTTCGGCGGCCTTGATAGGTGCGCTTTCGCTCACAGGGAGGTTCTCCGGATCGGGCTGTCCGTATACGGTGCAACTCGACGAGAATATGATGCCTGTGGTGTCGTACTCGGGCATGAGCTCAAGCAGTGTCACAAGCGAGAGGATGTTGTTGCGATAGTAGAGGAGAGGCTTCTCCACGCTTTCGCTCACCGATTTGCTCGCCGCAAAGTGGATGATGCCCTGCGGGCGGTATTCGGCAAAAACTTTATCCATCGCCTCCTTGTCGCAGCAGTCAGCCTGAATGAACGCCGGACGCACTCCCGTTATTTTCTCGATGCCGTCGACAACGTCGGCTTTGGAGTTGGAGAGATTGTCGACAATCACAACGTCATAACCGGCATTGATGAGCTCAACGGTAGTGTGCGAGCCGATAAAACCGGTGCCACCTGTCACAAGTATTGTCTTCTTCATCTTTTATCAATGATTAAGTGGTGTAAATGTTACATAAATATGCAGTTTCTGAGCGCATAGCCACAATCATTAATATTTGAAATCTATAATATTAATGTGTGTCCGGCTGATCGAGCCTGTATATTTTAGTTTACAAAGTTACTACTTTTATTTAAAAAATTTGTAACTTTGCCACAAAATATATAAAAATATCCGAAAATAACACATCCATGCAACGAATACTGCTGTGTCTTGCCCACATGAGCGGCAACGAAATGAAATATATTCAGGAAGCCTTCGACGATAACTGGGTTGTACCCCTTGGACCGAACGTGAACGGCTTTGAGGACGATTTGCAGAAATTCCTCAACACCGATCGCCCGGTTGTGGCTCTGTCATCGGGCACGGCGGCCGTGCACCTTGCTCTGGTCGGCTGTGGTGTCGGCCCCGGCGACGAAGTGATCGTGCAATCGTTCACCTTCTGCGCCTCCACTCATCCTGTCACCTACTGCGGAGCGCAGCCCGTATTCGTAGACTCCGAGCCCGATTCGTGGAATCTCGACCCCGACCTGCTCGAGGCCGCAATCAAGGACCGCATAGCCAAGACAGGCAAGAAACCGAAGGCGATAGTCCCTGTTGCCCTCTACGGTATGCCTTATCAGGTCGAGCGCGTGCTGGAAATCGCCGAACGCTACGGCATACCCGTTGTGGAAGACGTGGCCGAAGGCTTCGGTTCGAAATATGCAGGGCAGACACTCGGCACGTTCGGACGCTACGGCGTGCTGTCGTTCAACGGCAACAAGATGATCACCACCTCGGGCGGAGGTGCGCTCGTGTGCAGCAACGCCGAGGAGAAAAACACCATCATGTGGTATGCCACACAGGCCCGTGAGTCTTATCCTTACTATCAGCACGAGGCCATCGGCTACAACTACCGTATGTCGAACATCTGCGCAGGCATAGGCCGCGGCCAGATGACCATCGTCGACGAGCACATAGCTCACCACAAGCACGTGCAGGAGCTATATTGCCGACTTTTGGCCGACGTGCCAGGCATAACCATGCACACCAATCCCGGAGCCGACTACGATTCCAATTTCTGGCTCTGCACCGCCACCATCGACCCGTCGCTGCGCATACAGGGTCAGGAGAACGCTTACAAAACCATTGTCAAAGGAGCGGTCGGCGGCGCAGCAGGCGTGATACACACTGCATCGACAGCCACCACCGATTGTCAGCCCAACGACAATGTCGAAGCCTTGCGCGTATTCCTCGATAAAGCCGGTATCGAGTCGCGTCCTCTGTGGAAACCGATGCACCGACAGCCTGTCTACCGCGATGCACCGGCTTATGTCAACGGAGTGAGCGAATCGCTCTTCAAAGTGGGCATCTGCCTGCCATCCGGCCCGTGGGTTACAGATGAGCACGTGCGCTATATCGTTGAGAAAATCAAAGAGGCGATTGTGTGATTTTGCAATCACTTGCTTAATAGCCGTTTGCGATGCAGAGCGAAATTTTTTTGAAAAAACTCTCAAAAATATTTGGTGGAATCAAAAATAGTGACTAACTTTGCATCGCAAAACCAAAAAGAGAACGCGAAAATAGCTCAGTTGGTAGAGCACGACCTTGCCAAGGTCGGGGTCGCGGGTTCGAGTCCCGTTTTTCGCTCAGAGTACTTTTAAAGACTTAAAGAACAAGCTCAGGATAAATTTTCCCTGTATGCGAAAATAGCTCAGTTGGTAGAGCACGACCTTGCCAAGGTCGGGGTCGCGG
>JBJEDE010000015.1:0-15090 GCA_051871795.1 Muribaculaceae bacterium | reverse complement strand
CTGAATTTTTCAAATATAATGCTTAATTTTGCACTTGCAGGTAGAATCTGCGCGGTGCGGGCGGACGCGAGTAGCCGCTGCGTGGATGCCACATGGAAGAAAGGATGCGGATGCGACCGGGGAGTCATGAACGGCCCGCTCACGACAAAGCATCAGGCGACGGTAATATTAATATATGTGCCGAGCAGGGTCGCTCGGCACCTCCCACCGGGAGGTCGTGAGTGGCCTCGCCCACGACAAAAGCAGAGACGGTTTTTTTTATTGCCAGCGCGAGGTCGCGCTTCGCTTCCCGGAAGTGTCACGCGAGGCCGCGTGGCACTTCCCGTGTTGAGCCGACTGAGGATAATCGGCGCTTACCGCTTAGTCAAATAAAAAATAAACGTGCCGCAGGAATGTCTGCGGCACGTCGTATATGTGTCAATGTGATCGACGATTATTTCGAACCGATGCGGTCGGATACAGTGAGGTATTTGCGGCCTTTGGCGCGGCGGCGTGCAAGTACTTTGCGGCCGTCGGGTGTGGACATGCGCTCACGGAAACCGTGTTTGTTGAGTCTTTTGCGGTTGTGGGGTTGGTATGTACGTTTCATTGTGAGTTCAGATTTACTGGGTTAGTGTTTTACTGATTTACTACGCGGCGCTCTTTGATGCGTGCTTTTTTGCCGGTGAGAGCACGGAGGTAGTAAAGTTTGGCACGACGTACTTTACCGTATTTGTTGACGGTGATTGAGTCGATAAAAGGTGAGTTGTAGGGGAAGATGCGCTCTACACCGATGTTGTCAGACATTTTGCGTACGGTGAAACGTTTGTTGCGACCTTCGCCGGAGATGCGGATTACAACGCCGCGGTACTGCTGGATACGCTCTTTGTTACCTTCTTTGATACGGTAAGCGACTGTGATGGTGTCGCCGGGGCCGAAATCGGGGTGCTGTTTGCCGGATTCGAATGCTTGTTCGGCAATTTTTATAAGATCCATTTTCGTATTTTGATATGTTTTGGTTAGCCGCAACATTCGCAGGCTGCTTTTGTCCTGCCAGAGGTTACGAATTCGGCTGCAAATTTACGATTTTTTTGCCGTGTGTCAAAATTTTAAAGCGATTTATTTGGGTAATTGTGTGAATTTTAACAATTAAAGCCACCCTGATGAGGGTGGCTTTAAGGTTTATGGCGTTGAGCGATTGTCAGCTGTCACGACGAGGTCCACGGTCACGACGAGGTCCGCGGTCTCCTTCGCGACGCGGTCCGCGTTCGGCGCGCGGTTTGCGTTCGGGCTCTACGTAGCCTTCGGGTTTGGGCTTGAGTGCTCGCATCGAGAGGCGGAATTTGCCGGATTTTTTATCGATTTCAATGAGTTTGACTTCTACTTCGTCGCCTTCATTGAGTCCTGTTTCTTCCATTGTCTCGAAGCGTTTCCAATCTATCTCGGAGATATGGAGGAGACCGTCGCGATGGGGCATGAATTCGACGAAAGCTCCGAAATCCATGATAGAGCTTATTTTGCCTTTGTAGATTTTGCCTTCTTCGGGTTGTGCGATGATGGCGTTGATCATTTCGAGAGCTTTGTCGATTGAGTCTTTGTTGGCCGCGGCAACTTCGATGTGTCCTGCGCCGTCGATTTCGTCGATCGAAATGGTTGCTCCCGATTCTTCCTGCATGCCTTGGATGATTTTTCCGCCCGGGCCGATGACGGCGCCGATAAGGTCTTTGGGAATGGTGAGGGTGACGATGCGGGGCACGTGAGGTTTGTAGTCTTCGCGTGGCTCGGGGATGGCGGCTTCGATGATGTCGAGGATGTGCATACGTCCTTGGTGAGCCTGCATAAGGGCTTTTTCGAGGATTTCGTAGCTGAGGCCGTCGCACTTGATGTCCATTTGTGTGGCGGTGATGCCGTCGCGTGTGCCGGTGACTTTGAAGTCCATGTCGCCCAGGTGGTCCTCATCGCCGAGAATGTCGGAGAGGATGGCGTATTTGTCTGAATCGGTGTCGGTGATGAGACCCATGGCGATACCGCTCACGGTTTTTTTCATTTTCACGCCTGCGTCGAGCAGGGCGAGGGTGCCGGCGCATACTGTGGCCATTGATGATGAACCGTTCGACTCGAGGATGTCGCTCACAATGCGGCAAGAGTAAGGGAAGTCGTCGGGGAACATGCGTTTGAGAGCACGGTGGGCAAGGTTGCCGTGACCGATTTCACGACGGCCTACGCCGCGCTGAGCTTTGGCTTCGCCTGTCGAGAAGGGCGGGAAGTTGTAGTGAAGGAGGAAACGCTCCGAGCCTTGTACGAGGACTTCGTCGAGCATTTTCTCGTCGAGCTTGGTACCGAGGGTGACGGTGGCGAGGGCCTGTGTTTCGCCGCGGGTGAAGACAGCCGATCCGTGGGGGCCGGGCAGATAGTCTGTCTCGCACCAGATGGGACGTATGTCGGTGGTTTTGCGGCCGTCGAGACGTACGCCTTCATCGAGGATGCAACGGCGCACTGCTTCGCGCTCTACATCGTGGTAGTAGCGTTTTACGAGCGGAGTTTTTTCTTCTTTTTCTTCTTCGGGGAGGCTGTCGATGTATTCCTGGCAGATAGCGTCGAAGCTGTCCTGACGCCAGTGCTTGTCGGCCGAACCGGCTTGTGCAACGGCGTATGCCTTGGCGTAGCACTTGTCGTGTACGTCTTTGCGGAGGTCTTCGTCGTTGACTTCGTGGCAGTATTCGCGTTTTACGGTGGCTCCGGCTTCCTGAGCGAGCTCGTTCTGCACGAGGCACATGCCTTTGATTGCTTCGTGAGCGGCGCGGAGGGCGTTGAGGAGGTCAAGTTCGCTCACCTCGTTCATTTCGCCTTCCACCATCATGATATTGTCGTATGTGGCTCCTACCATAAGCTCGAGGTCGGCGTTTTTAAGCTGCTCGAAAGTGGGGTCGATTACGAATTCTCCGTTGATGCGGGCCACGCGCACTTCGGCGATGGGCCCGTTGAAGGGGATGTCGCTCACGGCGAGCGCTGCCGATGCTGCGAGGCCGGCCAGACAGTCGGGCATGTCTACGCCGTCGGCTGAATAGAGGGTGATGTTGACAAATGTGTCAGCGTGATAGTTGTCGGGGAAAAGGGGACGCAGCACGCGGTCGACCAGACGGGCTGTAAGGATTTCTGCATCGCCTGCGCGGCCTTCGCGCTTGAGAAAACCGCCGGGAAAACGTCCGGCTGCCGAGAATTTCTCTTTGTACTCGACCTGAAGGGGCATGAAGTCTACGCCTTCGCCTGCCTCTTTGGCCGAGACTACGGTGGCGAGGAGCATTGTGTTGCCCATGCGCACCTCTACGGCTCCATCAGCCTGCTTTGCGAGCTTGCCGGTCTCGATTGTGATCTCACGGCCGTCGGCAAGGGTGATGGTCTTTTTGATTACGTTCATGATTAAATATTATGCTTTTTACTTCTAATGTTTTTATATCGCAATAATTGTCGCAAAGTTACGAAAATTTTACAGAGGGGCAAAATTTTTTTTGCGTTAAATAGTTGCAGATTCAAAAATTGTTTGTACCTTTGCAGCCGGGTAAGTCCTATACGACTCGCTCGCTTTCTGACCCCCAGGTCTTGACCGAAGCAAGGGCAGTTGGCTTGAGCAGTGCGATGTAGTAAGCTTACCCTTTTTTTGTATCTTATGCCAAAATTTTTACAATATCTCATGCTATCGCTTTCGGCTGCTCTCGTTGCCTGTTCTTCGGGAACCGGCGCCGCGGCGACAACTGCGTCGACTCGCTCCGACTCGTTGGCAGCTCCTTTATTTTCAGGCGATTCAGCCTTCGCCATGGTGAAGGCTCAGACCGATTTCGGCCCCCGCGTGCCCGGCTCTTCTGCATCTCAAAATTGTGCCCGCTGGCTCGCACAGCGTCTCGGTGAGCTTGGAGCCGAAGATGTGAAGACGCAACACGGTTCGGTCAAGGCTTACAACGGTGTCACCATTCCCGTAATCAACATATCGGCGCGATACAATCCCGCGGCGAAGAAACGCATACTTCTGCTCTCGCACTGGGACTCGCGTCCGTGGGCCGACCATGACCCCGTAGAATCCAATCGGCGCAAGCCGATCGACGGCGCCAACGACGGCGCTTCCGGCGTGGGTGTCATTCTCGAGCTTGCGCGGCTCTTTGCCATACAGCAGCCGAGCGTGGGTGTTGACATTCTCTTTGTCGATGCCGAAGACTACGGACCGCACGCATCGGAAGCCGACGATGCCGACGATGCATGGGCGCTCGGCACTCAGTATTGGCTCGGCAACCCGACGCTTCCGCTGTCAGATATCCGTTATGCCGTGTTGCTCGACATGGTGGGAGGCCGCGACGCGCAATTTCACCGTGAATACTTCTCAGAGAGTTATGCCCGCGATGTCAACGACAAAATATGGCGCGCAGCCTCACGTGCCGGATATTCCTCGCGATTTGTAAACTCAGTCGGGGGCGCCATAACCGACGATCACATCTACCTCAACCGCGCAGGTGTGCCGGCTGTCGACATCATCGAGAGCGCCAACCCCTCAACAGGATCGTTCAATCCTACGTGGCATACGCTCAATGACAATATTGACAACATCGACCCCGCCACTCTAAGCGCGGTGGGCCTCACATTAGTAAATCTAATATACTCAGAATAAGCACTATGACCATCGACCAAAAACAACAGGAAATCATCGACGAATTTGCCGATATCGACGACTGGATGGACCGTTACGGATACATTATCGACCTCGGCAACCAGCTACCGGCAATAGACGAAAAGCTCAAAACGCCCGACCGGCTCATCGAAGGCTGTCAGAGCCGCGTATGGCTCAACGCCGAAAATCACGACGGCAAGGTGCATTTTACGGCCGACTCCGACGCCATAATTGTCAAAGGCATCATATCGCTCCTCATAAGCGTGCTCAACGACCACACGCCCGACGAGATACTTGCTGCCGACCTGAAGTTTATTGACGCAATCGGACTCAGCGAACATCTCTCGCCCACCCGTGCCAACGGTCTTCTTGCCATGGTCAAGCAGATGCGCCTCTATGCGCTGGCAATGAAAAACGCCTGATTTCCGGTCCTGTAACAGCGTGTTGCCCGCCCTCGCGCGGGCACGCGCTCAGTTACATAGAGTCAATGTATACAAATAAAAAAGGTGCGACGCCTGATGGTGTCGCACCTTGATATTGGTGGCTGTTGTTGATTAGCCGTTGACTTTCTTCATGCGGGCAATGAGATCGAGCACTTTGTTGGAGTAGCCGATTTCGTTGTCGTACCAAGAGATGACTTTGACGAATTTGTCGGTCAGATATACACCGGCGTTAGCGTCGAAGATCGAGGTGAGGGTGCAACCCAGGAAGTCAGACGAAACGACTGCGTCTTCGGTGTAGCCGAGCACGCCTTTGAGTTCGCCTTCTGCTGCTTCTTTCATAGCTGCGCAGATAGCTTCTTTGGTAGCGGGTTTGGCGAGGTTGACAGTGAGGTCAACAACAGATACGTCGAGGGTGGGGACACGCATCGAGATACCGGTGAGCTTGCCGTTGAGTTCGGGGATTACTTTGCCTACAGCTTTGGCAGCGCCTGTCGACGAGGGGATGATGTTGCCGGAAGCAGCACGGCCGCCGCGCCAGTCTTTCATCGAAGGACCGTCAACGGTTTTCTGAGTAGCGGTTGTAGAGTGAACGGTGGTCATGAGGCCTTCTACGATGCCGAATTTGTCGTTGAGGACTTTGGCGATGGGGGCGAGGCAGTTGGTGGTGCAAGAAGCGTTCGAAACGAACTGTGTGCCTTTTACGTATGTGTGGTCGTTGACGCCGCAAACGAACATGGGGGTGTCGTCTTTCGAGGGAGCCGACATAACGACATATTTTGCGCCTGCTTCGATGTGAGCCTGAGCTTTTTCTTTGGTAAGGAAGAGACCGGTAGATTCAACTACGTATTCAGCCTCAACAGCGCCCCAGTTGATTTCTTTGGGGTCGCGGCAAGCGGTTACGCGGATGTGTTTGCCATTGACGATGAGTTCGCTTTTATCCATGTCGTAGCTGACTTCGCCTTCGAAACGACCGTGCATTGTGTCGTATTTGAGCATATAAGCCATGTAGTCTACGGGGAGGAGGTCGTTGATAGCAACTACTTCGATGTCATCGCGCTTTGTGGAAGCACGGAAGACGAAGCGACCGATGCGACCAAAGCCATTAATACCAATTTTTGTCATAATAGTTTATATTATAGAGTGTTATATGATTTCTATAAGATGCGGCAGCTAAGCTGTCTGAATTTTCGGTGCAAATTTACAAAATTTTTTTCATGATTGCGTGTGCAATACGGAAAAATTTCGTTAAACATTTATAATTTGGCGTTTTTGTTTTTTCGGGTCGGTCAGTAGGCGGTCCAGATGTCGAGACAGCGGAGCGCGAGGGCGTCGGCGCTGTGGTAGAGTTCGACAAATTCGCGTCCCTGTCGTTTTTTTTCTTCAAGGAGTTCCTTGTCGGTGATGAGCCTCTCTATCTCCCGTGCTGTGGCGCTAATGTCCAACGGATCGGCGTTGACTACCGGACGAAGTGTTTTTTCACCGATGAACCGGTAATAATCCTCTTCGCCGCCGCTCACGCTCACGCCGCCGATGGCCATTGTGAGCAGAGCCGTGGTGGCCGGAGTGTAGGAGTAGAGCTGGTCAAGCACGATGTCAGCGTGGGCAAGAGTGTCGAGAAATTGTGAGTAGGAGAGGTTGCAGACCTCTATGAGTTCGCACTTGTCGGGGTGTTTTTCAACAATCTTTGCAGCCATGTCGCCAAGCACTTTTGCTCCCTTGTGGTCGGCGCGGGAGCGGTCGTAGGCCGAGAGGATGCGCACTTTGCCACGGTGCGTTAGTGGGGGCGGCAGTGTGTCGAGGTCGACTGGGATACCGAGATAGTTCAGTTTGGCAGCCGGAACGTGTGTGGTTGCTGCCAGTTGGTATTCGTAGAGGGCGGTCATCACGCCGTCGACTTTGTCGTATACACGGTTGCAATAGTCGGTGAGCTCGGTCGAGAGCCATTCCTGTGCGGAGGGATTGTTCAGGGCATCAGAAATCGAGGGGTTGCGCCATTCGCTGTAGCGCAGGGGCGATGACGGGTCGATGCACATGCTCACGTACTGCGGCGTATTTCCAAGGTCGGTGAGAAACACGCGGCCGTTGTCGCGGCGGAGCCTGTCGAATAGTGTGAGCAGGCGTTCGGGACGAAGGTTTATAAAAAACGGGGTGCACAGTTGCACTATGTCGTAGCCGCGCAGACGTGGTGCGAGGTCGCTGTTGAGTCTCAGCCATAGCCATGCGCCGCCGATACGGCTCGGATGACGGCTGAGGTCAATGTCGCGCCGGGTATTCATCCATCCATTGCCGTCGGAGGCTACCGTTACATCGTGGCCGAGCCGCCTGAGGCCTGAGGCCAGAGTAGCGTGATAGTTGCTCGCATCGCCCAGAAGGAGTATTTTCATCTCTGCCGCAGTTGACGTTTATTGTTTGGAATACAGTATCTTAATCATATACATCGACGCTGTGGCGACGCAGATGGTCGCCAGTATCACCGATGCCCACCACCCGGCGAGATTCACAGCGTAGGACAACGCAGCCATGGCCGAGGCGACAGCGACGAGTCTCAGCGTGGGGCGTGCCAGCGAAAGTCCGTAGCGGCGGTAAGGAACCGTAACGATGAGCGTGTAGATGGCGTACCAAATAATGTAGCTGACGCCCAGACCGGCAAATCCCCAGGTCTTATACATAATTATATTAAGCGCAAGCCCGGCTACCGAACTCAGACTCTCTGTGACGATGTAGGTCTTTCCGTCGCCGCGTGCGATGATTGCGTAGGCCATGCAGAACGACACGGCGCGAAACACTATGCCGCATATGCCGATCGTAACCATTGGAATCGCCGCCACAAATTCATGGGAATAAAGTATCTTTATCATCAGCGGCGCCATGGGGATGAATATGGCAATCACAGGCACCAGCACAAGCAGCAATGTCGAAATCTCGTGCGAGACAATGGTCGACGCGAACTTCGGACGGTCAATCACTTTCACCAGCCGGGGATAAAAGTCCATCGAAATGGCTGTGAATACCACTCCGGCGTAGTTGATGATGAGCATATAACCGGCCTGATAGATGCCGGTGATGTCTTCGCCGCTCTCGCGGTTGATCCAAGCTATGAAGCAGTAGGCGCATACCGCGCTTATCATCATGCCCACACCGAGCGAGAATCCCAGGGAAAGGAACTTGCGTCCGGTCGCCATATTTTCGCTTAGCGACCGGGTGGGAGTCGATATTTTGCCACGGCACTTGCGAGTTATGACAAACGATACAATATAAGATATGATCAATCCCGGCACCACACCTGCGATACCGAACGCCGCATAGCATCCGACGCATACAATCATCACCGACAGAGCTGTCAGTACCTGGCTCTTGGCCAGTACTTTGAGCCTATCGGTGGCTTGCAGGATGGCCAGATCGCCGTTGGTCACGCTTTGGGCCATGACGGCAATGCCGACGAGGGCAAACAGCCACCACGACCCCATGGAGTCGAAACTCAGCCATGAGATGCCCGGCGATAGCACGAGCATCACAAGAGCGCCTGCGATGCCGAGGCGGAGTGCCCACCAGACCACGGCCGAGATGATGCCGGGACGCTCGGCGGACGATGCGCCGGAGAGCTCGCGCACCGAACTTTGACGCAAATTGAGTTGAGTTACGCCGCTCACCATTTCCATGGCGCGGTTGAATACGGCGTTGAGTCCGATACCGGCCGGCCCCACCAAAACGGCAAGCAGTTTGTTGCGTACCACTCCGCAGAGTATTTCCACGATTTTAACTCCGCCGAAGAGTGTCATGGCTTTCACCACGCGTGCCGAAAGAGAGTTATTGGTCATTTTACCCAGTTGAGCGGATTTAGTTTGGTGCGTTCTTTTCTTACTTCGAAGTGCAATACGGTGCCGTTCTCGTCGTCGGGGTCGGTGTAAATGCGTCCGAGTTTTTGTCCCATCTTCACTTTGTCGCCTTTTTTCACGTTAAGGTTATCGAGATTGGTGTAGACAGTGAGGTACTCGCCGTGGCGCACCATGACGATATTGTGGTATCCTTCCATATAGAATATCGAAGACACAACACCGTCATACACGGCGCGTGCTCCGGCTCCGGGTGTGGTCTCGATGTCGATACCCGAGTTCTCGATTTCAACTTTGGAGAGATTGGTGTGACGGCTGCGTCCGAACGTACCCACCACATTGTACTTGCCTTCGACCGGGAAGAGCAGACGCCCTTTGTTGCTTTCGAACGACCCTGTGAGACGCCTTACGGCATCGGCTTTCTCTTTGAATTCAATCTCCTTGGCCGACGGACGGCTCACTGCATTAGCCTCGGGCGAAGGTTTGGTAAGGTCGGGTGTCTTTTCGGGTCGGGTTTTCTCCGGAGCTGTATTGTCGGGCCGAGTCTTGCCGGGTTTGTTTTTCTGCTCTTCGGCTTTCCGGCGCTCTTCTTTCTCACGTTGCGCTTTTTCGCGTTCGGCTTTCTCGCGCTTTGCTTTTTCAGCGGCAATGCGTTCGGCTTCGGCCTTTTCAGCGGCAATGCGTTCGGCTTCGGCCTTTTCAGCGGCAATGCGTTCAGCTTCGGCGCGTCGCAGTTCTTCTGCTATTATGCGGTCGAGCTCGGCGTCGAGCGCCCGGGCGCGCCGGCGTCGCTCGTTGAGTTCGGCTTCGAGGCCCGCTCCCTCTTTTTTCAGCGAAGCTACGAGTACCTCGGTGCGTTTTTTCTTTTCTTGCAGCTGGCGGCGTCCGGTATTGAGGCGGTTTACGGCGATAGCGTGTTTTTTGCGCAGGTCGGTGAGTCCCTGACGCTTGAGATTGAGCAGTTCGACCGACGTGCGCAGTAGCTCTGTCTTATCGTTGCGCCATTTTTCGAGCTGTTTGATGTATTCCAGTCGTTTTACGGCCTGATAGAACGATTCGGAGGAGAAGATGAGCGCCGCAGTCGAAAGTCCCTGGCGGGCGTCGCGCTGACGGCGGAGCGAGCGGGCATAGTTTTCACGCAGAAGTTTCACATCGGACTCGATTATGGCTATTGTATCGGTGATGCCTTCGGCGAGGCTGTCGAGAGAGGCGATGGAGGCTGCGAGCTGTTCGATGTCGGATGTCTGCTGTAAAATTTCGCCGTTGAGCGAGTTGAGAGCGTTGAGCTGACGGGAGGTGCGCTTTCTATTTTCGGCAATCTGCTGTCGGGTGCGTTGTATCAGCTGTTCGTTTTTCTCTTTTTCCTCTTTGACAGATGCTGAGGTGCGCGCCTGTGTTGTCTGAGACTGACGGGGCTTTTCACTTTTGGCCCGGCGCCGTGCGTCTGCGGCCGCAGGACATATCAGCAGTAACGATAATATGATGAACAGCAGACGTTTCACAGCGGATAGTCGCTTTTGATGCTCTGAAGCAGTGTGCGCAGGTCGACGATGCGGTAGTCGGCCGGAATTGTTGTGCTCACGGTACGGCCTGAGTTGCGGCGGACTTTATCGGGTTTGTAGCTGAGTCGTATTTCTACGGGAACGGAGCCTGCGGTGGCGCGGAGGATGACGTATTGGGGTATATCTCCGGCCGATGTCGCGCTCATCGGTCCGTAGGTCAGACTCATAGGCGATGCGTCGATTTTGTTCCTTACCTTGTCGGAAGCGCGGCCCAGCAGCAGGTCCTGGATATCGGAATATGCGAGTCCGGTCTTCAGCAGCAGCGGCGTCACGGGCTCCTGCACGGCCACGCGATGGTATTTGTCGATGGCGGTCACTGTTTCGGGCGTGAGGTCGAGCACGCCTACCTCCATGCCCAAGAACCGCAGCGATATACAGATGTTGCGGTCGCGTATCATGGTCATACGTCCCGAAAACGATACTTTTTTCGGACTCTTCATCTCGAATGTTACAGGAATGTAGAGGTCGGTCCAGTCGTTGTCGGCAGCGTTTTCCTGAGTGTATTCCGACCCGGAGGCAACGGTCTCTTTATTGGACCGGCAAGAGGTGACCGCTATGCAGAGCAGCACGCACGCGAGAGTGAGAAATATGTTGTGAGATGGTCGGTTCATTTGTCATGTAGATTGTCGGAGCGGCCGGATTTTTTGAATAGCGCGGGATAAGCCTGATGTATCAGGCATTGCCCTGCATTTATTGATTTTATTTCTACTTTTTTGTCTCGACGGGCGCAGGAGGAGACTGCTTGCCTGGATGTTTGATTTTGAGTCTGATGGTGTCGTTGTCGGGGTCGATGTCGAGGGCTTTTTGCCAGTATTCGATTGCTTTGGCGGTGTCGCCGTCTTTGTAATAGATGTCGCCGGCGTGGTCGTAGATGTCAGGGGATAAATTCTGCTTATCGTCGGGGTCGGCGTTGGCCATTTCTTCTTCGTAGACGCGGATTGTTGCATCTATATATTGACGTGCGAGCGAGATGTCGCCGAGTTTGAAGAGCAGCCAGGCGTAAGTGTCAAGATAAGTGTAGTTTTCCGGCTCGGCCTTGATTGACCGTGAACTGTAGCGCAGAGCTTTGTTGAGGTCGGCGCCTTGGATTTCCGACATGAAGTAAGCTGCGTTGTTGAGCGCTCCGGCGTTGTCGGGATTGATGTCGATAGCCTTTTCGTAAGTTTCGAGGGCGGCAAGAGTGTCGCCGGCGGCGGCGAGAAGGTCGCCTTTGTATCCGACAAAATTAGACACGGCCGACGGGTTGAGAATGTCGGAAATGTCAACGCTGTCCATAATTGCTATTGCGCGGTCGCAGTCGCCGTTTGTGTGGTACGTGGAAGCTCTTATGATTGGGAAATAGAGGTTTTGCGGAAACCGTTTCTGGGCCTCGGCTGCCTCTGCGAGCATTTTTTCTTTTTCGTCGGCGAGCGAAAGCAATTGGATGTAAGCCGCGGCGTATGCATCGTTTTCAGGCTCGAGTGCCATAGCGTATGACATCTGTTCGGCCGCAGGACCATAATCTTTGAGCTCTACGAGGTATGCGGAGTACAGAGAGTGGATGTCGGCCTCGCCGGGGTGGAGTTGCTGTAGACGTTCGAACAGAGCGGTGATGCGCGGTTGCTGAGCGGTGTCGGTGTAGAGTTCGGAGACGTAAGAACGGAGCATTTCCACCTTGGTGTCGACTTCGAGGTCCGAGCTGTTGAGAGCGTGAAACACCTCGCGGTCGAAGGCGGCGCTGTCGCCGCGCTGCCGGTAGAAGTTGGCACGTGTCAGGTAAGCGCTGCCGTTTGCGCTGTCAAGGGCGCAGGCGAGCGAGATGTATTTCAGGGCGCTGTCGGGTTGTGCGAGATAGTCGTAGGTTGAGCCCACGTAGAGAGCGGCGTAGCTGTCTTGCGGTGTGGCTCGCATGAGGGCTGACAATTCGTTTTCGACAGCGGCAGTGTCGGCCCGCAGCAGGAGCGCCCGCACAATCTGCGATGTCAACGCAGTGTTTTTGCCGGCTCCGTCTTCGAGGCGGCGGTAAATGCTCAGAGCGCGGTCAAGGGCAGCCGAGTCGCCCGTGGCGGCTTTAAGCACGTAGGCTTTGGCCAGTGATTCGGCTCCTTCTTGTTTGGCGGGATATACAGAGCTGAGTTTTTCGAGTGTCATCACCACATCGTCGATGCGGTTGAAATGTGAGGCAACATTGGAGAATACCATGCCATTGGCATAGGATGTGGTGTCGGCGAGGAAGCGGTCGCGGATATAGTTGTAAGCTTTGGCGCGTGTGACCGAATCGAGGTTGTTGAAATTAAGTGTCACCATGCCCCATTCGCCGGCTATGTCAATGTTGGCGGAGTCAAGCTCGTGGGCGCGGCGGATGAGAGCGATATAGCGGTTGTACTCGTTGGCGGAGTAGGCGTTTTGCGCTTCGAGGAAGATGTAATCGGCCTTGCGCTGCCGGCTGTCGTCGTCCCATGTGCGCGCTCCCATGACAGTAGTGCCGGCGAGCAATGCGAGAAGGCCGAATATCAGGATATAGAACGACGAACGTTTCATTGCAATCCGGTATGGCCGAACCCTCCCTCGCCGCGCTCGGTTTCGTCGATGCGTTCGACGGCTTCCCATTCAATGCGTGTGTAGTGAGCGATTACCATTTGGCATATGCGTTCGCCGGGATTTACGGTGAAGGGTTCGTTGCTGAGGTTGATGAGTATTACGGCTATTTCACCGCGGTAGTCGGCGTCGACGGTGCCGGGCGAGTTGGCAAGGGTGATGCCGTGTTTCAGAGCCAGACCGCTGCGCGGACGCAGTTGCATCTCGTAGCCGTGAGGGAGTTGAACTCTCAGTCCTGTGGGGATGAGACGGCGTTCGAGCGGACCGAGAACGACGGGCTCCTTGACGGCAGCCCGCACGTCCATTCCGGCCGATGAGAATGTCTCGTAGGCCGGAAGCGGGTAGCCTGAACTGTTGATAATTTTTACTTTGATGCGTTCCATAATAGGTCTGTGACGGTAGCAGGTGAAGGGAGGCTATATCGTTACCCTGTGGTTTCGGTTTCCGGCCTTGAGGATATATATGCCGCGCGCAGAAACTTTAAGGCGCGAAGTGCCTTCGGGCAACGTGTGCTGCGAGATGGGCTGGCCGAGTATGGTCATTACTCTCACGGTCACCGGTTGCGCTGTGGTCACGTAGATGTATCCGTCGTGCACGGTCACGGTCACGCTCACGCCGTCGTCGTTACGCTCGTCGGACGGTGGCGTCACGGGAGCGTTTTGCACGGTTTCCCACTGGGGCCGGGAGCAGAAGGCGGCCATCGGGGCGGCAGCCATGCACAGGGTTAATATCAATACGCGCAGGAGGTGCATTTTGTTTTCGTTCGGCGGAAATTATGACCGGGAAAATACCGTCTCGTATAATCCGAAGCCCCGGGAGCACTCGTCTTGTCGGCGGGCGGTTGCTCCTCTGGGGGATAATCGGGCGTTTTATTTTTTCTTCTTTTTCTTGTCTTGCTTGGCTGTGTAGCGTCGCTTGTCTATTTTGTTGGCCGGGTCGGAACATTCGAGCACACGGCCTTTTTTCTCCTCGATGACTACGAGATTGTAGTAGGTGAATTTGTCGAGCTCTTTTCGCATCTCTTTTACCTGCGAGGTGAAGTTGTAATGCATCTGGCTCTTGATCATGCTTTCCTGATCGGGGTTGTCGAGACCCATGATGCGTATTTCTTCCTCAGGGAAGTCAATCTCTATCGAAGTGGGGTCGACGTTGAAAGTCACTGAGTCGGCTTCGAGTGTCCACTTGCCGTGGCCCTTGACGTAGACGTACATATCTATTGATGGGCGGCCGAGTATAGTTGTCTGCATCTGCGCGTCCATGTAGAACGTGCTGTCGGCTTTGATGTCAAGCGATTCTTTTTCTTTTAGTACCAGCTCGCGCATCTCTGAGGGGACGTCAGTCCACTTTGATTCCCAAAGTCCGACCAGATCGGTCGGCGTAAGAGCCGACGAGGGCAGAGCCATTGCGATGATGAGGGCAAGAATAAGTGCCGATTTTTTCATAAGTTAAATTTGGATAAAAATTGGAGTTGCGTATATTTTCGGCAAATTTACCTATTTTTTTTACAACAGCCAAGGATAACCTCTAAATTTGGCGATAAACCTATGGCGAAAGATTCCGCTACTCTCAACGATACTCTCAATTGGCAAGTGCAAAATATATTGGAATAGGGTCTAAACTCTTTTATTGTATTGACCCCTTAAAAGGTTAATGTCGTGGGCGATATTCGGGTGCGGTGTAGTTGTCTTGAAACGGTTGGCCCATAGATATGGTCCCTGTCAACGCCCCACGGTCTATTAAAAGTTTCACGCACTCCCGGGCGCTCTCGGGCTTTTTGACGCGCCCGTAGGTACTTCGCGCCACCTTTGTCGAGGTCGATATTTCCCAATCTACCATCTGGCCTATGGATATAGCGAAGGCCATGTATTTGCCGTCAACAGGGATAAAAGCCATGTATAATGACTCCCGTAAGTATTCCGGCTCGGGAAACTTCCATACGATGATATCTTTTCCCCCGATATTTAGAGGGTGTTTCATAACAACAGTTAAGAATACCCATCAAAAATGCCTCTGCTAAAGAAGAGGTCATTTCTAAATTG
>JBJEDE010000014.1:0-54142 GCA_051871795.1 Muribaculaceae bacterium | reverse complement strand
TTCTAACCAAGCAAGACTTGTCAACCAATTCAAATCAAAATGTCAAAGGACTCTCCTTATTTGATGATTTCTAAACTAACGCGATTTTATCGCACCAGTAGTATTTGGGAATTACTTTTTCTGCGTTGCGTTCTTCAATAGTTCGTCGAAGCCAGCGCGCTTGAGGACTTCTCGTTCGCTCAGGAGCCATGCCCGACCGGGTCTCTTTGCAGGAATGCGTCCGGCCTTGATGTCCGCTCTCAGAGATTCCGGCGAAGCATGAAGGATTCGCGCTGCATCCTTCACCGATATCAACCGATCGGGCATTTCTTTTCCCTCGAAGTATTCTTCGAGCTTGCTCAGACGTTTGTTGATGTGTCTTAGTTGTGACAATATGGTTTTTTCAATATCCATTGAAGTTTATGTTTAGGTATTTGTTTGGGTCTCCGAAAATTTTAGCTCACTTCCCCATCAGTTCAAGGTAATTTGCTAACTTTGCCTTCGGAAAGTTTAGGCGAAATTAGCGAGCTTTCTTTCTGCTTTCACAAGCCACTGTAAACAAAGCTACTAAACATAAACGTTATTTAGGTAAACCTAAATATTGACCAAAATAATGAAGACAACACCAGATATACTGCAACGATTTCTTGCAGTCGTAGAACACCTCAAAACAAATGGTGTAGCGTTGACACGTAAATCCCTGGCGGAGAAGTTAGGTTATAATCCCGCAGTGCTTTCGATGATATTGACGGGGAAGCAGGGTTTCTCTATGAGATTCATTAAGGCATTGCAAAACCTTGATATTCGGATTTCTGAGGATTGGCTGTTGACAGGTAAAGGTAAGATGTTAGAAGATAATGAGGTTTATGAGTTAGGGGAAAGGCTCATGCCCAGGTCTATGCCTGATAAGGAATATATGGAAAAGGTGGTCGGCGAGATGATTAAAGTTATAGCGAGACAGATGGCGGTTATAGAAGAGCTGCGTGATGACAACGAAGATTTGAGCAAAAGATTAGCCGCTGTAGAAAATTCAGTACAAAAATTAAGCCGGAGGCTCCAGAAGTAGGAGTCCCCGGCCATGATGGCAGATTAGACGGATTAGCGAAGCTTGTCGAAGCCAGAAATCACGTTTGTGTGCAGCACTTTGGCATATTTTTCGGTCATGGCCACGTTAGTGTGGGCGAGCATCTTGCTTACGACCTCGATGCCTACGCCCCTCGAAAGAGCCCAGGTGGCGAACGTATGGCGACCTACGTGCATCGTGAGGTTGAGATGGATTTTCGCCATTTGAGCAATGAGTTTAAGGTTCTCGTTGCACTTTTGATTGGTCATCAGATTGATGTTGAAGTTATAGCGCTTCAGGATTTCGATGGCTTTGGGGAGAAGCACGATGGTATAGGGGATGCCGGATTTCTGACGTTTGTCTGAGATGCAGAGATGCCCGTCTTCCTCTATGATATCCTCCGGGGTAATCTTGGCGAGGTCGCAATAGGCGAGGCCAGTGTAGCAAGAGAAGATGAACATGTCTCTTGCTTTAGCGACCGGGCCATAGAGTTCAAGGGCCTCGATGCGGTTTCGTTCAGCCTCTGTAAGGAACTTGATACCCTCCGATTTGCCTCGAGAGATGCGCATACCCTCGTAAGGGTTTTCTACGAGAAGCCCAAGCTGGATAGCTTCGAGGATGTATGGTTTGAGGCGCTTGTGGTAGCCGTGAACAGACGACTGAGCGGTGACTTTGGTGCGGATGTGGTCATCCCACAACTTAATATTGCGTGGAGTGAGGTCTTTGAAGGAGTGAATGAGACCCGACTCCTGGAGGCAGCGCATCATCACCTTGTGCTGTCGGCGCGTTGATTCGGTGACCGGACGCTTGTCGATGCGTTCCTCGAGCCATTCGAAGAAGTCGGGACCTTTGCGTGTCTCAACTTTAACTTCCTGAACTTCGCGGGCGATTTTCAGCGTCTCGAGATTGACGCATCCGTTGCGTACCATGGCACGAAGTTGGGCATGGACGGCATCGTACATGTCTTGAATGGTCTTGTTGAGCTCCATGGCCTTCGGGTGGTCTACAACCATTCCGTCGTGCCATTGTTGTTTGAGGACGGTTACTCCTGTAGTTATTCGGATGCGCTGGCCGTTGGAAACAGCCTCCACCTCTACGGCGCCTCGCGTCGTTGCCGAGGCTCGTTTGCGGCGGTCGAAGATGATTCGTACTTGTGGGACTAAAGCCATTGTCGATTGATTTTTGATAGTTATACTTCTGAACCTCTCGGGAGGGAGCAGCCGCCATCTTCCGGACGATTTTGGTGCCGATTCCCCCTTGGTACCATCGCGATTTTTGGGACCAAAGCCGATTTTTGGGACCAAAATGGTACCAAACGGCCATTTTAGGGGGAGAAAAGGGGGTTCGGGAGGTTCATTTCCGGGTACCATTTCGGTACCATTTCCCTTTCTTGGGACCAAAGTTACTATGCTAAATCCGAACTACAAAATGCTAAAAATTCCCATATACAATTTTTAACAGTTTGTGCTAAACCTATCTAAATCAGTGTTTTGCGAAATGCTAAACGCTGACGTTCAATTTGATAAAGGCACAAAAAAAGAGCCATCATCGTGACTCCGATGATGACCCTAGAGTGATCCGCCTGGGGCTCGAACCCAGGACCCCAACATTAAAAGTGTTGTGCTCTACCAGCTGAGCTAGCGAATCATCTTAATTTTTTATTCTTACTCCTCTCTCGGAGCTGTCTGTGCTTTGAAGGGGCGTTCCCCTCTTTTGCGCTGCAAAGTTACGCACTATTTTTGAATCTGCCAAACATTTTTCGGATTTTTTTGCCGGCAATGTGCATTTTTTTGATTTCTGTGAAATTTTACACCGGCTGTTGGATATTTATATGTTTTTTTGCTACCTTTGTCGGTGATTGCAGCTGACATCGGACGTCGGTTCTTTGTGACTCGTATTTTTCGCGTACACATTATTAATAAATGGACGTGTACTGCATCCTTTTCAATTTTTAAAAATGTAAGCAATGAAAAGAATTATTTTTTGTTTGTTCTGCGCCGGAATTGTTTTGTCGGCGATGACTCTTGTGGCCTGTTCGGGCAGCAGTAAAGCCGCTTCGGGGGGCACTGAGGACTCACCGGCAGCTGTCGAGATTCTTCGCATTGCCACCGACTCGGTGCGCTTGTCTGATTCGTTGATTGTTAGCGGCTGCAAGGCCACCGTCAGCATCTCGGGTCAATATCCTTCCGACGGACCGAGGCCTCTGCTCGACAGTGTGCGCACGTGGCTTGCATCATCTATGTTTTCTGTTATTCCGAGTGCGAAGATAAGCGAATTTACCTCAGACAATGAATTGCTGTCTTCTGGTAAAGCCTTGGCCGACAGTTGCGCGAAGCGGCTTCTTGCGGAGGCGCGAAGCGACTTTAAGAATTTCGGAGCCGACGGTGGGAGAGTAGATTATGAGTATGTATATAGTTTCGGTCCGCTGTTCGAAAGCGACAGAGTGTCGTCTTTTTTCATCACTTGTTATTCATATACGGGGGGCGCTCATGGCAGCACAGTGTCGCCCGATAGGTCTTTCGACAACAATACCGGCGAGATGCTGACTTTTGACAATATCTTCCGCGATGACGCGCGAGATAGGCTGCTTACGATGATTCGCAACGGCTTATGGAGGCAATATTTCAAGCCTTCGGCCGCGCCGGGAGCCACGCTCGACGATATGCTTTTGGTCAGCCGCCGGGAGATGTCACTTCCGCAGAATCCGCCTGTGTTTATGAGCGACGGCATCGCGTTCACTTATCAGCAATACGAGATAGCGCCTTATGCGGCCGGACTCCCCCGATGCGTTATTCCATATGCCGAGCTTAAACCGCTAATGACTCCCGAGGGCGCCGCTCTCATTCCGTGACTCCGGCATCTCCGCGGATGCAGTATGGCATTTGGGAATGAACTCGACTCGGACACGCACAGTGAGGCACAGCCAAAGCAGCAAGAGAGAAGAGGCAAAGTTGGCGATTTATTTTGCAATCCGGGACGAAAGTGTTAACTTTGCAAAGCCGTTGAGGTACGGTGCGCGGCCTGCGCGGCTGTCGGCGTGCCGGCAAATTTCAATTTATATTCTTAACCGTATTCAGATTTATGTCAATCAGTAAGGCAGACGTTCTGCTCGGGCTCCAGTGGGGCGACGAGGGCAAAGGCAAGGTAGTGGATGTTCTCACAGGTGATTACGATGTGGTGGCACGTTTTCAGGGCGGTCCCAACGCCGGACACACCTTAGAGTTCGACGGCAAGAAGTATGTGCTGCGATCTATTCCGTCGGGCATCTTCCGCGAGCAAGCTGTGAACGTAATCGGTTCGGGCGTTGTCCTTGACCCCATACTGTTTGCCGAGGAGGCTCAAGCGCTCGAAGCTTCGGGCGTCGACATCGTAAAAGCGCTTAAAATCTCCAAAAAAGCGCATCTCATCCTCCCCACCCACCGCCTTATCGACGCGGCATCGGAGGCAGCCAAAGGCAAGGGCAAGATCGGCACCACAGGCAAAGGCATCGGCCCTACATACACAGATAAGATTTCCCGTCAGGGACTTCGTCTGGGCGACACACTGCTGAGCGACTTTCATGACCGCTATGCCGCCGTACGCAACCGTCATCTGGCCACCCTCGGCATTGAGGCCGACGAGCAACTGAAAGCCAACGAGCAACGCTTTTTCGATGCCGTCGACTATATGCACCGCTTCGAGATCATTGATTCGGAGCATTTTATCAACCATACGCTCGATAGCGGCAAATCGCTGCTGTGCGAGGGCGCTCAGGGCACGATGCTTGACATCGACTTCGGCTCTTATCCTTTTGTAACGTCGTCCAACACCATCACGGCAGGCGCCTGCACCGGTCTCGGTGTGGCTCCCGGCCGTATCGGCAAGGTATACGGTATTTTCAAAGCCTACTGCACACGCGTGGGCAGCGGCCCCTTCCCCACCGAGCTCTTCGACGCCACAGGCAAGACAATCCGCGACCGCGGACACGAATACGGAGCCGTGACCGGACGCGAGCGCCGCTGCGGCTGGATTGACCTCGTCGCACTTCGCTATGCAGTGATGCTCAACGGTGTCACCGACCTGATAATGATGAAAAGCGACGTGCTCGACGGCTTCTCAACAATAAAAGCCTGCACCGCCTACCGCCTCGCCGACGGCACTCTCACACGCGATCTTCCCTACTCAATCGAGCCGGCCGACGTGCAGCCCGTCTACACCGACATACCCGGATGGGACGCCGACCTGACAAAATGCACCGAAGAGAGCAGTCTGCCGGAGGCCTTCCTCTCTTATGTGAAATTTATCGAGACCGAACTCGGTGTGCCCGTGTCCATTATCTCGGTAGGTCCTGACCGCACACAGACCATCATACGCAACAAGTAATCTCTCAACACCTTAATACTCCTGAACCATGGCAACCGTAAAACCATTCAGAGGCGTGCGTCCACCCCGCCAATTTGTCACCGAAGTCGCTTCACGCCCCTACGACGTGCTCAACAGCGAAGAAGCCCGTGCCGAAGCAGCAGGCAACCCCAAATCGCTATACCACATCATCAAACCGGAAATCGACTTCGAGCCCGGCACAGACGAGCACGATCTGCGAGTCTACGACAAAGCTGTGGAGAACTTCAACGCCTTTCAGGAGCGCGGCTGGCTCGTGCAGGACGAAAAAGAACATTACTACATCTACGCACAGACCATGGACGGCCGCACTCAATACGGCATCGTCATCGCAGCTTACGTAGATGACTATATGAAAGGCCGCATCAAGAAGCACGAGCTCACACGCAAGGACAAGGAAGAAGACCGCATGAAACACGTGCGCTGCACCAACGCCAACGTCGAGCCGGTGTTCTTCGCCTTTCCCGACAACCCAGTGCTGGAACAAATAATAAAAGAAGTGGCCGCCACCGAGCCGGAATATGACTTCACGGCTCCCGACGGATTCGGACACACATTCTGGATCGTGCCCGAGCGCTACAACCATTCCATCACCGAAGCTTTCGCCCACATTCCGGCCCTCTACATCGCCGACGGTCACCACCGCACGGCAGCCGCCGCGCTCGTGGGCAACGAGAAAGCGCAGGCCAACCCCGAACACACCGGAGAGGAAGAATACAACTACTTCATGGCCGTAGCCTTCCCGGCTTCTCACCTGCGCATCATCGACTACAACCGCGTGATACGCGACCTCGCCGGTCTCTCTCCCGCCGAATTTCTCGAACGTCTGCAATTTAAATTTCAGGTGCACGACATGGGCGCCGAAATCTACTATCCGGCCCGGCTGCACAACTTCAGCCTCTATCTCGACGGCCGCTGGTACTCGCTCACGGCACGCGAAGGCACCTACAACGACGCCGACCCCATAGGCGTGCTCGACGTGACCATTTCGTCAGACCTCATCCTTCGCGACATACTCGGCATCGAAGACCTGCGCACATCCAGGCGCATCGACTTCGTGGGTGGCATCCGAGGCCTCGGCGAGCTGAAAAAGAGAGTAGACTCAGGTGAAATGGCGGCAGCGCTTGCCCTCTATCCGGTGACTATGAAACAGCTCATGGACATAGCCGACACAGGCAACATCATGCCCCCCAAGACAACATGGTTCGAGCCCAAGCTCCGCTCAGGTCTGGTAATCCACAAGCTCGACTGACCCCCCCATTCAACATTCAAAATTCAACATTCAAAATCAAACACCGTCGCCCTCCCTGCGACAACAGAATATGGCTTCACCGACAATACCAAAGGGCACGCGCGATTTCTCGCCCGAAGAAATGGCACGACGCAACTACATCTTCGACACTATCCGCCGCACATTCAATCTCTACGGCTTTCGGCCGATAGAGACACCGGCAATGGAGAACCTGTCCACACTCATGGGCAAGTACGGCGAGGAGGGAGACAAACTTCTCTTCAAGATACTCAATTCGGGCGACTTCATGCGAGGAGTAGACCCGGAGGCTCTTAAAGACGAGCCCTCGCGCTTAGGGGCCAAAATATGCGAAAAGGGTCTCCGTTACGACCTTACCGTGCCTTTCGCACGCTTTGTAGTGCAGCACCGCAACGACCTGCAGATGCCCTTCCGTCGCTACCAGATACAGCCGGTGTGGCGCGCCGACCGCCCGCAGAAAGGCCGCTACCGCGAGTTCTACCAGTGCGACGCCGATGTCGTGGGCTCCGACTCACTGCTCAATGAGGTGGAGTTGCTGCAGATGGTCGACGATGTATTCAGCCGCCTGGGAGTGCGCATCACCATCAAGCTCAACAACCGCAAAGTGCTGGCAGGCATTGCCGAGCTCATCGGTGCGCCCGACAAGCTCATCGACATCACAGTAGCCATTGACAAAATTGACAAAATCGGTATCGAAAAAGTCAATCTCGAGCTTTCTGAGCGCGGCCTCGCCGACGAAGCCATCAAGGCGCTGCAGCCTATTCTCTCTGTCTCCGGCACACTCGAAGAGCGTCTTACGCGCCTGAGCGAGCTACTCGCCGACATCGAAATCGGCCGCAAGGGCGTAGAGGAATTGCGTTTTGTCGCCTCGCATGTGCTTGCGCTCGGACTCAAAGCCGAGCTTGACCTCGACGTGTCCCTTGCCCGCGGGCTCAACTACTACACAGGCACCATCATTGAGGTGAAAGCCCGCGATGTGGAGATAGGCAGCATCTGCGGCGGAGGCCGGTACGACAACCTCACAGGCGTGTTCGGCATGCCGGGCCTGTCGGGCGTAGGCATCAGCTTCGGCGCCGACCGCATATACGATGTGCTCAACACGCTCAATCTCTACCCCGAGGATGCGCTCTCACGTCCGAAAATCATCTTCCTGAACATGGGAGAGAAAGAAGCCGAAGCATCGCTGCGATGCATCAAAGAGTTGCGCTCTCGCGGCATAGCATCGGTCATCTACCCGGATCAGGCCAAAATGAAGAAACAGATGGTCTACGCCAACGCTCTGGGTGTGCCTTTTGTGGCCATCATCGGCGAGCAGGAGCTGGAATCGGGCGTAGTAAATCTTAAAAACATGATCACCGGCGAGCAGACCGCTCTCCGCCCTGAAGATATCACCGAACGCGTAAGCCAATAATTCACGTCGGGATGCGCCGGCGCTGTAATAACAGTTTAACAATCACTTAATGAACAAAACAATCAGACTATTCATCATCCTGTGCATTATGGCTTGCTGCTGTCATGGAGCATATGCGCAGTTCCGCTACGCCGCAGTGGCAGGCCCCACATACTCCACCCTGTCGTGGAAACAAGACCTTGTGAGCTCAAAAGGCGCTGTCGGAGCACAGGCAGGTATACAAGGCGAAATGATGTTCCCGGGCATAGGATTCGGCATCGACCTCGGCCTCATCTACAACATGGCCAACACCAAAGTCAACCTCGGCGAGAAACTGATATGGTCGTCAGAAGGATATGGCAACGAGCTGATAATGATGCACCAAATCAACATTCCTCTGCATCTGCGATTCAAATACACCCGTCTTCAGGGACTTGAAGAAGTATTCGCCCCGTTTGTCTACGGCGGACCTGACATCAATTTCACCATCGCTCACAGCAAATGCGATGCAATGAGCTTCGCCGGCGGCAATATCGGACTCACTGCCGGACTCGGCGCCGAACTCTTCACCCGCTGGCAGATTTCGGCCTCTTACACTTGGGGCATGACCTACGCCATGAAGTCAGAGCTTCTCAAAGACTTTTCGGCCCGCTCGCGACAATGGACTCTCCGTCTCGCTTATTTCTTCTAATCATTTTACAATCATAAAGTATGAAAACAAAATTTTTAGCGCTTGTATTAAGCGTCTTCGCCCTCTCGCTGGCTGCGTGCAGCAACGAGAAAGACAAGGCTGTCGAAGCTCTTCAGGCCGAAATAGTCAACATCAACGCCGAACTGCCTATGGAGATAGACCAGATCACGGTCTGGGACTCGTGCTCGGTCACAAATGACAATTACATCTATCATTACACTCTCATCGACACAGAAGAGGGCGAAATTTACAAATTGATGCAAGAAAACATAGCCGAGCAAAAAGAAAGCATCACCCAAGCGCTCAAAGAGTCTCCTGAATTTGTGCAAGACGCTCTTCCGCTCCTTGAAAAAGCCGGTGTAAGCCTCGTTTACGAATACACAAGCTCAACCAACGGCAAAAAAATCGACATTATTTTCACACCGGAGGAAGTGTCACAATTCTGACACGCTTCCGACGATATTTGACAGAATACAACAGGAGGTAAACGCTGACAACCGGTGTTTATCTCCTGATTTCGTGTTGAGCTGCCTCCTGAAGTTGCTTCAAAACAGCAACCGCTGTTTCCACAACCGCCGTTTCTATTTGCATAAATAGAAAGCATGCATTAAGGATGCGACAGCCACCGGGAGGCCTTGAGCGGCCCCGCTCACGACATAGTTACTAAAAATCAGGCGGCGCGACTCCGGAATATGGGGTCGCGCCGCCTTTTTTATATTGTGACACAGCCGATGTCAGTTGCTGAACACGAGCTCACCGTCTTTATAGTCGATGCGGATGGGATGCTCGCGGTCGACTTTGCCTGAAAGTATGTCCTTGGAGAGACGATTGAGAATCTGACGGTGAATGACACGTTTGACCGGACGGGCGCCGAACTCGGGATCATAGCCTTCGTCGGCAAGGTAACCGATGGCGGCAGGGGTGACATCGAGGGTGATGCCGTTGCCGGCGAGCGTGCGTTTCACTGCGGCTATCTGCAGTCCCACGATTTCTTCGATTTCGTTGCGGCTCAGAGGGGTGAACATTATAATCTCGTCGATACGGTTAAGGAACTCGGGCCTTATCGTTGATTTGAGCATATCAAGCACTTCTTCCTTTGTCTTCTCTACCGTGACCTCGCGGTTTTCGTCGGTCATCTTGGCGAAATTGTCGCGGATGAGCTGTGAACCCATGTTGGAGGTCATGATTATGATAGTGTTCTTGAAGTTGACCAGACGGCCTTTGTTATCGGTGAGGTGACCGTCGTCGAGCACTTGCAGCAGGATGTTGAACACATCGGGATGAGCTTTCTCGATTTCGTCGAAAAGGACGACAGAGTAAGGTTTGCGGCGCACGGCCTCGGTGAGCTGGCCGCCCTCGTCGTAGCCGACGTATCCCGGAGGCGCTCCGACAAGACGGCTCACCGAATGCTTCTCCTGATATTCGCTCATGTCGATACGCGTCATCATCTGGTCGTTGTCGAAGAGATATTCTGCCAGAGCCTTTGCAAGCTCGGTTTTGCCCACGCCAGTGGTGCCGAGGAAGATGAACGAACCGATAGGACGGCGCGGGTCGCCGAGTCCGGCACGCGAGCGGCGCACGGCGTCGGCTATGGCTGCAATGGCGTCCTGCTGGCCTACGACACGCTTGTGCAGTTCCTCTTCGAGGTGCAGGAGTTTGTCCTGTTCGGAGCGTGTCATGCGGCTCACGGGGATGCCCGTCCAGCGTGACACCACGTCGGCGATGTCGTCGGCATCGACTTCCTCTTTGATGAGCGCTTTGTCGCCCTGCATCACGCGCAGCTGCTCCTGATATTGCTTGTTCTCGTTTTCTTTGCCTGGGATGGCCGAGTAGCGCAACTCTGCCACGCGTGCATAGTCGCCGTCGCGTTGTGCGCGCTCGGCATCGAAGTTGAGCTGCTCGATGTCGATTTTGTTCTGCTGTATCTTGGCGATGAGGTCGCGCTCGGCTTTCCACTTGGCGGTGAATTCTTTTTCCTCTTCGCGCATCTGAGCTATCTCGCGTTCGATTTCCTTTACACGTTCGCCGTCGTCTTCTCGCTTGATGGCTTCGCGTTCAATTTCTTTCTGCGCGATGCGCCGGGTGATGTCGTCGAGAGCCTGCGGCACGGAGTCTATTTCGAGTTTGAGCTTCGAGGCGGCCTCGTCGATAAGGTCGATGGCCTTGTCGGGGAGGAACCGGTCGGTAATGTAACGCTCGGAGAGCTGTACTGCGGCGATAATCGCTTCGTCGCGGATGCGCACTTTGTGGTGGTTCTCGTAGCGTTCTTTCAGACCGCGGAGTATGGCGATTGCCGAGAGCTCATCGGGCTCGTTGACCATCACTTTCTGGAAGCGGCGCTCAAGAGCCTTGTCTTTCTCAAAGTACTTCTGATACTCGTCGAGCGTGGTGGCGCCGATGCTGCGGAGCTCGCCGCGGGCAAGAGCCGGTTTGAGGATATTTGCGGCATCCATGGCTCCTTCGCCCTTGCCGGCCCCGACGAGAGTGTGTATCTCGTCGATGAAGAGGATGATTTCGCCGTCGCTTTGCGTGACTTCGTTGACGATGGCTTTGAGCCGCTCTTCAAATTCGCCTTTATACTTTGCACCGGCCACGAGGGCGCCCATGTCGAGCGAGTAGATTTGCTTTGTGCGCAGATTTTCGGGCACATCGCCACGCACGATGCGGTGAGCGAGACCTTCGGCGATAGCCGTCTTGCCTGTGCCCGGCTCGCCTATGAGCATGGGGTTGTTTTTGGTGCGCCGCGAAAGTATCTGGAGCACACGGCGTATCTCCTCGTCACGGCCGATGACAGGGTCGAGCTTGCCCGAACGCGCACGCTCATTGAGGTTTATGGCATATTTCGACAGAGCGTTGTATGTTTCTTCGGCTCCCTGGTCGGTTGCCTTTTTGCCTTTGCGGAGCTCGTCAACAGCGGCCGAGAGCTCTTTGGATGTGAGACCGGCGTCTTTGAGGATGGTGGAGGCCGGAGAATTGATCTCGAAAATGGCCATAAGCAGCGACTCGAGCGTAACGTACTGGTCGCCGCGCGCATTGGAGATGTCGAGAGCTTTTTGCAGCACATCGTTAGAGGTGCGCGACAGGTAAGGCTCTGAACCGGAGACTTTGGGCAGTGTTGCGATTTCGCGGTCTACCTGTCCGCTCACCTGCTGCACGGAGGCGCCGATTTTCTGGAAAATAAATTTTACCAGCGAGTCACCCTCTTCAATCACCGCCTTCAGCAGATGCAGAGGCTCGATGGCCTGCTGACCCGAGGATCGCGTGATTTCGAGCGCCTTCTGGATGGCTTCCTGCGATTTGATGGTGAAATTGTTAAAATTCATATAGTTGAAAATTTAGTATATTCGGTTTATGGCTTAATCGGTATATTTTTTAAATTACCCTTTTATTTTCTTAACAATCATAGTCGATAAAAGTTTGGAAAACTCAAAAGCAATCATTAACTTTGCAAAAGAAATGCCAAAACGCAATTTTGGCAGTTTTTAACGTACATTAACCCCTAAGCGCCGGTTTTGTCAGGCCCTCGGCCGAGGGGCACACAAATCGATTTGACTATCAGACTCTTTATGCGTAAATTCTTATATATTCTACTGTTAGCGGTTCTTCCCATGACCGTATACGCTCAGCATAGCGGCTCGACAACACGCATCGACGACCCCGACGCAGGCCGCCTTTTCCCCTACCCGGTGGTGCCCGACAGCAAAATCACTCTGCAACAGCGCTGCAACTATCTGGTGCATCATTTCTGGGACCGGGCCAACATCAAGCAGACATTCTCCACCATTTCCAAACTGCAAAACGCCTTCGGCGACTGGGCGTCGTTTATGATTTACGCCTCGGCCGACACGGTGATGCCGGCCATCGACCGCTACATAGCCTCGGTTGAGAAAGCCGACTCAAAACGTGTGCCCGACATGGTCGAGATTGCCGAACACTGGTTTCAGGGCGACTCGGCCGAGTATATCTCCGATGCTCTGTTCCTGCCCTTCTGCAAGGCCGGTGCACGCAGCAAAAAGATGGACCCCGCAATGCGCACGCGCTACGCCCGCCGTGCCAAAATCATAGAGAGCAGCGGCCTCAACAGCCGTGTGCCCAACCTGCAATATACCGACACCGCAGGAGTGGAGCATCCACTCGACGAGGTGATAGCCTCGCGCGTCATTCTCTTCTTCGCCGACCCCGACTGCCTCGACTGCTCGCTCACCAAAGCACGTCTCGCCGCCGACTACAATCTCAAATCGATGATCGACCGCGGTCTGGTAAAGATGGTGGTGCTCTACGACCCTGACTCCGACTGGCAGGCCGAAGCCAAAACACTCCCCGAGACATGGATAGCAGGCTCGGTGGCCGATCTTGACGAATATTTCGACCTGCCTCAGATACCCGCGTTCTACTATCTCGACGGGCGCCACCGCGTGCTCGGGCGCAACATAGACCTTGACGGACTCCTTGGCGCAATGCGCGTGATAAACGTGCAGACGGGCAACAACCAATAGCCATCAACGCACTATAAGCCAATCGTAATCATCTCCGTCAGCCACTTATCACACTATCGCGAAAATGAAAGTTGCAGTACTTATATCAGGCGGCGTGGACAGCGCCGTGGCAGTGCACCGGCTGCTTGAGCAGGGGCACGATCTGCACCTCTTCTACATCCGCATCGGTCTCGACACCGACGAGGGCGACTGCTCGGCCGAGGAGGACATAGAGATGTGCACCTACATCGCAGGCAAATACAATCTGCCATTCGATGTGGTGACGCTGCATCAGGAATACTGGGACAACGTGATGGAGTACGCCCTCCGCACCGTGCGCGAGGGACTCACTCCCAATCCCGACGTGATGTGCAACAAGGTGATAAAATTCGGCTATTTCGAGCAGCGCTGGGGTCACAACTTCGACGCCACGGCCACCGGCCACTACGCCACCGTCACCGAGCGCGACGGAGTGAAATGGCTCTCCACAGGAGTCGATGCAGTAAAGGATCAGACCGACTTTCTGGCCCGCATCTCTTACGCGCAGCTCGACCATGCAATGTTCCCGGTGGGCAGCCTTCCCAAATCAAAGGTACGCGAAATAGCCATCGCCACCCGTATGCCCAACGCCTACCGCAAAGACTCGCAGGGTATATGCTTTTTAGGCAAAATCAACTACAACGACTTCATCCGCCGTCATTTAGGCGAAATGCCCGGTCCAATCATCGACATTGCCACCGGAAAAATCCTGGGCGAGCACAAAGGCTACTGGTTCCACACCATCGGCCAGCGCAAGGGGCTCGGGCTCAGCGGGGGTCCGTGGTACGTGGTGCGCAAGGACGTGAAGAGCAACGTGATATACGTCTCCAACGGCTACGACACACCGTTGCAGTACGGCCACACCATCGACCTGCACAATATGCACTTCATCACCCGCGACCCATGGGGCGAGGAGTGCCGCGACATAGAAATCACATTTAAAAACCGACATATGCCCGAATTTCTCCCCGGCACCATCACACGCGACCCGGAGGGAGGCTATACTCTCTACTCGCCACGCCCGGTGCAGGGTATCGCGCCAGGCCAGTTTGCCGTGCTTTACGACCGCGAGAGCAAAATATGCTACGGCTCGGGCATGATAGTCGATCCTCTTCCCAATCAATAAAGCTTACAGATATGTCAGACAACAATTCAGATTCCGATAAAGTAGCTCTCAATGTGATGGGTATATCATATTCTCCCATGCAGTCGGGAGCTTTCACGCTCATTCTCGCACAGGAGGACGGCCCGATACGCATTCCGGTGGTGATCGGAGCCGCCGAAGCTCAGTCAATACGCATAAAACTTGAAGGCCTGAGCACTCCCCGCCCCATGACTCACGACCTCTTCTGCAATTTTGCTTCGGCATTCGGCATTACACTTGAGTCGGTGTCGATATATAAATTTGAAGACGGCATCTTCTCTTCGGAGATGACATTCACCGACGGCGAGCGCGAAATAGTGCTCGACTCACGCACATCCGATGCCGTGGCTATGGCGGTGCGAGCCGGCGCTCCAATATACACCACCGAGGAAATACTGCATCAGGCGGGCACCGTCTTCGACGAGGAGGGCAACGCCGTGCCACGCGACCGCGAGCAGCAGCCCCCGCACCCTCAGCACTCCCCCGAGCGCCACGCCGAAGCCAACGATCCGCAGACTATGGGCATTGCCGACCTGCGCAAACTGCTCGACAAGCTCATCGAAGAAGAAAACTACGAGGAAGCAGCCAAAATATCCGACATTATAAAAAAACGCGAAGCTCAATAACAAACACCTCCGTCCTCGCTCACACATTATAATATATTCTCCTCTTTCAACGTGCCCGCGCCGACAACCAAGTATAAAAACCTAAACGTAATAACATGAATAACGTAAAAACCAAGCTCATCGTGATGAACTTCCTGGAATTTGCAGTCTGGGGTGCTTATCTGACGAGCATGAGCAACTACTTAGTGACCGTGAAGATGGGTCACCTCATCCCGTGGTTCTACGCCATACAAGGCATCGTGTCAATTTTTATGCCCGCCATCATGGGCATCATCGCCGACAAGCTCGTGCAGCCGCAGCGGTTGCTCGGCATCTGCCATGTCATTGCCGGAGCATTTATGATTTACTGCTTCTGGATGGGACGTACCACGCCTTATCCCGACCCCACCATGTTCCTTGCCTCCTACACAATCTCGGTGGCCTTCTTTATGCCCACAATCGCGCTGGCCAACACAGTGGCTTTCCGCGTGCTCAATGACAACGGACTCGATACCATCAAGGATTTCCCGCCCATCCGCGTGTTCGGTACCGTGGGCTTCATAGCCACGATGTGGTTTGTCAACTGCGCCTATGAGGACAACGGCAGTTTCGGCTTCATGTTAGGCTCTAAGGCCACCTACCAGTACAGCTACTGGCAGTTTGGTGTCTCGGGCGTTCTGAGCATCATCATGTTTCTATATTGCCTCTCCCTGCCGAAATGTCCGCTCATTAAAAGCGACAAAAAGACATCCGTTGCCGATGCTCTCGGCCTGAAAGCCTTCGCTCTGTTCAAATCGCGCAAGATGGCAATCTTCTTCATTTTCTCAATGCTGCTGGGCATGTGCCTGCAAGTGACCAACGGCTACGCCGGTCCTTACATCTCGCATTTCCAGGCCATCCCCGAATACATCGACTCGTTCGGCGCCCGGAACCCGACCCTGCTCACATCGCTGTCGCAGATTTCAGAGGCTCTGTGCATATTGCTCATATCTTTCTTCCTCAAGCGCTACGGCATCAAGATAGTGATGCTCATCTCGATGATTGCGTGGGTGTTCCGCTTCGGATTTCTCGGCCTCGGCAACCCGGGCAGCGGCCTGTGGCTTTTCATTATCTCGATGATTGTCTACGGCGTTGCCTTCGACTTCTTCAACGTCTCAGGCGCACTCTTTATCGAAAAAGAGACTTCGGCCGACACTCAGGCATCGGCTCAAGGTCTGTTCATGCTCATGACCAACGGTCTTGGAGCTACCATAGGCACACTTGCCGCCGGCAAGGTAATCAGCACTTTCTGCCACACCGAAGGGGACTTCCTCGTCGGCGACTGGTCGACGGCATGGTTCATCTTCGCAGCCTTTGCACTTGTAGTCGCTGTGTCCTTTGCAATTCTCTTCAAATATAAACACAATCCGGAGAGCCTGTCAGGCAGCAAATCAGTCGACAAAGCGCTCGACAATGTCGGCGCGGACGATCCGGCCGGATATGCAAGCTGATAATTAACCCTGCAAGCCGTGATACAGTTCTTTGCCCCCGATATTGCCGACAATACGGTGCTTCCGCCCGATGAATCGCGCCACGCCGTGCGTGTGCTGCGTATGCAACCCGGACAGGAGGTTATCGTTGTCGACGGTTGCGGCTTCCGATATCGCTGCACGATGGTCGACCCGCATCCCGACCATGCGCTGCTCGCCGTAAGGGAAAGAATTGAAGTGTCGAACCCGTGGCCGTGCCGCATCACTCTCGCCATCGCCCCCACCAAGCACAACGACCGCATGGAGTGGCTGGTGGAGAAGCTCGTGGAGATCGGCATTGACCGCATCGTGCCGCTGAGATGCTCGCACAGCGAGCGCAAGGAAATAAAAACCGAACGACTGCGCAAAATAGCCGTTTCGGCGATGAAGCAATCGCTCAAAACCCGCTTGCCTGAAATCTCCGAAATGATGCCGATAAAGAACTTCCTCTCCGAAGATTTCGGCACGGCCAGGAAAGTTGTCTGCTACTGCGACAACAACACCGAGCGCAGGGAATTATGCCGCTTGTACACCGGAGGCGACATCGTCATCCTCATAGGTCCGGAGGGCGACTTTGCCCCGCCCGAAATCGACATGGCGCGCGAACGCGGATTCGTGCCCGTCACTCTCGGCGACCAACGGCTGCGCACCGAGACCGCCGCGCTTTTTGCTGTGACAGCCGTGCACGTAGTCGGACAAATATCCTCCGGCGCTAACTCTAATGACTGACATATGGACGTAATCAAATACATTAACTCTACCGAAAACTTCTTCCTTCTGGCAGGCCCTTGCGTGATCGAGGGCGAAAAGATGGCTCTCGATATAGCTCAGAGCATCAAAGAGACTGCCGACAGCCTCGGCATACCGTTTATCTTCAAAGGGTCGTACCGCAAGGCCAACCGTTCGAGGCTCGACTCGTTCACCGGCATCGGCGATGAGAAGGCGCTGAAGATTCTCGCCAAAGTGCGCTCCGAGTTCGGCGTGCCCGTAGTCACCGACATACACGAAGCCTCAGAGGCCGCAATGGCGGCCGAATATGTCGACGTGCTCCAGATACCGGCTTTCCTGTGCCGACAGACCGACCTGCTCGTGGCCGCTGCCCGCACCGGCCGTTGCGTCAACATCAAGAAAGGGCAGTTTCTGGCTCCCGAGTCGATGCACTTCGCCGTCGAAAAAGTGCGTGCCGCCGGCAACAATCAGATCACCGTCACCGACCGCGGCACCACTTTCGGCTACGGCGACCTCATAGTCGACTATCGGGGCATCCCCGTCATGCAACAGACATGCAGATGCCCCGTCATTCTCGACATCACACACTCGCTGCAACAGCCCAACACCTCGGGCGGTGTCACCGGAGGACGCCCCGAAGCCATCGAGACGATAGCACGCGCAGGTGTGGCCGTCGGTGTCGACGGTCTCTTCATCGAGACTCATCCCGACCCCGCCGTGGCAAAAAGCGACGGCGCGAATATGCTCCGACTCGACCTGCTCCGGCCTCTGCTCGAGCATCTCACCGCCCTGAGACAAACCATCAACCGGTTCTGACCTTTATACATTATTATTTTATATACAATCAAATCAAACAAGCGCCAGTAATCTTATGTTAAAAAAACTTCTAACAGTTGCAACTGCTGTCATGATCCTCGCCGGCGGCGCATGGGCACAGCGACGCAGCATTGACCATCCCATGACAAGGGCCGTGCTTGAAGCATACACCGGGATGATCAAAGAAAATCCGCAGGATTATGAGGCTTACCTGCAGCGTGCCCGCGAATACTACAACCACGATGAATACATGCCGGCATTGGCCGACATCACCGAAGCTCTGAAATTCATTCCGGCTCAGAACAAAGAGCTGAGATTTGATGCATTCTTCCTCAGAGCCAACATTTACATCCAGACCGGCCACGCACAGGACGCGCTCACAGATCTCAATTCGGCACTTGCACTCGATCCGTCATCGTTTTCTACTCTGTATCTCAAAGCAAACACCGAATACGACCTCAAGCAATACGGGGCCGCAAAATCAGACTATCAGCGCATGCTGCGTATCAATCCCCGCTCAACCGAAGCGATGCTTGGCCTTGCCCTCGTAGCAGTGAAAGAAAACAACATCGGGCTCGCCAACGATTATCTCGACCAGGCCGTAACTGTCGACTCACACAATGCCAAAGTATATCTGCGCCGCGCCGCCGTGCGCCAACTCATGGGCAACGACAACGGGGCTATCGACGATCTGTTGCTTGCTCTGAGCATCGATTCCACCAATCCCAAAGCAGTCGATGCCTTGCTCAAATACGCCGACACCAACTACAATGCTGTAATCAGCGGTCTCACTTCGGCCATCGCCCAAGCCCCAAAAAACGCTCTCTACCTCTATCTCAGGGCTCAGATCGCTCAGGCTCACAACCACTACGCTCCCGCAGTGGCCGACTATCGCAAGATACTCGCCGAGCGTCTTTACAACTACAACGGCATCTACGCCTCACTGGCCGAATGTGAACTGAATATGGGACAATACCAGAAAGCCTTCGACGACATCAACTATGCTTTGGTACAGAACACCAACAATCACGCTTACTATTTAATACGCTCGCAAGTTATGCGTGCCCTCAGCAACAACAGCAAAGCCATTGACGATGCAGCCCGCGCTCTGGCCATAAAGCCGGGCCTGACCGAAGCTCTGATGCAGATGGCGCGATGCTATATCGACAACAAAAACTACAAAGCTGCCGCCGACCTGCTCGGCGAAGCCTGTCTGAGCGTAACCGACAATCCCGAGCTGCTTCTGCTGCGCGCCTCGGTGCTCGACAAGCTCAATCAACCTCAGGCCGCTTTGCTTATGCGCACAAATGCGGCCGCAATCAGCAACTTCGCCCCCGACGACGTGCGCTCGCTTAAAGGTTTCGCCCTCGAAAGCGTCGGTGATAACTCTCAGGCACAGGCATGGATTGACAACATTCTCTCCTCCGGCAAAGATCAGGACGGCCTTGCCAACTACTACGGCGCCTGCTTCTACGCCGCCCGAGGCGACAACGACCGCGCCTTGCAATGCGCCGAAGAGTCGCTCCGAAAAGGCTACGGCAACTACTATAATTGGATGCTAAACACCGACGCCCCCGTAAATATAGCTCCTCTGCGCAACGATTTGCGCTTCCTCAATCTCATCGAGCGCTACGGAAGCCTGTTCAAAGAGTAAAAAGCCGAAACTGTAAATCACATCTCCGACAATTATGACCCGCAAATCAGTTAATGCGTTATACATTAAATAAGTATGACCCGCAAATCAGTTAAATAATTTCGGGGTCATACTTAATTTCGGGGTCATACTTAATTTCGGGGTCATACTTATCAAGCGCCTCAAAACGACAATCATTACGTATCATCCATTTTATGCCGGGAATATTTCAAAATAAGTTTTTAACAAGAGTTTTTCCCGCAATAGCCGCCTCGCTATCGGTCATTGCATGGGGACTGTCGTTTGTCTCTACCAAAGTGATTATGGAAGAAGGACAGATCTCCCCCACCGAAGCGTATATCTATCGTTTTGTGCTGGCATGGGTGATAATTCTGGCCATCTGCCACAAAAAAATGTGGTGCGACAATCTGCGCGACGAACTCACGATGCTTGTGTGCGGACTATGCTCCGGCTCGCTCTACTTCATAGCCGAAAACACCGCTCTGGAGCTTACGCTCACAGCCAACGTCTCGCTGCTCACCTCCACATCGCCTCTGATGACAGTGTTGCTGGTAGGATTTTTCTACAAAAGCGAAAAGCCCGGCCGCGGCATGATTGTGGGCTCTATCGTAGCTTTCGCCGGCGTGTCGTGCGTGATTTTCAACAGTGTGACAGGAGAAATACAGATTAATCCTCTCGGCGACCTGCTCTCGCTCGCCGCAGCACTCGGATGGGCGCTCTATTCCTTACTCCTGCGACGCCTCAACGCCGTGTACGACGCCATGTTCATCACACGCAAGGTGTTTTTCTACGGTGTGCTCACAGCATTGCCATTCATCCTGTTCGAAGACAATGTGGCCTCGCCGATGACCATTTTCACTCATCCAGCGGTGCTGGCCAACCTGCTTTTCCTCGTCTTCGGCGCGTCGATTCTGGGCTTCTATCTGTGGTCGCTCGCCGTGAAATGGCTCGGAGCGGTCAAAGCCAACAATTTCCTTTATTTTCAGCCCATCGTCACACTTATTGCAGCCGCAATCGTCTTCGGCGAGCACATTTCAGTCATAGGCTACATAGGCTTCACGCTCATCCTTTTCGGCCTGTGGCTCGGCGACTATCTGCAGCGCCGCCACAACTTCAAAGCAGCCGATTCGCATCAACCGTAGGTCACGTATTCCGACAATGGCTCTTACGAAAAGAAAAATATGCATTGCCACAGGCACCCGGGCCGACTGGGGTCTGCTCTCACCGCTTGCCCGCGCTCTGCGCGACACTCCCGGTGTGGAGCTGCAGTTACTGGTCACGAATATGCACCTGCTGCCACAGTACGGCATGACCGTCGACGAGATTATTGCCGACGGATTCACTCCTGATGCCCGCGTGCCGATGCTCTACGACAACGACAGCGCCGCATCCCGAGCCTCGGCCATGGCTCAGTGCATCAGCGGCACGGCCGAATCATTCACTCGACTAAAGCCCGACTTGCTGGTGATACTCGGCGACCGCTTCGAGATGCTCGCAATAGCCTCGGCGGCTACGGTGATGCGCATCCCCATCGTGCACATCGCCGGCGGCGAAATATCGGAAGGCGCAATCGACGACAACATACGCCACGCCATAACCAAACTCTCCTCGCTGCACCTCACTGCCACCGAAGCTTACCGACGGCGCATAATCAACATGGGCGAACAGCCTGACAAAGTTATCAACACCGGCGCTGTCGGCGTATGGAACATCGTACATTCGCCACGCCTCACGCACAGCCAGCTGTGCCGGCGGCTCAACTTCGATTTCATCCCCGGGCGCATGATTCTTGTCACATATCACTCGGTGACCACCGAAGCCTCCCGTTCGGGCGAACGTGCCGAGGCTCTGCTCGATGCTCTCGACAGATTTCAGGACTATAAAATCATCATCACCTACCCCAACAACGACACCGGCTCGGAAGCGATAATCGAGAAAATCAACGCATGGGCAAAAGACAGGCCGGGACGTGTGCTGCTCGTAAAGTCGCTCGGCCGCGAGGGATATCATTCGGCCGTGAGCATGGCCGCCGCCGTGGTGGGCAACTCATCAAGCGGAATTGTCGAAGTGCCGTCGTTCGGCGTCTGCGCCGTCGACACCGGCATCAGGCAAAAAGGCCGCATCGCCGCCCGCAGCGTGATACATTGCGGCGAAAGCGCCGACGAGATAGCCGGCGCAATAGCTTTTGCCGTTTCCGACGAGGGCAAACGTCTGGCCGCAGAGAGTCCCAACCCCTATTACAAGACCGATACCCTTGACATCATGGTACGAGCCATCCTCGGCGCCGACCCGGAGGAAATGGCAGTGAAAAAATTTTACGATATCAACCAATCATGACATCACTACCGCTGGTAATAATACCCGCGCGCGGCGGCAGCAAAGGCATACCGCGCAAGAACATCAAACTGCTCGGGGGGCGTCCGCTCATAGCTTACACTATCGACGTGGCCCTGGCTACTGCGCCGCCAGACCGTGTCATCCTCTCCACCGACGATGCCGAAATCGCACAGGTTGCCCGCGATTGCGGTCTCGGCACGGACTATATGCGACCGGCATCACTTGCCGCCGACACCACACCCTCGCGCGATGTGATGCTCGACGTCATGGACTATGCCGACCGACGCGGCATAGCATACGACAGCGTGGTGCTCCTCCAACCCACCTCGCCCTTCCGCACAGCCGGCGACGTGCGCCGGTGCATGGAGCTGTACACTCCCGAAATCGACATGGCCGTGACTGTTACAGCCGCTTCATGCAATCCCTATTACGACTGCTTCGAGACCTCGCCCGAAACAGGCTGGCTGCACATCTCAAAAGGCGACGGACTGTACACACGACGCCAGGACGCGCCTCCGGCATGGCAGTTCAACGGCGCAGTGTACGTGATAAACCCCCTCTCGCTCCGCAGCATGCCGATGGGGAAATTCCGAAAGCGCGTGCCGGTGGTCATGGACCGAGCCCGCAGCATCGACCTTGACACTCCCTCCGACTGGCTTGTGGCCGAAGCCATGTATAATCAACTTTATAAGCGTTGAATTTGTTTTCAGGTAAGTGGCACAAACTTTCTCGCTTGCCGGAGTCACACTAAGATATGGACAGACATCTTATCGACATAAACGCTACCCTGCGCGAGGCGCTGAAAAAGCTCAACGAGCTCTCGGGCGCCACGATGACACTCTTCGCCATCGACAGCGAAGGCATCATGCACGGCACCATCACCGACGGCGACATCCGGCGCGCGGTGATATCCGGAGTTGACCTCGAAGACGCAGTGCACCGCGCAATGCACCGCAATTTCTCATTTCTCAGCAGCGACGGCGAGCGAGTGGAGCACATCCGCGACGCACGCCGCCGGGGCATACGCCTGCTGCCGGTACTCGACCGTCAGCAACACCTGCTGTCGGTAGTCGACCTCTCGCACCGCATCTCCGAGCTTCCTCTTTCGGCCGTCATAATGGCCGGAGGCAAAGGCGAACGGCTGCGTCCGCTCACACTCACCACTCCCAAGCCGCTGCTCGAAATAGGCGGAAAAGCCATAATCGACTACAACGTCGAGGCCCTCATCCGCTGCGGCATCACCGACATCACCGTCACTACCAACTATCTGGCCGAAAAAATCGAAAAGCATTTCGACCGCGCTATCGACGGCGTGAAAGTGAAATGCGTGCGCGAACCGTTGCCTCTGGGCACCATAGGCTCGGCCGCTTTGGCCGACATTCCCGAACAAGGCAACACACTGGTGATGAACTCCGACCTGCTCACCACCATATCGTTTGAGGATATGTACCTGCATCACCGCGACTCCGGATGCCACATCACCATCGCCGCCATACCATATCAGGTTTCGGTGCCTTACGCCATCCTCACGACATCCGCATCGACGCCCGAGCTCGTCACCGGCTTGGAAGAAAAACCGTCATACTCTTATTTCGCCAACGCCGGCATCTACATCTTCCCCAACCACCTGCTGCGCGCCCTGCCCTCCGACGTGCGCACCGACGCCACCGACCTCATCGCCGCAGCCATCGACCGCGGTCTCAAAGTCACTTATTTCCCGATCAACGGCACTTGGATAGACATCGGCTCACCCACCGACTTCCGACAAGCCGCCGAACTAATGAAATTTAAATCCTGAACATCGCGGGACACCCGTACCCGCGTTCTTAATCACTATACGCTATTATGGCAGACTCCAATTTCATCGACTACGTAAAAATAAACCTCCGCTCAGGCAAAGGCGGCGCCGGCTCGCGCCACTTTCACCGCGCCAAATACGTGCCTAAAGGCGGACCCGACGGCGGCGACGGCGGACGCGGCGGTCACATCTTGCTCAAAGGCAACTCACATATGTGGACACTCCTGCCCCTGCGCTACAACCGCCATATCTTCGCCGGAAACGGCGAGAGCGGCTCGGCCGGCCGAAGCACCGGCAAAGACGGCAACGACGTGACCATCGAAGTGCCCTGCGGCACTGTCGTTTACGATGCCGAAACAGGTCAGTTCCTCACCGAAGTGACCCACGACGGGCAGATTGTCAAACTCCTCAAAGGCGGCCGCGGCGGTCTGGGCAACTGGCACTTCAAAAGCGCCACCAACCGCACCCCGCGCTATGCGCAGCCCGGCGAACCGGCGATTGAGAAAACCGTCGTGCTCGAGCTCAAACTCCTCGCCGATGTCGGACTCGTAGGCTTCCCCAACGCCGGCAAATCGACCCTTCTGTCGGCAGTATCTGCGGCAAAGCCTAAAATCGCCGACTACCCGTTCACCACCATGGAGCCGCAGCTCGGCATAGTGAGCTACCGCGACAACAAATCGTTCGTGATGGCCGACATACCGGGCATCATCGAGGGCGCAAGCGAGGGCAAAGGCCTGGGACTGAGATTTCTGCGCCACATCGAGCGCAACGCCGTCCTCCTTTTTGTCGTTCCCGCCGACGCCGACGATGTGAAAAAGGAATACGAAGTGCTTCTTGAAGAATTGCGCAAATTCAACCCTCAGCTGCTCGACAAGCACCGCATCCTCGCAATCTCTAAATGCGACATGCTCGACGACGACCTCATCAATCAGATGCGCGACCATCTGCCTGCCGACGTGCCTCATGTATTAATTTCGGCCGTAACCGGTCTCGGCCTGACAGAACTTAAAGATGAACTCTGGCGCGCCGTCAACGACGACAGCAACCGTCTGGCCACCGTCGACATCACGGGCCGTTCGCTCGACGAGGCGCACCGCGTGCCCGGTGAAGACGACTTCGTGTTCAAATACGAAGGTGGAGAAGACGAAGAAGGCTTCTGCGACTCCGATGAAGAGGATGAAGGCGAAGATCTGCGCAACATTTCGCCCGACAGCTGGGGCGCCGACATCGATTACGACTAATCAGAACCTAACTAATATAATGAGGCTGCGCCTGAATTGGTGCAGCCTCATTATATTAGTTATATCAACGTAATTGTCAGTCGTAAACGGCTTCTACATCGACATAGGAGTCGACTGTCGGGTTGCCGAATTCGATTGTGCCCATATCTTCGTTGGAGTTGATTACGAGGTTATATACATAATGATATCCGGGCTGCCATTCAGTGAACGCGCTTGTCGAAAGCGGGAATTTCAGCAGACCGTCGCCGAATATGCTGCCTGTGACTATGTTTTCGGCTGGCGTATTGGCGTTAGGCCACAGCTTCGAGCCGGTGGCTGTGTCGTAGATCGAGCCCATCACAGTGATGTAAGTGTCGTCGCCGCGGCCGTTTTCGCTCCATACGAGCTGTTGCGGTATCACATATAATTGTTCTCCAAGGCCTGTCGACGATGTGATTTCGGTAGGCATTTCGGTAAGGGTGATGACTTCGCTCGGAGTCTGGGACATATGCAATATATGCAGGAGCGGAGTGTTTTGGTCGGTCCATGTTCCGACGGTCTCGGCCGAGAGCGGTTTTGAAGTTGATTCGCGCGGGAAAGTGAACGTGCCTTTTGTCTTGATGTTGACGAGAGCCACGTTTGTCACCCTTACGGTAAGCGTAGAGTTGGACGAGCGCATTTTAACGGTAACTTTCGACATGGCGTGCCGGAAGTTCAATATTACCTGTGCGTTGGCTTGCCCGGCGACGCCCGACAAATCGGGATTTACGGCGTAAACCAAATCCTCGCCGCTTCCGGTCACGGTGTATTTGACAGGAGAGAGTGGCCCGTCGTCACCTACCCATCCCGCCGGTGAAAAAGCGTAGAAGTCTACGGTCTCGCCGGCCGGCCAGTATTTGACAGGCGAGTACGTCCATGTGTTGGTGCCGGTCTTGTTCACTGTCACGTTGTCCATAAACAATTTCGGCGACTCGGAGGAGCCGGTGTATGCATAGACGTTGAACGTTGTGAGCGTGTTGGTCGTGATATCGCCCGACCTTGCGCGTTCCGTGCCGGCGGCAAAACGGATTTCGTTTCCTGCCGATTCTTGGAGGCCGTTGTCGTTGTCGCTTTCGGAGCAAGAGACAAATGCGGCCGATGCTGCTGACAAAGAGATAAAAATCAATAATTGTGTCTTTTTCATATATAGTATAATTAAATATTTTCGGTACGTGAGATGTACAATTTAAAAAATCGCTTACGTCGGCAATTGTCAAGATTCGATGTCAATGTCTATCACCGTCCATCCGTCCACATCTACATCGATGCCTCCGATGTCGCCGCCGGGCTCGGGAGGTCCGCCGGTTTCGGGTATTTCCAGCCCTTTTATTTCAATTAAAACAAAATGCCGCCCGAGAGGGTTCATAAACTCCTGTGTCACATCATAATTTCGCAAAAGCGTCGTTCCGTCGGTGAGCGTAACGACGAGAGAGAGCGTGTAGGCAGATTGGGGAGATTGTATCGGCGCGAACGCTGTGGTCATGGTTTCGAGTCCGGAGCCTGCGACGTCCTTCCCGATTGTAAAAAAGGTAGTCGTTATGTCGCCTGTGCATACGCCATCCGCAAACAGATAGCCTGTGGCCGGACCTTTGAGCCGGCAAGAAGCCGACTTTATGCGACTGATGCCTTTTACATCGGGCGCGACAACAGAAATCGCCGTTGCCGCTGAATCGGGATAACAACGGACCACGCTCATTCCGCACTCTTTGGTTTCGCCGCCGGAGGTCGTGTATTTCACACCGCAAAGCGTGACCTCGACATTGCTCACAGTCGCGCAATACAGCATACCCGGCGGCATAGTGCCGTCGTTAGATACAAGGCGGCGTGCCTGCGCCGATATTGTACGGTAATCCTCTGTGCCGGTGACATCAATTCCGGCCAGGTCGTTGTTGAATGTCACCATACGGTAGCAGCCGGCCGGTATTTCTATCGCACCTCCGTCACGGCCCGCTATGTCGTAACGCCATATCCGTCCGTAGCTCTGCTCAGGGTAAAAGTAAAGCGTCATCCCTTCGGGCGAAGCCTCGGGCGCTCTGCGCCAGTCATAACTGACAGAAATTTCTCTCATAACGCCGGCCGGGCACACAATCTCCTTATGCTCGCACGACAGCAGCAAACACGTCGTGAGCACCGCCGACATTATCATCAATACCTTTGTCGCTTTAATAGTCATGGCTAAGGCTTGTTGGCGTTTCTGCGGCCCGGGAACCATACCAAGGTGATTTCCAATGACGTGGGGCCGAAATATCGGAGAGTGTAACTGTCGGTACACACATAAACGCCACATTCCGGTTTGTACTTGACTATTTTTCCCGACTGATACCCGAGACGCAGAGACAAATCGAGATTCAGGCGCGAGTTGAGAGGAAACGAATAGCCGTAGCTGACTCCGCACCCATAAGTGCCGCGGGGCGACTGTACGCCCGTGCCTCCGAACTCAAAATCGAAATCGGAGAAGTCTGCGTATATGCCGAAATGATGACCCGACAGACGTCGCTCACCTTCTTGCCTGCCGAGCCAATATCGGCCTTCGGCCCAACATCCCCGGAGTCGCCAATAATGATGCTTCGAATCTCTGCTCCACCACGCATACACGCCCCCGGCACACACCGAAAAATAATCTCCGAACGACAATTCAAATTCCAAATCGGGCGTAAGCGCGGCATCGTAGAGCAGATTGGTCTTGACCGCCGCCAACGTCCGGCATTCCCTGTGCTCAGACAATAACGACTCCGGCTCTTGAGCATCGCACGTGCCGGCCATCGTTACGGTTGGCTGAGTGAACGCCGCCGCAAGAGCCAAACTCAATACTGCAATATGAAATCCTCGCGTTCTCAAATAATAATGTTTGTGTGTATCTGATGTTTTAACAATCTCCGCGAAGAAATGTTCGACAGAGAACCAAACGGCATATTCCCGGGCTGACAGCCGGTGAACGTGACATAGCTGCGCGACAGCCCGAACGCACTCCGACCGGAAATAAGGACCCGTGGCATTGAATCGAAAAAAATGTGTAAAGTTGGCGATTATCGCAATTTTTTGCTTACCTTTGCATTCTAATTATTTCTTAGACATCTGATGGGATTTTTCAGCAGCTTATTTTCAAAAAAAGATAAAGAAACGCTCGACCGAGGTCTCGACCGCACCAAAGAAGGTTTTTTCGGCAAACTTCGCCGCGCCTTCATGGGCCGCACCGAAATCGATGACGATTTTCTCGACGAACTCGAGTCTGTCTTCATTTCATCCGACGTGGGTGTAGAGACGACCGTAAGCATCATCGACCGTATCCGCGAACGCGCCAAGCGCGACAAATATGTCTCCGACGAGGAGCTCAACGAGATGCTCCGCGAGGAAATCATGTCGCTGCTCGCCGGCGACGACGAAAATCCCGACGGCCGTATGACTGTCCCCGCAGGCAAGAAACCTTACGTGGTAATGGTGGTGGGCGTCAACGGCGTGGGCAAAACCACGACCATAGGCAAGCTCGCCTCACGGTACAAGAAAGCCGGCTACAAGGTGATGCTCGGCGCAGCCGACACTTTCCGCGCAGCCGCCATCGAGCAGCTGCAGGAATGGGGACGCCGCGCCGACGTGCCCGTGATATGTCAGAAACTCGGCTCCGATGCCGCCGCCGTTGCCTACGACACCTGCGCATCGGCCGTGGCCAACGGCGTTGACGTCGTGCTCATCGACACAGCAGGACGCCTTCACAACAAGAAAGGCCTCATGGACGAGCTCACAAAAATCAAACGCTCGATTTCGCGCGTCATTCCCGACGGCCCCCACGACGTGCTGCTCGTGCTCGACGGCTCCACCGGACAGAACGCCTACGTTCAGGCGCGCAATTTCTCAGAGGCAACTCAGGTGACCGAACTCGCCATCACCAAGCTCGACGGCACAGCCAAAGGCGGCGTAGTCATCGGCATCAGTGACCAAATGAAGATACCCGTGAAATATATCGGTCTCGGCGAGGGTGTCGACGATCTGCAGGTTTTCAACAAACGTGAATTCGTAGACTCTTTATTCAAAAAGTGAGACACGCCGACATCATCACGATGGGTTGCTCCAAAAATCTTGTCGATTCGGAGCGGCTCCTTCATTCTTTTGCCGAAATCGGCTTCAAGGCGCACCACAATCCCGAGCGGCTGCACGGCGACGTTGTCGTAATCAACACCTGCGGCTTCATCTCCGACGCTCAGGAAGAGTCAATCAATATGGTGCTTGAATGTTGCCGCGCCCGCGAGGAAGGTAAAATCAAGCGTGTCTACGTCATGGGCTGCCTCACCGAGCGGTTTCGTGACGAGCTGGCTGCCGAAATACCGGAGGTTGACGGCTGGTACGGCAAATTCGACTGGGTGAACATCATTTCCGACCTCGCTCCGGGGTCCGAGCCTACGTCGTGGCACCGCACTCTCACCACCCCCGGCCATTACGCCTACCTCAAAATATCGGAGGGCTGCAACCGCCGCTGCGCTTTCTGCGCCATTCCGCTCAGCACCGGCTCGCTGTGCTCGCGTCCTCTTGAAGAGATTGTCGACGAGGCCCGCGCATTAGTGGCGAAAGGTGTAAAAGAAATCAACGTCATAGCCCAGGAGCTCACATCCTACGGTCTCGATCTCTACGGCCGCCGGCGCATTGCCGACCTCATCGACGCCCTTGCCGGCGTGGAGGGGATAGAATGGATACGCCTGCACTATGCCTATCCAACCGATTTTCCGGAAGATATGCTCGACGCCATGGCCCGTAACAGCAATGTGTGCCGCTATCTCGACATCGCCCTTCAGCACATCTCCGATCGAGTGCTGAACAACATGCACCGCCATATCAACGGACAGCAGACCCGCGCACTGTTGCAGAAAATACGCGACAAAGTGCCCGGCATTGTCATCCGCACGACCCTTATGGTGGGCTTCCCCGGCGAGGAAGAGGAGGATTTCAATCAGCTTCTCGACTTCGTGCGCGAGCAGCGTTTCGACCGTATGGGCGCCTTCGCATACAGTCCGCAGGAGGGCACGTTCGCCTTCAGTCACTTCGACGACACAGTCCCCGAGGAGGTCAAGCAGCAACGGCTCGACCGGCTCATGAGCCTGCAGGAATCCATCGCCGCCGAGCTCGCCGAGCAGCGTATCGGCTCTACGATGCGCGTAATCGTTGACTCAGAGAACGAAGACTGTTACGTGTGCCGCTCAGAATTCGACTCTCCCGAAGTCGACCCCGAAATTCTTGTCGAAAAATCACGCACATTGCGCCCCGGCGACATGGTCGATGTGCGCATCACCTCTGCCGAGCCCTTCGAGCTCTTTGCGACTCCTGTGTAAGCTCCGGGAGGTGATTACGACAACACACTCAATCAACGACATTACAGAAATGAACGAAAATAAATCACAAAAAGGCGAAGATAAAGAAACCATCGGAGAGCCGACCGACATATCCCGCGACGGCAACGGCCGGGATAATGCCGAAGGGGACAACAACGACGAAGACGGAGCGCCGGCGACATCTGACACAACCGGCGACACACCGCGCGAAAAACGCGGTCATCCTTTCCTCATCATCGCCCTTGCCGTGGCTATCCTCTTCATTGCCTCGTTCATGCCCTGGAGCAAATGGACCGGAGGCAAAATCTCGGATTTCAATCTTCTGAGCGATGTCTTCCCCATGCTCTCGACCGAGGATGACACCACCGAAACCGTCAACCCGGCCACAGCTCTCGACCCCGAGCTCGAAAAGCTCGCACAGGAGACTCAGGCACAGGCCTTTGACACAATTACCGAGGACACGACCGTGCGCATAGTCGTGGCTGAAATGCCGCCCCGGCGCGACGACGGGCAGTTGGTAATCGAAGATTACACACCCGACGGCTCGGGTCTTTCGCACCTCAAAGCCGCTCTGGCAAAACGCACCGAGCGACCGGTGAGAATAGGCGTAACAGGCGACTCGTATATCGAAGGCGACATCTTCACGCAGGATGTGCGCAGCATGCTGCAACAGCAATACGGAGGCCGCGGCGTGGGCTATGTTCCCGCCCACAGCGAGACAGCCGGATTCCGCCGCAGTGTGGGCCACCGCTCCTCGGGCTGGACCGAACACGACATACGCAAGCCAGGCAACCATAAATTCACCCTCTCAGGACAGCATTTCTCAGGCAGCGCCGGCTCTACTTTCACCTTCACCGCATCGGCGCGAACTCCTGAAACGGCAGGATGGAGCGTATCGAAAGTTCTCCTCACCTCGTCGCGCGGCGGCCGGGTGACCCTGAGCAACGAACACACTGCTCAGACATTCGACATCGCAGCCGCTCCCGACTCGGTGCAGTGCCTCACTCTCCCCGGCGAAACCGGAAAATTCACCCTCACATCGTCGGTGCCCGACATCGTAGTACTTGGCGCATGGCTCGAGGATGCCGACGGCGTGGTACTTGACAATATGTCGCTGCGCGGCGACTCCGGCATGACTCACCGCCGGGTGAGCAAAGACCGCACGGCCCAGATGCGCCGATATGTCGACTACGACCTCATCGTGCTCGAATACGGCATCAACGCCCTCTCCGAAAAGCAGAAAGACTACACAAGCTACCGCAAAGTGATGACTCAGGTTGCGCGACATCTCAAAGAATGTTATCCCAACGCCGACATTGTGATTATGGGCATCGGCGACCGTGGCGTGAAGAAGAACGGCCAAGTGATATCAATACCGACTGCCGAGGCCATGGTCTCCGCTCAGCGCAACGCAGCACGCGACGCCGGCGTACTCTTCTGGGACACACGCGAGGCTATGGGCGGCGAAGGCGCAATCATCAACTGGCGCGCCGAAAAGCTGGTCAACGGCGACTACATCCACCTCAACGCTCAGGGCGGCAAGCGTCTGGCCGAAGAGTTCGTACAGTCACTCGGAGCCAAACTCAGCGAGTGAAGGCACACGTCACGCTCTTTCTCCGACAGGTACAATATGAAATCATCACTCACGCAGTGAATCGTCTCTTGCACATATTATTTCTCGCAATCTGCACTGCGGCCGTATTGCGGCCGTGCACGGCATCTGCAATGTCTTGCCACCTCACCGACAAGCCGGTTGCTGCCGGGCAGTCAGCCGATGAGTCGGGGACGAATGATTCGGCTCCACTTGCTCAAGCCTCGACCGACGGAGACGACGACCAGCGGCAGCTGCGCGAAAACCCCGACTTTGCGCCCCCCGCGCCCGGCGAAAACACAGGCGAGGCCACAGCCGGGACAGACTATGCCAAATACCCCTTTCTCAATCTCAAAGCCAACGCAATAAGCTACAACGGTTCCGACCCCGAACGGTTTAAAACGCTGCTGACAGCCTCGGCCGACACGCTGATAACAATCCTGCACATAGGCGACTCGCACATTCAGGCCGAAGGGTCGACATCACGCATCCGCGCGTTGCTGCAAAACCGCTGCGGCAGCGGCGGCCGCGGACTCATCATCCCTTTCCGCCTGGCCGGCACCAATCAGCCGCTCGACTACTCCATCACATCCTCGTCGCGATTCACCTCGGCCAAGCTCATGAAACAGCCATGGAGCATCGAAATGGGCTTTTCGGGAGTCTCGCTCAAGCCTCTCGACAGAAATTTTGACATAACAATATCGGCCAAAACTTCGGGCGGCATATCCCCGGCCTTCAACAGCATCCGCATCTTCTGCACAGGCTCTCTGCCTCGCGTCACTCTGGCCAAAAACTCCGACGGCGGCATATCCATCACACAGGAGAACGGCAACGGCTACCTCGACGTCTTCTTAGACAAGACCGTAGAGACTGTCACTCTCAATTTTACATCCGAAGGAGCCTGCACGCTCCATGCCTTTGACCTCGACAACGCCATGGCCGGCGTGAAATACAGCGCCATAGGCAACAACGGAGCCACTTACTCGTCGTACAACGCCCTGGGAAGCATAGGCCGCGACATCAGCGCACTTGAGCCCGACCTTATAATCCTAAGCATGGGCGCCAACGAAGCCTTCGGCAAGGTCACCGACACAGCCATGCGCTCAAGCATCGACCTGCTGGTGAAAAACATACGCCGATCCAATCCCGGGGCACAGATATTGCTCACAACCCCGGCCGACTGTCAGCGCTCGGTGCGACGCAGAGTAAAGACACGACGCCGCAGGCGCTATCGCACCGTGCGCACCTATCAGCACAACGAAAACATAGCACGGCTGCGCAACGTGATACTTGCCTACGGCCGCGACAACAATATCGCTACCTATGACTGGTACGCGGTGGCCGGAGGCGACAAATCATCGGTCCGCTGGATTGCCGACGGACTTATGAGCAAAGACCGCATCCACCTCACATGGAAAGGCTACAAACTCATGGGCGAACTTTTTTATGACGCATTAGTAAAATGACCACAATGTTTGATAATATTGTCTCAGACATTGGCCGCCGCGCCTCCGAGATGCGGGATGCGGTGATAACGGCTGTGGAGCAGTCCGATATCGCGGGATCGCTCCGTGACCTTCTATCCTTCGACCGGGCCAATCCCCTGCTCTTCAACTCCGGTCTTTTTCTCTTCCTCTTCCTCGGCTTTCTGCTCGTGTACATGGCCGTGCGGCGGTGGAACAATGTCAAGATGGTTGTCGTCATCCTCTTCTCGCTTTATTTCTACTACAAATCGAGCGCGATGTATTGCTTCATCCTGCTCGGGGTGGCCGTGAGCGACTACGTGCTCGGCCGCGTAATGGGCGCGCTCGGCAGCAAAGCATGGCAAAAGTGCGTTATTGCCCTGAATGTGACCGTGAACGTGGGTATGCTTGTCTACTTCAAGTATTTCAACCTGCTGGCCGAGACTTTTGCCAACATCACCTCCACGCGTTTCGACCCGCTCGACATCGTGCTGCCGGCCGGCATCTCGTTTTTCACTTTCCGCTCCATAAGCTATCTTGTCGACATCTATCGCGGCGATATCGCTCCTGCCCGCAATTTCCTGCAATACGTCTTTTATCTCACCTTCTTCCCTCCGCTGCTGGCCGGCCCGGTGGTGAGAGCCAAGGATATGCTTCCGCAGGTGGCCGCCAATCCCGTGGTCACACGCGCAATGGTGAGCGAGGGACTGTTTCTGATTATGGCCGGCCTGATAAAGAAAGTTGTAATAGCCGACTATATTTCGGGCAATTTCGTAGACCGCATTTTCGACAATCCGGCGTTGTACACAGGATTTGAAAACGTGATGGGAGCCTTCGGTTTCGCATTGCAGCTTTATTGCGACTTCTCGGGCTACTCCGACATGGCCATAGGCGTGGCGTTGCTGATGGGTTACCGATTCAAGGACAATTTCAATTCTCCCTATAAGTCGCAGAGCCCGACTGAATTCTGGAAACGGTGGCACATCTCTCTGTCGTCGTGGCTCATGGACTACGTCTACATTCCGCTTGGCGGCAACCGTCGCGGACGGGCGCGTCAGCATCTCAACCTCATGACAACAATGCTCATCGGCGGTCTGTGGCACGGCGCCTCGTGGATGTACCTGCTCTGGGGCGGTTACAACGGGCTGTTGCTCGTGGGCCATAAGTTGATGAAAAACATAAAAGTACTGCCGCGGAAGCTCTCCGAGTCGCTTGCCGCAAAAGGAGTGAGGATATTGTTTACATTTGTCCTCATCGTCATCGGCTTCACTTTTTTCCGTGCCAATTCGCTGCAGGACATAGGCGATATGTACACTGCCATCACCACCAATTTTCACGCCGATGTGGCGCCGCAATTCATCACCGGCTATACAATGATAGCTGTGGCCATCGCAGCCGGCTTCATCCTGCATTTCATGCCTTCGGCCGTGAAACGCGGACTAAAACGCGCCTACGCATGGATGCCGTTGGTGTTGCAGGCACTGATACTCGCCACAGTCATTTTTCTTGTGATACAGACACGCCAGAGCGACCTGGTGCCCTTCATATACTTCAAATACTGAACCTTACGCGCAAGTCCATGCCGTCGATCTACGTGCACATACCCTATTGTCACAGCAAATGCGCATACTGCGACTTCTATTCCATCCCGCGCGCCGACAGCGCACCGCGCCTGGTCAGGGCCATAGCCGGGGAGTATATGTTGCGCAAAGACGAAATCGATGGAGAACCGGAAACGCTCTACATCGGCGGCGGCACACCCTCGGTGCTTCCGCTCGGCCTTTTTGAAGAACTTGCCGGGCAACTGCCTCGGCCGAAACGCGAGTTCACAATCGAGGTGAATCCGGAGGACGTGACACCGCAAAGCGTAGCGGCATGGAAGCGAGCCGGCGTCAACCGAGTGAGCATGGGAGTGCAGTCGCTCGACGACAGCGAACTCCTTGCCGTGGGACGCCGCCACACCGCCCGTCGCGCTATTGAAGCCGTCGACTGCCTGCGCCGCGAAGGGATTTCCAATCTCAGCCTCGACCTCATCTACGGCCTTCCGGGTCAGAGCATCGAATCCTGGACCCGGAGCCTATCGGCTCTGCTGCAGCTCCGTCCCGAGCACCTGTCGGCATATATCCTGAGCTACGAGCCTCGCACACGTCTCACATCGATGCTCCGCGCCGGGAAAATCGAGCAGACTCCCGACAGTGACATCGAGCAGATGTACGGCATCCTGTGCCGGCTCACTCGCGAAGCCGGATACGAGCATTACGAGATTTCAAATTTCGCGCTTCCGGGCTGCCGCTCACGACATAATTCCGGCTACTGGCAGGGCACGGCCTATCTCGGCCTCGGCCCGTCGGCTCACAGCTACGACGGACGGTTGCGCCGCATCAATCCCCCGTCGGTGAGTCAGTATCTCTCGCTCATCGAAACCGGGAAAACAGCCTGCGAAATTGACCCCGAGGACGATGACAACCGGTTTAACGACACGCTCGTGACACGGTTGCGCACTGCCGAAGGGCTTGACACAGCAAAACTCGACCCTGACCGCCGCACACACCTGCTGCACGACGCCGCACCCCTCAGAGAGCGCGGACTGCTTACGCTCAACGGCACTTTTCTGACTATACCGGAGGAGCGTTGGCTCATCTCCGACAGCATCATCACCGACCTGATACAGATATGACATCCCCGGCCCGGAGCGCGGTCAGCTGAGGGATAGTGGCCGAAGGGTGCTCTTTGAGGTAATCTTTAATCATGCGGTAACCGATATAGCGCCCTACCCTGCCCGGAGCGCGCCCTGCCATGAGGGGTGCCGCAGGCGCAGGCGCCAGCATACGGTCTATCAGCACAGGGTCGGTGTCGTAGAGCTTACGCCGGGCAGAAAGCTCACGCATCATATCGCTGTAATTGTCGTCGCACCACTCAAGTTGCTCGGATGTAAAGCCCAGCGCCGCGGCGAGGTCGGCATCGTCGACAAGACGCATACGAGCCTCGACAAGCGCACCCTCGTATAGCATCCAGTCGATGAGCGTGGCGTCCTGCGGCCGGGCGAATGGAAATTGAGTGGCTACAAGAGCGGCGGCAATGTCGTATGGCAACATCCCGGGCGTCTTGTCCTGCCGGCGGTACTGCTCCCAGTGCGAATATCCGGGATATTCCGCGCCGAGATAGTGATTGAGCGCGATAATCATTACATCGCTGTCGCGCAAAAGAGGCCGCGGATTGCCCCATACGATTGTGTAGTATTTCATCTCCGGCAATCCGAGTCCGACCTTGCGGGCGCGGGCCGTGACAGCCGAAATGCCGCGACTGAGCGGTGTCAAATCGGTATAAACCGAGTCGACATCAGGCTGAAACACCCTTACTGCGTCGGAATTGCTCCACCAGGCGAGAAGTTCGGGCGTGATGGTGTCGTAGCCCATGGCACGGAACATGAGGCGGGCTCCGGGCAGGTTTTTGTCGCTCACCGAGGGGGTGTCGACACCGGCCATGTCGCGCAGCTCGATGTCAAGGCGCGAGATTTCGGTCTCTTCTTCCGGCGCGGAGGTGCAGCAGGCAAGCATAAGCGCCGCGGCTGATACTAATGCCGATTTGAGGATTGTTGACATATCTGTGATTGAGTTTTTCGAGGCAAAGATAATGTTTTTTTTGCTATCTCAAAAAAGAATTTGTATCTTTGCATAATGATGCGCTCCGCCGTATTGATAATATTATGCATTTTGCTTCACATCGGTGTCAGAGCCGATGAGAAGAAGTCCGACAAACGGCCTTTCACCGTCGTGCTCGACGCCGGCCACGGCGGTCACGACACAGGCTGCGAGGGCCGTCTCACCAACGAGAAGACAATCACTCTCGATGTGGCTCTGCGCGTAGGCAAAAAGATTTCGGAGCACTACGGCGACAAGGTGAAAGTGGTATACACACGCTCCACCGACCGTTTCCTCTCTTTGCAAGAGCGCGCCGATGTGGCCAACAAGGCCAAAGGCGACCTCTTCATCTCCATACACGTCAATTCGGTAGACCGCCGCTCCAAAAACCGCACCACCGTGCAGGGAGCGTCGGTCTACACTTGCGGTCTGCATAAATCGGACAACAACCTGCGCGTGGCCATGCGCGAGAACTCCGTAATGGAGCTTGAGCCCGACTTTACAGCCCGCTATCACGGTTTCGACCCTTCGTCGTCGGAGTCGTACATCATGTTCGAACTCTCGCAGGAGCGCAATATGCAACAGAGCATCGACTTTGCCTGTCTGGCTCAGGAGCGTCTCATCGACGATGCCGGGCGCGCCGACAAGGAAGTGCGTCAGGCCGGATTCTGGGTGCTGTGGGCCACATCCATGCCCGCAGTGCTGGTGGAACTTGACTTCATCTGCAACCCTGCGGTCGAGAAATTTCTCAATTCAGCCAAGGGTCGCGGCGACTGTGCCAAAGCGCTTTACGAGGCGTTCCGCACCTACTACGACGACCGGCATCCCCAATCCGCAAACGACCGCGAAGAATGACAGATGACAACCGGAAATACGACGCTGTGCCTGCCGCCGGCAATGTTGCCGGATATGATATAAGAATCATGCATTATGAATTACTGATCAAGCGCTTAACATCGCGCATTAATAATTTATGAAAAAGATATTCTCAAAAGAAGTAATTATCGGCCTGCTTGTGCTTGTGGCGCTCGTGGTGCTGTTTGTCGGCATTGACTTTCTCAAAGGCGTGAACGTCTTCGCTCCTTCCAACTATTATTATTCGGTCTACACCAATGTCGAAGGGCTGGCCGTTTCGTCGCCGGTGACTGTCAACGGCTTCAAAGTAGGTCAGGTGCGCGAGATACGCTACGATTACGACCATCCCGGCCACGTGGTGGTGGAGATGAGCCTCGACCGCAAACTCAAACTGCCTGTGGGCACACGCGCCGTGCTGGTCTCCGACCTCCTCGGCACCGCCGGCATCTCGCTCGACATGGCTCACGCGACACAGATGCACATGATAGGCGACACCATCACCGGCGAGAACGCTTCCGGACTCATGGACGCGCTCAGCAAGGATGTGATGCCTTCGGTAGCCACTATCTTTCCCAAGGTCGACACTCTGCTCACCAACATCAACGCTCTCGTGGCCGACCCGGCGCTGACTCAGTCGGTGAAGCGTCTCGACGCCATAACCGCCGCGCTGCAAGTGACCACTCAGCGACTGGCCGCGGCCACCGCCCGGCTCGAGCCCATCACCGCCGACGTGAAAGAAATCACGGGCAACGTATCGACCATCACTTCCGATTTCACCGCTCTCTCGGGCACAATGGCCAATCTGCCGCTCGACTCGCTTGTGGCCAACCTGCAGACCACGACGGCCAACCTGCGCGCCCTTTCCGAAGAGCTGAACAACCCCAACTCCACTCTCGGCAAAGCGCTCAACGACCCGGCGCTCTACAATAACCTCAACTCCACGATAAGCAGCCTCGACTCGCTCTTTGTCGACATCAAGAAGAATCCCAAACGCTACATTTCAATCAAGCTGTTATGAAAAACGTGGTAGTGCGCTCGATTTCGGGTCTCGTATACATTGTTATAATTGTAGCCGCAATCTTCGCAGGGACGCAAGCGTTTTATTCTCTTACGGCCCTGATGGCAATACTCGCCATCCTTGAACTGACCGAGATGTCGGCTCCGGCAAAGGATAACGTCTCGGCAATGCGGTATCTCGCTCTCGGCCTCGACGTCTGCGGCGCTCTGAGCCTGACGCTGATGCCGGCCATGATGCAGCTCGGATTCGGCAACCTCACCTACTCCATGCCTGCGGCCTACCTGCTTCTGCGCTTCACCGCCGCGCTCTACGACCGCCGCGAGGGGGCCATGAATTTCACCGCCCGGTCGGTGCTGGGAGTGCTCTACATGGGTCTTCCTCTGGCCGCTCTCAACAGCATCTACACTTACGGCGACGGGGCCACCAACCACCTCTTCGTACTGCTCATCTTCGTCACCATCTGGCTCAACGACACCGGCGCGTTCTGCTTCGGCTCCACACTGGGCAAGCATCGCCTCTTCGAGCGTCATTCACCAAAAAAATCGTGGGAAGGCTTCTGGGGCGGTCTCGCCTGCTGCGTCGCATTTGCCGTCGTATGCTACGAGTGCTTCAACGAAATAGGCCTCTCGCTCATGCAGTGGATCGCAACCGGACTGATTATCTGCGTGGCCGGCACTTGGGGCGACCTGTTCGAATCGATGATCAAACGCACTGCCGGCGTGAAAGATTCAGGCGCGCTCATTCCCGGCCACGGAGGCATACTCGACCGCATCGACTCGCTGCTCTTCGTGGCTCCGGCCGTATACATCTTCCTTACGTTAATATTCTGAAAAACAGGCAACCCGACACATCAACTGTTTGTTTATAAATATTGAACCAAAAATAATTAACCTCCTAAATACTGCACCAAATGACACAACAGACCGACCTCATCAAAGAAGTGACACGTCGCGCCGAAAACTGGCTCTCCGATAGCTACGACCCCGAAACACGGGAGCAAGTGAAAAAAATGCTCGAAGCCGAGGACAAGACCGAACTCATCGAATCCTTTTACAAAGACCTCGAATTCGGCACCGGCGGCCTCCGCGGCATCATGGGCGCCGGCACCAACCGCATGAACATCTACACCGTCGGCTCCGCCACTCAAGGTCTGGCCAACTACCTCAAAGACGCTTTCAAAGACCTGCCCGAAATTTCGGTAGTCGTCGGACACGACGTACGCAACAATTCGCGCAAGTTCGCCGAAATCGTGGCTGACATATTCTCGGCCAACGGCATCAAGGTTTACCTCTTCGAAAACTTCCGCCCCACCCCCGAGCTCTCGTTCGCCATCCGTCATCTCGGATGCCAGAGCGGCGTGAACATCACCGCCAGCCACAATCCCAAAGAATACAACGGCTACAAGGCCTACTGGGCCGACGGCGCTCAGATTATCGCTCCCCACGATGTGAACATCATCGACTACGTGAGCCGCATCAAGGACGTGAAGGAAATAAAATTCCACGGCGACCCCTCCAAGATACATATCATCGGCAAGGAGATGGACGAGGCTTTCCTCGCAGCCATAAAGACTCTCTCGCTCGACCCGGAAGTAATCAAACGCCACCACGACCTCAAAATCGTGTACACGCCTATCCACGGCACCGGTGTGGAACTCATACCCGCTTCGCTGCGCAACTACGGCTTCACCAACATCATCCATGTGCCCGAACAGGACATTCCCTCCGGCGACTTCCCCACTGTCGAGAGCCCTAACCCCGAAGTGCCCTCGGCCATGGCTATGGCCATCGCCAAAGCCAAGGAGACCGGAGCCGACGTAATATTCGCCTCCGACCCCGACGCCGACCGCATTGGTTGTGTTGTGCGCCTGCAAAACGGTGAATATCAGCTCATCAACGGCAACCAGATAGTAATGATTTTGCTCAACTACATCATGGTGCGCAACCGCGAAATGGGCCGTCTGCTGGGCAACGAGTACATCGTCAAGACCATCGTCACCACCGAGACCATCCGAGCCATCGCTGCCAACAACAACGTGAAGATGTATGACTGCTACACCGGCTTCAAGTGGATTGCATCCGTCATCCGCGAGCTCGAAGGTCAGGCCCGGTATATCGGCGGCGGCGAAGAGAGCTACGGCTTCCTGGCCGAAGACTTCGCACGCGACAAAGACTCCGTATCCGCTATCTCGCTCATGGCCGAAATCGCCGCATGGGCCAAAGACCGCGGCATGGATTTCGCACACATGCTCATGGACATCTACGTCCGCAACGGCTTCTCGCTCGAAGAGGGCATCTCGGTAGTGCGCAAAGGCAAATCGGGCGCCGAAGAGATTGTGGCCATGATGAAGGCTTTCCGCGAGAATCCTCCGAAAGAAATCGCCGGCAGCCCCGTTGTCACCATCAAGGACTACGCCGACCTCAACGTCACCGACGTGCCCACAGGCAAGATTGAGAAGATGGACTTCCCCACCACAAGCAACGTGCTGCAATACTTCACCGCCGACGGCACCAAGGTTTCGATACGTCCCTCAGGCACCGAGCCCAAGATTAAATTCTATCTCGAAGTACACGACACACTGCCCTCTGTCGAGGAGTACGACGCCGTGACTGCACGCGCTAAGGAAAAAATCGCTAAAATCAAGGCCCAGCTCGGCATCTGATTTCATAACACCACCTCTCAAAAGCAGGGCTGTGCCGGAATCGACGATTTTGGCTCAGCCCTACTTTAAAATCTCTCGGCGCGGACAGCCGAAGAGGATGTATCAAAAAAAGCAAATGTAGCACATTGCAGGGAACAAAAATTTTGACAAACCCTCTCCAAAAACTCACTCGCAGCGGGACATCGGGTGACGTTCAGCCGTAAAAACCAACACAGATGCAGGTACTCTACGAAGACAATCATATCATAATCGTCAACAAACTCCCGGGCGAAATCGTGCAGGGTGACAAGACCGGCGACCGTCCGCTCAGCGACATCGTGGCCGACTGGCTTAAAGAGAAATATGCCAAACCGGGCCGTGTGTTTGTGGGCGTATGTCACCGTCTGGACCGTCCGGTGGGCGGAATTGTGATTTTTGCCAAAACGTCGAAGGCTCTTGCGCGGCTCAATGATATGTTCCGCAACGGTCTGGTGCACAAGACCTACCGTGCCATCACACGCGGGCTGCCGCCCGAACCGGAGGGCACGCTCACCCACTACATCACCACCACCGAGCGCAACAACAAGAGTTACGCCTCGCCTCTTCCGCGCGAGGGCGCAAAAAAAGCAGTGCTCAACTACCGCCTTCTGGCCCGCGGCGAGCGGTACAACCTGCTCGAAGTGCAGCTGCTCACCGGCCGCAAGCATCAGATACGCGTGCAGCTTTCGGCCATAGGCTGCCCCATCAAGGGCGACCTCAAATACGGCGACCGCCGCTCCAATCCCGACGGCAGCATATCGCTGATGGCTCACTCGGTGCGGTTCGTGCATCCGGTGTCGGGCAGCGAAATATACGTCGAGGCTCCCGTTCCCGACGACAGACTGTGGCAGGCTCTGACATCCGGGGCTGATGCTCAGGCTCAAAACAAACCTAATTGCGACAATGAATAAAAACGACCTTAAAATAGTATTTCTCGGCACTCCCGAGTTTGCCGTGGCAAGTCTTGACAGACTCGTTACCGACGGATACAACGTGGCCGCAGTGGTCACGATGCCCGATAAGATTGCCGGCCGAGGTCATAAACTCATCCAATCGGCCGTCAAACAATATGCCGTGGCCCGCTCCCTGCCGGTGCTCCAGCCTGAAAAGCTCAAGGATCCCGGATTTATCGACGAGCTGCGCGCAATCAATGCCGACCTGTTTATTGTCATCGCTTTCAGAATGTTGCCCGAAGTGGTGTGGCAGATGCCGCGTTTGGGCACGTTCAACCTCCACGCTTCGCTCCTGCCGCGCTACCGTGGCGCCGCGCCAATCAACCGGGCTGTAATGAACGGCGACACCGAGACGGGCGTGACAACATTCTTTCTCCGTCACGACATCGACACCGGCGACGTGCTTATGCAAGAAAAAATCGACATCGGCCCCGACGACAATGCGGGCACTGTGCACGACCGCCTGATGGCGCTTGGTGCCGACGTGACTGTCAAAACGGTGGAGGGCATACTGACCGGCACGCTCAAGCCCGTGACGCAAGAAAGCCTTTTGGCTTTACACTCTAACCTGTCGGAAGCAATGCTCACGGCACCGAAAATTTTCCGCGACACGTGCCACATCGATTTCTCGCTCCCGGCGCTCAGAATACATAATCTGGTGCGGGGCCTCTCGCCTTACCCCGGCGCATGGACCACACTTGTCGCAGGAGACCGCCGCATAGAAATGAAAATCCTGTCGACGGCTATTGCCTCGTCCCCGGCTGCCGTGTACCGCCCGGGCGACATATACGTCGAAGGCGGCAGAATGTATGCCGCCACACTCACATCCCCTCTTGAAATCGTCAGCGTGAAGCCGGAAGGCAAACGCGCGATGTCGGCCGCCGAGTTTATGCGCGGCACGAAAGTCGACGGCGGTCATTTCGAATCTTAACACCCTGCGGCCATGTCATACGAACCTCTCGCCGAACGCCTGCGTCCGCGCACCCTCGAAGAATACATCGGACAGACTCACCTTGTGGGACCCGGCGGCATCTTGCGCAAGATGATCGAACAGGGACAGGTCGCATCGTTTATCCTCTGGGGACCTCCCGGCGTGGGCAAAACCACCATTGCACGCATCATCGCCAACACCACCAAGAGCCGCTTTTTCACTCTCTCGGCCGTGACATCGGGCGTAAAGGATGTGCGCGAAGTGATACAGCAGTGCAAGGCCGAGTCGCAGAGCATGTTCGGGCAGGGACGGCCCATCCTGTTTATCGATGAGATACACCGTTTCAGCAAGTCGCAGCAAGACAGTCTTCTAGGAGCCGTTGAGAGCGGTATTCTTACACTCATAGGCGCCACTACGGAGAATCCGTCGTTCGAAGTCATACGTCCTCTGCTCTCCCGCGCGCAGGTCTACACACTCAGGCCGCTCGAGGCTCCGGAGCTGACTCAGCTGCTCGACCGCGCCCTCACCACCGACAGCTATCTGAGCGAGCTCAATCCGAAAGTCGAACAGACCGAGGCCCTCTTCCGTTACAGCGGAGGTGACGCGCGCAAGCTCCTCAACATCCTCGAACTCATAGCTCAGGCCACTCCCGCCGGAGAGAGCATGGTTATCAACGACAAGGTTGTGACCGACTCTCTGCAGCAGAACCCCATGGCCTACGACAAGGACGGTGAGATGCACTACGACATCATTTCGGCCTTCATCAAAAGCGTGCGCGGGAGCAACCCCGACGCGGCCGTTTACTGGCTCGCGCGCATGATAGCCGGAGGCGAAGACCCTGAATTCATAGCCCGGCGGCTCGTTATCCTCTCGGCCGAAGACATCGGTTTGGCCAACCCGAACGCTTTGCTCCTTGCCAACGCCTGTTTCGACACGATACACAAAATCGGCATGCCCGAAGGCCGTATCCCCTTGGCCGAATGTACCATTTATCTGGCCAACTCACCCAAAAGCAATTCGGCCTATAAAGCCATCAACGATGCCCTGCATCTGGTCGAGCAGACAGGCAATCAGCCGGTGCCGCTGCACATCCGCAACGCACCCACCTCGCTTATGAAAGAACTCGGCTACGGCGAGAATTACAAGTACGCCCACGACTATCCGGGCAATTTTGTGCGTCAGCAGTTTATGCCCGACAGCCTGCGCGGCACACGCCTGTGGCAGGCTTGCGATAATCCACAGGAGGCACAGATGGAGCAGCGACGGCACAGCCGCTGGGAGGAGTAAAGAAATATTTGAACAATCGCCGCTCCGCAGCCGTTAATCAAGTATGACACCGAAATTATTTAATGTATTGATTAGTCAACGCATCTTTTGGCGTCTTTCCGGCACTTTGTGCGAGTACGTTCAGTTACGATGCCCGCATCGCTCTTTCACGTGCTCACCCAAAACGCTCGGAAATACGCTCAAAATATGCATTAACTAATTTGCGGGTCATACTTATTAAAAATTCATAAATTGATGGATAAGAAGATTATAATCGTGGGAGCGAGTTCGGGCATCGGCAGGCGTCTTGCCTGCGACTTTGCTCGCATGGGATGCCGGGTGGGCATTTCGGCACGCCGTGAGGAGAGGCTCAAGGAGGTGGCGGAGATGTTTCCGGAAGCCATCACTTACCGTTCATTCGATGTCACTTATGATGGCGCCGCCGGCGATTTTTACGATCTCATCGAGGCCAACGACGGCATGGACATCCTCGTCTACGCCGCAGGCGCCGGATTCACCAATCCAAGTCTCGACCCGGCGCTCGACCGCCGCATGGTGGAGGTCAACGTAAAAGGATTCACCTCGATAGTCTCGGCCGCCTACCGCTATTTCCGCGACACGGCCAACGTGGCGCCCGGTCAAATCGCGGCCATCACGTCGGTTGCCGGTACCAAGGGCATCGGAGTCGCCGCCGCTTACAGCGCGTCGAAACGATATCAGCAGAACTATCTCCAGGCTCTCGCGCAACTATCCCGCATCGAGAACGTGAAACTGAAAATCACCGACATCCGTCCCGGTTTCGTGCGCACGCCGCTGCTTGACCCCAAGAAAGATTATCCGATGATTATGGCCGTAGATTATGTGGCTCCGCTCATCGAAAAAGCAATTCTCAAAGCCCGGCGCGTGGCCGTAATCGACCGGCGCTGGAGCATCATCGACACTCTGTGGCGATGGCTGCCATCGTGCATTTGGGAAAGATGCAAAATACACGAATCGTAACGCAAGACACGGTCTGCATATACATTTTCTCCTCCCATGTGGCTCTTCATTACCTTTAACTCAGCGCTGGCGCTCGGCATCCCCTACTTCATAGCCATGCTTGTGCTGTGCGGAGTGGTGATTTCGGAGAACCGCAATCCGGTGCGCACGCTGGCCTGGTGCATCGCGCTGCTCTTTCTGCCTGTGGCGGGACTGCTGCTGTACCTTGTTTTCGGCCGCAGTCTCAAAAACACCCGCATGGTGAGTCGTCGACACCGCCGTCAGCTCAAACGCAACGACTGGAGCCGTGCCCCGCACATGCGGCGTCTCGATGTCTCTCCCGAGGCACTGCGTCTTATCCGTCTGGCGCGCAATCTCACGGATGCTCCTTATACCGTGGGAGGCGAGGTGGAGTTCTTTATCGACGGCGAGACAAAATTCAACGCGCTGAAAGACGACCTGCGTCGTGCCCGCAAATACATTCTGATGCAGTATTTTATCTTTGAGGATGACCGCATCGGAGGCGAAATCAGCCGCATACTCATCGACAAGGCCCGCGAGGGTGTGCATATCCGTGTGATCTACGACGATGTGGGGTGCTTCAATGTCAGCAAGCGCTTTTTCGACACAATGCGCCGGGCAGGGATTGAAGTGTACCCGTTTTTTCAGCTGAAATTTCCCAATCTGGGATTGAAAGTCAACTGGCGCAACCACCGCAAGCTGTGCATCATCGACGGGCTTACGGGCTACATGGGCGGCATGAATATCGCCGACCGATACATCAACTGCGGCGACTTCGACGTGTGGCGCGACACACACCTGCGTATCAAGGGACCGGCCGTGGCTTCGCTGCAATACGCGTTCGCCGTAGACTGGAATTTTATGGGTCAGCCGGTGATTGATGACAAGCCCGACGACCCGGCGCCCAATGCGGCGCATGGCCCGGTGATGCAGGTGCTCACCGGAGGCCCTACCTCGCAATGGCCCAACCTCGCATTTCTCTTCCAGCAAGCTGTCTCCGGCGCACGGCGCCGTGTCTACATCCAGACGCCCTATTTCCTCCCTACCGAAGCCCTGCTCAGGAGCTTGCAGACTGTGTCGCTGAGCGGTGTGGACGTGCGCATCATGCTGCCCGTCAGAAGCGACTCGGCGATACTCACTCAGGCGTCGGCATCGTACATCACCGAGTGTCTGCAGGCCGGCATCAAGATTTATTTCTATCTGCCCGGTATGCTTCATGCCAAAATGCTAATCATCGACGACGAAATGGTGAGCGTGGGGTCGACAAACATTGATTTCCGCAGTTTCGAGCACAATTTCGAAATCAATATGCAGATGTTTTCGCCCGAATTATGTTCCAATGCAATAGAAATTTTTCACAACGATCTTAAACTGTGTCGCCGGGTCGAAGTTTCCGAGTGGAAACAGCGCCCGTGGAGCCAAAGGGCGGCACAATCGCTGCTGCGCCTCATCAGTCCCGTGCTCTGAGGCAAGACAGGCTGCGGCACAAACCTTAAAGTGCACCGGGAGGTGCCGGCTCACGACTTCCGGGTCAGCGGCACTAATCCCGGAAAATTAAGGAACGAGGCCTAAAAATTGTATATCTGACTTTTTTTTGCTAATTTTGCAGCTATGGAAAGCAATAACCGCAATATATATGCTCTCGGCGCCCGTCAGGGAGCGTGGGCAGGCGCATATTTCTCTGTCATCTTCTTGCTGCAGGTGCTCGGCTCCGGCTCATTGCTCGCGGGTCTGCTGTCGAATCTCATGTCTCTGGCAGTGCCCGTAATCTTGTTTGTCATGCTTCGCAATCATTACCGCGAAAGCGGATATTCGGCATCGGTGGGTGAGATTTGGATGCACGGCATCATGATTTTTCTCTGCGGCAGCGTGATTCTGACACTTGTGTCGTATGTGTTTCTGCGCTACATCGACCCGGGGTTTATCTATCGCGAGACCGGCAGGATAATCGAGGCGTACCGCACTTTGGGCACTCAGACCACCGACCAAATTGCCGATATGCTGGCACAGGCCCGCGACAATCACATGCTCCCCAACGCACCTACGGCAGCTCTGTCGCTGTTTTGGCTGGGAGGTTTTTCGGGCTCGGTTCTGTCGCTTATCGAGACGCTGCTGATCAAGGTTTTTGTTCACAAAAAAGATTTATAATTGCAATCAAGAATGGATATTTCTGTTGTAATACCATTATATAACGAGGCCGAATCTCTGCCCGAGCTGCACGACTGGATAGTGAAAGTGATGTCAGAGCACGGATTCAACTACGAGATACTCTTCATAAACGACGGCTCGACCGACAACTCGTGGCAGGTAATCAAGGACTTACAGAAAAGGAATCCGGCCGTGAGGGGAGTGTGCTTCCGCCGCAACTACGGCAAGTCGCCGGCGCTCAACGTCGGATTCGGCCACGCTCAGGGCGATGTGGTGATAACGATGGACGCCGACCTTCAGGACTCTCCCGACGAGATTCCGGAGCTTTACCGCATGATTACCGAAGACGGCTACGACCTTGTCTCGGGTTACAAAAAGAAACGTTACGACCCTCTGTCGAAAACCATCCCCACCAAACTTTTCAACGCCACGGCACGAAAAGTGAGCGGAATAAAGAATCTTCACGATTTCAACTGCGGACTCAAAGCCTACCGCCGCGAGGTGGTGAAGCACATCGAGGTTCACGGCGACATGCACCGCTACATACCCTATCTGGCCAAACTTGCCGGTTTTGAAAAAATCGGTGAGAAAGTAGTGCATCATCAGGCTCGCAAGTACGGCAAGACAAAGTTCGGTCTTGACCGTTTCGTCAACGGGTATCTCGATCTGGCCACTCTGTGGTTCACCGGCAAGTTCGGCAAGAAACCGATGCACTTTTTCGGACTCGTGGGCTCGCTGCTCTTTTTCCTCGGCTTCATCTCGGCGGCCGTGGTCGGAGGGCTGAAACTCTATCATATGTATTCCGGCGACAGCTATACGCTCGTGACCAATTCGCCTTATTTCTTTCTGGCGCTCACACTGATGATTTTAGGCAGCCAGATGTTTCTGGCCGGATTCGTGGGCGAACTCATCGTGCGCAACTCCACGCTCCGCAACCAGTACGAGATAAAAGAAGAGCTCAACATCACCGACAAAGAATGAAGCGCCTGACAATCATAGTATTGGTCGCCGTTACCGTCCTGATCACAATGAACGGATGCACCAACGACACCTGCGGAGAGAGCCGCACCACCCTTCCCTTAGCCGGGCTCTACAACTCGCAGGGTGTCAAGACTGCTTTTGACTCACTCGCAGTCTACGGCATAGGCGGAGCGGCCGACTCGGCCATTGTCGCGCTTCCGGGCACACGCATCACACAGCTCTATCTGCCCATGCAACCCGGAACCGACCGAACCACATGGGTTATATCTTACAAACAGAAAGCGCTCGACCATCCGGAACTGAACGACACAATGACGCTCGCTTACACATCGGCGCCGTATTTCGCCTCCTCGGAGTGCGGAGTAGTGATGCATTACCGGCTCACCTCGCTCTCCTACACCCGCCATCTGGTCGACTCGATAGCCGTAACCGACTCACTGTTCAACAATTACGACTTCGAGCGCATCAAAATCATGTTCCGTACCGCTGACTCCGACGACAACGAGCCGGAGGCCGACGACAATACCGCACAATCATGAGACGCCTCGCAATAGCCTTAATCCTCCTTTCGTGCCTTATGCACATAGCATCGGCGCAGCGACGCGTTACACCTGTCAACACGGCGGCCACAGCTACTCAGCCCGTCAACGAGAACAAGAACGACACGGCACGCATCAACGCCCGCCTGCGCGCCTCGATGGTGAAGCAACAGGATGCAGAAGGCAACGTAATCTATGTCGACACCCTCACCGGCAAGGAGTGGCGCGACACACTCGCACCGGCCAAGCGTCAGCCTATGAAATATCCCCTGCTGCAAGACGTGAGCATTGGCGTTGACATCTGGGACCCCGTGATGCGTGCTTTCGGACAGAAATACGGACTCATCGGATTCTCCGGCTCCGTGAACCTGCACAACCGTTATATGCCGACATTTGAGGTCGGTCTCGGTCAGGGACGCAACACCCCCGACGACAACAACTACACCTACCGCTCGCCTCTTTCGGTCTATTTCAAGATAGGCGGCGACTACAACTTCCTCTACAACGGCAACCCCGACTACAAGCTCTCGGCGTCGGTGCGATACGGCTTCTCGCCGTTCTCCTACGACATCGAGGACATTACCGTCGACTCGCCAGTGTGGGGAGCCCCCGTGCATCCGACTATCCCCACTCAGCACGCCACAGTGGGCTGGATAGAGGTCGGCCTGGCTTTGAGAGTGAAGATTTACGGTCCGATTTCGGCCGGCTGGCGCATATTTTTCCATTCGCGGCTGCATGAGTCGAAATGCGACTACGGCAAGCCGTGGTACATCCCCGGCTACGGAGGCCGCACGGGAGCGCTCACCGGCAGTTTCTCAATATTCTACACACTGCCGTTCAAGCACAGGGAAAAGCCGCAACAGCTGCCGGTTGACACCGACATGGAGCATCCGACATCCGAAAGCGCAGGTTACGGCTCGTCCACACCGTAGACACCTGTGTGCAGACTACGCGCCACCTCGTCGAGCGAGAGCCCGGCGGGCAACGAGTGAGTGAGCAGACACAGCTCGAGCGCGGGCAGCCCCTCGCTGTAAGGCGGTTGCACATAGCGGTAACCGTCGTGAATCTCAAATCCCAAACGCCGGTAAAACCTTAGCCGTGCCCCGGCCTCGGGCGTTGACCCGTCGGGTTCGGCTTCAAGCACCACCGGAAGGCGATAAAGATTGATAAGTTCCCTCACCACGAGCGAACCCAGTCCGCGGCCACGGCACCGGTCGGAGAGGGCAAGATGCTCGATATAAATCCATTCGGCACGAGCCCGGGAAGACGATACCGGACAGCCGTCGGAGGAGGCAGATGCGGGTGCGCTCTCGCAACGCTCCATGCCGAGAGGAAAATGCCATACAGTCACCAGACCCACCGCATCATTCTCATCCTCAACGACATAAGCATCAACCACGCCCTCAGCCGAAAGTGAGAGAACCGATTGCCAGGGACGACGCTCGGTTTCAGGAAACGAAGAAAAGTAAATGTCTTTTACTTTTTGCGCGTATTGTGGCGTAAAAAGCGCCTTATCATTAAAATTTATTAGCTTCATAATGCAAATTTAACGTTTTTTCTGCAAAATATGAAGAAAAAAATCATTAATTTTGCAGAAAATTAGAACACAATCGTTACCACAACATGAATCGACAGCATCTTGATAAAACCGACTTGCTCATCTTGCAAAAACTTGCAGAAGACGGCCGCAAGCCCTATCTTGAAATTGCTCGCGAGCTCGGTGTGTCGGGCGCGGCTATCCACCAGCGTCTGCAGCGTCTCATCGCCCGCGGCATCGTAAAAGGCACCGAATGTCTGATCAACCCCGAAGCCTTAGGTTACGAAACCTGTGCCTACATAGGAGTGTTGCTCAACGACCCCACCAAATTTCAGAAGGTCATCGAAGACATAGAGAAGATACCCGAAGTGGTGGAATGTCACTTCACCACCGGCCACTACGACATCTTCACCAAAGTGGTGGCCCGCAACAACGACCACCTGCTCGAGATAATCCAGAACCACTATCAGAAACTCGAAGCCTCGCGCACGGAGACCATCATCTCGTTCAAAGAGGTGTTCAAACGCCAGTTCCCCATCGTCGACAACCGTTGATACGGTTTTGTGCCGTCGACAGGCACAAATTTCCCTTCTATGCCATGCGGGGCCGCAGCCGGCGAGAGACGCCGGTAGCATAAAGCCCCGGCAGAGACCGGTCGCGTCGCCAAAGTCAGCGGCCGCCTCTACTCAACAACGTAAAATATCATTAAACACAATTATATTATGAGTCTCAACATCATAGTGCTCGCCAAGCAGGTGCCCGACACCCGCAACGTGGGCAAAGATGCCATGAAGGAAGACGGCACCATCAACCGCGCCGCACTTCCAGCTATTTTCAACCCGGAGGACCTCAACGCACTCGAGCAGGCTCTCCGCATCAAAGACGCCAATCCCGGCTCCACTGTCACAGTGCTCACCATGGGTCTGCCCCGCGCAGCCGAAGTGATACGTGAGGCCATATTCCGCGGAGCCGACACCGGCATCGTGCTCACCGACCGCGCCCTCGGCGGTGCTGACACGCTTGCAACCTCATATTCGCTCGCTCAGGCCATCCGCAAATTCGGCAACTACGACATCATCCTCGGCGGCCGTCAGGCCATCGACGGCGACACCGCTCAGGTGGGTCCGCAAATCGCCGAAAAGCTCAACATCCCCCAGGTGACCTATGCCGAGGAAATCGTTGAGCTCAAGGACGGCTACGTAACGGTGAAACGCCGCCTCGAAAACGGTGTGGAAACCGTAAAGTCACCCCTCCCCTGTCTGGTGACCGTGGGCGGCTCGGCAGCCGACTGCCGTCCGCGCAACGCACAACGCGTGATGAAATACAAATACGCCGTTTCACCCTCCGAAAAGGCAAAACTCTCTGCCGAAATCGCAGAACTTGTAGAAAAACGTCCCTTCTTGCAGCTGAGCGAGTGGGGCGCGGCCTATGTCGACGCCGATCCCGAGCAAATCGGTCTCCCCGGCTCGCCCACAAAAGTGAAATCAATCGAAAACGTAGTCTTTACAGCTAAAGAGAGCCTGCGCCTCGACGGCAGCGACGAGCAGCTCGAATCTCTCATCAAAGACCTTATCGCTAACCATACAATCGGCTAATCAATCATGACTGACAACAACAACCTCATAGTTTACTGCGAATACGACAACGGTCACGTGGCCGATGTCTCGCTCGAGCTCCTCACCAAAGGCCGCGAGCTCGCCAACAAGCTCGGTGTCAAGCTCGAAGCCCTCGTCATTGGCGATAAGCTCGACGGCATCGAAAACGAAATATTCCCCTACGGCGCCGACGTGGTCTACAAAGTGGAAGACCAACGCCTCTACCCATACACATCAAATCCCCACGCCGCCGTGCTCATCAACCTCTTCAAAGAGATACATCCGCAGGCCTGCCTGCTGGGCGCCACCTGCATCGGCCGCGACCTGGGTCCGCGCGTGTCGTCGTGCCTCCACAGCGGTCTTACCGCCGACTGCACCGCTCTTGAAATCGGCGACCACACCGATGCCAAAACCGGCAAGGAATACAAAAACCTCCTGCTGCAGATACGTCCCGCTTTCGGCGGAAACATCGTGGCCACAATCGTAAACCCGGAATGTCGCCCGCAGATGGCCACCGTGCGCGAGGGCGTGATGAAAAAAGAAATCTTCGACCCCGCACACAAAGGCGAAGTGGTGAACCTCGACGCCAAGAAATATGTGGCCGACACCGACTTTGTGGTTGAAATCATCGACCGCCACATCGAGAAATCGAAAGTCAACATCAAAAACTCGCCCATCATCGTGGCCGGCGGCTACGGCGTGGGCAGCAAGGAGAATTTCCAACTTCTCTTCGACCTGGCCAACACCCTCGGAGGCGAGGTGGGCGCAAGCCGCGCCGCCGTCGACGCCGGCTACGTAGAGCATGACCGCCAGATAGGCCAGACAGGCGTGACCGTTCGACCCAAACTCTACATCGCCTGCGGCATCTCAGGCCAGATACAGCACATCGCCGGCATGCAGGACAGCTCTATCATCATCTCCATCAACTCCGACCCCGACGCACCTATCAACACCATCGCCGACTACGTAATCACCGGCAATGTCGAGGACGTAGTGCCCAAACTCATCAAATACTACAAAAAGAACTCAAAATAAGGCCACGCCGATAAAACATAACATAAGCAACAATGGCAAATTTCTATACAGATAATCCCGACCTCCGCCATCATCTCAATCACCCCATGATGCGCAAAATCGTGGGTCTCAAAGAACGCGATTATGCCGAGGCCGACAAATATGACTACGCTCCTCTCAACTTCGAAGACGCAATGGACAACTACGACCGCGTGCTCGAAATCGTGGGCGACCTCTGCGGCGGCATCATCGCCGAAAACGCCGAGGGCGTGGACCATGAAGGTCCCACCGTCAAAGACGGCCGCGTCACATACGCTTCCGGCACTCAGGCCAACCTCGAAGCCTGCCGCAAAGCAGGACTCATGGGCATGGCAATGCCCCGTCGCTTCGGAGGTCTCAACTTCCCCATCACCCCCTACATCATGGCCGCCGACATCGTAAGCCGCGCCGACACCGGCTTCGAAAACCTCTGGGGC
>JBJEDE010000013.1:0-15997 GCA_051871795.1 Muribaculaceae bacterium | reverse complement strand
CCCCGGGGAGGAGTGAGGGAAAAGGCCGTTGCACTTCTTATTGGAATCTTTCGGGTGCATAATAAAAAGAAAAATTTCCTTAATCCTTTGGAAATCTCGGCGTAATGCTGTAAATTTGCAGCAAATTGTGCGTATATGACCTTCCGCGAGGCGTATGAGCACCATTTTTACCTACAATCTGAATCATATTTTTTACATATTCCTGAATTATGACAGAAAAGAAAGAAAAATTGTTCGAAATGTTCCCCGGCGTAAGCATGGAGGAATGGCGAGCAAAAGTAGAAGCTGACCTTAAAGGCGCTCCGTTCGACAAAAAGCTCGTGTGGCGCACCAACGAAGGCTTCAACGTTCAGCCTATGTACCGTGCCGAGGACATAGCCGACCTGAAAACCACCGATTCACTCCCCGGCGAGTTCCCGTTCGTGCGCGGTACACGCACCGACAACAACTGGCTCACACGACAGACCATCATCGCCGACACCATCGAGGAGGCCAATAAAAAAATCCTCGAAGTGGTGACCAAAGGCGTGAATTCGATCTACTATCATGTGCCCAAAACCGAGGTCAGCCTCGAAACCGTGCGTACACTGCTCGCCGGCGTCGACCTTGAAAAAATCGAAGTCAACCTCTCCACTTGCCAGCGTCACACAGCCGACCTGTGCAAGGCTCTGACAGCTTACGTCAAAGAGCAGAAAGCCGAAGAGACATTCCACGGCTCAATCGACTACAATCCCCTCAAACGCGCTCTGCGCCACGGCGGCGAGATTATGCCCGAAGCCGTAGCAACAGCCGCGGACATGATTAAGACAGCCTCCGACATCAAGCGTCTGCGCCTCATCGGTATAGACTCTGTGATGCTCTCCAACGCCGGAGCATACATCACTCAGGAACTGGGCTACGCGCTGGCATGGGGCGCCGACTGGATGACCAAGCTCACCGAGGCCGGTATCGATGCCACCGACGCCGCACGAGTGATTAAATTCAACATGGGCATTTCGAGCAACTACTTCATGGAGCTGGCCAAATTCCGCGCCGGCCGCATGCTCTGGGCTCAGATTGTAAAACAGTATCAGCCCATGTGCGAGTGCGCTTGCAAGATGATGGTGCACGCCGAGACTTCAAAATTCAATCAGACCATCTACGACGCGCACGTCAACCTGCTGCGCTCGCAGACAGAAGCCATGTCGGCCGCTCTGGCCGGTGTCGACTCCATCACCTCCGTGCCTTTCGACACACCTTATAAAACTCCCGACGACTTCTCTGAGCGCATTGCCCGCAACCAGCAGCTCCTGCTCAAAGAAGAAAGCCACCTCGACAAGGTCGTTGACCCCGCCGGCGGTTCGTACTACGTAGAGACACTCACCGTCTCTATCGCAGACGTGGCCTGGAAACTCTTCCTTGAGACTGTCGACAACGGCGGATTCTTCGCAAAAGTTGCAGACGGTACAGTTCAGGCTGCCGTAAACGCATCGGCCGAAAAACGCCACACCGACGTTGCCCGCCGCAAAGAAATCCTGCTCGGCACCAACCAGTATCCCAACATCAACGAGAAAGCCGCAGACAAGATTCAGACCGGAGAAGGCTGCCGTTGCTGCTGCTCGCACGACGAAGAGAAAGCCGAGGGCGGACTCAACACCAAGCGCGCCGCCAGCGAGTTTGAGGCTCTGCGCTTGCACACCGAGGCCGCCGCACACCGCCCCAAAGTGTTTATGCTCACTATCGGCAATCTGGCCATGCGTCTTGCCCGCGCTCAGTTCTCGACCAACTTCTTCGGCTGCGCCGGTTACGAGATTATCGACAACCTCGGCTTCGAAACTGTGGAAGAAGGCGTCGATGCAGCTCTCGCTAAAGAGGCCGACGTGGTAGTGCTGTGCTCTTCCGACGACGAATACGCCACCCTCGCTCCCGAGGCTTACAAATACCTCGACGGCCGCGCACAGTTTGTGGTAGCCGGCGCCCCCGCTTGCATGGACGACCTCAAAGCCGCCGGCATCAACGACTTCATCCACGTGCGTTGCAACGTGCTCGATACACTCAAAGATTTTAACGCCCGTCTCCTCAAATAATCTCAATATATGAAACCGGATTTCAAAACCATAGATATCACAAAAGACGCCTTCTGCGCCACAGGTGCAAAACCCTCCGAAGGCGAAATGTGGACCACACCGGAGCTCATCCCTGTAAAGCCCATATATACGAAAGACGACCTTGAAGGTCTCGAGCATCTCAACTACGTGTCGGGTATTCCTCCCTTCCTGCGCGGTCCGTACAGCGCCATGTACCCCCTGCGCCCCTGGACCATCCGCCAGTACGCCGGATTCTCGACAGCAGCAGAGTCGAACGCCTTCTACCGCCGCAACCTTGCCTCCGGACAGAAAGGCCTCTCTGTGGCATTTGACCTTGCCACACACCGCGGCTACGACGCCGACCATGCCCGAGTAGTGGGCGACGTTGGCAAAGCCGGCGTGTCGATATGCTCGCTCGAAGACATGAAAGTGCTCTTCGACGGCATACCTCTGAACAAAATGTCGGTGTCGATGACAATGAACGGCGCAGTGCTTCCCGTACTCGCCTTCTACATCAACGCAGGCCTCGAACAGGGCGCCAAACTCGAAGAAATGGCCGGCACCATCCAGAACGACATCCTCAAAGAGTTCATGGTGCGCAACACCTATATCTATCCCCCCGAGTTCTCGATGCGCATCATCGCCGACATCTTCGAGTTCACCTCGCAGAATATGCCCAAATTCAACTCGATATCAATCTCCGGCTACCACATGCAGGAAGCCGGCGCAACCTGCGACATCGAGCTGGCCTACACCCTCGCCGACGGTCTTGAATACCTCCGCGCAGGCGTCAACGCAGGCATGGACATCGACGCTTTCGCTCCCCGCCTGTCGTTCTTCTGGGCCATCGGCATGAACTTCTTCATGGAGATAGCCAAAATGCGCGCCGCACGTATGCTTTGGGCCAAGATTGTAAAACAATTCAATCCCAAGAATCCCAAATCGCTGGCTCTGCGCACACACTCGCAGACATCTGGCTGGTCGCTCACCGAGCAAGACCCCTTCAACAACGTGGGTCGCACCTGTATCGAGGCCATGGGCGCCGCTCTCGGTCACACCCAGAGCCTCCATACCAACGCCCTCGACGAAGCCATCGCCCTCCCCACCGACTTCTCGGCGCGTATCGCACGCAACACGCAGATCTACATCCAGGAAGAGACCATGATCACAAAACAGGTCGACCCCTGGGCCGGCTCCTACTACGTGGAAGCGCTCACCAACGAAATCGCTCACAAAGCATGGGAGCACATCCTCGAAATCGAGAAACTCGGCGGCATGGCCAAAGCCATCGAAACCGGTCTGCCCAAAATGCGTATCGAAGAAGCCGCTGCACGCACTCAGGCACGCATCGACTCCGGCCGTCAGACCATCGTCGGCATCAACAAATACCGTCTCGATCACGAAGACCCCATCGACATCCTCGAAATCGACAACACAGAGGTGCGCAAGGAGCAAATCGAACGCCTCAATGAAGTGCGTGCCCACCGTGACGAAGCTAAAGTAAAACAGGCACTTGAAGCCATCACAACCTGCGTGCGCACAGGCGAAGGCAACCTCCTCGACCTCGCCGTGAAAGCCGCCGGACTCCGCGCCACCCTCGGCGAAATCTCCGACGCCTGCGAGGCAGTTGTGGGCCGCTACAAAGCCGTAATCCGTACTATTTCAGGCGTGTACTCAGCAGAAACTCACAACGATCCCGACTTCGCCCGGGCTCAGCAGATGTGCGAAGAGTTTGCAAAACGCGAAGGCCGTCAGCCTCGTATCATGATTGCAAAAATGGGCCAGGACGGCCACGACCGCGGAGCAAAAGTAGTAGCCACCGGCTATGCCGACTGCGGATTCGACGTCGACATGGGTCCCTTGTTCCAAACCCCTGAAGAGGCAGCCCGTATGGCCGTTGAAAACGACGTGCACATCCTCGGCGTATCGTCGCTCGCAGCAGGTCACAAGACCCTCATTCCTCAGGTAATCGCCGAGCTCAAGAAACTCGGCCGCGAGGACATCATGGTCACCGCCGGCGGCGTAATCCCCGCACAGGACTACGACTTCCTCTACAAGGCAGGCGTAGCCGCCATCTTCGGTCCCGGCACGCGCATCCCGGCTTCGGCAATCAAGATGCTCGAGATTCTGAGCGAAGAATAATTATGCCGTAAAATACCGAGCCGCAAACCCGGTTACGGCACGGCAACATAAAGGTGATAAAACACCTTTGTCACTCCCAACTTTCATGGCTCAGGCTGCCCTCGCGGGCAGCCTGATTTTTTTGCCTTATCGGGTCATAATCAGAGCGCCGTAAGTCATAGAGAAGCCAACAAGAAATTGAGCGGGCTAAGATTGAGTGGATCATTTTGTCGCATTTTTTTAGACAATTTCGATGGCAAAGTTGCGATATATTTATTAACTTTGCATCCATGTACAGAAAAGGCAAACTTTACTTCCGATATGGCACCATGGGCTCGGCCAAGACTGCCATACTCCTGACCACGGCATATAATTTCGAAGAACGCGGGGTGAGCTACATTTGTATGAAACCTGTAATCGACACCCGCGAGACTGAAAACGTGATACGCTCACGCATCGGCATCAAACGCGCGTGTCTTTGGATTTACCACGACTCGGACCTTTATTCCATGGCTCGCGAGCACGCTATGAGCAAAGGCGGAGTAGTCGACTGGTATCTTATCGACGAGGCTCAGTTTCTCACCGCCGCGCAGGTCGACCAGCTCGCACGTGTAGTCGACGATTTCGGCTCGAACGTAATATGCTATGGTCTGCGCACCGACTTCCAGAGCCATCTTTTCGAAGGTTCGCGGCGCCTCTTTGAAATAGCCGACACCATCGACGAGATAAAATCGACATGCAACTGCGGCCGCAAGACTATCATCAATGCCCGTATCGATGCCAACGGCGACTTTGTCGAAGAAGGCGAGCAGGTAGAAATCGGCGGCGACGAGCGATACGTGGCCGTGTGCCGCAAATGCTGGCGCAACAAGCGCATCGAGCAAGCCCGACGCATGTCGCTTCCCCTTTTTGACAACGACGAGGCTCAACATGCCGATGCCGCACAACAGAGTGAATGAACAATTTCGCCTCCATATAACGTATCCTGTGAAAAGACTCCGGTTCATAATATTGGCTGTTTTAGCTCTTGTTTTCTTCAGCAGTTACGCCGACGAGCCGTCGTTGATACGCAGCGGCGTGGAATTGAAGAAAGGTTCGCCTTCAGATCGCCGAAAAATGCTCAGATGTAAAGAGATTCCGCTATACACATCTACCATCATGCTCAATCCCCCGGTAGAAGGGCTCGTAGCCATCAAAATAGGGCCTACCGGCAACGAATATGGCATCGGTGTGCTCAGGCTGGCATACGTAGCAGAAAACGGCGATATGACTATCCCCATGGGCGCCACCGCCGGCGATTTCAGACTAATTAAAAATTATAGGGAAATTACAAGTGATAAGGGTGAATTTTTCAAAGGCGAACAGTACAAAATAGATAACAAAAAAGGACATTCATCCTGTGAAATCATCTTTTGCGATGACAAAAGTACGGTTGTAATAATAAAAAACCGATATTTTAAAGCCTTTGTCGGACAAGAGCTCTATAAAACTTTAAAAGACAAGCTCGACCTTTACGCCGCCAACGGATTCTTCGACTGATTGTCCATAATAATAATTATTGTTAATTACACACCCGGATTGCTCAACGACCGCACGGCGAAATTTGACCAATTCAAAAAAATTGCTTACCTTTGTGTGTTAAAAAGAAGCTCTGATTTTACCCCGGCCGGCGGTCGCGGGTTATCAATCATTTAAATATCACTGATACATTATTATATCAAATGATCGACGATTCACGTATTGTTCAAATCAATATCGAAAACGAGATGAAAACCGCCTACATCGATTATTCGATGTCGGTGATTGTGTCCCGTGCCCTCCCCGATGTGCGCGACGGTCTCAAACCCGTGCAGCGCCGCGTGCTCTACGGCATGAACGAGGAAGGCAACAACTCAGACAAGCCACACCGCAAATCGGCAAAAGCCGTGGGTCAGGTGATGGGTAATTATCACCCTCACGGCGACTCATCAATCTACGGCACAATAGTGCGTATGGCTCAGGATTGGTCGCTTCGCTACACTCTCATCGACGGCCACGGCAATTTCGGCAACATCGACGGCGACGGTCCGGCTGCCATGCGATACACCGAGGTTCGCCTCTCGCGCATCGGCGAGGAGATGCTCAGCGATATTGAAAAGGACACCGTAAACTTCCAGCCCAACTACGACAACTCGAGCAAAGAACCTACCGTACTCCCCACACGCATCCCCAATCTTCTGGTCAACGGCACCACCGGCATAGCCGTGGGTATGGCTACGAATATGCCTCCCCACAACCTTACAGAAGCTCTCAACGCATCGATAGCCTTAATGGAGAACCGCGATATCACTATCGAGGAACTCATGCACTACATAACAGCGCCCGACTTCCCCACCGGAGGCACCATCTACGGCTATCAGGGCGTAAAGGACGCTTATCTCACCGGCCGCGGACGCATTCTGGTCAGAGCCAAAGCCGAAATCGAGCAGGAAGATAACCACGAATGTATCGTCATCACAGAGATACCATACGGAGTGGTCAAATCGGACCTTGTAAAATACATTGCCGAACTCGTAAACGAAAAGAAACTCGACGGCATTGCCGACATCACCGACCTCTCCTCGCACGAGGGTCTGCGCATCGTAATCAAGCTGCGTGCCGACGCCAACGCCAACGTAGTGCTCAACAAGCTCTACAAGATGACACAGATGCAGGCGTCGTTCTCTGTCAACAATGTCGCGCTCGTCGACGGCCGCCCAGCCACTCTCAATCTCAAGCAACTGCTTGAAGCTTTTGTCGACCACCGTCACGAAGTGGTGATACGCCGCACACAATTCGAGCTCAAAAAAGCACAGGAACGTGCCCACATCCTCGAAGGCCTGATACTTGCCTGCGACCATATCGACGAAGTCATCGCCATCATCCGCGCCTCATCTTCGGCCGAGGCCGCCCGTCAGCCGCTCGCCGACCGATTCGGATTTTCGCCCGAGCAGACGGCAGCAATCGTGGCAATGCGCCTCGGACAGCTCGCCGGTCTGGAACAGGACAAACTCCGCTCGTCGTACGAAGAGCTGGAAAAAGAAATCGCCCGTCTCGAGCTCATTCTCAACGATCCGGCCGAATGTCTGAGCCTTATGAAACAAGAACTCATCGAAATCCGCGACAAATACGGCGACGACCGTCTCACATCAATCGACTATACCGCCGGAGATTTCAATGCCGAAGATTTCTATGCCGACGACGACATGATTATCACCATCTCGCACATGGGATATATCAAACGCACCCCGCTGAGCGAATTTCGCGCTCAGAAACGCGGCGGCGTAGGCTTCAAAGGCAGCGACACACGCGACAGCGACTTCATCGAGCACGTCTACACCGCCTCGATGCACAATACAATGCTCTTCTTCACTAAAAAAGGTCTCGTCTACAAGATGAAGGTCTATGAGCTCCCCGAAGGCGCACGCAACGCCAAAGGCCGCGCCCTGCAAAACCTGCTCAACATCGAGCCGGGTGACTCAGTCAAGGCTTTCATCCGCTGCAAGCAGCTCGACGACAAAGAGTTTGTATCGTCACATTATCTCGTATTCGCCACACGCCGCGGCCTCATCAAAAAGACACTCCTGTCGGAATACGCCCGCGTGCTGGCAAAAGGCAAAAAAGCCATCGTGATACGCGACGACGACGACCTCATCGCAGTTGACCTCACCGACGGCAACTCGGAGATACTGATGGCCAACCGCAACGGACGCGCAATACGGTTCCACGAATCGAAAGTGCGCACCATGGGCCGAGTATCGACCGGCGTGCGCGGTATGCGTCTCGACGACGACCCCGCCGACGAGATAGTAGGACTTATCACTCTCGCCGCCGACTCCGGCGAAACCGTGCTCACCCTCTCTGAAAAAGGCTACGGCAAGCGCTCCGAGCTCGACGGTTACCGCATCACCAACCGTGGCGGAAAGGGCGTGCGCACTATGAACATAACCGACCGCACCGGACATCTCGTGGCATTTGAAAGCGTCACCGACGACAACGATCTTGTGATTATCAACCAGTCGGGCATTACTATCCGCGTAAGAGTCTCAGACATCAAGATTGCCGGACGCGCCACACAGGGCGTACACATCATCAACCTCGACAAGCGCGGCGACAATATCGCCTCCGTATGCTGCGTCGACACCGACCCCGAAGAAGAATCGACAGAAATAGAGGCCGGAGACGAGCTACCCGAAATCAGTGATGTCGAAATTGAAGATGACACCGCCGACGACACCGACACAGAATCTGATGCCGCTGAAGACGACAATGCCGAATAACGGAGCGCTCCTGCATATATATTAATACAATCCGATTAATCAACCATCTTACACTGAGGTCTGTTATAAGATTTATATAATTATTCAATCTGACAACCATCTAATATCTCAAATACCAACAAGTATGAAAAAATTACTTATCCTCGGTCTTTGCGCTCTCACAGGCGCCGCCGCATTGGCTCAGGCCGACGTGGTCAAGGAAGCCGAACGTGCAATGAAGAAAAAAACGCCTTATCAGGAAGTGGTAAAAATGATCACTCCGGCGTTCACTGATCCCGCCACATCGCAGCAGGCTTTGACCTACTATGTGCCCGGAAAGGCCGGTTTCAATCAGTACGACGAACTTTTCTCGCTCAAAGCCATGAACCGCATGCCCGAAAACGGTGCAAAGACAATGAGCGATGCCCTGCTCGGAGGCTATGAATACTTCGTAAAAGCTCTTCCTCTCGACTCGCTTCCCGATGAGAAAGGAAAAGTTAAGCCCAAATATTCAAAAGATATTGTCAACGTTGTTGCCGGTCACTATCACGACTTCAACAGCTCAGCACTCGAATACTGGAATCTCAAAGAGTACGACAAGGCCTACAAGGCATGGCAGACATTTATCGACATCACCTACGATCCCCTCTACACCGGTAAAATTACGGTTCCGAACGACACGCTCATGGGTGAAATCATGTACAATCAGGCACTCGCAGCCTGGCAGAGCGACAACCTTCCCGCCACTCTCGCTGCGTTTATGAATGCCAAAAAACATCACTACAACAAAAAGAACCTTTACGAATATGCCATCGCCGTGGCTACCGGCCTCAAAGATGACGCAACCGTAACCGCTCTCGCCACAGAGGCTCAGGAAATCTACGGAAAAGAAGATTCAGGCTTCATCGGCTACGTGATAAACGGCAAGCTCAACGAAAAGAAATACGACGAAGCTCTCGCACTCATCGATCAGGCCATCGCTGCCAATCCCCAGAACGCGCAATACTACGTAATCAAAGGCATCCTGCTTGAGCAGGACGAAATCAAAGGCGACGCCAAAGGCGCTTACGCCAAAGCTGTTGAGCTTGACCCCTACAACGCTCAGGCTCAGTACAACTACGGCCGCATGTTCTACAACGAAGCCATGATTATCAACGACGCCGCTCCCGCCGACGACGCCGCTTACAGCAAAATCTACTACGAGCAAGTGAAACCCCTCCTGCTCAAATCAGTAGAAATCCTCGAGAACTCAGCCAACCTCAAAGAAGACTATACCGACCCGCTCAAGCTCCTTGAGAACGCTTATTATCTGCTCAAAGATGAAGCCGGCATGAAATCGGTACAAGACCGTCTTAATAAATAATTTTCCCATTGGTTCAAAACCACCGGCCCCCGCATTTTGCTCGCAAGGTGCGGGGGTTTTATCAACCGTTCAGCCTACGGCTGCATCAGCTTAAACAATCGCATGAACACCAATCAACAGTTTGATACGGCTCTGGCCCGCTGTCGCGAAGTTTTCACAGCAAAGCTCAAAGATTACGGCGCATCGTGGCGCATAATGCGACCGGCGGCCGTAACCGACCAAATTTTTATCAAAGCAAAACGCATACGCTCGCTGCAGCAAAAGCAGTTCTCGGCCGTGGGAGAAGGCATCCTGCCCGAATTCATCGCTATTGTCAATTATGCCGCAATAGGCGTGATACAGCTCCGCCACGGATATTCCGACTCAAAAGACATGACCCCCGACGAGGCCGTTCGCCTCTATGATGAAGTCATTGACGAAGCCCGCAGGCTGATGCTTGCCAAAAATCACGATTACGACGAAGCCTGGAGAGGTATGCGTGTGCTCTCTTACGTTGACCTGATACTAATGAAAATCGAACGCACCAAGGAGATTGAAGACCACCGTGGCGTGACACTCGTCTCGGAAGGCATCGACGCAAACTATTTCGATATGGCCAACTATGCCGTCTTCGGTATCATAAAACTCACCGAATCCGAGTCGGACGCGTAAAAACTCTACCCCTAATGACTAAAACGGCAAAGCAACGGCTGATGGTGGCGGCTATATGGACTGTCCGTATGGCATTGGGAGCTGTGTTTATATTTTCCGGGTTTGCGAAACTCGACGACATCTGGGGTTTCATCTACAAAATCAACGACTATTTTGCGGTCTGGGACATCGGCTTCTTCAACCGGGCCGTGGTGCTGACAGCCGCGTTCGTCATTTCGGCCACCGAATTCACTTGCGGCGTGATGCTGTGCCTGGGCGTGATGCGGCGTATAGTGCCGAGGCTCCTGTTGCTGCTCATGGTCTTCATGCTGCCGCTGTCAATATATATTGCCATTGCATCGCCTGTGGCCGATTGCGGTTGTTTCGGCGATGCCTGGGTAATAAGCAATACTGCCACATGTGTCAAAAACATTGTCATCACAGCCGCCATCATCTTTCTCATCAGATACAACACACGCGCCGCACATCCTTTCCTGCCCGTGATGCAATGGGCGGTCGTGGTGGTTTCTCTCATTTATTGCGCCGTCATAGCATCGATAGGCTACCGCGTGCAGCCGCTCGTCGACTTTCGTCCCTACCCTGTGGGCGAGTCGTTGCTCGACTACAACAATCCGGATAAAACATTCACCATATACTCCGGCGACGAAGATGTTACAGACTCGCTACTCTCGGTCTCAGATTCGATAATTCTCCTCACCGTGAGCGACCTCGGCCGTCACGGCATGGCCCGTAGCGCCCAATCCAACATCCTGTCGCGCACGGCCCGGCAAGAGGGTGTGCAGATGGCGGCCGTAGTAGCCGCCGATGACTCCACGGCCGCAACATGGGCACGCGATGTGGCGGCAGAATATCCGGTCTACACCGCCGAGGACACACAAATCAAAGAACTCGCACGCGGCGACGCCTCGCTCGTCTACATCACATTCGACACCATACGCTGGAAGACAAATCTCTACGCCCACTCGCCCGAAGAGTTCGGCCCCGGCACTTCGCTGGGCGACATTCGTCCCATCGAAAAATCCCGCACACTGCCTGTGCTCACAGCTCTCTATGTCATCATGCTCGGGATAATCTACGCTTTGCGCTACACCACTCGCAAAAAATTTTGATATTACGAATTTTAGCTGTAACTTTGCATAAAATTTACAAACAAAACCAACCACAATGAGAAAAAATATTGTAGCGGGCAACTGGAAAATGAACACCACCGTGCCCGAAGGCGTGGCTCTCGCCAAAGAGGTGAACGAAGCCCTCAATGATTTCAAAGCTAACTGCGACGTTGTCATTTGCGTGCCTTTCACACATCTCTGCCCCGTAGCAGCCGTAATCGACCAAAACAAGCTCGGCCTCGGCGCTGAAAACTGCGCCGACCACAAATCAGGAGCTTATACCGGCGAAGTTTCGGCAGCTATGGTTGCCTCTACTACTGCCAAATACGTGATCCTCGGCCACTCGGAGCGCCGCCAGTACTACGGCGAGACAGCCGAAACACTCCGTGAGAAAGTAGATCTCGCACTCGCCAACGGTCTCACTCCCATCTTCTGCATCGGCGAGCTTCTCGACCAGCGCGAAGACGGCACCTACAACGAAGTGGTCAAAGCTCAGATCGTAGACGGTCTCTTCAATCTCACAGCTGAAGAATTCGGCCACATCATTCTGGCTTACGAGCCCGTTTGGGCTATCGGTACAGGCAAGACCGCCACTGCCGAGCAGGCTCAGGATATGCACGCCCACATCCGCAAAGTCATCGCTGACAAATACGGCAAAGAAGTAGCCGATAACACCTCCATTCTCTACGGTGGCAGCTGCAAACCCTCCAATGCAGCCGAGCTCTTTGCAAAACCCGACGTCGACGGCGGTCTTATCGGTGGCGCATCGCTCAAATGCGCCGACTTTATGGGCATTGTCAAAGCATTCTGATTCAGCATCAGCACACCGGAGGCTCCGCCATCGTGCCGGAGCTTCCGGTCTTTTATATATATATTTGAAAAATATGCGGAAACACCTACTCTCATTACTTCTGTCTACAATCGCCACAATCACGGCATCTGCCACCGAACCCGCACCCGAATCAGAGAACGACAGCGTCTCGATTATCTCCCGCATCAACGCGCCCGGCAGCAGTATCACCGTGCGACAGCCTCAGTCGATGGACAAGCGCGTGAGCTACGGTTCGAAAATAGCAGTAGAAGCCGAACGCAATGCATCGTCCGGCCGCACCTCACGACAGGGCGGATTCCGCGTACAGATATTTTCAGACAACAACGTACACACTGCTAAATCCAACGCCGAATACCGCAAGCGCTCGGTTGAGCAGCGCCTTCCCGGCGTGCGTGCCTACCTCAAATACGAATCGCCCTACTGGCGCGTGCGCGTGGGCGATTACCGCACACGCTCCGAAGCCGAAAATGCCATGCAAGAAATACGCAGTGCTTTCCCAAACTATAGCTCTGACCTCAAAATAGTCAGCGAACGCATCAACATCACCCAATGACAAAACTTACGATGCAACAAGACGAAACCATATCACTCATTGCCGAACATTACGCCGAAATATTGCGCCTCATAGGCGAAAATCCTAACCGCGAGGGTCTGCTCAAAACTCCCCTCAGGGCCGCAAAGGCTCTATACTACATTACTCAGGGCTATCGCGAGAATCCTCAGGAAATAATGCGTCAGGCGATATTCGAGTATGCCGGCTCGAAGATGGTTGTGGTCAAAGACATCGAATTTTACTCTATGTGCGAGCACCATATCCTGCCTTTCTTCGGCACTGTGAGCGTAGGATATCTGCCCAAAGGCGAAATGATCGGGCTGAGCAAGCTCGCTCGCGTCGTGAACAGTTTCGCCCGACGTCTGCAGGTGCAGGAGCGTCTCACAGCGCAAATCGCACAAGCCGTCACCGACACTCTCAGCACAGAGGGCGTGATAGTGAGCTGCACGGCTCAGCACCTGTGCATGAAGATGCGCGGCGTGGAGAAACAGTCGTCGGCGACATCGACCTATGATTACACCGGACGCTTCGCACAGGAGTCTGCTTTGCGCGAAGAGTTTTTCCGCCTTCTCAAATCCTGAACACACAGCCACGGGACGCATCGGGCGACGACAGCAATTGAGAAAAAATTCAAGCCTTGCCCGGAAGTGTTTCGACTCGGCTTACCTGATCAATCGTGGTGGTATGGCTCACCGCGCTGTATGGTCATGGCACGGTACAGTTGCTCGACGATAAGCATTCGGGCCACTTCGTGAGGGAAAGTCATCTTCGACAGCGAGAGCAACCCGTCGGCCCGGCCGTAGACATCCTTTGAAAACCCGTAAGGGCCTCCGACAACTATCACAAGTCGTCCGGCAAGCGTATTGGCTTTCCGGCGCAGCATTTCCGACAGCTCGCGCGAGGTGTATTGCCGTCCGCGCTCATCGAGCAAAATTACGAAATCAGATGGTTTGATGTTGTCGAGCAACGCACGGCCTTCGGCCTGTTTTTGTTGTTCGGAGGTGAGAGCGCGCACGTTTTTCACATCGGGTATCGACACGTGCTCAAACGGCACATAGTGCACCAGTCGGCCGGCATACATCTCCAAGAGTTCGCGCAGGGGTCCGGGCGCCAACTTACCTACGGCGAGCAGTGAAATTTTCATTTTGAATTATTAGAATTTTCTCGTAACTTTGCAAAGATACAAAAAAATCTGCGATATGAAAACCAACGACCAGCTTATCGACCAACTTATCGACCTTGCATTTGCCGAAGATATCGGTGACGGCGACCACACCACCCTCTCCATTATCCCCGCATCGAAATACGGCACACAGCAGCTCATTATAAAAGAGGAAGGCATCCTCAGCGGCGTAGAGGCCGCCCGACGCGTCATTGAGCGCTTCGACCCTGACCTGGAAATGAAAGTGATGATTGAGGACGGCTCTCACGTCTACCCCGGCGACGTGGCTTTCACCGTCACCGGTTCGGTGCGGTCATTGCTGCAAGTAGAGCGAACACTGCTCAACATCATGCAGCGCATGAGCGGTATCGCCACCACCACACACCGCTACCAGTCGGAGCTCGACGGCCTCGGCACCAAAGTGCTCGACACACGCAAAACCACTCCCGGCATGCGTCTGCTCGAAAAGCAGGCCGTGGCTCACGGAGGTGGCATGAACCACCGCATCGGCCTCTTCGACATGATTCTGATCAAGGACAATCACGTCGACTTCGCCGGAGGCATACCTCAGGCTGTGGCTTCGGTGCGCGAATATCTCAAGCGCAACCACAAGAGCCTACGCATCGAACAGGAAGTGCGTAATACCGAAGAGATACTTCAAGCCATTGACGCCGGCGTTGACCGCATAATGCTCGACAATTTCACCCCCGAACGCACAGCCGAAGCCGTGAAGCTCATCCGCTCCAAAGCCCCGCACATCGAGATTGAATCATCTGGCGGTATCACCCTCAAAAATCTACGCGCCTACGGCGAGTGCGGCGTCGACTTCATCTCGGTGGGTGCCCTCACCCACTCGGTCAAGGGTCTCGATATGAGTTTCAAAGCCGTGAAACAATAATCAATCGTAAGAGTAACTATTGAAGTGGAAACAATAAAAAATCAAGAATTCGGAGGCGAGCGTCCCCTGTATGCCCGACATGGACTGAGGCTGGAAAACGTGACAATCCACCCCGGCGAGTCGAGCATAAAAGAGGGAAGCGATATCGTTGCCGTTAATTGCCGCTTCGAAGGTAAATATGTATTCTGGGAGGACACAAATTTCGAAATATATAATTGCCACTTCGCCGAGAGCGCACGCTCGAGCCTGTGGTACTCGCGCAACTGCATAATGAAAGACTGCACCTGCCTGGCTCCCAAGCTCTTCCGCCGTATGCGAGGCATCACGGTGGAGAATACCGACTTTCCCAACGGCGAACAGTTTTTCTGGGACTGCGACGACATCACACTCCGCAACGTGAAGATCGCCAATTGCGACTACGCGTTCATGCATTGTCACGACATCCGCATCACCGACTATCGTCAGGACGGCAATTACAGCTTCCAATACGCGCGCAATGTCGAGATTCATAATGCGGTAATCAACTCCAAAGATGCATTCTGGGAATCGGAGAACGTCACCGTTTACGATTCTGAAATCAACGGCGAATACCTCGGGTGGTACGGCAAGAACCTGCGTTTTGTGCGTTGTCACCTAACCGGCGAGCAATTGTTGTGCTACGTCGACGGCCTCGTGCTCGAAGACTGCACCTTCGGCGAAGACGCCAATCTGATGTTTGAATATTCTACCGTAGAGGCTACGGTAAAAGGAAAAATCACAAGCATTAAGAATCCGACTTCCGGGCACATCACGGCAGATGAAATCGGTGAAATTATCCTCGACGAAAACTGCCGCCAACCCGCCGATTGCAAAATCCAAATCCGACAATAAGGCTTTAAATAGCACAATCTACCCGAAAGCGTATAAAAATTTCGCAGATTCTACCTGCAAGTGCAAAATTAAGCATTATATTTGAAAAATTCAGC
>JBJEDE010000012.1:0-134122 GCA_051871795.1 Muribaculaceae bacterium | reverse complement strand
CAAACAACCATCCGCTGCCGCGGATGCCAACATGTGCCCGCCCGTGGCCGTGCGGCACCTCCCAGTGTACCGGGAAGTCGTGAGCTGGTTACAGGGAAGAGGGTGTATCAAAATTGTAGGGACGCACGACCGTGCGTCCCTACAATGTTCTACATTTACACTTTTTGATACACCCTCCAAGATTTTATTGTCAGCTGTTTACAGCGCCAGACGGTATATTTCGGCGGTGTCCTCGGCCGAGAGTTTGATGTAGCCGCCGAATGTACGGCCCTTGTTCTCATGCAGCTTGCGCACCATGGTTTCGATGTCGGGATTGTCGATGCCGAGTTCGCCGAATGTCACCGGCAGACCGAGGCTTCTGAAAAATCTTTTGAGACGTTCGATACCCTCGCTTGCGGCTTCCCGGTCGTCGGCGATGTCGACAGCGAACACCCGGCGGGCGAAAGCGGCAATTTTGCCCGGTTTGGTGCGTGAGGCGTATTTCATCCACGCCGGGAAGATTACGGCGAGTCCGGCGCCGTGGGTCACGTCGTAGAGGGCGCTTATCTCGTGCTCGATAGCGTGGCTCGACCAGTCCTCTATGCGTCCGGTGCCGCAAATGCCGTTGTGCGCGAGCGTTCCGGCCCACATGATGTTGGCCCGGGCCTGATAGTCGTCGGGATGCGCCATCACCTTGGGCGCTTCCTCAATTATGGCCATGAGCACGCCCTCGGCAATGCGGTCGGAGGTCTCGACTTCGGCCGACGGCGAGAAATAGCGCTCCATGATGTGTGCCATCATGTCGGCAATGCCGCAGGCGCTCTGATAGGGAGGGAGCGTGAACGTAAGAGCAGGGTTGAGTATTGAAAATTTGGGGCGCAGCAGATAGTCGGTGCGCAACGAGATTTTGCGCTTGTCGCTGCTGCGGGTTATGACCGAGTTGCCGCTGCCCTCGCTGCCGGCGGCGGGGATGGTGAGCACCACGCCCACGGGCAATGCTTCGGCCGGTTTGGATTTCCCGGCGTAGAAATCCCAGAAATCGCCGTCGTAAGGCACGCCGATGGCAATAGCCTTGGCCGTGTCGATGACCGAGCCGCCGCCTACGGCGATAAGGCCGTCAATACCGGCCTCGCGGCACATTTCGATGCCCTGGCGCACCGGGCCGTCGACAGGATTGGGTTTGATGCCGCCGAGCAGGCAATATCTCACGCCGGCCACGGAGAGCGACGATTTGACACGGTCGAGCAGACCGCTGCGCACCGCCGACTGTCCGCCGTAGACAATCATAACGTTGGTCATGCCGGCTGCGACGGCCTCTTCTCCGGTCCGAAGCTCGGTGTCGGCGCCGAAAATGTATTTTGTGGGAGTGCAATAAGTGAAATTCTCCATATTCGTGATTTGTATGATTTTGCCCCGTAAGCAAGAGGTGCGCCGAAACCTTATGATTTTTGGCGCACCCCTTGGCTGTATAAGTATGAGTTAGATTATTTTACGATCGCGTGTTCGGCTTTGCGTGTGCCGTCGGCGTACGTTGTGACTTTGATGTAGTGGCCGGCCGAGGGTGTGCCGTTCACGGCAACGCCCATGAGGTTGTAGTAAACTTCCGAAACGGCCTCGGCATCTGTCGTTATGTCTTCGATGCCTGATTCGGCACTGGTGGTGAAAACGCAATTATCGGTAACCCATTCTTCGTTGTATCTCGCACAGCAGAAGTATTTTTTGCCGTTTTCGAGGAACGATGATGCATCTCCGGTGAAGCTGACTGTTTTTGTCTCTCCTGCGGTGATGGATACGGGCTGAGAATTAATCATTCCTATAGAAGACACCGACTGACCGGTGACATAGGGGAAGAAGTAGAGCATGAATGTGCCGTCGTATTGAAACGAGGTGCACGAAAGAGTCATCTCGAAATTTACATTGGCGGGGTCGACGTCGGTGCTGCTTCCTGCCACTCTCAGGTTGCTGAACGAGAGCTCAAGAGTGGGAGGCGTGGCCACTGTGGCTGTTTGTGCGCGCGAGGTTATGACCTTGTTCGAGCCGTCAAGGAATACGATATTGTATGTTCCGGCTGCGGTAGATTTGGGCACGGTGATGTAATAGTCGAATGTGGCCGAAGACTTGGCGGGTACCTCGATGTTCATGTTCTGTCCGTTGCAGGCAAGTGTCGTGGTATTGCCTTTGCGCACACGCGCTTTGATGGTACCCACGTAGGGCACGTCGCCGGAGTTCTGCACGGTTACGGTGATTTTTGAGGCTACGCCCTGATAGAGAGTCTCGGGGGCAATAGAGGTTGTGGCTATCGATGCCGACAGTGTGTTGATGGTGATTCCGCTGCTTGTCACAGTGGCTGTGTAGCGGTTGGCGCCGGCATAGAGAGGTATGTCTCGCCATACGTATGTGGCCGAGCTGCCGATGCCTTGGCTGAATACGGGCACGATGTCGTATTCGCCGGCGGGCATTTCGGAAGAGCTGCGGGTGGAGACGTTGACAGAGACTGCCGAATTGTAATAGCTGCCTGTCGTAAGACCGCTGATTGTCGAAGAGCCGGAGCATATGACACGACGGCCGGTGCTCTTGTTTACGAATGCTATGCCGAGCATGGCGTCGAGGGGCGATACGGCTGAGTTGTTGCACAGGTGTGTAAGAGAGGCTGAGAGAGAGGAGTTGAAGCCTGTCGATTTCGAAGCGATTGACATGGCGCTTGCGTAGAGACCGGGAACGACTTCCGCTGTGCCGCAAGGCTTGCAAATGTTGATAACGGCATCCTGATCGGAGTCAAATCCGGAGCCATTGCCTGAGCCGCCTGTGCCCTGACTCTCGGGATCGAGAGCGGAGAGGAGGAAATAGCCGTCGCTCATGCCGTCCCAGCCCCAGTTGATGTGGAAATAGTTGTTGGCCGAATAGCCGTCGCAGACAAACGAGTGACCGCCGGCGCTTGACTGGCCGCTGTATTGCACGGGCTGCTTTTTGGCGAGCTGGGCGTAAATCAGGTCGTTCCACTCGGCGATGGTGTAGCAGTCGCGCACGACGTTGACGATGCCTTTGTCGTAGCCGAAATTATTGATGAGAGCGCCTGCTACTTTTGCCTGTACTGCGCCTGAGGCAGATGTTGTGTAGTTCATGTCTACGCTGAATCCACAGGCTTTCATCAGCAGAGCCACGGCGTCCTGCTGAGTCTGATTGCCGGCTGTAGCGGAGTAGTTGTCAAGCATATTTGCCCAGTCGAATACGGTCTTGCTGAAGTCCATGGTGTAGGACACACCGCCCACCGACACGCTCTTTGTGCCTGAGCCTGCCGACTGAGGCCATTTGTGATAATTCATAATCTGTGACATGGCAGTTGCCACGCATCCGGTCACGGTGTTGCGGGTGCCGATTTTGGGACACATATTGTTGTAAGGAGCATCCTGTCCCCATTCGGTCTTTACAAGAGGGGCGATGGCGGAGCGGTCGGCGCGCGAGGCTTTTTGAGGCGCGTAGATCGCTGCGTCGTTGTTTCGCGCCCAGGCAATCTCGTCGGCGTAGAAGCCGAGCCATGCACGCATATTGTCAGGGATGTTGTCGGCGTCGAAGGTGCCTTCGTCGCTGTATCCGAGCACCGGCACGGCCACATCGTCGGCCGAAACGATCATAAAGCCTTCTTCGCCGCGTGAATATACGTAAGCGGCGGGTGTGGCCGATTTGGCTTCAATCTGAGTGTAAAGAAGCTCGGGCTTGGATGTCGTGGCGCTCACTTTGCGCATCGGAGTGTCGCCGAGAGCACGCTGCAGGGCTGCTTCGGGCGTGAGCGTTTCGGCCATCATCGCCATAGGAGCAAGCGCTGCAAGAGAGAGTAATAGTCTGATTCTCATCTGTGGGTCTTATTTATTGTGAAAATTGTAAATTTTTGTCTGTACCTTCATAATGACACGGTCCCACGGCTTGCAGAAGTGCCGCAGGTGGCATTGTCCTTTGCAAAGTTAGTAATTTATTCACAATTACAAACAATATCAGACTCGATTTTAACAAAATGACCGTGAAAGATTATTAAAATTCATGTTTTTTTTACCAAAAACAGGCCGACTCCGGTGCGGGAGTCGGCCTTTGGCGCGTTGATGACGGACATCAATGGAATATGTTAAGCGCTACATCGCTGAGCCACAACCACAGCGGGCAGGTGGCGATAAACACTATCACTGAAATTGTGAGCGAGCTGGTGCCGGTGGCAACATATGTGTCGTATTCGTCGGCGATGATAATGCCTGAGAAGGCCGGAGGAAGTGCGCTGGCCACCACGAGCATCTTAAGATTTTCAGGATGCATGTGGAACAGCAGTCCGAGTGCGAGCACCACAGCCGGCATAAGGAACATTTTCATAATTGTGCCCATGAATACTTGCCAGTTGAGATCAAGCTTGATCGACGAGAGAGTGATGCCGGCCGAGAATACTGCCATCGAGGCATTGGCTTTGGCCATCAGGTCGAACGAAGGGCTCAGCTCTTTGGGCCATGGTATCCCCACCAATACCCATACCACGGCAAGGATAGGAGCCCATGCCACAGGCTGGGCAAGTGCGTGGAGCACAGGCTTCCAGGCGCTTTCTTTCTTTGTCGAGCCGGGATTTTGTTTCTCAAGCGAGGCGTTCATCAGAGAGAGGCCCACAGGGATGCCGATGGCATTGACCACGATACCTACGATTGCAACCACGAGCGCAACAGTCGGTGTGGTGCCGAAGATAGGCTCGAGTACGGCAAATCCGAGGAAGCCGATGGTGGGCGAACCGCTGATAAGTGCCGAAACTGCAGCGTCGGCGCCGGTGTTCTGCTTGAAGCAGTATTTGAAAACGTAATATACGAGCATGAAGCATCCCATGATGCCTATGGTCGATACGATGGTCAGGTTGAGGTCGGCCGCGAGCTCTTCGCGCGAGGCCTGTACGATAGATACGAACAGTGCGGCAGGCAAAGCGTAGTCGAGCACCACCTTGTTGAATTTTTTGGAATCCTGTCCGGTGAAAATGCCTTTTTTACCGGAGATGTATCCCGCCAGCATGACTACGATAATAGGCACGATGGCATATAAAATCACATGAGATAAATCCATAATTGAAACATTTTGCGGTAACAACTTATATCAAAAATACGCAGAGTGCGGTGCGCTGCAACGCACTCTGTGCAGGCTGTAGGCGAGTGGTTATACGGTATAGTCGATGAGCGGGGTGGGGTTGAGGTAGCCTATGTGACCCGACTCTTTGCCCGAGTCGGCTGCGAGCTGAACGTTTATGATCGACGGACGCCCGGCTGCTATGGCCTTGGTGAGAGCATCGCTCAGGTCCTTTGGATTGTCGACATAATAGGCGTCGGCGCCGAAGGCTTCGGCTATTTTCTCGTAGTGAGCGTTGATGTCAAGAGTTGTGGGAGCGAGGCCGTCGGGGTCGCCGGGGTCTACGCCAACGCCGTTGTAAATGCCGCCGTTGTTGAAGATTACCACTGTGCACGGCAGTTTATAGCGGCTGATTGTGGCAAAATCCATGCCCGAAAATCCGAACGCCGAGTCTCCCTCGACAGCCACTACTTTCTTGCCTGTGGCGACAGCGGCGCCTATGGTCGAGCCCATACCCATGCCCATGATGGCCCATGTGGCGCAGTCGACGCGATGACGGGGAAGAGCCATATCTACAGTGTCGCGGGTGTCGTCGAGCGTGTTGGCGCCTTCGTTTATGAGTATCACATCGGGATTGGCTTCAAGCACCGGCTTGATGGCTGCAAGAGCCGTCCAGTGTGTCATCGGCGAAGCGGATGAGGCAGCTTCGAGGCGTGCGGCGAATTTGGCGTTCTTTACTTTTGTCTCGGCCTGAAGCGAAGCGAGCCATGCAGGATCGGTACTCATGGTTTTGCCTTTGAGTCCTGCAAGAAGGGCATCGAGCGAAAGTCCGAGGTCGCCGACGACAGGCGCTGCTACGGGTACGTTGCGGTCGATTTCGGAAGGCTCGACATCAAGCTGTACGAATTTGATTGCGGGGTTCCATTTGCCTCGGCCGAACGACAGCATCCAGTTAAGGCGGGCGCCGAGCACAATCACCACATCGGCCTTCTCCATAATGTCGGAGCGGCACGACAGAGCCGAGTATTCGCCGTTATCGGGCATGAGACCTTTGGCCATCGACATGGCCAGATAGGGTATTTTGTACGTCTCGACGAGTGTCTTGATTTTGTCGTCTACCTGAGCGTAGGCCGCTCCTTTGCCAAGAAGTATAGCCGGACGTCTGGCGGCTGCTATAATCTCTACGGCACGGTCTACGGATGCCTGATTGGGGGCGTAGGCGCTCACGGGGTCGACCGGATTGTAGAAAAGTTTTTCGGCATCGGCGGCATCCATGATTTCGGCAAGAGCCGGAGTAGTCATGTCGATGTATACACCGCCCGGGCGTCCGCTCACAGCCACACGGTAGGCGCGGGCCACGGCCGAGGGTATGTCTTTGGCGTGTGAGCAGCGGAACGCGGCTTTGACCAGAGGTTTGGCCGTGTTGAACTGGTCAAGCTGCTCGTAAGTGCCCATGTTCATGTCTACCATCGTAGGGTCGGAAGCGCCGGAAATCTGTATCATCGGGTAGCAGTTGACCGTGGCGTTGGCCGTGGCCGTGAGTCCGTTGAGGAACCCGAGTGAGGAGACTGTCAGCAGCACGCCGGGCTGTTTGGTCAGATAGCCGTGTGTGGCGGCGGCCATGCCGGCTTGCTGTTCGAAGCGGAATCCGTAATATTTGAGTCCTAATTTCTGTATGGCGTAAGCGACCTCGGTCACAGGGATGCCCACCAGACCGTAGACATCTTTGATGCCTATGCGGCGCAGAGCTTCTGCCAGAATATACATACCGGTCACCTGCTCCGGAAATTTGGGAGCATTGGATGTGGCGGCAGGTGTTGATGTTGTGCTCATATTTGAGGTGTGTTAAATGTTGATGTATGTTAGTAAAAAAAGACTTCGGATGTCAGGGTTGAAATCCGAAGCCTGTGACCGGGTCGGGTTATTTGGATGCTGTTGCAGTCTTAGGAAGAGGTTCGGTGGTGCCGTTCTTTGCGAATGTTGCGATCTGGTCGGCGGTGTAGCCGAGCGACGAGAGCACCTCGGCGGTGTTCTGTCCCAGTTCGGGAGCGGGACCGTAGACAGGCTGGTAGCCGGAGATGGTGAAGGGGCATCCCACTGTCACGAATTCGCCCACCGCGCCGGGCTGGTTGATGCGCACCAGAGTGTTGCCGTCGTAAAGCGACTCGTCTGACATCACTTCTTTGGTCGAGAGCACAGGACCCACGGGCACACCTGCCTTGCCGAGGATTTCGGTAACCTCGTATTTTGTCTTGTCGGCAGTCCACTGACCGATGCGTGCGTAGATTTCGTCTTTGTGACGGTCGCGGGCGTCGGCTGTGTTGAAGTCGGGATTGGTGAGCCAGTCGGTGAAGCCTGTTGCGTTGCAGAAGAGCTCAAAGTCTTTGGCGCCGCGCTGGAGGATGATGTAGACGTAGTTGTTGGCATCGAGTTCTGTGTCGTAGCCTCCGGCCGGTTTGCATTTATATGTCCAGCCGAGCACGCCTCCACCTTCGATGTTGCCGGCACGAGGCACGCAATCGCCGAATTTGCCGTTGGGGTACTGCGGGAACTGAGTCAAATAGCCCACTTTCTCGAGTGTGAGCTGGTCACGTGTTTTGATACGGCACAGATTGAGGCAGGCATTGTGCATTGACTGATATACGAAGGTGCCTTCACCTGTCTGATTGCGCAGTTGAAGGGCGGCGAGCAGACCGATGAGCAGATGCATGCCGGTGTTAGAGTCGCCAAGAGCTGCACCCGATTGTGTGGGGACGTTGTAGTCGCCTTCGTACCAGCCTGTGGTCGAAGCAGCGGCTGCCGTAACCTGGGCAACCGGCTCATAAGCTTTCAGGTTGGCATATTTCGATGACAGAGGGAATCCTTTGATGGTGCCGTAGATGCAGCGCGGATTGAGCTGATGCACTACTTTCCAGCTGAAACCGAGTTTGTCCATTGCTCCGGGGTGGAGGTTCTCGACAAAGATATCGGCTTCTTTGATGAGTTTGGTCAGTATTTCCTTGCCGTCGGGAGTTTTGGCGTCGAGTGTGAGCGATTTCTTGTCGGAGTTGAGCTGGAGATAGTAATAGCTCGGAAGTTTGGGGTCGAATTGAAGTTCGTCGCGTGTTGCGTCACCCACGCCGGGACGTTCGATTTTTATTACTTCTGCGCCAAGCCATGCAAGCATCTGAGTGCAAGACGGGCCTGACTGTACTTCGGTAAAGTCAACGACTTTGATACCTTGAAGGGGGGCTGTGCTCATAAGTCTTTTGTATTAAGATGTTGGTTAATTTCGTTTATTGCCGGACGTTTTATTGCACCCGGTACGAAATTATAACATCCGCCCCTGAAAAAGGTTTAAAAGATTTTATTAGGAGGGCCGTCCCGCGGATATTCCGGGAGCGATGAATTTTATTGGCCGCCGCAGATAATGGTCGATGAGGATATCTGGCATGGCCTGCAGCAAATCGGCTTCGGGATGCAGTGTGTAGTCGCCGCGCATCTTTCTGAAATCGCGGTGAGCGCGCCAAATGGCCCGTGCGTCGCCGAAATGCCCGGTAAGTGCGAATTTCAGCCACGCCACGCCGTCGAGCACCATGCGTTTGAAGAGATGACGGCCGGCGGTGGACACAGGCAGATTCTTGTGCATCATCAGCAAATTGTTGCGGAAGTTAAGATATGTCTTGCGAGGGTTTGATTTCGGCAACGAACCGCCGCCGAGGTGCTCTACAACGGCACGCGGCTCTACCGAAACACGATAACCTGCCAACCACAGACGCCAGCACAGATCTATCTCCTCCATGTGGGCGAAAAACGCCTCGTCCAGACCGCCGACCTCGAGGTATCGTGCCGTGCGCACCATCAGAGCGGCTCCTGTGGCCCAGAATACGTCGGCCGCAGTGTCGTATTGTCCGCAGTCTCTTTCTACGGAGTCGAACACGCGCCCGCGACAATAAGGATAGCCGTTGCGGTCGATGTAGCCGCCTGCCGCTCCGGCGTATTCAAAGCTACCTTTGTCGGTGTAGCTCAATATCTTGGGCTGACAGGCGGCCACGTCGGGGTTGGACTCCATATAGTCGTAAAGAGCCTCAATCCACCCTTTATGAGGAGCCACGTCGGAGTTCAGAAGCACCGTATAGGGGTAGTCTTTGTAATGCTCGAGGCAGCGGTTGTAGCCCCCGGCGAAACCGTAGTTTTTGTCCAAGACATAAACCTCGACATCCGGAAACTCCCGGCCGAGCATCTCGACCGAGCTGTCAGTGCTGCCGTTGTCGGCCACAATCACGCGTGCCAATGCCGAATCGGTGTTGGCGATGACCGACGGCAGAAACTCCCGCAGGAGTTTCTCTCCGTTCCAGTTCAGAATGATTACGGCTATTTTTTGTCCTGACATTGGTCTTTGATGCGGAATGTAACGGGCAGATGGTATGTGACTTTTGACCGAAAACGAATACCCTTTATCATCTGTATTCCAGGCGACCAGTCGGGTAATGAATTAACTATGCGCAGAGCCTCCTTGTCGAGTGCCGGATGACGGCCGCGTACAACTCTTGCACCGGTTACTTTTCCGGTCTCGGTGATGACAAACTCAACGATGACTCTTCCCTCGACACTGTCTTTTAATGCCTCGTCGGGGTAAACCATCACCTCACGGATATATTTGTATAATGCCACGTCACCACCGGGAAACTCAGGACATTTCCACAAATTAGAGGTTTCCCATAAAATACTATCTTGCTTATTTTTAACCGTGTCAGCGGCTGTTGTCTTTGCCGCTGAATCGATACGGTTCGGATTCTTTCCGTCGGCGAAGAAGGCTACGGAGAGGAGTGCCGTGACAAGGACAGCGATTTTAAACGTAAGCGATACAGAATCATTAAACCGTGGCATAGCGATATGAAATTAAGGAGTGAGTATGAATCTTCGTCCTACGACAGGCGGAATGTGATCGGCAAGGTGTGTTGCACGTTCACGGCACGGCCGTCTTGGCGGCCCGGTGTCCAGTTTGGCATCGATTTCACCACACGCAGGGCTTCTTTGTCGAGAGCCGGATGGCGTCCGCGGACTACCGACACATTTTCGATTTTGCCGGTCTTGGTTATGGTGAACTGTACTATCACGCGACCCTGCACGCCTTCTTCGGCTGCTTGCGCCGGATAGTTGATGTGTGACGACAGGTAGTCGTAGAGCGCTGATTCTCCGCCGGGAAATTCCGGCTTCTGTCCGATGACGCCCATCGAATACTCTTTATCGTCCGATTGTGAGATGTCCGTCTCGCGGTCAATTTCTTTTCTGATTTGTTCGTCGCTGACGTGAGGTGTCTCGGCAGGTGTAACGTTGGATCTCGCCTCGGGAGTGTCGGATGTCCCGGGCTCGGTTTCGGCTTCAGGTTGCGCGTCGTTGGCATTGTCGGATGTGTAGTTGTCGGGTTCGGGTTCGCCGATGACTTCAACAACTTCTTCTACGACCGGGGTGTTGTAATCTTCGATTGTGTCGCTGACGGCGCTTTCGGTTTCGTTTTTATTAACGGTAGATTGATTGCCGACGATGATGGCTACAAAAAGAAACGCGACGGCTGAGGCGATGCCGATTTGCACTTTCCGGTTGCCGAGATTGAGCTTTTTCAACAGCTCGTGAAATATATTCCGTGAATTTTGCATAAGTTTGCGTAAGCTAATTGTCGGTCAGTCTAAGTCGTTCAGTCTAAATTGTGCATATATTCTATTGCGTCGTCGAGAGTGGTGTGCGGCAGGCTGCACAGTTGGCAGGTGTATTGCCATAGCCGCAATTCGGTGGTGTCTACCTCACCGTCGCAGCTCATCACACCGGCCATGAACGCGCATACATAATATTTCTGCTCTTCGTCGAGCGATTTTATGACCGAAATAGCCGTCTCGAAAGGCAATGCCACGGTTTCGTCAATCAATGCGCCGGTCTGAGCCGGCTCGACACCGAAGCGCGAGAGTTCGTAGGCGATGAAATTGGTTTCAACCTCTGTGACTACGCCGTCGGCCGATGCCATGGCGACAGTTATTTTCAGAACTGCTTCAAGTTCTTTCTTTGAAAATTTCATATAGGGGTAATGACTGAATTTGGCAAAGATACGGTTTTTTTGCATACGGCCTGAACTTATTCGCTGAAATCGGTGCGTCCGGCGAGCGAGCGGGCGAGGGTGATTTCGTCGGTGTACTCAATCTCGTTGCCCACGGTCACGCCACGGGCAAGCTGTGTTACCTTAACGCCCGTGCCGAGCAGGCGGCGGTAGATATAGTAATTGGTAGTGTCGCCCTCCATGGTTGCGCTCAGTGCAAGGATAACCTCGCTGATTTCCGACTCGCGCACGCGCGACACCAGCGAGTCGATCTGCAGCTTGTCGGGGCCGATGCCGTCGACAGGCGATATGACACCGCCCAGCACGTGATACAGTCCGTGATAGCTGCCTGTGTTTTCGAAAATCATCACATCCTTGATGCTCTCCACCACCATTATTGTAGATGCGTCGCGTGAGGCCGAGGCGCAGATGGGGCACACTTCGCTCTCGCTTATGTTGTGGCACACGCGGCAATAGCGGATGTTACGACGCATCTCGATGATGGCCGTGCCCAGTTGCACCGACGTCTCCACATCCTGACGCAATAGGTGCAGGGCAAGGCGCAGAGCCGTTTTCCGGCCCACTCCGGGCAGGCGCGAGAGCTCGTTGACGGCCGATTCGAGTAGCGGTGACGAAAATTCCTGATCCATACCGCAAAGGTAGCGATAATTTTTGATTTCATGCCTATAGAGCTTGCAGAAACTCAAAATCACTATCGTTGCAGACGTCTATCTATCCTGTCGTGGTAATAGTCGCGTGCAACAGGCTTTTTGATTTTTGCGCTGTCGGAAGGTTGCTTGATTTTCTGTTTCTTGGCCTTGGTTGTATCGTTTTTTTCTGATACGCGCACGGTGTCGACAACCACAACGGTCGCCGGGGGCGTTGCGCCCGTGCAATTCTTCAATCCGAGCACGGTCCCGGCCACAATCAGGGCGAGCGCTACAATCAGCAGGGCGAGCCGGTCGGTTTTCATCATATCGCGGGTCGAAAAAAATGCCATGACGCAAGGTGTTATCTGTATGAGATGCCGCGCTCCCGGAATCTGCGGAAGTCGGGCTCGCGCAGGCCGCTTTCGCTCAGCGGCACGGCCTCGTTGTAGTCGGTGATATAAAGGCGAGGACTGTTACGGTATGCGCTGTCGGTGAGCGCGTCGGCAGAAATGAGATAGGGCGAGTCGAGGCCGGAAAGCCGGAGCAGGGTAGGGAAGACTGTGGAGGTGGCTGAAATGTCGTCGTGAGCGTGCGTGACAATGTTGTCGGTGAGAGCGGGGTAAAGCTCGCGGTGGCGCGAGGATGTCCATACGAGCATGGGCACGTGCAGCTGGGTGAAGGTAGGTGTGGGCGATGCGTGCAGAAAGCGGTTGCGCTCATCGTCGAAGATGTCCTCGCCGTGGTCGGAGAGGTATATGGCTGCCGCCGGACAGTTCTGCCCTTCGAGCAGTGTGAACACGCTGTTGAGAAAATCGTCAGTGTAGCTGATGGTGTTGTCGTAAGCGTTGATGAGCTGGTCGCGGTTTTCGGCAGCCGCTTCGGAGCGCGATGCGGGTGTGAAGCGCTCCATGTCGGGGCTGTAACGCTCTTTGTAGTTGAAGTGAGAGCCGTAGGTATGCAGCACTACCATGATTTTGCCGGTGGGATGGCTGCGTATGTATTCGTTGAGGTGCGGCAGCAGTTCTTCGTCGAGGTGTAGCCCGGGTGCGTCGGTGATGTAGACCGTAGTATCGGCTTCGTTGCCGAAAAATTCGATGAACGACCGGTTGCGCTTCTGGTTGGACAAGAAAGCTGTGGCGTAGCCTGCGTCGTTGTATGCCGAGAGTATGCCTTTGGTCGAGTAGATGGAATCGCCGAAGTTTTCGGCATCGAGATAACTCATAATCATGGGCACGCTCTTGTGTGTTGTGTTGCTCTGAGAGAGGGCGCGGTCGAAAAAGATTATGTCATAGCGTCCTGCAAGGCGGGGATTGGTGGGGCGGCCGTATCCGGCGAGTTGCCAGTTGTCGGCACGCGAGGTTTCGCCGATTACGAGTACATATATTTCTCTATCGTCGGCGGGGCGTGTCGAGGCAGCATGGTATGAGAATTGCGACGATGTGTCGTGGTAATGCGACAGCAGTCGGGCGCGGTTTACGGCCGCCGCATTGTTATATATGACATTTACAGGGAAGAGCTGCCGCTCCGAACGATAGCCGGGCACGGTGGAATAGCAGAGAATCATGAGCACGATGCCGGCAGCCGAGAGCGAGCCTCCTGTGATGCGGGCGTGCCGCAGGGCTTGCGCCGATGCGCGGCGGCTCTTGACAGCGGCATAGACGGCAATGACTATGGCGGGCACATAAAGCACAGTCACGGTGACTATTGCCGTGATGAGATTGCCGAGCAGTTCGGCCACTTCGCCCGGGTTGGTGGTGAAGACGTTGAGAAACATGTCTATGGCGATTATGCTCTCTCCATAAAGGTAGATGAGCACAATTTGAAAGGCGCTGTATATCATCAGCGGTATGCACCAAAGCACCGTACGTCCGACCTTTTCCGAGCAGGCCGCAATCAGGTAATAGATGCCGAGAGGCAACACGATTCCGGTGGTTTTGGATAATGCCGACCACTGTTCGGTGAAGGCAAGACAGACGTTGGGGACAATCAGAAGCATGGGGAAGAACCAGAGCAATGCCCCTGCCGGAAAGAAGTTTTTAAGTGATATTTTTGTCAAAATGCTTCGTTGATGTTAAACATGAACCCGGCTCCGTCGCGGCCGAAACCGACGTCGATGCGGATATTCACGCGATGTTTGAATTCCCAGCGATAACCCACGCCGGCGTTGGGGAGAATCTGATCAGATCGCATAAGCGAAATCTTGCGGAACACCTCGCCGCATCCGAGCCATAGCGCTATGCCGTTGCGGCGCCATACGTGCTGACGCAATTCGATGCAGGCGTCCCACGAGCATTTGTCGCGATAGCGTCCCTGATAATAGCCACGCATACTGTGGCCGTCACCAAGCTCTGAGAGCTGGCTCCACAGCATATCGCCGTAGCCAATCGAGGTATGTCCTCTCCAAGCCAGCACGCCGCCGCGCCACACCCGGTGGTAACCCGATACTGTCAGCTCGTTGCGCGAGTAAGCGTGTTTGTTTCCGATAAAGGCCGGGAAAAAGTCCTGATCGAGCGCGATATATAAACCCGACCAGGCGTTGGAGAGATTGTCGCGCGAGTCGAATTGAAAGCTGAAACCGGGGCCGAAAGTCGTGGTGATTGCCGATTCGTCGGCCCATAGCCATGGCTTTTCGAAATTGCGCCCGTGCACATAGTCGAAAACAAATTTCGGACCCATGTAGATGTGCCGCCCCGGGTGGAAGAGAAAGCGCGAGTTCACTTTTACACGCAAATAATCGTATTTCGACTCATTGTCGTCGCAAATCTCCTGCCTGTAACCGATACCCCAGAATTTTGTCGAAAGCGACTGCAAGCGGCACTCATAGGTGAGGCGATAGGTGTCGCGGGCGAAAAGGTGATAGCCTTCGACTCCGATGTTGAAGTATTTATTGGTCGTGGCGTCGGCAAAGATCGACACAGACGAGGGTGGGGTGATAGTGTCGGCTGGGTCGGTGTGATAGAGGCCGGCAGCTAAAAGACCTATGCCGAAGCCGGCGTCGGAACTATAGTGCGGACCGCCGATAATGCTGAAGTCAAAAGTTTTATTCTCTTTCGGCTTGTTGGTGTCGTCGAAATAGGCAATGATGCGCGAAAATATGTCGCCTTGTTTCTTTGCGTCGGTTTTTACCGAATCGGGGACGGCCGCGGTGCTCTGTTTTGTGTCAGCACGCTCTTCGCCTGGTGTTTTGATGCTGTCACAGGCCGTTGTTTCCCGAGCCTGAGCCGGGCATACGGCGAAAAACAACAGTATGAAGAAACCAAGCGTCCGCGTTGAGCGTAAAATGTCTATGATTTGTCTGATTATTGCCATTTCGCTCGCAAAGTTACGAATTTTTTGCTTACCTTTGCGCATATCAACCCCTTTGGCCTCTTAATAAGTCAAATATTCCAAATTATATGTCAAAATGAATAAATTTCTGCTTTCGCTCGCTTGCCTTATCGGTGCGTTCACAGCCTCAGCCCAGGTAGAGCCTCATCTCGGTGTGCGCCTCTCGTGGGATCTCAATGCCCCTGTCACCAATCTCAACGACAACGTTGATTTCTTCAACAACGGTTCGGGTTTCTCAGTCGGTGCTTTCTATGACATTCCTGTCTACGGCGCGCTATACTTCGAGCCCGGTCTCAGTTTCTTCTACAATACCATCGGTATTTCCGATATTATTGTAAATGCTGAAAATGCCGTTATCGACGGTTCGCTGCGCAACGTGGGTTTCCGCATCCCTTTGGTCGCAGGCTATCGGTTTGATTTCACTGACGACATTGCCCTCTCTGTTTTCACCGGTCCGCAACTCAACATCGGACTCAGCCTTAAACAACATATCAATATGCCCGAAGGATTGAAAGACTATAAAGACATTCTCGAGGACGGCAAACAATACTATGGCAACGGCTGGCATCGCCTCGACATGCAGTGGCTGTTCGGTGTGCGTTTCCACTATCAGGACAACTTCTTTGCCGAACTCACCGGGGGGCCCGGTATGACCAACATTATGGGTGGCAAAGATTTCAAGGGCGATCATCTGCGCCGCAACATCTTCTCAATCGGAGTCGGCTACATCTTCTGACCATCAGTCTCGCGCTATTCACGCGGCTCTTTGAAATCTTCTGATTTTGCGGGAAGTCCGCACTATGCGCCCTTTTATCACAGTAAGTATCAATATTGTCCTGTCTTCTGACGGTCAATCCTTGACACCCGATTCTTTACAATCAATATATTTTTAGATCAGCTAAAATGATAAGCGAACCTAAAAAGTCCCGAAAAATATCGTTTCCTGTTTTCTGTGCGATTGTGGCGATTTCCTACTGCCTGGTATTTATTACCGCTGAATTTTGGAATTCGCCTGTATCGGGCCTGAAAGGTTTTCTGACTCTGTCGATGCAATGGGTAGTGGTGGCCGTACCTGCCGCCTGCATTGTCGCGCTGTTGACATTAAACAGGTGGTTATTCTTTCTTTATCCCATTGTCATTGTGCTGTCGGCGGTAGCAGCATATTTTAAACTTACAATGGGTGCTTCCATCACTCCGGCCGTGATTGAGCTGGCTATGATCAACAACGCCGTCACTTGGTTTACGCTGGTGAGTCCGATGTTGATTATGCTAATGATACTATCGGCGCTATTGTCGATAGCAGTAGTATTTTGCCGGTTTAAATATACAGACAGTCCGCACCGATGGCCCCTGTGGGCGATATGCCTGATTTCGGGTGCCGTTATACCGGTCCATATCCACCGGTTTAAAGCCCCGATTGAGGCAAGGATGCCATATTCGTTTGTCCGGTCGTTGCAAGGATGGCTCAGCAACCGAAAGGCTGTCGCCGAGTGCAGAGACACGTTCAACAATGTTCCCGCCACTTGTCCCGACGACTCGCTTACGGTGATATTTATCATAGGCGAATCGTTGCGTCCCGATCATCTTACGCTCAATGGGTACAGCAGGCTCACTACCCCCTCGCTGAGCTCCGACACAGCAGTGGTGTCGCTGCCTGATATGAGAACGATACCCTTCTTTACCCACACAAGCGTGCCACGTATCATGACTCGCGCCGATTCGTTGCATCCTGATCTTGCCGACGAGGAACAGTCGTTCATAACCCTCTTCAAAAAAGCAGGATACCACACCGCATGGCTCTCCAACCAGGATGAGGTGCAATCTTATTCATATTTCATGCACGAGGCAGACGAACTCTTACGTATTAATGCCGGCCGGACCTTTTACGACTATGGCCTGCAGCTTGATGAAGATCTCCTCCCTCCGCTCGACCAATTTCTCAGCTCCGATGCTCCGCGCAAACTTGCCGTGATACATTCGATAGGCTCTCATTGGTGGTACCGATCACATTACAGACCTGAAAACGCCCTTTTCAAGCCTGAAATCGACAGCCGGATAATAAGCGAACTCTCAACCGAACAAATGGTTAACTCTTACGACAATACAATACTTGCCACAGATGCGTTCGTCAATGAAATCATCACCCGTCTTCGAGATAAAAACTCCATAATAATCTTTATTTCGGATCATGGCGAGGCATTAGGCGAAAACGGTAAATTTCTTCACGGAGGCGATTTTCCTGAATTGCACAGCACAGCGTGCTTCGTATGGTACTCGCCCATTTATGCCATGCGGTACAAAGACAAAATCGCGCGACTGAAAGAGAATGCATCCAAGAGATATATGACTGACGTAATGTTCCATTCAGCGCTCGATGCCGCAGCTATCACGACTCCGGCGCTGGACGGCGATATGAGCATATTCAGATGATCATTATCTCCGCCTCAGCAGATGTATTTTCCTATTACGGGGATGTGGCGGAGAGTAAGACCGATGACGAAGCACAGCACAACAGCTGTCACGGCTCCCCATAGCGGGTCAGGAATATTGGGTTGCACCAGACAATTGATTACAAAGTCCATCGACAGGTATGCCCCGAACACCCCGCGGCCGAAAAATGAAATTACGAGGCCCAACCGCTCAGATACAGGCGGAATCATCGTGAACAATACAAAAACCAGCGTAAACCACGCCATATTGTTGACCGCAAGGTCATTAAGCACGCTGAACGCGACATCATTGCGTATGGCAGGCCCAAACATCACAGCGCCCACAGCCGAAAAGGCGAGCAAGATGACCACGATTGCCGCCGCATTGCCTTTGCTCCGTTCGCGCAACGGCCAGCGCACGAAGTAGTAGCCCACAATAAAATAGCCGAAAAAGCCGTACAGGCCGCTGAATATTGTCAAAGTGGCGTCAGAGTGGTAGCCTATGCCGAAAAATAAGTTGATATATCGATAAAATCCCGCAAGCAGCCATGCAATCAGCAGCACCTCTACCTGACGGCGTGTCGCCTGCCTTATCCAAGGCGAAATCAGCGGCACCAACAGGTACATTCCTAATAAAACGTTAAGAAACCACATCGACCCGCGCTGACCAAACGGAATCGACAGCAATCGTTGCCATACAGGGGCATTGTAGTGGTAGTCGGGAAGGACAGCATCATAGATGAAAGCATAGAAGATGCCCCAGATAACCATGGGTACTCCCACGGCTATGAAACGACGCTTGAGCCACGGCCCGGCCGGTTTGTCGAGCGGAAGCACAAGCGCGCCCGAGGCCATGAAAAACAGTGCTGCCGAGCCTATTATCATCAGTAATATCACGTGAGTGGCGATGGGCAGTTTCGACCTCACCACGTGAGTGATGATGATGCACACGATGGCGTAGACGCGCAAAGCGTCAATCCACGCTATTCTTTTCTCCGGCTTTGTCGGCATAGGGCTGCAGGGCTTTTTCGAGTTCGTTGCGCATCATTGCTCGCAGCTCTACGGGAGCCAACACTTCTACTTCCGGGCCGTAAGAGAGCAACTCGCTCACCAGATCGCGTGTGATGCGCATCCGGTATGTGAATATTGAATATTTATCGGTCACCATTTCCTCTTGCGAATGGTGCAAAGGCAGAGCGCGGAAGTATTTGGCTCGTGTTGAGTCTGCCTTGATTGTGATTTTGCGCGGTGAGCTCTTGTCGACCACAATGCCGAAGGCGTCGGCAAAATATTCGGAGGGGGAGAAATCGTCGGGAACGTCGAATTTTTCCGATGTCTGTTCCAGACGCGTGATGCGGTCGAGAGCGTAAGTCTTGATGCGGTCCTCTTTTACGTGACGTCCGACAACGTACCATCTCTGCCTGAAAACTCTGATGAAATACGGCTCTATCACCACCGAGCGGGTGGGAAGCGAGCGTGTGTAGGGATGATAGTCGAATCTCACCGCAACATTCTCGCGCAGGGCGTCTATCACAGCCGACAGATACTCGCGGGCCGATGGTACTTCTTCCAGAAATATCTTGTCGGAGATGTCGTGCGCCGATGTGATGAGATTATTTGTCACCGTGGAGTCGAGCAACCAGTCTGTGACGCTGTTGCGTCGCTCGTCGTCCCCGGCAATGTAATATTCGTAGGTCGAAGGGTCGCAGGTGATAGTGACGTTGAACAGTCTTTCGATGGCGTTGCGGTAGTTGAGAAAAGTGCGTCGCTGTATGGGCTTGCCGTCGCCATAGGCCGAACGCATCCACGCGCGATTTAGCTCTTCGCGCGTGATGCGTCCGTAGCGCTTGATGGTGTCAAGCAACCATACGTATTTTGTTACACTGTTGATGGCCAATGTGCTGACTGTTTAATTAGCGGCCGCCGGCTCGGCATCTTTCTTCTTCGCTCCTATGCTGAGCAGCAGCAGACCGATAAAGGTGAAGCCGGCGTTGGTGAGCAGGAGCTCAAAGCCTGTCTGATAGCCGTAGAGATGATTGAGCAGCCATTGCAGACCCCATGCGCACGCCGGAGCAAGAATGCACACCAAGGGGACGAACTTGTCGTGAACGGGCTTTTTGAGGAACATACCGTAGACAAACAGTCCGAGTATCGGGCCGTAGGTGTATGAAGCCAGTGTGTACACGGCCGAGATGGCGTCCTGATTGCTCAGATAGTAGAAAGCGATAATCACCGCACCCATTATCACCGACATGAGCACGTGCACGCGCTTGCGTGTGCGCGTGAGTTTCTCTTCATCGTGTTTTTGATGCGCTTCAAGAATATCGACTGTGAACGATGTGGTGAGCGATGTCAGCGCCGAGCCGGCCGCCGAGTAGGCAGCTGCCACCAGACCGAGCACAAAGAGGATGAGCACGACCACGGGCATCGATTCGTGCGAGGCAACAAGGCCGAAGATGTCGTCTGACTTCTCAGGCATATCCACACCGTTGCGCTGCATGAAGATGACCAGAAGAGTGCCCAGAAGCAGGAACAGCGCTATTACGAAAAATTGCACCACGCCGCTCACAATCATATTTTTTTGCGATTGTTTTGAAGTCTCGCAGGCGAGGTTGCGCTGCATCATGTCCTGGTCGAGTCCGGTCATGGCTATTGCCATAAACATACCAGCGATGAATTGCTTCCAGAAATACAGTCCCGACTTGGGGTCGTCAAAGAAAAATATCCGAGAGGTATCGTGGCTCTTGATGTTGGCCACCATGTCGCCGAATGAAAATCCCAGATTGTCGCTGATGAAAAAGATGCACAGCACCACCGACATCACCATGCAGAAGCTCTTGAGCGAGTCGGTCCATATCACGGCCTTCACGCCGCCCTGCATCGTGTAGAGCCATATCAGAGCTATGGTGACGATGACATTAAATTCAAACGGTATGTGCAGCGGACCGAACACCAGCACCTGCAGCACGGCGCAGACAACAAAGAAGCGCACAGCAGCACCGAGCATTTTGGAAATGAAGAAGAACCATGCGCCTGTGCGGTAAGTTTTCGTGCCGAAGCGGTCTTTGAGATAACCGTATATCGAAATCAGATTGTGACGGTAGAACATAGGTATAAGCACAAAAGCTATGACCATGTATCCGACGATGAAGCCTAACGCCATCTGCAGATATGAATAGCCTTTGGCCACCACCATGCCCGGCACGCTGATAAATGTTACGCCTGAAATGGCCGCGCCGATCATGCCGAACGCTACCAGAGGCCACGGGGCCTTGCGGTCACCGGTGAGAAAAGTCTTGTTGTCGCTGCCTCGCGATGCAAGCCACGAGACCACCATCAGCAACACAAAATAGGCCGCTATGGTGATGATGACAATTAAGGGATGTGACATTGTGATTATTTTGCTGTGAATTGATTGATTGTCGGGAGCTGGTGTTTATCTGCTCTTCTCTTCGGGATAGAGCAGATAGCGTCGGCGCAGTGTCTTGAATGTGTCAAGCTCGTCTTTCCATGTGGCCTTGATTTGGTCGGATGTCATGCCGTCGGCTATCTGTTTACGCGTCTCGCCGTTGCCGATGAGAAGGTCGAAAAAGCGAGTGAGGAATTTGTCGCCAATGTTCACGTCGCGGTATGCGTCGATGAGATAGTCGAGATTGATGCCCTGAGCAATGGCTTCGTCGTCGGAGATGCCGCTCAGGTCCACGCCGTGGCAGAGTACGCCCAGTAGAGGAGGATTTTTGGCTCCGGGCACACTCTCGGGAGTGAACGAGAAGGTGCGGTTTTTCATGTCAGGGTGGCCGTAGATTTTAAACGGCTTGTCGGTGCCGCGTCCCAGACTGGCCGGCGTGCCCTCGAAGTAGCAAATCGACGGATAAAGATATATCGCCGTCATGTCGCGAAGGTTGGGCGATGGAGCCACCGGCAGACGGTAACGGGTGTCGTGAGTGTAGCCTTTCATGGGGATGACAGTGAGGTCAAGTTTCTCCATGCCGTTGCGCAGCCACTTCTCGCCGACAATCATGTTGGCCATCTCGCCTAAGGTGAGGCCGTGAACCACCGGAATGGCAAGCTGTCCCACACCTGAAGCGTATTTCGGGTCAAGTATCGGACCGTCGACCACCATGCCCAGAGGGTTGGGACGGTCAAGCACCATCACGCTTTTGCCCTTTTCGGCAGCTTTCTCCATGATTTTCAACATAGTAATATAATATGTGTAGTAGCGCAGGCCTACGTCCTGAATGTCAACCAAGACAACGTCGACCTCGTTCAGTCCTTCGTCCATGGCCTGTTTCGACCCCGGGCCATAGAGCGAATATATCTTCACTCCGGTGGCCTCGTCGACGCTTGTGCTCACGTGCTCGCCGGCATCGGCCATGCCGCGGAATCCGTGCTCGGGCGAGAATACCAGACGCACATCCGCGCCGCCCTCTTTGAGCAAGTCGAGAGTGTGCTTTGAGCCAACCATGCCCGTCTGGTTGGAGTACAGAGCTACGCGCTTGCCTTCAAGCATCGGTAGGTATACATCGGTGCGGGCCGCGCCAAGAGTCACGCCTTCGGGTGTCACGAACTCAGAGTCTGAGCCCGCTGTTTTCTCGGCGTGAGCACACGCTGCCCACGAAGCAGCGAAGAACGAAAGCATCAGGATTGAAAGTAATTTTTTCATGAAAACAAGAATTAAGGATTTACGCTACAAAGGTACGAAAAAAGCCGGCTACAAATATCTAAAAAATAATATAAAAAGATTAAAGAAAATTAAAACCGCAAAATCATTTGGCAGTCTGAAAAATTATGCGGAAATTTGCAGAGCAAAAGCAAGGGGTATTAGCTCATCTGGCTAGAGCGCGACACTGGCAGTGTCGAGGTGAGCGGTTCGAGTCCGCTATACTCCACGATTTAAGACAGATTTGGACGCAATTCCAAGTCTGTTTTTTTTGTATTGCCTGTCTTTAAGCCTGCGGTCAACATTAGCTAAGATAGCTAAGACAGCTGCGATAGCTAATTTAGCTATCGCAGCTGTGGTTGCATCTTTCTGTGTATGTTATGCTTGCGCAGACGTGGCGAAACTGTCGCGGATTGTGTCTACGACGTTTATAATGTAGTCGCCTGTTTTCTCCAGGTCGGAGATGATGTCCATGTAGTAGATGCCGGCCTGATATTCGTAGTGTCCGGCGTTGATGTTGGGCACGTTCTGTGTGCGCAGGTTGTTGCGGAAGTTGTTGATTTCACGCTCCTTGTTGTACGAGGCCACAATTTCGCGTTCCGACACGTGTTCGACGTTTTCGAGCATGGCGAGCATCATGTTCATGGCTTCTTTGACATATTTGTAGAGGATGTCGATGTTGCCGTCGATTTCGCTGTTGAATTTCACGCCTGCTTCGATACGTCGGGTCATGATTTTGCCCACTCCGTAGCAGCAGTCGGCGATGCTTTCTATCTCGCTGATTATATTGAGCATGGCGGCGATGCGCAGCTTGCCTTGATCGGAGAGGCGGCCCTGGGCGCAGCGGTTGAGGTAATCGGCGATTTCGATTTCCATGCGGTCGGAGATGTCTTCGTATTTCTCGATGCGCGAGAGCAGGGAGTTGAATTGTTCGCTTGCCGGCTCGGTGTGCACAAGGTCCTGTGCCATGGTGATCATGCGGCCGACTCTCTCGGCGTATACGGCCATTTCTTTTTCAGCCTGGGCGATATTGAGCTCGGAGGAGCTGACGAGACCCGAGGAGATGAATTTGAGGCTGAATTCTTCTTCCTCTTTGCGCTTGGCCGGAATGAGACGCTCCACAATTTTGACATAAAGGCCGGTGAGCCATATCATAATCACAACGTTGACGATATTGAATGATGTGTGGAAAATCGACAGGCCGAACGATACGCTGTTTTGCATTGCGGCAATCTTCTGTATCGCCGGATGGGCCACAGGCAGAGAGTTGTCGAAAAGGTGATTGTAGACACTCGGGTCGGTCTGCTCAAGACCGTTGACGAAAGTGAAGAGGTTGTTGGGATTGCCCTGGCCGATTATTTCGGTGAGCCAGCTGTTAAAATTGGCGAACGGAATGAAAATGGCGAGACACCACACTGTGCCGAGCACGTTGAAGAGCAGATGTCCCATGGCTGTGCGTTTGGCGGCTACGTTTCCGCTCATGGCGGCAAGCAGAGGGGTGACGGTGGTGCCTATGTTGCTGCCCAGAACCACGGCGCAGGCCAAATCGTAGGTAATCCATCCTTTGGAAGACATAATCAGCACTATGGCAAACATGGCCGCCGAACTCTGAATGACTGCCGTGACTATGAGGCCGACAAGCAGGAAAATGACAACCGAGCCGAATCCCATCGAAGCGTACTCTTTAAGCACCGCAAACATTTCGGGATTGCTCTGCAAGTCGGGCACATATTGGCTGATCATGTCCAGGCCCATGAACAGGAAGGCGAAGCCTATGACAAACTCGCCTATACTTTTGGTGCGGCTTTTGCTCGAGAAGAGCATCGGCACCGAGAGGCCGATCAGAGGCAGAATGAACAGTGAAATGTTGACTTTAAATCCGAACAGGGCAATAATCCAGGCAGTGAAAGTGGTACCGACATTGGCGCCCATGATTACTGCCATCGATTGTGCGAGAGTCATAAGACCGGCGTTTACAAAGCTTACTACCATCACCGTTGATGCTGAGGAGCTCTGGATGAGAGCCGTAATGCCCATACCCGTCATCAGGCCGGTGAACCGGTTGCGTGTCATTGCTCCGAGAATGTTGCGCAGACGGTCGCCTGCGGCTTTCTGCAGTCCCTCGCTCATCACCTTCATACCGTAGAGGAAAAGGCATACCGAGCCTATGAGGCCGAGGAAGTCAAGTAAGCTGTATTGCATTATGTGTCGTGATTTTGAATTATGATGCAAAATTACGCAAATCCGCGTTTTTCTCAAAATAATTGGCCGTTTTTATTATTTTTTCTGCATCGCAAGGCTCAAAATTAATAGTGGAACGACGATCCGCCGAGAAACTCGCGCAGCAGCGATGTCGAGGGCACGTTGTCGAGCGAGATGGGCGAGAAGAAGCTCAGAAAACGCATAAGTCGGTGTGCCTCGGCGTATTCGGGCACGTCGGCAGGTACGCGCGAGAGTATCTCTTCGCCGTATTTTTTCATCACGCCGAGTTCGAAGATGAACGATGAGTTGAACATCGCGTCGGCGTTCTCCTGATATGGAAAAATCCATTTTTCCTCGCCGCGTCGCACACCGCTCCAGCGTCGCAGTGTGTCCTCGACCGAGATGCCTCGGTATTTGTGGTCGCGTATGATGCGTCGCAGCAGACGGTTGTCGGTGGTGGGCACCCAATTGTGGTCGTCGATAGAGATTGTGGTCAGAGCAGAGACGTAGATGCGGTATTTTGCTTCTTCGGGTATGTCCTTGGTGAGTTCGGGATTGAGTCCGTGTATGCCTTCGAATAGGAGTATGGAGCGGTCGGTGAGCCGCACCTTGTCACCTTTGTATTCGCGTTCGCCGGTGATGAAGTTGTAGGTGGGCAGAGACACTTCCTCGCCGGCGAGTATTGCGTTGAGGTCGTGGTTGAAAAGGTCGAGATCGAGGGCATAGAGCGACTCGTAGTCGTAATCGCCCTTCTCATCGCGTGGGGTGCGCGTGCGGTCTACGAAATAGTTGTCGAGCGATATCACAATCGGTCGCAGCAGGTTGGTCATCAGCTGTATGGCGAGGCGCTTTGTGGTTGTGGTCTTGCCCGATGACGACGGACCGGCTATGAGCACCACGCGGGCGCCTCCGTGTGCATAGCGGTCGGTGATTTCGTCGGCTATGCGCGCTATATATTTATTGTGCAGGGCCTCGGCCACGTTGATGATTTCGTTGGAGTGGCCTTGCCCGACGGCAATGTTGAGTTCGCCGACGTTGCTCACGCCGAGCGTGCGGTTGAATTGCAGATAGTCGGTGAAGGCGCCGAAAAGTTTCTCCTGCGGCACCGGCTCCGGTGTGCGCAGCGGGTCGGCCGGGTCGGGACCGAGCAGCAACATTCCGTCGTGATAGGGAATGAGGTCGAACACTTCGATGTATCCTGTCGAAGGCACAAGCGGACCGTAATAGCTGTCGACGGTGCCGTCGAGAGTGTTGTAGGATGTGTAGAGCTGATGCGATGTCTCGAGCAGGAGCACTTTGTCGTCAAGCCCCTCGTCGCGGAACAGCGAGAGCACGTCGCCGGTGAGCTTCTCATCCTTGCCGACCGGCAGGTTGGCATCGACGATGTCGTGCATTGTGCGTTTGAGCTGTCCTATTATTTCAGGGGTGAGTTTCGACTTGTCCACAACGTTGCAGAACAGTCCGCGCGATATCGAGTGCTCGATGCACAGCCTTGCTCCGGGCATCACGCGCCTGAGCGCGGCGTACAGCACCATGCACAGCGAGCGGATGTAGGTGTGGCGTCCGGATGGGTGGCCGATGGTGAGAAATTCCACCTGTCGGGGTGTGAACACGCGGTAGAGCAGACTCTCGCTCTTGTTGTTGACCATTGCACATATCGTGTTGTGGTCGGGCATGATGCGGCGCGAAATCTCAAGGAGCGATTCGCCGCCGGTGACGGTGACGTATGTGTCAAGATTTTTGCAATAGATTTCGATGTTTTGATTCATGGCAAAGAGGTTTACGGCTTGCCGGGAGAAGAAATGTGAGGCTGACCGGTTGAGAGAAAAAACTGAATTGTAAATTTTTTATTATGCAAATTTAACAATATATTTTGAAAATATGTTTTAACTTTGTGATAAATAATACGCAAGATTGAGGCATCGACGCTATGATGTATGGCAATAGCTTGTCAATCAGTATATTATCGAATATTATCGATTTCTGATTTCAGGCGTCATGTCTTCGGTTACATTAATTTATAAATGCATTGATATGAAAAAAAGTATCCTTATCTCTCTCGGTATCGCCCTCTCGGGTCTTCTGCTCGGTATCTTTATCCGCTCGGCTGCAGGCGTAATCGTTGACAGCAGGCGCACGGTCGAAGTGCGCGGCCTCTCGGAGCGCGAAGTCACCGCCAACAAGGTCACTTGGCCTATCGTTTACAAAATCGTAGGCAACGATCTGCAGAGTCTCTACTCCACATACGAGAAAAACAACAAAACCGTGGTCGCATACCTCAATGAGCATGGTGTGTCGGCCGACGAAATCTCGGTAAATGCTCCGGATATAACCGACAATCAGGCTCAGGGCTATTCGTCCAACGCCCCTTACCGCTACAATCTCACCGGAGTCGTAACAGTCACCTCCGACAAGGTGGAAAGCGTGCAGAAACTCATCAACTCGCAGGGCGAACTTCTCAAACAAGGCATCGCAGTCACTGCTTCCGACTGGAATTACAAGACCATATACGAGTATACCGCCCTCAACGACATCAAGCCTGAAATGATAGCCGACGCCACCAACAATGCCCGCAAGGCCGCCGACAAATTCGCTGAAGACTCCGGCGCCAAGGTCGGCCGTCTGCTCACTGCTCACCAGGGACAGTTTTCGATTGACGACCGCGACCCCTATACCCCCTATATCAAGCGCATACGAGTAGTCACCTCTTTACAGTACGAAATCAAATAAGACCCTGCGGCTCATTCATCCCGGATCATCAACATGGATAACATGAAACTCTTCCTGCTCGACGCTTACGCTCTCATCTACCGCTCCTATTACGCTCTGATACGCACTCCGAGGATGACATCCAAAGGACTGAATACCAGTGCGATTTTCGGCTTCTGCAACACGCTCGACGAGGTGCTCCGCAAGGAGAATCCCGACTATATAGCCGTGTGTTTCGACCCCCCGGGCGGTCACACGTTCCGCAACGACCTATATCCCGACTACAAGGCCCAGCGTGAGAAGCAGCCCGAAGACATCACCCTCTCCATACCTTATATAAAAGAAATTATCAAGGCTTGGCGCATACCCGTGATTGAGGTGGAGGGATTCGAAGCCGACGACGTGATTGGCACTCTTGCCACACAGGCGTCGGCGCATGGTTTCATGACCTATATGATGACTCCTGACAAGGATTACGGTCAGCTCGTAACAGACACCATCGTGCAATATCGCCCATCGAGCAAGGGAGGCGGAGCCGAACTGCGCGGACCGGAGCAAATCAAGGAAATCTACGGCGTGCAGTCAACCGCACAGATTATCGACCTCCTCGCTCTCGAGGGAGACGCCTCCGACAACATACCAGGATGTCCCGGCGTGGGCGAAAAGACCGCTCAGAAGCTGATTGCAGAGTTCGGCTCGGTAGAAAATCTGCTTGACCACACCGACGCGCTCAAAGGCGCTCTGCAACGCAAGGTGACCGACAACGCCGATAAAATCCGCTTCTCAAAACTCCTTGCCACCATCCGTACCGATGTGCCTCTCGACATCTCCTTCGACGAGATGCGACGCCGGGAGCCGGATGTCGAAAAGCTCCGCAGCATCTACTCCGAGCTTGAGTTCAGGTCTTTCATAGCAAAGCTCAACGCCGACTCGCTGCTTGCCTCCGGCCCGGACGCGTCAGACAAGAAAACTGCAGCGCCTGTTGCACCCTCCGATGGCATGGGCTCGCTCTTCGACGTCGTCGACACAGCGGAAGCTAAAACCGTCGATGTGCCGGATTTCGAATTTCAAACCGCCTCCTCGCCGGCCGAAGCGGCTCCTCTTCTCGATGAAGCCATAAGGCACAAGACGGTAGGAATCAGCCTGCACGCCATCGGCGATGAGGAAATGACGGCGCAATGGGTAGGCATCGCCTTCGCCTACGCCGACAAAGCAGTATATGTGCCGATTCCCGAGGCGGAAAGCGCCCGTCAGGAAATGCTTGTCATGCTTGAGCCATTGTTCACCTCTCCGGATGTGACTTTGGTGAGTCACGACCTCAAACGCGACATCGTGATTCTGCATCGCGACAATATCAATCTCACGGCACGATATTTCGACACCTCGGTGGCGCATTATCTGCTCAAACCCGAGATGCGCCACAATATCGAGACCGTAGCCTTTGACCTCCTGGGCTATCAGACTATGTGCTATGCTATGACAGAACCCGAGCGGCGCAAAGAGTATTCAGCCGTGACCCTGATGTCGGACCGGCGCGTGGCCGAAACAGCCTATATATCACTGCGCCTTATGCCTGAACTCAATGCGGCTCTGGAGCAAACGGGCCAGACAAAGCTCCTGCACGAAATCGAACTGCCATTCATTCCCGTACTTGCAGCAATGGAGACGGAAGGCGTGCGTGTAGACGTCGAAGAGCTGTCGAAACTCTCTCTGTCGATGACAGCGCGCCTCGAAGCTCTTGAATCTCAGGCCTATGAACTGGCAGGAGAACAATTCAATATCAGTTCGCCCTCGCAGGTGGGCGAGATACTCTTCGGAAAGATGCAGATCGACCCCAAGGCCAAGAAAACCAAACGCGGAGCATGGTCGACAACCGAAGAAATACTCGAAAAATACCGCCGCACCGTGCCGATTGTCGATGTCATACTCAAAGTGAGGGCTCTCAAGAAACTTCTCGGCACCTATGTCGACGCATTGCCCAAACTCATCAATCCCGTTACAGGAAAGATACACACCACTTACAATCAGATAGTCACGGCCACAGGGCGCATCTCGTCGACAAACCCCAACCTGCAGAACATCCCCGTACGCACCGACGACGGGCGCGATATACGCCGCGCCTTTATTCCCGACCGGGGCTGTGTGATGCTCGCCGCAGACTATTCACAGATTGAGCTGCGGCTCATGGCCGACTTCTCGGGCGACAAAGAGATGCTCCATGCTTTCGCTTCCGGCGAAGACATTCACCGCTCCACTGCTGCAAAAATCTATCACCTGCCCATCGAAGAAGTCACTCCCGATATGCGCCGCAAGGCCAAAACGGCCAATTTCGGCATCATCTACGGCATATCCGCTTTCGGCCTTTCCGAGCGGCTTGAAATACCACGCTCCGAAGCAAAAATGCTCATCGACGGATATCTGACGACTTATCCCGGGGTGGCCGAGTATATGAACAATGCCATCCTAAGTGCTCGTGAGCAAGGTTATGTGACCACAATCAAAGGCCGCAAACGCTATCTGCCCGACATCGCTTCGCGCAACGCTACAGTGAGGGGGTATGCCGAACGGAATGCCATCAACGCGCCCTTGCAAGGCTCGGCCGCCGACATCATCAAGATTGCCATGATAGCAATCGACCGCGAGATACGTGCACGCCGACTGCGTTCGCGCATGATAATGCAGGTACACGACGAACTCGTATTCAACGTCTATCCCGACGAGCTTGCCGAGCTGCAGGCTATGGTGATAAAAGAGATGTCAGGAGCTTACAGCGGACGTGTACCGCTCGAAGTAGGCGCCGGAGTAGGCGCAAACTGGCTTGAAGCACACTGAACGACGATGCCGGCAACCGCAAGATATCAGATACAGCAGTTAATTTAGCTATGGTAGCTATTATAGCTAAATTAGCTATTGTAGCTAAATTAGCCAGAGGATAAGCTTATGCTTCTGTCATCTTGTCGAGTCTGGCCTGCATCTTGAGCATTTCGTCGCGCAGTCGGGCAGCCTCGATAAATTCCATGTCCTTGGCCGCTTTCAGCATCTTGTTGCGAGTGTTCTCGATGGCACGCCCGAGATCTTGCGCCGTCATATAGGCAATGACAGGATCGGCGGCTATGTCGGGACGTGTATCAAACTCGTTGAGATACAAACCCTCGGTATTCCGGTCTTTTGATGGTCGTTGCTTTGTCTGCTTTGACTGCGAACGCGATGTCCGGGCCGGAGTCGCCTCGTCGATGTCTTCATTGAGTCCGATAATGGCGTTGCGGCTCTTGATGATGGCCGTGGGCGTAATGCCGTGCTCCTCGTTGTAGCGCATCTGCAACGAACGGCGGCGCTCGGTCTCGTCGATGGTCTGCTGCATCGATTCGGTGATTTTGTCGGCGTACATGATTACGGTGCCGTTCACATTGCGGGCCGCGCGTCCCACTGTCTGTATGAGCGAGCGGTGACTGCGCAGAAATCCCTCCTTGTCGGCGTCGAGGATGGCAACGAGGCTAACTTCGGGCAGGTCGAGGCCCTCGCGCAGGAGATTTACGCCCACGAGCACGTCGTAGTTGCCGGCGCGCAGATCGTCGAGTATCTTGATGCGGTCGAGAGTGTCGACGTCGGAGTGGATATAGGCCGTGGAGATGCCGGTCTTTGTGAGGTAGGCGTTGAGCTCTTCGGCCATGCGTTTTGTGAGAGTGGTTACCAGAGTGCGTTCGCCCTTTGAGATGCGTTGCTGTATCTCTTCGATGAGATCGTCGATCTGGTTGAGCGACGGACGCACTTCGATTTTGGGGTCGAGCAGTCCGGTGGGGCGTATCACCTGCTCCACAACCACGCCCTCGGAACGCTGAAGCTCGTAGTCGGCCGGAGTGGCCGAGACGTAGATGGTCTGAGGTGTCATGCTCTCATATTCGTCGAACCGCAAAGGACGGTTGTCAAGTGCGGCCGGAAGCCGGAAGCCGTATTCCACAAGATTGCTCTTGCGGGCGAGGTCTCCGCCGTACATGGCTCTGATTTGCGGAATGGTGACATGACTCTCGTCGATGATGGTAAGGAAATCCTCCGGAAAATAATCGAGCAGACAGAAAGGCCGCGCACCGGGCGAGCGGCCGTCGAAATACCGGCTGTAATTCTCGATGCCGGAGCAATAGCCCACTTCCTTGATCATCTCCACGTCGTAGGTCACACGCTCGTAGAGACGTTTGGCTTCGAGCACTTTTGCCTCGCGGTTGAAGTTGTCGACGGCCTGTCCCAGGTCGAGCTGTATCTGAGCTATCGCGCTTTGCTGTCTCTCGGGCGATGCAACGAAAATGTTGGCCGGAAAGATATTGAAATTGTCGTGCTTGCCGAGAGTGACTTTGTCGGCCACATAGTAGGTGGCAATGCTCTCGATTTCGTCGCCCCAGAAGACCACCCGCACCACTATTTCCTCATAGGCGAGGCGGATGTCGACAGTGTCGCCTCTGGCCCTGAACGTGCCGCGCTCCGGCTCGTTCTCGCTGCGCGAATATAGTGCGGCCACGAGCTTGCGCAGAAATTCGTTGCGGCTAATCTTCTGACCAACGCGGATGCTGATGGCGCTCGACCGGAAGTCTTCGGGGTTGCCCATGCCATAGATGCACGACACCGACGACACCACTATCACGTCGCGCCTTCCGGAAAGGAGAGCCGATGTGGTGGCAAGGCGCAACTTGTCGATTTCATCATTGATCATCAGATCCTTTTCGATGTACTTGTCGATAGTGGGGATGTAGGCTTCGGGCTGATAATAGTCGTAATAGGAAACAAAATACTGCACCGAGTTGTCAGGAAAAAAGTTTTTGAACTCGGCGTATAGCTGAGCGGCGAGAGTCTTGTTGTGGCTGAGCACGAGGGTGGGGCGTTGCACCTGCTGTATCACATTGGCCATGGTGAACGTTTTGCCCGAACCGGTCACGCCGAGCAAAGTCTGAGCCGGAGCGCCGTCGTTGACGCCCTGCACGAGTTGCTGTATGGCCTGAGGCTGATCGCCTGTGGGCTTGTATTGAGAAGAAAGGTTGAAATTCATAAAAATTTAGCCTGATGACGTATTTGCGCTTCAACTTTGGCGCATCCGTCAAATACATCATGCAAAGATACAAAAAATCCGGGAGAATAAAATGTCAGGGTCAATGAAAAAAGCGGTTGTTAAAAAATCGTTCCCACCGGGATGTGCCCTGCGGCTCGGTACCGGAACGTGCCGCGCGGCCTCACTGGGAAGTGCCCGACGGCCTCGGCGGGAAGTGCCGCACGGCCCGGGCGGCACATAATCTGCTATTTTAGCAATTTTAGCTACTTTAGTACAAAGACCCCCTCAACAGTCGTCTTTGTCGTGAGCGAGGCCGCTCACGACTTCCCGGTGGCATCCGCTAACCGCCTGCCGATGGCATCCGCTCACATTTTTACACTCGGTTAATGTTTTAACAATTCAACCGGGTTTTGCCACTGCACACCGATTAAAGCAGTTGTATAAATTCCGGCTACTGGAATGAGATTCTGCGAGACCTCTCAGTCGAGTATGCGGTAATATCCTTTGCGAGTTGCCTTTGCCGGCGAGCCGGCAAAGAGTGTCTCCTCACCGCACGAGGTATAGTCGCGGTTGGCCGTGGAGCGAGCGGCGAAGACGCATTTGGCCGGAGTTCGCGTGCCTTTGAGCACCAGACAGTGCATTGCAAACCAGTTGTTGTCGCCTATCACCACCGGGGCAGTCATCTTCGATGGGCCGGTCGGGGTATGCATTATGTGGAAGTCGCAGTCGGTCACCATCGTACCCCATCCGGCGAGACAGTCCCGGCCGAAAGTTACCGACTCAAAGCATACGATTTTTACGCCGTCGGTCGCGCAAAAATTCTCGCCGAGTGTGAGTGTGGCGCCTTTACCAACAGATATTGCACAATTACCACCTAAAAATGTGTTTTTATCCCCCCCTGTTTGGAAAATAATTTTACCCCGGTTCTCGTATCTGAATCCGCCGGATGGGTAAATCGATACCACCGGAAAGCCAAGGCGGATCATGCCGGTGCGCACGAGTCCCTGTATCTCAATCTCTCCATCGAGACTTGTAAGTTCCGGTTTGTAAAGGAGTACCGGCAATTTGATTGCCTGACGCAGGGGCAACTGCCGCAGGTTGAAACAAATGCTCCACGGCAACCATACAATGATTTTAAGCAGATTCCACAACTTAGTCATGATAATATAATCATAATTTATATTATTTGGAGCAACGCGCTATGGATGCGACCGAATTGTCGTTATCACCGGCAAAGATACGATAAAAAACCTACACTGCCAACACTGTGGCAGGGTACCGGCGACTTGAATTTGATGCAATTTTAAAAAAAATGAGAAAAATTCAGGAAAAAGTGAAAGTTTTAAGAAAATTGTTTTGTAGTTATGAAAATTTGTTATAGATTTGCAGCGTCAAAGGATTTATCCCGAGATGCTTCAAAAACACTGTTGTTTTAATCCGATTAAGTATAACCAATAGACAATTTCTTTATGAAAAAACTCTACACATTCAGCCTTGCAATCGGCACGGCTCTCGCTGTTTCCTCAGCATTTGCTGCCGAGCCTCAGGCACAAAAAACATCTGTTTCAGATGCAAGTGTGCAGAAAGTGGCATTTGAAGAGTTATCTCTTCAGAAAACCACAAAAGCAAACGCTCCTTTTAAAGCAGAAGGAGAAACAGAAGGTACATGGGTGAAGAAATCAACCGGTATCTGGTTTGAAGGTCCTCTCGCTACTCGTTTCTCCGACGTGGAAGAAGGCCAGTGGGATGTAGACATCTACGAAAACGAAGCTAAACCCGGATGGATTCGTCTCAATCCCTATACCGAGAACACTCCTCCCGCACAACTTTTGGGCCGTGCTAACGAAAATTATCTCGATATCTGTGTCAGCGATCCGGAGAAATGCTATTTCCTCGACTGGAAAGCTTTCGGCTCATTCACTTTTGGTTCGTATTGTCCTGAAAACGAGTGGACATCCGGAACAGGCTATGGCACCCTCAAAGACGGAACAATTACTTTTGCTCCGAAATCAGTTGTTTATGGCACCTCTGACGGTTGGTATATGCTTAACGGCGAAATCAAAGTTGTTCTTGATAAATCCACTTATGTGGATTACACCGTGACAGCCTCAGCTCCTTTCTGCACTACAGCCGACGAGCAGTATTTCGAGTTCACAAAGACTGACGCAATCACAACTGTCAAATTGGCTGCTCTCAACGGCTACTATCCGATGAGTGATGCCAATGCGGCTGTCGTTAAAGCACAAGGTGTTGATATAACCTCTTATGCAGGCAAGAAAGTTAATTTCGGACTCGACGCAGCAAGAGCAACAAATTCATACCTGTATGTAGGTCTCGATGCAGCAGGAGAAATCAGAGCCAAAGGAGCGGTATATTCCTATATTCTCGATGCCGAGGCAGATAAATGGAAAGAACTTGGCGAGGCGACATATACCGAAGGAATTTTATGCTTATTGTTCTCCGATGTAGAATCAGAAGACCTCAAATGCAAAATTGAAGAAAATATTGAGACTCCCGGTTACTTCCGCCTTGTGAATCCCTATGCAAACCACACACAAGGATTTAATGCATCACATACGCATAATCACTATATTTACATTAATGCAACCGATGCAGACCATGTATATGTAGAGCCTTCGGTAACAGGTGCATATGTTCCGGGTTTTGGCACATTTGCTTGTGAAAGCTGGGGGTACCAATATCTTGACAGAGTAGCTGAGGGCGAAACAGCAGGAATATGGGGCAAGTATGCTGAAAACAAAATTACAGTGCCCCAATTCCGCGCTCAAATTTCTGATTATAACAACGCAGAGATGATGAATCTTTACGACTCTGAGAGCCCGAGCAGCTTCGCTGTCACATTGCCTTCGCCCGACGGTATCAACGATATCATCAGCGACGACGCTCAGGCTGCTCCCGTTTACTACAACCTCCAGGGCGTACGTGTCGCCAATCCCGAGAACGGTATGTTCATCGAAGTTCGCGGCAACAAAGCCGTCAAGGTCGTTAAATAATCCCTCTCACCCCCGCGCCGGCCGGTGCGGACACAAAAAGCTGCGGACACCGCAGCTTTTTTTTGTGTCCTTTCGGATTGAGCGGTTGAACCCGACGCGACTTTAAGTTGTTTAAAATGCGAGATTAATAATCATTATTATCTTACATTTTTCACTTTCACGTCACTATTTATTTATATTCAGCATTATGTCTACCGCCTCCTCCGTAAAAACTGATGAATCAAACACGACCAAAACCGCTCCGCTGTACGGTCTCACCTCCGACAGCTCGATTTATGATGTCGCCGGTTGCCGGGCCTCTCTCCCTGAACCTGACTCCGAGGTGGAGCAGATGTATCAGAAACTTCGTGCCGACGAAATGAACCGGATGCGGTCGCATCCGGCCCGTTACAGCCGTCAGATGCTTGAGCGGTTGCTCGAGAGCGGTATATTTACAGTCGACGAGCTTTACGCCGCCCAAGTCATAACCCCCGAGAGCCGGGAGAAAGCTCTTCTTAACCGCGACTATCTGCCGGTAATGACCGATTTTCAGAAAGGCAATCAGGAGCTCGTGTCCATACCGGGCACGGATGTATACTTTTTCGGTATGCCTTCGTCGGGAAAGACATCGTTGCTCATGGGTATCGCTGCCGCCAGCGGACTTGACTATACGCTTGATATGCGTACCAACGGCGGTCCGTACGCTGCTGCTCTGAGACAGTACGCTCAGGCCGGTCAGATACCCGGACGCACGCTCGGCCGGTTCGTGACGTCGATCAGCGGTGAAATCAATGACACCCGGCCAAACGGAAAGATAAAAAGCATACCGGTGAATCTGATAGAGATGTCGGGCGAAGAGTTCGCCCTGCGCATAGCCGAGACCAAAGAACCGTCTATTGCCAATATGGGCACAGGCGTGACAAATATGCTTCGCAACGATAATCAGAAGATATTCTTCATCGTGGTCGACGCATCCCGGCCGATGGTGAAAGTGAGCTACCTGGCTCACGAGATTGACGACGAGGTGGAGCTGAGCAAGCAGGTGCGCTTCCGCTATATCTCTCAGCTCGACATTCTCGATAAATTTATGGTTTTGCTCGGTCTGCCCGACAACCAGGAAATCATGAGCAAGGTAAGCGCTATACATTTCATCGTCACCAAAGCCGACGCAATCGACGGCGACGCCTCGGCCGACCGCGACACAAAGGCTCTGAATCTCATCAACACTCACTATCTGAGTGTGGTGGAGCAGCTCAAAAACTTCTGCCGCAGGAGCAAAAGCATCAACAAGAAAAACGATTACATACCATTGGTATATACCTATTCGCTGGGGCGTTTCTATCCGGGTGATGTCTACGATTTCGACAACACCGACGCGCTTAAAATTGTAGATGCCATACGCACCTCGACACTGAGTCCGTTGCGATCTATGTGGTCGCGCCTGCGCGACGGTTTCCGCCTGCATTGAGAAGCGCAGCCGCACGAGGCCGCAGAGTTACTGGGAGGTGCCGAACGGCCTCGTTCGGCACAAATCAACAGGCGACAGTATTTCATGTGCCGGCCCCGGCCGCGCTTCGCTTCCCGGTCACGTTTGGTAAAACGACAGCGGGAGGGAAATCGAGTGATTCCCTCCCGCGCGATATTGTCGGTAATGCGTCAGCGTTTTTATCAGCAGACGCCTTCGCCCATCATGGCGTGAGCAACTTTCATGAAGCCGGCGATGTTGGCGCCTTTCATGTAGTTGATGTAGCCGTCGGGCTCTACGCCGTATTGCAGACACTGGTTGTGGATGTCTTCCATGATGGTGTGCAGACGCTGGTCAACCTCTTCTGCGCCCCATTGCAGGTGCATGGCGTTCTGGCTCATTTCCAGACCTGAGGTGGCCACACCGCCGGCGTTGACAGCCTTGCCGGGAGCGTAGGTGGTGCGTGATGCGATGAATGTATCGATGGCCTCGGGGGTGCAACCCATGTTGGAGACTTCGGCTACCATGCCCACACCGTTGGCAACGAGCTGCTTGGCGTCTTCGCCACTGACTTCGTTCTGTGTGGCGCAGGGGAGGGCGATGTCGACTTTGCGTTCCCAGGGTTTCTTGCCGGCATAGAATGTCGAGCCGGGGAATTTGTCGGCATAGGGGGCTACGACATCATTGCCTGATGCGCGGAGCTCGAGCATATAGTTGATTTTGTCGTCGTTGAGGCCTTCGGGGTCGTAGATGTAGCCGTCGGGACCTGAGATTGTGACAACTTTTGCACCGAGCTCGGTGGCTTTGAGAGCTGCGCCCCATGCCACGTTGCCGAATCCTGAGATTGCGATGGTTTTGCCTTTGATTGAGTCGCCTTTCTGGCGGAGCATGCTCTGCACGAAGTAGAGAGCACCGAAACCGGTGGCTTCGGGACGGATGCGCGAGCCGCCGAACTCAAGACCTTTGCCGGTGAATGTGCCGTCGTGCTGGTTGACCAGGCGCTTGTACATACCGTACATATAGCCTACTTCGCGGCCGCCTACGCCGATATCGCCTGCGGGCACGTCGCGGTCGGGACCGAGGTTTTTCCAAAGGCCGAGCATGAATGCCTGGCAGAAACGCATGATTTCACGGTCGCTCTTGCCACGGGGCGAGAAGTCCGAACCGCCTTTGGCGCCGCCCATGGGCAGTGTGGTGAGGGCGTTCTTGAATGTTTGCTCAAATCCTAAGAATTTGAGAATAGAGAGATTGACCGAAGCGTGGAAGCGGATACCGCCTTTGTACGGGCCGATGGCGTTATTGAATTGTACGCGGTAGCCGATGTTGTTCTGCACCTCGCCTTTGTCGTCGAGCCATGTCACGCGGAATGTGACGATGCGGTCGGGCTCGACCATGCGCTCTACTATTTTGTTACGTTCGAATTCAGGATGTTGGTTATAGATGTCTTCAACCGACATGAGCACCTCTTTTACGGCCTGCAAGTACTCTTTTTCACCGGGATGCTTTGCCTCCAGGTTGGCCATGATTTGGTTAATATCCATAAATAAAAATGTTTAACTTGGATTGTTGGTTAACGATGCAAAGGTAAATAATTTTTCTTAGACTTACAAACGAAAAATGAGTAAAAATTATCGTAAAATTTTCGTAACTTTGCTCTCGGAATGTTTTTGTTATGACGGCTCCCGGCCTTCGGCTTTCAGCCTCTTTCCGGCCTCTGTTAGTTGCTTTCGCTTTTTGCGCCGCATAGCTTAAATTCATTTTTTATTTTCACGTTTTTACTTTTAGATTTGTTATGTTTCAGAATGACATGAAGAACAAGAGCGCCGACTTCGCGGTGATCAAAGATTTTGGAGACAGTGAAGGTTTTTTTCGGTTGGCCACTCCGGGCGGCGAGGTGCATTTGCCCAAATTTGAATTTCAATGCTCGCAGCCTTTGCCCGACACTCTGAACTGCCGCATAAAGGGCTACAGCGGCAACAGGCCCATCCTTGCGCACAACACGGCCCGCTACGTGAGCGAGTTCTACGCCGACGGCTTCCAGAGAGGACAGGAATTTGAGTTTCAGGTGCTCTTTCAGCCCGACAAAGACCATCCGTACTATCGTCTTAAAGACAAAAACGGACTGATTTTCAAGCTACATGACAAAAGTTCGGTGCTTGCCACCGGCCAGAAAGTGCTATGCCGCTTCGAGCGTCTGGATGCATACGGATTTTCGGTGCGCCGCTCCAACACTGACACCAATCTGCCCATGATGCACATCAAGGACTTGATGAAAGGCGCTCAGCTATATAGCAAGGTGAATCCGCGCGATATCGAGCAGCTCCTTCTCAATACTCCCGAACTGCATGACGCAGCCGCTGACTACGAGCAGAACCGAGCTGTGTGGATACTGGCCGCCATTCGGGCTATCGACACCAATATCTCCTCATGGTTTGTCAGCAACGTGCTTTCGGTGCCTGTTGAGCGTGTCGACACTCTGTTGCGGGCTTACCGCAATGTATGTCTGTATCTGTTGCAGGGGTCGTCTTTCCTGCGCAATCTCGGACATTCGGAGCGTCACGGACTGCAGGATTTGCTCTCATCGCAAATAGACCGTATCGAAATTTTCATTAAAGCTCTGACGACTATTGCGCGAGGCGACAGCGAGAAGTTTGTGCGCCGGCTGCTCGAAAATCTGAAGCAGTCCGGCTATCTTTTCCATCCGCATGTCGAGCTGTCGGTGATGATGATTCTCTTCAGAGTGAATCCCGATCTGGTCAATGCCTCGCTGCGCAACATCTTCGACACTCTCATGGAGTGGAATCCCCAGACGTGGAAAGAAGAGCCTTTCCGCCGTGCCTTTGTCGACCAGCTCGAAATCTTTATCTCAGATGCCGTGAGCGACATCGACTCATTTATGCAGCCGCAGAACCGCGCCGAAATCAATACCGTCGAAAACGTGCTCACAGCCATAGCCATCCAACGCCAGCTCGCCAATTTTACCGACAAAAATCTCGACCTGCGCATGAATATGGCCACCTTCTACCGATTCCTCTCCGTGCTGCGTCCGGCCAAAGCCGATACATTATTAAATAAGTCGTTCCTTACGCTCATGGGGGTGAATCTGCCGATCGATTTCACATGGACTGAAATCAAAGAGACATCCATGATGATGACTCGTGCCACTGTCGACGCTCCCCGTACTGCCGTCATTCCCGAAAGCGCCACAAAATACTTCGCCTCGGGCAATGTGCTTGTTGAAGTCGGAGCTTCCGGTATCGTGATTTCGCGCAACGACTCCCCTGTTGTAGACAACGCTCTTCCCTCCGGCATCATCGACTGGCCCGAAACGGCAATCAAAATCAACGCCGGATATGCGTTCACATCATCAAAGTTAAAGCAACTGGACAAGCACCGCGAGTTCTGGAACGCAATCGAAGAGAAGCTGATGGCCGAGCGCGAGGTCGCTCCCATAATCAACAACACTGTCAAGCACGTGCCCGACATCGACGATCAGGTCTATATCAAGGTCGAGCGTGTGACACAGACTCCCGACGGATTTCTGATGAATTGCGTCATAGACGATCCTACCTACGAAGGCCGCGGCCTGCTCAGACCGGATGGCATCATCAACTACAATATACGCGAACTCTCGATCGGAACATTCCGCGACAACACGGGTCAGCCCCTGCTCCTTCCAGCGATCGTTGACGATATCGACGACAATGACAATCTCATCTTCAGCCTGCTCCCCTATACCGAAGAAAAAATACGCGAATTGGCCTCCGTCGGCGATACGGCACTCTGCGTTATCACCCGCAAAAACCTGAATAAAAACCAACAGCCGACCTATAGCGCCATATCGGAGCGCGGCTACGGCCTTTTTGTCAGATGCGACGACGATATGCCTCCGTTGCGCAACGGCAATGTGATACGATATACCGTCACCGGTTACAATTCCTACTACGATTCCGTGCAGGGCGAATACGACGAGGGCCCCGTCGACGTACTCATCGAAAACAACCGCTGTGTGCGCGCCATGATGCTTGCCATTGCCGTGGAGCCCGAAGGCTCGGAGCCTCAGGAAGTGCAAATCGACGATGACGATGCCATGACAGCGCAGGAGATGAAACAACTCATCGAGATTGTCCGCTATAAGGCTCTGTCGCTGCGGCACAATCTTGTCAAAGTCTACGATTGCCTTTCGCTGGCGCGTCTGCTCGCTCTGATTGCCGGCGACAAGCAACTTTCCGAAGAAATCTACGCTCACCTCCGTGCCGTGGAGCTATACCAGAGCTTTGACAAAAACCGTCAGATATTCCACAACGACATCGACCGGGTGATTGATCTCGCTCCGCACAGTCCGCTGGTGGCCGGTTTGTGCCGCCGCCTGCAGATTGTGGCCTCGCTCGGCAATCCTGATGACAACGCCGAACTGTGGTCAATCGTGCACGACCCCGAGCTCGGTGACTCGTATAAGGACCTGGCGCAGATGGTCCTTTCCTATAACTTCCTCAACGAGCTTGACCACAACGACGAGGCCGCGGCTCAGATCAAGGACAATATCGCACGTATGCTCAACGTCGTTTCCGAGCAGCGCGACCTCAAATATTACGGCTCTGAATCGCAGTATGTCGAGTTCAAGTCTTCGCTCGTCTATCCCGCAATCAAGGGCAAAAGCGGCATCTCGGTGGCCGACCCCGACAAGCAGGAGTTTGAAATTCTGCACATTATCGCCGGATTTCTCAACACACGCGGCGGCACGCTCTATATCGGCGTTGGCGACGACCACTACGAGCGCGGACTCTCCGAAGATTACACTTACTATAAGAAGGCGGCTAATCTGAGCGCACAGCGGCGCGGCATACGCACCCCCGACAATCTCGCCAACTATCTGCAGCAACTCATCGATCGCAGTTTCACCATCATGGACATTACGGGCAACAGAATTGCCGGCGAATATGCCAAGACCGGAGTCGACGACGAGGCTACAAAAGGCGTGGTGATGGTCAAAATCGACCCATGCCCCTACGTGGTGTATCTCGACGGCAAGATTTATGCCCGTCATGGCGCCAAAACCGAGCCGTACACCGATCCGGAAGAAATTCAGGCCTTCATTGCCGACCGCGAGAGCTATTACCACAATTTCTGCTCGTCATCGGCCAAGAGCGCGGAGGCTGAAAAGCGTCCGGCGGCAGCGTCACCGGCAGCCCCGGCAAGCAAGGCGACCGCCGGAGCTGCAGAATCATCCGCTTCAACAAAGGATAATAATATCACGCAGCCCGATGCCGAAGAACCTCAGTCGTTTGCCCCTGTGCGCAATTACACTATCGGCACAACCATCGGACGCCACAATGTGATACACGAATACGAAGATCCGGACAACTACGTTACGCCCGAATTCTACATCCGCTTTGTGGGCGACAGCCGGTATGTCATCACTACCGACGAGTGGAGCGTGTCCGACACCGACTCGCTCGCGCTTGCCGTCAAAGCCGACGATGTCGACAACTATCTCGTAATGCTCTTCGACGACCTCTCGGCCATTAAGGTGCCTATAAGGGAAATTATGCAGAAAGATCCCGATATTATGCACAATTACAGCTCGGACCACAAGCTCATTTTCGCCGCCCCGGCTTCGGACAGCGATGCTCTTTACGGCATCCTCTCCAACGCCAAGGCTTCGGTGCTCGAGCGTATGACCCCGGTGAGCGAGATAGCTCGCGGCTCGATGACTTCGACGCCGGTGCGTCTGCTTGAAAGCGAAGTCACACGCAGCGGCGGATGGACTGTCGTGCCTCCGTCAAAGCAGCATCTCTTCAGTCAGGCGCTCTCAACAGGCATGAAGCGAAGCCAGGTAGGGGTGCTCGTCAAAGGGCTCGGATCCAACATTACAATCGAAGCGGCTCTTGCTCAGCTTGTCGAAAGACTTAAATAGCCATCAGTTTGTTATCATCCCAACCGACAAGAGTAACTAATATGCTGCCCCTGTTTTCAATCATCACCGTCACCTACAACGCCGAGTCAACCGTAAGACGTACGCTCGCGAGCGTGGCGGAGCAGACTTGCACACTTTATGAGCACATCGTTGTCGACGGCCTCTCGACAGACTCCACTCCCGATATCGTACGCTCAGCCGGCAATCCCCGTCTCCGCCTTGTCTCACGCAAGGACTCGGGCATTTATGATGCCATGAACAACGGACTGGCCGAGGCTCAGGGCGATTACATAATTTTTCTCAATGCCGGTGACACATTCCACTCACCCGACACATTGCAAGTGATGGCCGATGCAATCATGGACAATCATTACCCCGGCATCGTCTACGGTCAGACCGACCTTGTTGACAATGATGGGCACAAAGTAGGGGAGCGGCATCTGCGCGCACCCGAAACGCTCACTCTCGACTCGCTCAAAGACGGCATGGTTGTGTGCCATCAGGCCATGGCCGTGAACCGCCGTGTGGCTTCGGCCTACGACCTCCGATACCGCTATTCGGCCGATTACGAGTGGCTGCTCAGATGTCTGCAGCACTCTCGCTGCAATGTCTACATCCCGAGGGTGATATGCGACTACCTGAGCGAGGGGACGACCACAGCCCACCATCGCGCATCGCTCCGCGAGCGTTTCAGCATTATGGTCAGATATTTCGGTGTGTGGACTGCCGTAAGCCGTCATGCTAAATTCTTAATCCGTTATCTGCGCCGCCGCAGTTCGGCGGCCAATGTGCAATGATTATCGTCAACACATCATTCCATATAGCCCTTGCCGACGTAGTGCCGGTGGTGGATTGGATAAAGAAAACTTACATTCCGGCAGCCCTGCACTGCGGCATGACCTCGCCGATGCTCACGCGCATTATTGGCACGGTGGCCGACGGTTGCGAAAGCTACGCCATGCACCTTTGCGCCGTCGATATGGCCACGGCCGAAAAGTGGAACAACGGCCCGGCTGCCTCTCTGCGCGCCATTCTTGCACGTCGCTACGGCGACCGTGCGCTCACGTTTTATACCTATCTTGAGACCGTAGAGTGATGTCAACGAGCAGGCACACATCTTTCTCCGATACCGACGACGCACGCGGCATAATTCCGTCACAGGCACGCCTGTCGGAGAGCCGCAACGCCCGCGCCGGCGCTCTCAAAGATTACAGCCGCATAATACTCGGCATCGACCCGGGCACCAACATCATGGGCTACGGTGTGCTCGGCGTCATTGACAAGAAGCCTCAGATGATAGCAATGGGCGTGCTGCGTCTCAAACTTTTCGAAAGCCATTATCTGCGCCTGCGTCGCATCTACGACCGGGTATTGCAGCTCGCCGAACAGTATCTGCCCGACGAACTCGCAATCGAAGCTCCGTTCTTCGGCAAAAACGTACAGTCGATGCTTAAGCTCGGACGCGCGCAAGGAGTGGCTATGGCCGCCGCCTTGGCTCGTGAGATACCGATATGCGAATACGAGCCGCGCAAAATCAAACAAGCCATCACCGGCAACGGCGCCGCATCGAAAGAGCAGGTGCAGGAAATGCTGCGACGCATACTCTCAATACCGAAAGAGAATCTGCTGCCCGAGCTCGACGCCACCGACGCTCTCGCGGCCGCCTTGTGCCATTTCTACGAATCGTCGAGGCCGCAAGCTGCTCACGGCCCTTCGTCGTGGAAAGAATTTGCCGCAAAAAATCCCTCGCGCATCAAGGGACTCTGATTCACGGCCACGTTCTCCGTCCGTGAAAAACATTCGGGCCCGATGAGGTGTTTTATTTCCAAATTATCGCCTCGGATTTATGAAAAATCAAAAAGATAATGCAACTCCGGCCAATGTGCATCCCGACACTCCAGAGCAGGAACCGGGTGCATCGGTCGTGCCGTCGGCCGAAATCTCGCGCACGCAGGTGTGGGTGGTGCGCATCTGCCGGGCAGTGGTGCTTGTGCTCTCTCTTGCGCTGATACTTTATATCTCTTACGACACATTCAACAACCGGCCGTTTCTCTCCAATCACACCTACATGACATTTCAGCTGTGGGTGTGCGTGGCCTTTATGGCCGATTTCTTCATAGAGTTGGCCTATGCCGACAACAAATACCGATACGTAAAGTCTAACTGGCTGTTCTTTTTTATCTCCATCCCGTATCTGAACCTTATTAACCTCTTACACATAGACCCTGCCGCCGATGTGATCTATTATTTGCGTTTCGTGCCTCTGATTCGGGGAGCCTATGCGCTGGTGATAGTAGTGGGCTATATATCCACCAACCGGGCAACTTCTCTGCTCAGCCAATATATGGCGATACTCTTGACATCTGTCTACATCCTCTCTTTGCTGTTTTATTATGAAGAGTACGGTTTAAACCCCAACGTCAAGACATTCTGGGACGTTTTGTACTGGTCGATGCTGTATGTCACTACAATCGGAGGCTTTGCACCGGTCACGGTCGCCGGAAAAGTGATTTCGGTCGTTCTACCCTTGTTCGGCATGATGATGCTGCCTATGATTACCGTGTTCTTTTCCGACAAAATACACAGCATCGCCGAAAGCAATATTCAGAAATAGCCTTCCTTGCTCAGATCTTCAAGACGCTCCTTGATCTCTGCATCGTACAGATCATGTTTCTCGGCGTAAGCTTGCGCGGCCTCATAGTTTTTCTGCATAGAGTCGAAGAAGCTTTCGGTGAACCTGTATCCCGAATGATAAGCGGCGTCGGCCATCTCGAGCATGTAAATCATGACATCGAGCACAAGATGCGGCGACACACCGAGTTTTGCAAAATTGGAAACCATACGCTTTGCCGGCGCTAATTTTATCTTTTTTCGCCGGAAAGTGCGGGAGAAGAAATTGCTGAAAATTTCAGCCTTGATTTCTTCGGCCAATTTTTCCTCGTCGGGGTCGGCGTAAAAATCAAGAAATTTTTTTGCTTCCTTAATTTTGGAGTACACTTCAAGAATTAGCTCGGTGAGCTGGTCGCGATCGAGGCCTTTGAGAGCCGCTTTAAGGTCTTTTTTCGACATTATGCTTAGAATCAGAAGAAATGATATGAAATATATGCAAATATAGCAATTTTCATGCTGAATTTTTCGATTTTCAGTAAATTTTTGCGTAAATTTGTCGGCATGATTAATCTCAACAAATCTCTTTCGGCCGACTGCAGGTATACACCCGGAGTGGTTTATATCCGTACGCCCGAGGCAGCTTACGGCTACCGGGTGAAAGAGGCGTTGGAGCTGTTTCCCGGAGGTTGTGGCATCGCCCCGGAAGTGCGCGTTTCGGTAGAGGAGGGCGATACAGAGCTTACGCTCTCGGCCCGGCGCCTCAACGTGCGCAACCGTTTCACCGGTGCCGTGCAGCATATGCGCATCTCACTGCCGGTGAGCGACGAACATCTCAGCGACTGCGTGCATGCTTTCGCTTCCGAATGGTACGACCTTGAAAACCAGATAGTGGGCGATCTGGAGATTGATAACGTAGACAACGTGCGTCGTAATGCGCCTGACCCTCAGGCGGCATTGGTGATATTCTATGTGATTAAATTCAAACGCATGGCGCCAATGCAGGTGCTCCAGCTCATTCAGGGCGAGCCGTTGTCGCCGGGCAAGCTCTCGCACATCGAAATCGACACCGACACACGCATCCGTCTACCCGAGCTTCTCGACAAGCCTCTGGGCCTCAATCCTCTGCAGCGTACGGTCTACATCCTGTTTCTGCGGCACCCCGAGGGCATTGTGTTGCGGCTGATATCGGACTACACGCGCGAGCTTGAAGAAATATATCAGGTGGTGAAGGGCACCTCAGATGACGAACGCACCCGCCAGGCTATCGCCAACCTTTGCGACCCCATCGACGGCACACTGCATCAGCAGCTCTCGCGCATCAAGCAGCGGATACTCAAACTGCTGCCCAACAAGAAGCTTGCCGACGCTTACTCCATACAGGGCAAGCACAGCGGTCCGTATGCAATAGCTGCTCTGTCGTCGGGAGAGGCAGAATTTGAGGCTCCGAAGTGGCTGAGGTCTATTCCGTTCACTCGCTGAGTGTGTCGTAGAGCCGCGAGCAGGCGTTTTCGAGCAACGCAACCACGCGGTCGAAATCACGTTCCGAACCGTAATAAGGGTCGGGGACGTATGTTCCCTCGTCATCCGACAGCCACAGGCTTATCGGCTGCACACGCTTCCACTCTTCGCGCGAGGGAGAAAAGAGGCGTATGTTGCGCATATTCTGTTCGTCCATGCCGATTATCAGATCGAAATCATCAAAATCCGACGCGCGGAGCTGTCGGCAACGGTGAGTGAGCCGGTAGCCGCTCTTTGCCGCCGCCGCACGCATACGGCTGTCAGGCAGGTCGCCCACGTGCCAGTCGCCTGTGCCGGCCGAGTCTATTGTCCAATTTCCTTCATCGCCGTGTCGGCGTACAGTTTCGCGCATGATGCCCTCGGCAGCCGGCGAACGGCAGATATTGCCCAGACACACAAAAAGGATACGTTTCTTCTTTTTCTCTTTCAGCGATTCAAGCCATTTTTCAGATGCGGTAGATGTCATAACGATGCTGTTTTGCGTGAAAATCGAATTCCTGTGCAAATTTACCACAAAAATCCGTATTCTCAACCTCGCTTTGAGTCGCCGGCGCGCAGAGGTTTGGTTTTTTACGGGATATTTATTAATTTTGTGGAAAATTTAATGTTATGAAGCATTTCGGATTTATCATATCGATCATTATCGGTTGCATCTTCGCCTTTCCGGCCATTGCGCAGGACGCCCCGCAACCCAAACGCGAATTTCGCGGAGCATGGCTCCACACAGTCTTTCAAGATCAATATCTGAAACAGTCGACCGAGCAGAACAAGGCTTATCTTACAGCTCAGCTCGACTCACTGGAGCGTGCCGGAGTTAACGCCATCCTGTGGCAGGTGCGCCCTTGCGCCGACGCTTTTTATAAGAGCAATTTAGAGCCGTGGAGCCGCTTTCTCACCGACGGTGGCAAAGCGCCGTCGCCTTACTGGGACCCCTTGCAATTTATGATTGACGAGTGCCACAAGCGCGGCATGGAGCTGCACGCGTGGTTGAACCCGTATCGCGTGACGGCAACTAAAAATCATAATAATTCGTTGCCCGAAAGCCATGTATATCACCGGGAGAAAGATCGTTTCGTAATTTATGACGGCGACGGCAAGCTTTATTTCGACCCGGGTCTGCCCGAAAACCGTAAATTTATCACCGACGTGGTGATGGATATTATCAAGAACTACGATGTCGATGCCATACATTTCGACGACTATTTTTACCCTTATCCGGCGGCCGGCAAGGATTTCCCCGACGACAAATCTTATGCGAAGTACGGCGACGGCATGAACCGGGGCGACTGGCGCAGACACAACGTCGACCTCCTTATTGAGGAGATACACGACGCCATTTCCTCCGGTCCCAAGCCTTGGGTGCGTTTCGGCATAAGCCCCTTCGGCATCTGGCGCAACAAAAAATCCGACCCGCGCGGCAGCGACACCAACGGTCTGGAAAACTACGATTCGCTTTACGCCGACGTGCTCCTTTGGGCCGACAAGGGATGGATTGACTATCTGCTACCTCAGCTCTACTGGACGCTCGAAAACGAACGTGCTTCGTCGCTCAAGCTCATCTACTGGTGGGCGAAGGCCGTGTCCGGCCCATGTCAGCTGTACATAGGTCAGGACGTGGTGCGCACCATGAAGACACCCGACCTCGCTCCTTCTAAACTGAGCTCGCAGCTCAATCACAAAGTGAATCTCACGCGCACCATCGAAGGTGTCGACGGCAACTGCTGGTGGCCCGGCTACGAAGTGAGCAAAAACACGCTCGGCGTGCTCGACTCGCTCTCCACATCGCTCATGAGTCACAAAGCCCTCGTGCCGGCCTACCCGGCGCTTTCCGACGAGGCTCCCGAGCGCCCGGGCAGTATCCGTTACTCCGACGGTGTGCTGTCGTGGACCGCTCCCGGGCAGAATGGCCGCGCCTCCGACGCAGTGAAATTCGTAGTATATCGTTTCGACTTCGACGGCGAACCTGATATCGACAACGCCGAGGCCATTGTAGCCGTGACAAATGAGAACAAATACGCCGTCACGCGCCCGGGCATATATATGGTCACCTCTCTCTCCCGCACTAATATAGAATCAACAGCCGACGTGGCTATTTACGCAGGCACCGACCCTGACAAAGTGATCGCTCCATCCAAGAAATGAGTGTAAAGGGGATCAACATAGTATCGTTCAACGTGCCTTATCCGCCAAATTACGGAGGCATCATCGACGTATATTATAAAATCAAGGCGCTGCGCGAAATCGGGTGCGAAGTAGTGCTTCACTGCTACGAATACGAGCGCCCGGAGGCTCCCGAACTCGAAGCTCTATGTTCGCGAGTTTATTACTACCGGCGTCGCACAGGCATTTTCCCCAATATTTCGCTCCGGCCCTACAACGTGGTAGGACGCAACAGCCATACGCTCATTGATAATCTGCTCAAAAACGATTATCCAATCCTTTACGAAGGCCTTATCAGTTGCCATAGCATCAACGACCCGCGACTTGATCGACGCATAAAGATTTATCGGGAGGCCAACATCGAGCATGACTATTTCAGGCATCTTGCCAAAGCCGAGACTAACCTGATAAGAAAACTCTTTTTCAACATCGAAAGCTGGCGTATGCACAGGTACGAAAAAGTGCTGCACAACGCTTCTCTTATTGCCGCCATCTCCACAGCCGATGCCGAAGAGCTGCGCGGGCGCTTTCCGGACGTTCCCGTCGAGTTTATCCCGTGTTTCAGCGAGAACACTCAGCTCAAAATTACGTCCGACGACATTCCGGCAGTGCTCTATCACGGCAAGCTCTCGGTGCCCGAGAACAATCGCGCGGCGCTCTATCTTGTTCGACACGTGTTCCCATATCTCAATTGCCGGTGCATTGTGGCCGGTATGGAGCCGGGCGAGACTCTTGTGCGCGAGATACAGAGGCTGCCCGACGTCACACTCGAAGCCAATCCATCGCAAGAGCGTATGCGCACTCTGATGAGCACGGCTCACATCACATTGCTCACTACATTCCAGGCCACCGGATTGAAACTTAAACTTTTAGGGTCGCTTTATGCCGGCAAGCACATAGTTGCCAACTCAAAAATGGTGCACGGTTCGGGCCTCGAGTCGCTCGTGCACGTCGCCGATACGCCGCAGGAGCAAATCGACGCCTGCAACGCGCTCATCCCCGTTCCTTTCACAGAGGCCGACATCGAAAAGCGTCGCAGTGTGCTTATCCCGGCCTACGACAACGTCGATATTGCCCGTCGCTTGCTTACGGCAATCGCCAGATTGTCCTCTAATATCTGAACACATTAGTCGTCGGCTACGCGCGATCACAAAAATCACTGGGAAGTGACGTGCGGCCTCGGACGGCACAAAAATTACCGTCGCCCGACGTTGTGTGCCGAACGAGGCCGTTCGGCACTTCCCGGTGCATTATACCGTCGCCTTTCCTTTTGTCGTGAGCGAGGCCGCTCATGACTTCCCGGTGGCTGCCGCTCACGACTTCCCTGTTCATTTACTTGAAGTATCAATCGCAGCACGGCGGAAGCGGAGAGTGCATTTTGCCAAAGGGTTGTTGCGAATGGTAATCGCTTATAATTTTTATGAATATTTTTTAATAAAAGTTGGATGTTAAAAAATATTATTGTATATTTGGGGCAATTAGTTAACCTTAATATTAATTCCTATGAAGAAACTATTCATCTTCGCAATGTTGCTCCTGCTCTTTTCCTGTGCGCAGGACGACTTAAAATGCGCACAAGATGCGAATTTTATTGAGCAATCGGCTCTTATACAGGATGAGAACCAAATTACAGTCACTGACTTAGACAATCTTGTCAACGGTTATTGTCCATCTAAATCTCGTGCAGGGGGCTATACTGTCTCAACTCTTGTGGATAACAATGGCGCCCCATGCGTCTATGTATTGAATTTCAGTCAAGGAGGTTGGGCTCTTGTAAGTGCTACAAGAAAGTTTCATCCAATTCTGGCCCACAATGATGTGGGTTCGTTTAATATCTATGGTCTTATGCCTGATGGTCTGTTAATGTGGAAAAACAATACGATCTACACAATATCTAATGTTGACAAGATCGTTCCGCCTGACTCAATAGAAATGTACAAAAAGCAATGGTCTGCTATATCGCCTCGTACTATACATGAGGCAGTTTCGAGTAAACCAACGTCTCGTGTTGATCATTACAGTGATTCACCATTTTTCTGCAGCTATTTTACTACAGAAGATTATAAACGTCTTAGGGGTATAATGGCTGATTCAATAGCCAATTTAAGAGGGAAAGGATATATAGTTGAAACATTTGACAATCTTCGCTCCGGAGATCTTATCCCCGGTGAATACGGTGAACAAGGAATAACAATTAATGACCTTATAGCCATGTGCGATGGTATGACTTATGTACACTATTCCGAGAACTTTCGCTTTTTATCTTTTGCCGCTTACGTAACAGAATATAGAACAGATACATACCCATCTCAAATTAAGACAAGTTGGGCGCAAGATGGTGGTTATAATCAAAAATTTCCTCTTAAAAATGGAGCACTCTGTCTTGCCGGTTGTGCACCTGTTGCAGTAGGTCAGCTCATGCGCAGCCTACAACACCCGACGAATTATAAAAATTTCGATTGGGAAAATATGCCCTTAAATTCTCCTACTGTTGAAACTTCTGATTTTTTATATGACCTTGCCTGCGAAATGGGAACTACTCTTGGTCCGGCACATTCTGACACTAAAGTAAGTACAAGAATCAATTTCCTAAAGAAATATTTTACTTTTGAAGAAGAAAATAATGTCCCGAACTCTCGACTTGCAAATATCATAGGTGGCAGCCTTGTAATGGTGAGAGCTACTTTCGGTAGCAGTGGAGGACACGTTTGGCTATCAAGTGGGCGACGTGCTATTAACAGCAGATCACGTTGTGAAATTTATACATTTACTCTTCCTGATGAAATGACGACATGTGGTAATATGCAACAAGAAACAATTTTCCCTGAGACCAGCTCATACTATATGAATTGGGGATGGGGCGGATATTATGACGGTTATTATGGATCGTCCGGTTGGTCTGTCCCCGGCGGAGATGCTTCTGCTAGTCAAGTAGGCGTTTTGTATAATTTTAACAAAAAATAGTGTTTTTATATGAAAAGATTTATCGTAATTATAGCCCTGATGCTCTCATGGTTTGCTGCACAGGCACAATGGAGCATTGGTTTTGATGCACGTTTGGCTCCGTGGGGTGACACGCAGCGCAATATGGGTACCGACTTAGTAGTAAATTATAAATTTAGTCTCAGTAAATTCTATCTTATGCCCACAGCCGGTTTCTTCTATCAGAAATATACCAAAGAAGAAAACGTGTTGATTGACGGTTATTATCCTTGGAGTGGCCCTGACAATGGCCCAAATATACCTCCTGAGAAATACGGATTCGGTTACCGGTCCGGTTTCGATGTGGCTTGCGTGATAGGCAAATCTTTTGACGTAGGCGCCGGGGAAATCGCAGTGTTCACAGGCCCGAGATACGCATATGCTTTTGCGCAGCACACCGGTGCGGAGGTAAACAACGCACATTTGCCCAACAGTTTGGACTGGCGTGTGGGATTAAGTTATTCAATTTGGAAGATTACGGCAAGTGTAAAGTGCGATATTGGCCTGTTGAGGCAAATGAAACATCCGCGCACTGGTGGATACGACGACAAACAGGTGCCTGTTTTGGGCATAGGTATAGCTTATAACCTGTAAAGATGTCGGTCTGAGTAAATTTTTAGCGGAGCTGCAAGTTTGTAGCTCCGCTTAGATTCGGGATAATATATTATTTTCGATGAAATCTTCTGACGTGTCTCGCCTGAGAAGTGCCGTGCGGCCTCGGACGGCACAAAAATTACCGTCGCCCGACGTTGTGTGCCGAACGAGGCCGTTCGGCACTTCCCAGTACAATAATATCGTCACCTGATGTTTTGTCGTGAGCGGGCCGCTCACAACCTCCCGGTAAAATGGCTGCGGATGCCGGGCAGTAGCTTCTCAGTTGTGCCGAACGAGGCCGTTCGGCACTTCCCGGTCTGCTCACGACCTCCAGGTTCATTCTCTTGAAGTATCAATTGAAGTATCAATCGCAGCACGGCGGAAGCGGAGTGAGGCTTTGGCCAACGGAAAATTGAAGATGAGAAGCGAACCGTCGGATGATAATGTTGCCGACTGTTCGCCTATGATTTCACGTCCGAGCGAGTCGTACCATATCAGGTCAAAGTCGCCGGCGAAGCTTGTGGGTTTGAGATATCCTTTCACGCAACCATAGCGCCACAAGCCGGTATTCACATCCGCTCCCTGCAGATACACAATCTCGTACCCGCCCCCGGCTGTGCTTACTACGGCGAGTGTATATTTGCCACCGAGGTGTGTTCCGGAACTTTTGATTTCGCGGTCGAGAAATTCCCATCGGCCTGTTACCGTCACAGAATCTGCCGGAATCGTATGAGCTTGTGACGAAGCAAGCAGTGCGAAATATTCAGTCGAGAGGCGAGGCGGAGCTATTGTGTCGAGTTCGAGGCACAGACGCTGCACGTCGATGTGTTTGCTGCCGCCTGTCCACAGGGCAAATGTGCCTCCGCTGAGGGGATATGTGCCCATGTCGACGAGCTCTTTGTTGCCGGCGTAGAGTCGGGCTTCTCCGATATTGTCGCTGATGAGTTTGAGGGTATTGTATCCGCGTTCCACACCGTGCAGTCCGCCGGGAGCAACCTCATGCAGCACGGTGCTTCGGCCGGAATCGACGCGCTCAACGACGACTCCGTAATACGACCCGAAATCATCGTCGAAGTGTCTCGATTGCGGTAGGGTGAGGCGAGCGCGTGTGTATGAGAGCGAGTCGGTCATGTCCCAGATTATACCCCACGGAGTGCGGTCGCCGACCGACCGTGCGCGCACTTGCATCGAAGATGCTGCGATGGTTTTACCTTCGTTGTCGCCAATGGCGTATATACCGGAAGCAAAATCGCGCGGCTTTTCGTACCAGAAATCATAGCTGCGGGACAATAGCCCGCAGAGCGAAAATATGATTATAAATACGATGCGCATAGCCGTGTGATTTCGGAGTTAAAATCTTCGTCGCTGAGGTCGTATGGCAACCAGTGTATCGTGAATCCGCGTCGCTCCATGCCTCTGAACCATGTCATCTGCCGCTTGGCAAACTGATGTATGGCTATGAGCAGTTGCTCTGTCATTTGCTCGTAGGTGAGTTGGCCGGTCACATACAGTGTGAGGTATTTGTATTCCAGACCGTAATAGATTAAATCTTCCGGGCTGACTCCCGAGTCGATGAGGGAGCGCACTTCGTCGACCATTCCGTTGTCGAGACGGCGATGCAGCCTGTCGGCGATGCGTGCGCGTCGTGAATCGCGGTCGATGTCGACACCCACAATCACGGCGTCGGTGCGCCTGTGTGGCGATGTGAGCCGGCGTTGGTCGGGATGAAGGTTGTAATAAGTTTCGATTTCGATGGCGCGGATGGCACGCTGGCAGGTGTCGGTATCGGTTACGTTGTGCAATCGCTTCATCTTGGCGAGTATTTCGGTCAGCTCACCGAGCGACAGTCCTTTGAGCGACTGACGCAACTCTTTGTTTTCCGGCACTTCGGGAAGCACGATGCCGTTAAGAGCCGACTCGATATAAAGTCCTGTGCCACCACAGAGTACGGGTACGCGGTCTCGGTCTTCGATGTCGTTTACGGCCACGTGATATAGCTGCAGCCACCGGTGCAGGTTGAGACGCTCGCCGGCGGGAGCGATGTCAATGAGGTGGTAAGGTACGTTGCCGTATTCGTCGAGGTCTTTGCCGGTGCCGAGGTCCATGCCCCGGTACAGCTGGCGAGAGTCGGCGCTGATGATTTCACCGCCGAGCATTTTGGCGGCCGAGACGGCTCTTGCCGTTTTGCCAGAAGCGGTAGGACCTGTTATAACAAGCAGCATATCACGCGTTTATTGCCATTTGCCCGATACGCCGGAGACGTAGGTGCGCCAGAATTTGCGCAGCCGCCAGAAGAGTCGGTCTTCGTTTATTTTGTATACTTCCACCCAGCGCAGATCGTTGTAGTCCACATCCCAGTTCTTGAAGTCGCCGATGTGGAATGTGGGGCGATAATTCTTGATAGGGTAGAGCCGTTTGCCGTCAAGGGTGTAGGTTTTCCATGCCATGGTGATGATGAAGATGCGACGTACATCGGAGTTCATGCTTTTGGTGAGAGCACCGGAGTTGTATAGCTTGTCGATGGCGTAGGTGTTGAGCCATTCGCCGTCGAGTGTGCTCACGTCGGCATCGTCGGGGAGGAAGACGGCGCATACTATTGTTTCTCGCACGGTATCGTGGTCGAAACGGAAATAAAGTTGTCGCAAGCTGAAATTTTCAATGCTTGTGAGGTCGGTGAAAATCTCTTTTATCGAATTCTCAGAGGCAGTTTCTTTGTCGCTGAGATCGTAGATGATCGGTGTGTCCCAGAATGTTATGCCCGGCAGCGACGTATGGTTTTCGGCAAGCAGCATTTTCTCGCCCTTGATCACAAGATATCTGATTTGGCGCCTTATATCCTCGCTGTGTTTGAACCCCATTGTGGCAATGCCGAATCTCAGGCTCGAGAAGCGGAGATACACGTATATGACTGACAAGAAATAGAGCACAGTGGGAAAAATGAAGAAGAAGAATGTGTCGGAAGCGTTGTAGTTTACATTTATGTAAAATGTAAAGAAATAGACAAGTATTACGGCCGACTCAATGCACAGCAATGTGAGTGAGAGAATGATGAGATAGCGTATCTGAGTGTGGTAGATGCCGGTGATGAGTGTGCTTTCGACCGAAGACTGAGCGTGCGACGAGCAAGCGCGGCAATATTCGGTTTTGCCTATCTGCAGCCATCGCAGGAATGTGAAAGCCGTCAGCGCGGGGTAGATAATGGCTGCCGGTACGTATGGAATGATTCCGCTATTAGGCGACAGACCGAACAATTTGTGGCCGAAGTGTGTGTCTGACAGGTTTATAACCAGCATTATCAGTGCCGAGATGCCGAGCGCCCATTCGGTGTAGCGTCGGGATAAAGCGCAACTCAATGCCTGGGTCTGAGACATATAATTGCCGTATATGACCAGTATGGGGATAAGCAATATGGCGACAAACGGCAACCATACGTGGGGCAGCCACAGGCCGGCCAAAACAGCAATTACCGGCGCGCCGTTGATGACAGCCCAATTGAGCATCAACGTGTTGAATATTCGATTATAATCTACTTTTATAGCAGTCATAATTATTTCTTGTTGTAAAGCATCGGCCGGCTCAAAGTTTCGCTTTGGGGCGCATGATGGCGTTGCTTGGAAGAAAGGAGAGATGTGGTGTTATTTCGCGCCTTTGAGGTGGAAATCAAAGAAGCGGAGCATATTGCCGTAGACCACGGCGCGCGAATTGCAGCCATAGATGCTGTGGTTCATGTTTGGAAATGACATCATGTCGAAGAGAGTGCCACGGCTTTGCAATGTGGATGCGTATTGCAGAGTGTTGGCCGGGTGCACGTTGTCGTCGGCTGTGCCGTACATGAGCAGAATTGGGCATTTTACGAACGCGGTGCGGTTGAGTGGCGCCGAGATGCGGTATCCGTCTTCGTTTTGCTGCGGGGTGAGCATATAGCGCTCAGCGTAGACAGTGTCGTAGTAGCGCCAGTCAGTTACCGGAGCCACGGCAACAGCGGCCGCGTAAGGCGAATTATTCTGTGAAACGGCCATAAGCGCTTCATATCCGCCGTAGCTCCAGCCGAAGATGCCGATGCGGTCGGAATCGGCCCAAGGCAGAGAGGCTGCGTAGCGGGCGGCGTTGATTTGGTCGATGGTTTCGTAGTGTCCGAGGTTTTTGTAGACTACGTCAGTGAAAGCTCGGCCGCGTCCGCCTGTGCCGCGACCGTCGACACACACTATGCCGTATCCTTTAAGGGCAAATGCTTGTTCCCAGTCGAGGCTCCAGCGGTTGAGGACAGATTGCGAGCCCGGACCGCTGTATTGGCTCATCACCACGGGTGCCGGTCCTGAGGCGTTGGCAGGGCGTATCATGTAGCCGTTGAGGGTGACGCCGTCGCTCTCCATAGTGAAAAATTCTTTGGAGGGAAGAGATGCGAAACGGGCGGCGTAGTCGGCGTTGTCCTCCACTACGCGCACTTGCTTGCCTTCGGAGGTGTTGATAGTGAAAATATTTGGCGTGTTCACATCCGAGAAGTCGAACATTGCCATTGTCATCGTGGGCGAGAAAGTGGCGTTGGTTGTTCCGCTCTCCTTTGAGATGGCGGTTTCCCGGCCTTTGGCGTCGATGCGGTAGACGGTGCGGTCCATCGGCGTGGGTCGGGCTGCCTGATAGTATACGCAGTCTTTGGCATCTATGCCGTAGAAGGCTGTGACATCAAAGTCTCCTTGGGTGAGGCGACGCAACGGCGCTCCTGCATAGCTGTATAGATATAGCTGACTGTAGCCCGATTTGCAAGACTGCACCACAAATCCGGAGGGCAGCAGGCGCAATTGCTCGTAAGTGGCCGGGTCAATCCATGCGTTGGAGTCTTCGGAGTAGATTGATTTCACCACCGACGATTTGGGGTTGCAGCAGTAGAGTTCGAAATGGTTCTGGTCGCGGTTGAGCGTGGATATGATTAGACGCTGCGGTGTGTCGGCGTAGCGGATGCCGGGGATGTATTCAATTTTGCTGTCGGGGAGGGTGATGTCGATTACTTTGCGTGTCTCCACATCGTAGCTGTGTACTGTCACTGTGGAGTTTACCTCGCCTGCCACGGGATATTTATAGGTATATGCGCCGGGATAGAGTGCGTATTGGTTCTTAGGGTCGCAGACGCCCTGAAATAGGGGCAGTGTATATGACGGTACGCGGCTCTCGTCGTAGCGCAGGAAGCAAAGGGTGAGGTTGTCGGGTGCCCATGTCATCGAGCATGATGTGGAAAATTCCTCTTCATAAACCCAGTCGGGCACGCCGTTTATGATGCTGTTGATCGCGCCGTCGGTGGTCACGGCCACTTCGGAGTGGTAGTCGAGTTTGCTGATGTGGATGTTGTTGTCGTCAGCCACAAAAGCCACCATGCGTCCGTCGGGGCTGAATAGAGGCGCGCGTTGAGTTTCAAATTCTTTGCTCAGAGGAGTGAGCAAGCGGCTGCGCACTTCGTAGACGTAATATTTTGCCTTGAACGAGCGGCGGTAGATGGGCTCACGGTCGGTGCTGACAAGTATTTTGCCTCCGTCGTCGCTGAAAGTAAAACTTTCGATAGAAGGGAGCGTAAGCTCGCGGGTTCGCGTGACGTCAAACAGCGTTTCTGTCTTTTCGCCGGTGCGCAGATCGTATCGGTCGATGGTTTTGCCGTCGTCGGAGAGCAGATAGTAACCGGTGCCATCGGCGGTGTATGTGAAGTCGCGTGGCTTGTTCACACGGTTGTTGGGGAAGACGTAAGGCTCGACGTCGCTTACCTGAGGCGAGGCGGCGCCGGCTGTCAGCGCGGCTGCGGCTGATATGAGAGATATTATATATTTGATGTTCATGTCAGATTGTGTAGTTTGGTCGGGAATATTTTTACCGGCAGGCAGTCACGTGGCTGCAGGCGATGTCGGGAGGTGACGGTTATTCATCGAAAAGGCTCATCTGTGCCTTGTTGTCGGGCTTGGGTTTGCGTGGAGGAGCCGTGTAGCCGAATTCGCTTTCCTCTTTTGCCGGGAATCGGTCGGGATCGGGAGCAGAGGTCAGGAAGTCGGAGTTGTTTATTACGTCGTCAACCTCGGAAGTATCGGCGTCGGCAGCCATGCGCTGTCGTCGTGTAGTCGGTTGCTTGGGCTCGGGCGGCTGCGTATTCAATCTTTCGCGCAGCGATTCAAGCTCCTGTCGCATTTCTTTTTCCTGAGCGGCGTGTTGGAAGAGATTGTTCTTGATTGTGGCGCGCAGCGATTCGTTTTCGGTCTGTGCTTTTTTCAGATTGTCTTTAAGCTGAGCGATGCGGGCGTCGAGGCGGTCCTTGACTTCGGCGAAACGTTCGACCTGAGCGCTAATTTCTTCGAGCTGAGCTTGTGTCACGTTGTTTTCCTCGGCTTTTTCGCGGAGTTTTTTTTCGCGGGCGCCGGCATCTTCGAGTCTGGCGGTGAGCAGGTCGTGCTCGCCCTGCATACGGCTGACAGTTTCTTCCAGTTCGGCGACACGGGCTTTTGACTCGGCGGCAATTTTGCGGAGCTCGTCGACCATCGACGCTTCCATTTTATCCTTGGTGGCGGCCGCCTCTTGACCGTCGCGCAGACGGGTGTTTTCCGATTCCAGCTCTTCGATGCGGGCTTTCAGGCTGTCGATCTGTGCGTTAAGTTCCGCTTTTGCGGCCTCAACAGCCGCAGTGTTGCCGGGAGCGGCAGCAGCGGCGGCCGATCGTAGCTCGTCAAGCTCTTTTTCGTACACGGCGGCAACTTTTGCCTTGTTGATAAGGCTTTTGTTTTCGAGTTCGTATTGCTCCTTCTCCGCTTCGAGTTTCAGCACCTGAGATTCGAGGTCGTGCACGCGTTCTGAAAGGGCACGTTTCTGCCTGTCGGCGCTGAGTTGCCGTTCGGTGAGCTGATTGCGTTTGTCTTCAAGTTGTTTGGCCTGGTCTTTGAGACGGTCCATCTCGGCCTGAAGGTTGAGCCGCTCCTGTTGCCAGAGTGTTTCGCAACGCTGTCGGGCAGCCTGGTCGAGAGATCGGATATATACCTTGACCGACTCGTCGAGAGCGTCGAACATATATTGTTTCTGCTTCTGCGGGTCAACGCTCTTTGCCAAAAAGTCGGGCAGGGAGGAGTTGACGATCTCGAGCACCTTGTCGAAGATGCGAGTCACCATCTGCTGCTCGTCTTCAGGGATGTCGGGCGCCGCTGCCGGAATAGCGGGGGTGTCAGCGTCGGGCGTTAGTGCATTTTCTTCTTCGTCTTCGATATTATCGGAGCCGAAGCCGACAGCATTGAGCATTTTGGAGAAGAATGACATAATCAGGAATTTTTGGATGGTTGTTTCAGCACCACGCCGTCGCCTGTCTTGCCGTTGATTGCAATAGTCAGAGGCGAAGCGAAACGCACAATGCGCACGTTGTCGCTCTCGTATTCGGCCGGTAGTGAGTTTAGGTAATCGATATCATATACACCGTCGGCAAGCTGAGGATTAATAGTGAAATAACCTACGCCGAACGATGTCAGGTTCTGGAAAAAGTGAGTGCCCTGGCTTGGCTCAATGCGATAGTTGGCCAGCGAAGACTCGACGATGAGCCTTGCGGCCGAAATCATAGACCATTTGACCGGAATGCCCAGAGCCGGATCGGACGAGCCCCAGCGACCCGGACCCACGAGCACATAGTTGCGTTGAGACGCGGCCATCATGCGGTTGATTTCGGAAATCTCGTCGGCGATGGCGGGTGTGTGGAGCGAGTCGAATTTCTCGGGCCGTACATATATTATAGTGTCGACATTCTCGATGTTGCCGTGGCCGAGGGCCGTGTGGCTGCGCAGTATCACTTCGGTGTCGGTGACTTCCATTATTTCGTCGTCGATCATGTCCTTTTTGTCGATGATGGGGCGGATCTGCAGCCAGTAGATGTGGCCTTTGATACCATGGACGTCGGGTTTGTCGCTGACAGTGCCTGCAAATTCAATCTCTACCGGGCGTTGCATCTCGTTCTCGCCTGAGCGGAGCATGAAATCCGATGCTTCGGCAAGAGGGAAGACATTGTCGCGCAGCATATTGTTGAAGGTGACTACCCGGCGCATATTGCCACATTCGTAGTCGTATAGCATCTCGTAGCCGGGGTCGTAGCTCGAAACCATGTAGCGCAGAGCTCCGGTATTGGCAAGCGATTGCACAGGCACGTCCACGATGTTGAAACTGTCGTCGACTTCGAAATTGTCGATGCCTTTGCGGCTTTCAAGAGCGCACAGGTGTGTCTGTGTGTCGCGCAGGGCGAGCTTCAGCTCCGAGGTTTGCAGCACTGCCTGAGGGTGTGAGGGCGAGAAGCGCAGAGCGCGGCCTCCGTCGACGATATATTTACCGAGGCCGACAGCAAGTTGCACTACGCCGTCGGTTGCTTTTTCGTCTCCGATCGGATAATAGTTGAGCGAACGGCCTACGCCCGAGAATGACGGGAAATACAGATTGTCGTGATATTCGCCTACAACTTCCTGAATGATTACGGCCATCTTTTCCTGGTCTATCACGTTGCTCGTAGCAGTCATATAGGCCTTTGATGCCGAGTAGAATACCGAAGCGTATACTCCTTTTATTGCGTCGCTGAGCATACACAGCATCTTCTGCCTGTCGTCAAGACGCGGTATCATATATGTGGCGTAGATGCCGGCAAAGGGCTGGTAGTGAGAGTCTTCAAGCAGACTTGATGAACGCACGGCCAACGGACGGTCAACTACTTCGAGCAGAGCCAGAAGGTCCTCGGTGATGCTTTCGGGCAATTTGGCCGAAAGAAACCTTTCGAGGATTTCCGAATCAGGAATATTGCTCAACGCAAAAGGATACAGCGCGTTGCAGCGCATGAATTCGTCGAAAATATCCGTGCAAAGCACCACAGAGCGGGGGATGCTGATGGTGATGCCGTTGAAATTATCGCATATCGGATTTTTCTTGATGATGGAGTCGACAAACGCCAGACCGCGCCCCTTGCCGCCCAGCGAACCCTGACCGATACGGGCAAAGTTGGAATAATAGTCGAACCGGTCTTTGCGGAACACAGCCACCACGCCGCGGTTCTTCATTTTGCGGTATTTCACTATCAAGTCGAAGAAGAGCTGTTTCACGGCAGGGCTCTCATCGAGCGAGCGGAAACGGTGAGCCTTGATTACGTCGGCTATGGGAAAGAGAGCGCGCGAGTAAAGCCAGCGCGAAATGTCGTTGTGCGAGGCGTGGTACAGCAGGCTCTCGTCGGGAATTTCAAATACACGCTTCTGCAGGTCTTTGAGCGTGCTTATGCGCATCAGTTCTTCGCGAGTGTGCGGATTGCGTATTATGAAATCGCCGAAGCCGAAATTGTCGGTGATGGCTTCGCCGAGGTCGACCGGGAGTTTCTTTGAGTTTTTGTCGAGAAATACGCCGCCGAAGTCGCCCACGCGCCCTGCATTCTCAGTCTCCGACGACTCGATGATGATAGGCAGGTACGGGTCGCGCCTGCGCAGCTCGCGGGCAAGCTCGATGCCGGCAAGACGATCCTTCCGCCCCCGGTGAGCGAACGACACATCGCTTATCACGCCAAGCATGTGGTTGCCGTATTTCTCATATATGGCAAGAGCTTCCTCGTAGGTGCGTGCAAGCACCACCTTGGGGCGTCCGCGCATACGCAGCATCTGCTCATGCTCGTTGAGCGCCTCGGTGGAGAAGATTTTCGACTGATTGAGCAAAAATTTATAGAGATGCGGGAGCACCGAAGAGTAGAACCTCACCGAGTCTTCCACGAGCATTATCATCTGTACGCCCACATTGAGCACGTCCTGCTCGGCGTTCATCCTGTCTTCAAGGAGCTTGATGATGGCAAGAAGCAGGTCGACGTTGCCCAGCCAGCTGAACACGTAGTCGATGCGCGACAGGTCCTGATCCTGAAGCCGGCGCGACACTTCTTTTGAGAATGGGGTGAGCACTACCACCGGCACGTGCGGATAAGCCTTTTTGATGGCTGAGGCGCCATCGATGGTCTCGGTGATGTCGATGCCGGGCATCGCTATTACAAGGTCGAACGATTTATGGCTCATCACATCAAGAGCCTCGCTCACACGTGAGATACGACGTACGCGCGGCGGCGAACTGAGATTGAGCGACACGTACTCGATATAGAGTTGCTCCTCGACGCGGCCGTCCTCCTCCATCATAAAAGCATCGTAGGGCGAGGCGATGAGCAGGACGTTGAAAATGCGCCCTTGCATCAGTTCGCCGAACGATGTGTCTTTTAAAATCAGTTGTGAGAAAGCGTCCTCGTTCATTCGGGTATAGTTTTTGCAAAATTACGAAAAAAAATTTGCCCGACCTTGTTTCCGGACACAAAAAATGTTTACAAAAAAGGGGGACAGGTCCGGATTTTATGATTCGCAGTCAATTTCCGGCTGCGTTTGGCGAAAACGCAATGTAGTCGAGAGGCGACAAAGGTGTGCCGTTGTGCCACAGTTCGAAAGAGAGGGGCTTTCGGGCAGCAGTGAGGCCAATGCGTTCGCCTCCGGCCACCATGGCGCCGCGCACGCAGAAAGTTTCGGCGAGATTGGAGTATACAGAAACGAAATCGTTTGGATGCTGTATGATTACGGTGAATCCTCGTCCCGAAGTGTAATTGATGCTCAATACCGTGCCCCTGTATATGGCCGACACTCCGGTCGCTGCCGGTGCAGTCACGCTGACAGACGGAATAGGTTCGCCTGTGACGATGATATCGGGATCAGGCAACAGTATGGGAGGGAAAAACACCATGCCCTCTGCGGCGATGGGCGAGAGCACCGAGAGATTAAAACGCTCCCGGTCCTCAAAGTTTCGGACGAATGTCTTTTCACGCTCCGTGGCTGTGAGAAGCGAGTCCAAAGGTATATCGTGCACCTCTGTTTTCTGATCGCGGCCGGTGCCGTCATGCAGACTGTCGGCGAGTATCGAGTGCAGATTGGACAAGTATCGGCCGTACATGTCCGACACCTCGTTTATTGAGTCGACGCGAGCCGACATATCAGTGTATCGGTCGCGCAACTCATAGGTGAAACGTGCCGGGAGCAAGTTGCGAAGAGGTGTGTACACGACTGCGGCGAGCCACAGCAGTCCGGCTGCTATGAAGAGCGCCACGCCGAGCAGTATCATCGTGAATTTTGAACCCGAAACCGACCACAGGCGCGTGAGCGAACTTGTGCGGTCGAGACTGAGACGATAACGGCGAAACGGCTTGAAGTCACCGGCGCTGTTGGGCCGCAGACTATATTTGAGCCAGTTCCACAGAGCCTGCAAGTGGTCAATAATCTGTCGGAAATACTTCTTCATTGTCGGCGGAAGATGAACTGCTGAGGGGGAGATAATAGTGCGCCGGGGGCTACATGGTGGCGGCGAGCGCAAGGACGGAAATGGTGGCCGAAGGGCATGCGTGGCGCAAGTTGACAAGAGCCTCCTGCATGGTGGCGCCGGTGGTGATGATGTCGTCGACCACAAGCAGATGCCGTGAGTCATAGTCCGATGCCTCGCCTGTGGCGGCGAATGTGCCTTTGAGCGCGGCCATACGCTCGGCGGCAGTGTGGTGCGATTGCGTGCCGTGAGAGACGGGAGCTGTGAGCAATTTGTGCTGAGTAATGCCGGTGACACTGGTGATGCCGCGGCATATCTCTTCTGTCTGGTTGAATCCGCGCAAGAGCCGTTTGCTGTAATGCATCGGCACCGGCACGAGCGCGTCGATTCCGTCGAAGAATCCCGACGGCTCAATCTCGCGCGCGTAAGCCTCGCCTAATTTCCGGCCTAAAAGCGGGCGGCCGCCGTATTTGGTGTCGACGAGCAGCTGAGCGTAGCTTGTCTGCTTCACGTAGTAAAACCAAGCAGCGGCCCGGTCGAGCTTTACAGCCGGACCGAGCCGTTGATGGATGATGTTAAAGGGAGATGTATGGAAATGCGTGCGAGGCATTTGCAGCAGGCAGTCTGTGCACAGGATTTCTTCGCTTTCGCTCAGAGTGGATTCGCATATGGGGCACACTCGGGGCGAAAAGATGTGAGCGACGGCCTGCAGCAATGATTTCAGCATATAAGATTCTTGCCTGTCATCTCCGCGGGCTGCGGCAGACCCATGATGTGGAGGATGGTGGGAGCCACATCGGCAAGGCGTCCGTCGAGCACTCGTGCGTTTTTGTCGGATGTGACGTAGACGCAAGGCACAGGGTTGAGCGAATGTGCCGTGTTGGGGGTGCCGTCGGAGTTGATGGCATTGTCGGCGTTGCCGTGGTCGGCGATGATAATGGCTTCGTAGTCGTTGGCTTTTGCTGCCTCAATCACAGCGTTGACGCAATTGTCGATGGTGATCACGGCTTTTTCGATAGCATCGTACACGCCGGTATGTCCCACCATGTCGCCGTTGGCGAAATTTACGACGATGAAGTCGTATTTTTCAGAGTTGATGGCCTCCACGAGTTTATCTTTGACCTCGTAGGCGCTCATTTCGGGCTTGAGGTCGTAGGTGGCGACTTTGGGCGAGGGCACCAGTATGCGGTCTTCTCCGTCGAAGGGAGCTTCGCGGCCACCGTTGAAGAAGAATGTTACGTGAGCGTATTTTTCAGTCTCGGCGATGTGGAGCTGCTTTTTGCCCTGAGCGGAGAGATACTCGCCGAGGGTGTTGTCGACGTTCTCTTTGTCGAAAAGGATGTGCACGCCCTTGAACGACGCGTCGTACGGAGTCATGCAATAGTATTGCAGAGAGGGGATGGTGGTCATACCCTGGTCGGGCATGTCGTGCTGGGTGAGCACGATGGTGAGCTCTTTGGCGCGGTCGTTGCGGTAATTGAAGAAGATGACCACGTCGCCCTCTTTGATGGTGCCGTCGACGGTGGCGTTGTTGATGGGAAGGATAAACTCGTCGGTTACGTCCTTGTCATAGCTCTCCTGCACGGCGGCTGCCATGTCGGTGGCCTGTTCACCCTTGCCGTGTACGAGCAGATCATAGGCGATTTTGATGCGTTCCCAGCGTTTGTCACGGTCCATCGCGTAGTATCGGCCTATCACCGAGGCGATTGTGCCTGTGGTCTTTGCGCAATGGTCGGTAAGGCTTTCGATAAAGCCTTTGCCCGAACGGGGGTCGGTGTCGCGGCCGTCCATGAAGCAGTGCAGAAACACATTTTTAAGCCCGTAGTGTGCGGCGATGTCGCAAAGAGCGTAGATATGGTCGAGGCTTGAATGTACGCCGCCGTTGGATGTGAGGCCCATGAAATGGATGCCTTTGCCGGTGCGTTGGGCGTATTCGAAGGCACTTTTCACCTGAAGGTTATTGAGTATCGAGCCGTCGGCGATAGCTTTGTTGATTTTTACCAGATCCTGATAGAGCACACGGCCGGCGCCGATATTCAGGTGTCCGACTTCAGAGTTACCCATCTGTCCGTCGGGCAGACCTACGTTTTCGCCCGAAGCCTGAAGCTCAGAGTGAGGATATTCGGCCAGAAGCGAGTCCCAGTAAGGGGTGGGGGTGGTGTATATTACGTCGCTTTTTGATTTGTCTCCGATGCCCCATCCATCGAGAATCATAAGTAATGCTTTCTTTGCCATTTTTTTTATTGACTTTTAGATTTATAGCTGATTATGATAATTTATGATTTCATGCTTAGCTTGCAGTTTAGCGTAATCCCTTGTTACAGCGAGAGAGCCGACATGATTATATCTTAACAATCAGCTGGGTAGGAAAGATTAATTACGAAATATGTCAGAAGGGCAGGTCGTCGGTGGGCTGAGCCTGAGACAAGTCTACTGCCGGAGGTACGGGTGCGCCGCCGTATTGAACGGGTGCGGCAGTGTTGTGGGGCGCAGGAGCGGTTGCGCCTACCGGCTCGGCTTTGATACCGCGAATCGAAGTGTACCAGCGGCCGTTGTACTCGCGTGATTCGATATCGAAAACGAGACGGATTTCCTGACCTACGGAGAGAGGGTATTGATCGGCGCGGTCGCCGAAAAAGTCGAAGAATACTTTTTTGGGGAAGGATTCAGATGTTTCAAGCACGTATTCACGTTTTTTCCAGGCGTTTCCGGCTTTGGAAGTGCCGCTTGCTTCGGGAAGAGCAAGGATGATTTTACCGATAAGTTCCATATAATGTTTTGAGTATGAATTTGTTGTGTAAACAGGATGAACGCCCTCTGCGTCCGGCGTCTCCAATATGCAAAGTTAGCAAAAAAATCGAAACCCTCAAAATAAAAATTCTCCGGAAATTTTGACGCCTTAACTTTTGTGGGATTTGGTCTAAGTCGGACATAAAAAATCCCCTTTCCGGCGGAAAGGGGACGAAAGCAGGTTATGGGAGAACGTGTTATGCAAGGAAGCCGAGGAGCACACCGGCAGCAACGGCCGAACCGATTACGCCTGCAACGTTCGGGCCCATGGCGTGCATGAGCAGATAGTTGCTGGGGTCGTATTCGAGTCCAAGGTTGTTGGAGATGCGGGCCGACATGGGCACTGCCGATACGCCGGCGTTGCCGATGAGGGGGTTGATTTTCTTATCCTTGGGCAAGAAGAGGTTGAAGAATTTGACAAACAGCACGCCCGACGATGAAGCGATGATGAATGCCATGAATCCGAGGAAGAAAATGCCGATTGTCTCGAGGGTAAGGAAGTGGCTTGCCTGAGTCGACGCGCCCACTGTCATGCCGAGAAGGATGGTGACAATGTCGGTGAGAGCGTTGCTTGCGGTTTTGGCCAGACGGTTGCATACGCCGCACTCGCGCAGGAGGTTGCCGAAGAAGAGCATACCTAAAAGAGGCAGACCCGAAGGCACTACAAAGCAGGTGAGCAGCAGACCCACGATGGGGAAGATGATTTTCTCGTTCTGCGACACGGCGCGGGCGGGTTTCATCTTGATTAGTCGCTCGTTCTTTGTGGTGAAGAGGCGCATCAGCGGCGGCTGAATCACAGGCACAAGAGCCATGTAGGAGTAGGCCGATACGGCGATTGCTCCCATGAGGTTGGGTGCCAGTTTCGACGACAGGAAGATGGCAGTGGGTCCGTCGGCGCCGCCGATTATGGCGATTGCACCGGCTTGGTCAGGTGCGAAACCGAGAGCAAGAGCCACCATGTAAGCGCCGAAGATGCCGAACTGAGCGGCGGCGCCGATGAGCATCAGCTTGGGGTTGGCTATCAGGGCCGAGAAGTCGGTCATGGCGCCGATGCCGAGGAAGATAAGCGGGGGATACCATCCGGCGCTCACACCGTTGTAGAGGATATTGAGCACCGAGCCTTCTTCGTATATGCCGATTTCAAGTCCGGCCGAGGTGTTGAACGGGATGTTGCCGATGAGGATACCGAAACCGATGGGCACAAGCAGCATAGGCTCAAAGTTTTTCTTTATGGCAAGCCAGATAAAGAAAAGACCTACCGCGAGCATGATGAAGTTGCCCCATTCGGCGTTGGCGAAACCTGTGAGTTCCCAGAACTGGCGCAGGTTGTCCTGAATAAATTCGTTAAACGTCATGTGGTGGAGGATTTAACGTTATTCGAGAGTGAGAAGGGTAGCGCCATCGAGCACTGAATCGCCGGGATTTACGTTGATTGCGGCTACTTTGCCGTCGCGGCCGGCGTGGATAGCATTCTCCATCTTCATGGCTTCGAGGAGCACTACGGTGTCGGATGCTTTGACGGTGTCGCCCACTTTCACGGCGATAGAGACAACCACGCCGGGCAGTGGAGCCTTTACGGCGGTCATGCCCTGAGGAGTGGATGCGGCTTTGGAGATGACTTTCTCGCCTGTCTGAGTGCGCGGGGCGGCGGCGGCTTTGGGTGTCTTGACCACCTGTTTTACTGCGGGCTGCTCTGCGAGCTCCACTTTATAGGGTGTGCCGTTTACTTCTACCTGAGCCACGTTGCCCTCGATATCGCCTACGGCTACCTTATATTCAGTACCATTGATTGTATATTTGTATTCTTTCATTTCGGTTGGGATTTATCTGTGAGGTAATTCACGCAGGCCATAGATTTTTGAGCTCCAGGGCGAGTAGGCGCGTTTCACTTTGTTGATGGTGAGTACGGTGTTTTCTGTGTCGTGGGCGTTGAGATGCTGATGCATCGCCATGACTATGGCTGCAATCTCTTCGGCTGAGTCGTGCTCCACTGTCTCTGTGGCGAGGTCGATGCCGCTCGACTGGGCTTTGCGGCGCAGCTGCAGCCATGCGGCCAGTTTGCTGATGCAGTAGAATGAGATGCACAGCAGAAGCAGAGCGCTGAAGACGATGGCCATAGCCATCACGGCCATACCGAAACCATGACCGTCGAGGCGGGCAAATTGCTCGACCTTGTTGTTGGAGTCGTGGATTACGTTGGCCGACGAGGGTGTGATGTATTTCTCGCCTTCGCCTGTGCGGACCTCCCATGTGTCGTCGCCGTCGGCGGTGCGTGCGTAGGTCTGGTCGGGAAGCAGTGAGGCGGGCACGAGCACACGGTCAATCTCGGTGATGCCGTCGGCATCGTAGAGGAAGATGTAGTTGTCGCGGCCGGGCACAAGCTGAAGATTGGTGTGGAATGTGCCGTGCGAAGGGTTGCCGTCGGCGTAGAAAATTACGTGCTGGCGTTTGCCCATCTTGGTTTTCTCATCGCCAAGAGGCACGGCGTACATTTTCTTATTCGTGCTGTCGGTTGAGAGGTAAACGCTCGAAATCTGAAGCGGGCCGTAATTGGCGTTGAAAAGCTCGATCCATCCCGAACGGTTTCCGTACTCATCGACAATGCTTGAATCGTTCTGCACCATCACTTCGTTGATGCGCAGGGCGCGTCGGTTTTGGGCCGAAGCGCTCATGCAGGCCATCACGGCAATGAGCAGCAAGCATATTTTGTGTTTCATACTCATTACAAGGGGATATTACCGTGTTTTTTAGCGGGATTTGTAAGCTTTTTGGTAGCGAGCTGCTGCAGTGCGCGGATGATGCGGAAGCGGGTGTTGCGGGGCTCGATCACATCGTCGATATAGCCGTACTTGGCAGCGTTGTAGGGGTTGCAGAAGAGCTTGTTGTATTCGGCTTCTTTCTCTGCGAGGAACTGAGCGGGATTCTCATGAGCCTTGGCTTCTTTGGCGTAGAGCACTTCTACGGCGCCTGCACCGCCCATAACGGCGATTTCGGCTGTAGGCCATGCGTAGTTCATATCGCCGCGGAGCTGTTTGCAGCTCATTACGATGTGGCTGCCGCCGTAGCTCTTGCGCAGTGTCACAGTCACCTTTGGCACGGTGGCTTCACCGAAAGCGTAGAGAAGTTTAGCGCCGTGGAGGATTACGGCATTGTATTCCTGGCCTGTGCCGGGGAGGAAGCCGGGCACGTCGACAAGTGTCACCAGAGGAATGTTGAAGGCATCGCAGAAGCGCACGAATCGGGCTGCCTTGCGCGATGCGTTGCAGTCGAGCACGCCGGCGAGGTATTTGGGTTGGTTGGCTACTATACCTACGCTCTGGCCGTTGAAGCGGGCAAAACCGATGATGATGTTTTTGGCGTAATCGGCCTGTATTTCAAGAAATTCGCCGTTGTCGACGATGGCGCCGATGACCTCGTACATGTCGTAGGGACGGTTGGCCGAGTCGGGGATGATCTCGTTGAGAGAGTCTTCGAGACGGTCGATGGGGTCGTTGCAAGGTGCCAGCGGGGGCTCTTCGAGGTTGTTCTGAGGAATGTAGCTGAAAAGCTTGCGCAGGATTTTCAGGGCGTGCTCGCCGTCTTCGGCTGCAAAGTGAGCAACGCCTGATTTTGATGCGTGCACTTCGGCGCCGCCGAGTTGCTCTTGCGTAACGTCTTCGCCTGTAACGGTTTTAACCACTTTCGGACCGGTGAGGAACATATATGAGATGCCTTTGGCCATGATTGTGAAGTCAGTGAGGGCGGGGGAGTAGACGGCACCGCCGGCGCAGGGGCCGAGGATGGCCGAGAGCTGGGGCACGACGCCGGAGGCAAGAATGTTGCGCTCGAAGATTTCGGAATATCCGGCGAGTGCGTTGATGCCTTCCTGGATGCGGGCACCGCCCGAGTCGTTAAGGCCGATGATGGGAGCGCCCATCTTCATGGCCATATCCATGATTTTGCAGATCTTCAGGGCCATTGTCTCTGACAGCGAGCCGCCGAACACGGTGAAGTCCTGTGCGAAAACATAGACCAGACGGCCTTCGATTGTGCCGTAACCGGTGACTACGCCATCGCCGAGGAATGATTTTTTGTCCTGTCCGAAGTTGGTGCAACGGTGGCGAACGAACATGTCGATTTCTTCAAACGAACCCTCGTCGAGGAGTTGAAGGATGCGCTCGCGTGCTGTGTATTTGCCGCGTTCGTGCTGCTTGTCGATGGCTTTTTGACCGCCGCCCAGACGTGCTTCGGCGCGCAGTTCGATAAGCTCTTTTACTTTTTCAAGCTGATTGCTCATTATTTATCGGTTATTAATTTCAACAAGGGCTCGGGGCTTTGGTGCCCGGAGTCCTTGTCGAGAGTGAATTTATTTATTTGTTGGGATCTTCGCAGAGCTCTACAAGAGTGCCGACTGTCGATTTGGGGTGGAGGAAGGCGATGTTGAGGCCTTCTGCGCCTTTGCGGGGAGCTTTGTCGATGAGGCGGCAGCCTTTTTCCTCAGCTTCTTTCAGGGCGTTGGCCACACCGTCTTCGATAGCGAAAGCCACGTGCTGGATGCCGCCGCGGCCGCCGTTGTTGGCGATGAATTTGGAGATGGCGCTGTCGTCGGATGTGCCTTCGAGAAGTTCAATTTTGGTCTGGCCCACTTTGAAGAAGGCTGTACGCACTTTCTGGTCGGCTACTTCTTCGATTGCGAAGCATTTGAGGCCGAGGATGTTCTCGTAGAAAGGAATAGCTTCATCGAGGCTGGGAACAGCGATACCGATGTGCTCAATGTGAGAAATTTCCATATTGTTATGCAATTTAATTGGGTTATTCTTAGATATTTAATGCCATTTAGCCAAAGCTGATGCAATTTTCAGGGCAAAGGTACAAATTATTTTTTAAAAAATTCGTAAATTTGCACCGTTTTTTTAATACTTTAAAATATGAAAGAGTTAGCGTCCAAATATAATCCCTCCGAAGTAGAGGATAAATGGTACAAATATTGGCTCGACCACAATCTCTTCCACTCCGTGCCCGACGAGCGCGAACCGTACACGATTGTAATCCCGCCGCCCAACGTCACCGGTATCCTGCACATGGGCCACATGCTGAACAATACAATTCAGGACATACTTGTGCGCCGTGCGCGTCAGCAGGGTAAAAACGCTCTGTGGGTGCCTGGCACCGACCACGCATCGATTTCGACCGAAACCAAAGTCATACAGAAACTTGCCTCGGAGGGCATCAAGAAGACCGACCTCACGCGAGAGCAGTTTCTGGAGCATGCCTGGGAGTGGACCCGCAAGCACGGAGGCATCATCTTGCAGCAGCTGCGCAAGCTCGGCGCTTCGTGCGACTGGGAGCGCACGGCATTCACTATGGACGAAACCCGCTCTCAGAGCGTGATTAAAGTATTTTGCGACCTCTACGACAAGGGTCTTATCTACCGCGGATTGCGTATGGTCAACTGGGACCCCTGCAACCGCACGGCTATCTCCGACGACGAGGTGTTCTACGTCGACGAGCACTCCAAGCTCTACTACCTGCGCTATTATCTCGCCGACGACGATTTCTCGGGCGAAACCGGCGCCGAGGGTGAAGTGGTGCACCGCGACAGTAAGGGACGCCGTTACGCCGTGGTTGCCACAACACGCCCCGAGACTATTATGGGCGACACTGCTATGTGCATCAACCCCTCTGACCCCAAAAACGGCTGGCTGAAGGGTAAAAAAGTAATTGTGCCGCTGGTTGGCCGTGTAGTGCCTGTGATTCAGGACCGCTACGTCGACGTGGAATTCGGTACCGGCTGTCTGAAAGTCACCCCGGCGCACGACAAGAACGACTATATGCTCGGCAAGACTCACAACCTCGACACCATCGACATATTCAACGAAGACGGCACTGTGTCCGAGGCCGCCGGGATGTACGTCGGCATGGACCGTTTCGATGTGCGCGAGCAGATTGTGAAAGACCTCGACGCCGCCGGACTGCTCGAAAAAGTCGAAGACTACGAGAACAAGGTGGGCTGTTCGGAACGCACCAAGGTGCCCATAGAGCCGCGCCTGTCGCTGCAATGGTTCATCAGTATGAAACATTTCGCCGACATCTCGCTCTCTCCCGTGCTCGATGACTACATTAAATTCGTACCCGAAAAATACAAAACGACCTACCGTTTGTGGCTCGAAAACATACAGGACTGGTGCATCTCGCGTCAGCTTTGGTGGGGCCACCGCATCCCGGCCTATTACTATACCGATGCCAAGGGAGAGACACGCATTGCCGTGGCTCCGACAGCCGAAGAAGCCCTCGACAAGGCGCGTAAAGATTCCGGAATGTCGCAGCTCGAGCTTTCCGACCTCAGGCAGGACCCCGACGCGCTCGACACATGGTTCTCTTCGTGGCTCTGGCCCATATCGCTCTTCGACGGCATCAATCACCCCGGCAACGAGGAGATGAAATACTATTACCCCACAGCAACGCTCGTCACAGGACCCGACATCATCTTCTTCTGGGTGGCGCGCATGATTATGGCAGGGTATGAATACGCCGGCGACAAGCCCTTCAGCAACGTCTACTTCACGGGCATAGTGCGCGACTCGCTCGGACGCAAGATGTCGAAGATGCTCGGCAACTCGCCCGACCCCCTCGACCTTATAGCCTCTTACGGCGCCGACGGTGTGCGCATGGGTCTCATGCTGGCCGCTCCCGCCGGCAACGACATCATGTACGACGACAAGCTCGTGGAGCAAGGACGCAACTTCTGCAACAAAATCTGGAACGCCTTCCGTCTGGTCAAAGGCTGGCAGGTCGAAGCATCGGCGTCGCAGCCCGAAAGCTCGCGCACGGCAATTAAATGGATGGGAGCTGAAATTGACAAAGCACTCGCCGAAATGGACGACCTTTTCTCCAAATTCCGACTCAACGAAGCTCTTATGGTGGCCTACAAGCTCTTCCGCGACGAGTTCTCATCATGGTATCTTGAGATGGTCAAGCCCGCCTACGGTCAGCCAGTCGACAGCGCCACTTTCGACGCCACACTCTCATATTTCGACACATTGCTGCGCATGCTCCACGCCTTCATGCCCTTCATCACCGAAGAGCTGTGGCAGAACCTCGCACCGCGAGCCGAAGGCGAGTCGATCATGTACGCACAGCTTCCCGAGCCCGCAGAGGCCGACAGCGACATCATCGCATCTATGAATGTGGCAAAAGAAATCGTAACAGGTGTGCGCGGTGTGCGCGCCCAGCGCAACATCCCGCAGAAAGACGCGCTCAGCCTTTGTGCAGTGGCGCAGGATGCGATTCCGTACCCCGAAGTAGTGACTAAGCTCGCCAACCTCAGCAACATCACTTACAACACTGATAAAGACCCCGCTGCAGCTCAGTTCATGGTCGGTACACGCCAGTTCTGCGTTCCCATCGCCTCAACCATCGACGTAGATGCCGAAATCGAAAAGCTCACCAAAGAACTTGACTACCTACAAGGCTTCAAGGCATCGGTCGAGAAAAAGCTCTCCAACGAGCGATTTGTCAACAACGCACCCGCCGCTGTGGTTGAAACCGAGCGCCGCAAGCTCGCCGACGCCACGTCAAAAATCGACAACATCACTGTCACTCTCGCTGCGCTGAAAAAGTAAGCGCCTTAGGAGACACGTTTGTTACAAGGTCTTTAATGACTATAAGGACTTTTGCGTCTTTAAGGTCATTAAGGACCTTAAAAAATATTGAATAATGCTGCTCAGTCTGTTTATTACTTTTTTCAAAATCGGGCTCTTCACCTTCGGAGGAGGATGGGCCATGATTTCAATCATCGAGCGTGAGATAGTAGACAAGCATCACTGGCTCGGACGAGAAGAATTTCTCGATCTTCTTGCTGTGGCGCAATCGCTGCCGGGCATACTGGCGGTCAACATCTCCGTAGCCGTCGGCGACAGGCTCGCAGGCCGCAAAGGCAGCATCTTTGCCGCGCTCGGCACTATTCTGCCGTCGTTTCTCATCATTCTGTGCATTGCAATATTCCTCACGCCCGAAACCATCAATTCCAATCCGATGCTCACTGCAATGTTCAAGGGCATACGCCCGGCTGTGGTCGCGCTCATCATCGCTCCGGTCATAACCTCGGCCCGTGCAGCCAAAATCGACTGGCGCACCGTGTGGATACCACTCGGCGTGGCACTGTGTATATGGTCGAAACTGCCTGTCGTTTCCAATCCTATTCTGTGGATTGTGCTGGGCGGACTCGGCGGTTGGCTCGTGCTTCGCTCAAGTCTGAAAAATGTTGAAAGACAATAATCTAAGTATGTTTTCGATATGATTTATCTGCGACTTATATGGAGCTATCTCAAAATCGGACTGTTCGGTTTCGGAGGCGGTTACGCCATGCTCGCTCTCATCGAAAATGAAATAGTGACACCCGGATGGATTACCGAAAAAGCCTTCACCGACATCGTTGCCATCTCGCAGATGACACCCGGACCCATCGGTATCAATTCGGCTACCTACATCGGCTACGTGGCTCCATCTCTCAACGGTTTTCCCGGAGTAGGGTGGGGATTGCTCGGCTCGGTGCTGTGTACGCTCGTGGTTGTGCTTCCGTCGTTTTTGCTCGTGGCCTACACGAGCCATTTCATACACCGCCATCGCGACAGTGTGGCCATTCGCGGCATCTTCCTCGGTTTGCGCAAAGTCGTTGTAGGACTGATAGCGTCGGCGGCTCTGCTTCTGATGAACGAAGCCAATTTCGGCTCTGTGCAGTCAGATGTGATATGGAGCGTAATAATTTGCGCGGCAGCTTTTTGCGGCGTCTATTTCACGCGCATACATCCGATTGTCATAATCTTGCTAGCAGCTGTGGTCGGACTGATTATTTTTTGACATGACCGTTGTCTGAATCCGTCTCGTCGCTCTGCCCTGTCAGCTTCTGAGCAGTGGCGCTTATCCGCCGCGTGATGTTCTCCGGCTCGCTGATGTAGCGCTTGTAATAGGTCATGATGAGCGATGTGAGAGGCAGGGCGATAATCATACCGATGATGCCCAACAAGCTTCCCCACACCGACAGCGCCAGCAGGATTACGGCCGGATTCAGCCCTATTTCTTTACGCATCACATGAGGAGTAATCACATAGTCGCAGATGCTTTGGCTTATGAGGTAGACGAGCCCGCATTTGCCTAACATCGGCAAAAAGTCGGCATTTCCTCCTAAAGAATATATAAAACAGATGATTGCGACCGGAATCACCGTGACGTATTGGAAATAGGGTATCATAAAAAGCAGACCCACAAGCACGCCCATCGGAAGCGCAAGCGGCAGTCCCACTATCGAGAATCCGATGCAATAGAGCACAACGGCGCACAGCGCCACGATACCCTGACCGCGGAAGTAATGGTTCATGCTCGTCGACACCTCGGCAAAGACGCTCAGAAACGCCCTTCTGTACTTGCGCGGAGCCAGAAGCTTGAAACCCGTGGCAATCTGCGGATAGTCGATGAGGATAAAAAGCACGTAGATTATGGTAAGAAGCACAGAGACGAGCCAGAGTATTATATGCATCATCTCTTCGAGTATTGACTGGCCGCCGTTGATGATGGCCGAGAAGTGACGTCCGGAGATAAAATCGCGCAGGTAGTCGACGTTGAGATATTGCTCGGCGCCTTCGATAAGATTCTGATAGATGGGCGGCAGGGGTATCTTTCCGGAGGTGATGCCGTGGATGATGTTGCCCATTTCGTCAAGTTCTTTTACCACCGAGGGAAGGAAGAGGTATATCACGGCGGTGACTATCACGATTATGTCGAGCAGAGCGAGAATCGAGGCTATCGCACGACCTTTGAGCCTGAACAGCCGGCAGTTTAGTTCGACAAGCGGCTGAAGCAGATAGGCAAGAAAGCAAGCGATGAAGAATGGCAGCAACACAGCGCTGAGATAACGGATGAGCAGCACAACCACCGTGCCGATGCCCAGAGTGAGGAATAGATTCATTATTCTGTCGCGTGTCCAGAAACTTGTCGAAATCGCGCCCATAGTCGTTGTTTTAGCAAAGATTATTTTGCGAAGTTACGAAAAAAATTAGAATTCGGGGAGACGGCACACAAAATTTGTTACAGAATATCAGTGCGCACCTGATAATAGCCGGCACAAACTCTATCGTCATCACTTTGGCTCTTTCACGACAAAATCACGGCCGGTGCCATTTGATTTTCCAAAAGATTTCAGACAGCCCCAGCTACTCGCGGCGTATATCGTCTGATCCTATGGCTATGTGTGCCTCACAGTCTTTGTCATCCGCGTAAATGACGCAAAAACGGTGAATTTTTTTGTTTATAATGTGAAAAATATAATTTTTTGCTTGTTTTTGTAAAAAAATATGTATCTTTGTGCATTATTAATAAAAAACTTTAAAAATCAATTCCATTAGTTATAATCTCTAATCTTACGAAGTATGAACAAAATTCTACTCTCTGCGTTAGCCTTCTTCTCTCTGGCTACAGCATCGGCCGCGTCGGTGCCGTATACGCAGTCGTTTGATACGAGCGCAGATTTCGCCACTCTCACGCTCTATCATGCCGACACGGATACGCGCGACTGGGACTACTCGTCATCGGCTGCCCGTTTCTATCCTGCAAGTCGTAATAATGCATTCGATGCCTGGTTCTTCCTCCCCGGTCTCGATTTGGAGGCCGGGAAACGGTATGTAGTTACTTTCGATGCAAAAATATCTTCTTCCGGCTCGTCTAACTATAAGACAATAAGCCTCAATATCGGCACCGATGCAACGGCCGACACGCAAAAGGAGCTTTTCAGCAAAGAAATCCAGTCAACTTCTTATCAAAATCAAAAAGTAAATTTGGAAGTGGAAGCCGCCGGCACTTATTACCTCGGCTTCCGCACCAACGCTTCCTCCTCTTCGATGAATGACATTCTTGTCGACAATATCAAAGTGGAAGAATACAAGGAACTTCCCGGTGTTGTCACCGGCGTAACTGCCATCCCCGGCGAGAAAGGCGCTCTCGAGGTCAATCTTACCTGGACCAACCCCGCCGTGAACGACGGAGGAACAGCTCTGTCGCAGCTCTCGGGTGTTGTCATCAAACGCACTGACTCTTCGTGGGTATCGGCTGCCAATGCAACCGAAGTAGCAACTGTGACCGAAGGCATAGCTGTCGGCGAGGTTTCAACTTTCACAGACAATACAGTCGAAAAGTCGGGCACATATTATTATTATATCGTTCCTTTCAACGAAAACGGCCAATGTCCGCTGTCAATCGAAAAGACCAAGACAGCTTATGTTGGCCCCGACACCGGCCTCAGCGCTACAAAAGGCGTCGTAGCCACTCCCGACCCCGATAATGAGAAATCGATATCCCTTACATGGGACGTTCCCACCGGCACTAACGGCGGATACGTCGACACCGATGCCGTCAAGTGGAAGATAACCCGCAAAGGCCCGGCAACAGTAGTTCTCGCCGAAGAATGGACAGGCACTGCGCCTTACAACTTTGTCGACAATTCTATAACCGAGCTCGGCGCTTACACCTACACCGTGCAGTATGTCACAGCGGACAAAACCGAATCGACAGGCGGTACATCCAATAAGGTTGTGACCGGCGGCGTAGCCTCTCTGCCCTTTGAGCAAAATTTTGCCTCCACGAGCTCGCTCGATCTTTTCACCTGTTTTTCAGGCGATAAATCCGACTACACATGGGTTCTCTCGACCTACTACGGCTCCGTGCAACTCAACCAAGGCTCCAACAGCGGCGAGATGGACGCATGGCTCGTTACTCCTGCCTTCGAGCTCGAAGCAGGCAAATATTACGAGCTCTCGTTCGATGTTTGGTCTACAATGAATAATTCCCCCAAGTCGCTCGAAGTCATGCTCGGCAACGGCAAAACTGTAGCCGACCTCACTACCTCGCTCTTCGATGAGACTCTTCAGCTTACCTCTTCAGCTGTAACCAAGACTCTGCGTTTCAAAGCCGGGAGCGACGGTCGCTTCTATATCGGCTTCCACGCCAAAGGCGCATCAAGTCAGGGTTACTTCAAACTGAGCAATATCAAGTTTGACGAAAAAGTCGTAGCGCCTGCCGCAGCCACGGATTTCACCGCTACAGCCGACCCTGACGGAGCTCTCTCAGTAGCTCTCGCGTGGACCAACCCCTCGCTTGACAATGTCGGTAACGAGCTTGCAGCCATCACCAAACTCGAAGTGCTCCGCGGCGAAGAAGTTATCAAGACTTACGAACCCGCGACTCCGGGCGAGGCTATGACCTGCACTGATGAGGTAACCGCCCCCGGTCGATACACTTACCACATCGTCGCTTACCAAGGCGAAAATGCCGGCGAATCGGCAAATGCCACTACCAGCAAAGTTGGCGGTTCGATGGAGTTGCCTTACACGGCTGACTTCACTTCCGCTGCCACTTTCGAAGATTGGACAATGCCTGCCGACGGCAACTACTCATGGAAATACGACGCGAATAATAAGCGTCTCGTTTCTGATGACCACGGCGGACTGTGGCTGTACACTCCCGAGTTCAAGGCCAAGAAAGGCGAAGTAACCCTTACTCTCAATGGCGCTGCTTACAGCTCAAGCTTCAGTGAAACTATATACGTATCGCTTTACAAGACGCCCGAAGCCGGAGCAGAAGCTCAGTCGAATACTGTCGTTTATACCTTCAAGTCTACGACAAAAACAAACGCCGAATTTGTTCTCGAAGTGCCCGAGGCCGGTAACTATGTAATCGGTATCTCCCGTCCTTCATCGGGATGGAAGCTTTACCTCTATGGCGCCTCTATCGAGCAGACTTCTGCCGTAAATGAAAATGCTCCTCTCGCTGTGAATGACCTGACCGTTTCGGCTGACAATCAAAACGAGCACGTTGTACATCTTTATTGGACCAATCCTGCTATGAATGAAGGCGGCAACGATCTCACCGAAATCACCAAAATTGAGATTTATCGCGACGATGCTCTTATCGAGACTCTTACCAAGCAGCTTGTTCCCGGTGAGTCGACAGGCTATGACGACACAGTCGGAACCTCGGGTTTCTACACCTATTCGCTGATCGTTTACAGCGGTGAAAATGCATCGAAACCCGCAACAGCCAAATCGCCGCTCATCGGCGGAGGTCTCGATCTTCCCTACGAAGTGGAAATAACATCAGCCGAAGCCGTAGAATTATGGACACTTCCCGGAAACGCCACAGGCAAAGCATGGACATTTGAAGCATCTTCATCCAATCCATTCCCGACTTGTCTGAAAGCCGGTTATAGCAACATGAAGGCTTTCACCGCTCCTCTTAAGGCCAAAAAAGGAACTGTTTCCGTAACTTTCACCTGCGCAAGCTACAACGGCAGATATGATGAAACAATCAAAGTCGGACTGGTCACCTCTCCATCATTCGATGCCGAACCGGTGGGCGAATGGCAGTCAAAAACAGTAGCATCATCTTATTCCGTAACCGACACCTTCGAATTTAATGTGCCCGAAAACGGTACATACTATGTTTGCTTCTATTACGAAACATCACACTTCTACTTCTATCTCTCTTCGGTTGTTGTCGAGCAGTCATCCGTAGCTGTTGAAAACATTATTGTACTTTGGGACAACACCGACGCCAAGTTCGGTAAACCCGTAGTAAACGCAGGTGGTGACGACATCGAGATGCTGCCTTACCAGCCCGGTACTCTTGCTGTGGCCGAAGCCGATAACAGCCCTGTTGAGCAGACAAACGTATTCATGGCTCAGATACCCGGCGACGCCGCTTCTGTGACATTCAAAGACGGCGACAATACCGAAGCTGTAACATATCCTTACGACGAGCCCAAACATCTCTGGATTTACAGCGCAACAGGTGCCAAAGAGTTTGACCCCAACGATGTCACAGGTATCGAAGACGTTGAGGCAGACTCAAATGCTCAGGCTCGCTACTACGACCTCAGCGGTACAGAAGTGGCCAATCCCGCAAAGGGAAAAGTATACATAGTGGTGCGCGGCGCCAAGGCTGTGAAACAAGTAGTGAAGTAAATATCACCACTATACCTTAACATTCCTCATTTCGGCCCGCCCGCATCCGCGGGCGGGCCGTTTTGTCAATAAATAAAGGTATACTTTTCTCCAAATCATGCCAAATATTTGACTATTTGATGATATTGAAAGTAAAAATCTGAATTTTTCATTTCAATTCGATAAAAAGTTAGTATCTTTGTCAGAAGTTTATTACCTTGCAAATCGAGAAATTTAAATTTAGTCCTAATTGATATGAAAAAAATTATAATCACTGCTCTTGCAGCTTTTTCGGCTTCGGCCCTTGCAGTGCAGGCGCAGGATGTGCCTCAGATTGAGGTAAACAAAGGCTTCTCTATCGCAGCTCCGGCTCTTCGATACGCCGGAACGGTAAAAATGAAAACAAAAGCAGTCTCCGAGACACCTCTTTTCACCGCCGACGTGCCCGAAGCCCGTGGCGCCGTGTGGAGCGATAACTTCGACAAGGGTATCACAGAGTGGACATTCGACCCTACTCAGTACGTGACATGGACGTCAAAGGCCACAACAGGCGATAAAGCGTTCTCAAAAATCGATGCCAACGACAAGGCTTCGCTCTATGTCGAAGGCCCGTATCAAACCTACCGCCGAGAAATTTCATCAGCGACATCCAAAGCATTCAGCGTTCCTTACAGCGCACAGCTGCATCTCTATGTGGGTATGTCGCTCAATTACGACGACGTGTGTCGACTGCTTATTTCAGTCTCTGACGACGATTTCGAAACGTCAGAGACCGTATGGAACTCAAAAGACGCCACTGGCGATCGTCCCTGGGCCTGGCGTGAAGTCAGCGTCGATCTCTCAGACTGGGCCGGCAAAACCGTAAAAATCCGTCTCACATATTCATGGGGCTCAAAAGACGAAGGCTTCCAGACAGGCGGATATCAGGGCGACTTCACAATTGACGATGTAAAAGTGTCCGGCCTCAAAGCCGTTAACAGCGTTTCACTCACTACAGGACAAGAACTTCGCCTTCTCGCGCTCGACCCTGCGCTCACCGACCTGACGTGGTCAATGCCCGGAGCAAATATCGAGTCAAGCGCCGACACCCGCCCCGTTGTTTATTATACCGCCGACGGCAGCTACGACGTTACGCTCAACGCTAAAAAAGACGGCGCCGACGTCAGCTACACGGCTTCGTCATTCGCTGTCGTAACCGGCACCGAGCCTGTGGCACGCATATTGCCCCCGGCCACTTTCCGCGAGGCAACTTCGCACAACTACATGGTAGCACCGCTCGCACCGGTCACATTCCGCTCGGCATCCACCGGTTTCCCCACAGAGCAAGTATGGGTGTTTGCCGGCACCACCGACGACAACACGAAGACTCAAGAGATAAACGGCCCCCAGGCAACGGTCAATTACATGTATCAGCACTCATGGCCAGTCGGTCTCGCAGTAGCCAACAGCCATGGCAGCAGCAATGACATTGTCAGTGTATGCGCTGAATACGAAGGCGGTATCACCAACACTCTCTCAACCGATGCTCCAACCACTTACGATATGGGTGACTGGGGCGTATTCCCGGGTACCAACACACGCAAGATCACGCGTTACGCCGAGTATTTCTCCGCGCCATCGGTACCGATGATTGTTGGCGGCGCATACGTCTACTTTGTCGACGCTCCTTCTACGCTCAGCGTCACCGACAATACCTCTATCGGCGTGCATCTCTACACGTGCAAAGACGGTAAGCCTGACAAATGCATAGACTCAAACTGGTGGTCGGTAATCGATCTTGACGGCCCGAACCTCGACGGTTCACTTGTCGGCACATTCTTCGAATTCATCGATCAACCCGTGGTAACCGATGATTTCTTCATCGTAATCGACGGTTTCCCCGACTACAGCGACGAATGTCGAGTGTCGTTTGCGATGGCCTCACAGCGAGCCGAGTGCAACACAGCCTTCATGGAAATCGACGGCCAGTGGCGCTCAATGTACAACTATTTTGAAGCAGGCAAAGGCACATCCTACTATGTCACACCTGTTGTCCGACACTCAGTCATCACCTCGCTGCCCGTAGGCGATGACGAAATACTCGTCGGTAAGGACGGCGGCGATGTCGAACATCAGATATTCTCATATATGGGCTATAAAACACCGGTAGAGAGCGATGCCGACTGGTGCGAAGTAGTCAACGAGCCCAACGGCCTCACCGTCGACAATCTCGTGATACGTTGTCAGCCCAATGCAACCGGAGCCGATCGCGTGGCACACCTTAAAGTCACCGACGGCACAGGTTCGCTCGCACTCGTCGTGCGTCAGAGCAACGTTTCAGGCATCACTGAAGTAACAACCGGTACGACAGACGCTCAGCCCGAACTTTACAACCTTCAGGGCATCCGCGTCACCAACCCCGCAGCCGGACAGATTTACATCCGCCGCACCGGCGACAAAGCAGAAAAAATCAGACTCTGACGAAGAGTTTCCTCACCATACCGAGAGGCTGTGCCGTAACCATTACGCCACAGCCTCTCGGCCTATATGAGCAGCCAACACAACAGCCGGTACGATAAACCGCCGTAATCACGTTATCATCTCCCTCTATCGGCATGCAAATATTCAAGACTCTCTCCTCTAAGCTCAATGACCGGTTCTTGATGATACGTAATTATGTGAAGCAGCCAATTGAGATATTTACCCGCATTGCGGCCAAAGTCACGGCTCTTAATTCATCCAACAGGTATGAATGTCAGTAAAACTATCGAATGGTCTGAGTTCTGTTTATTATGCATATACGTGGCTGATGACGTAGTGGTGTCGTATCGTATTATTTGAATTTGAAAATTAACGATAGCAATTCGGTTTTTCGATATTCCCAATTTAAGGAAATGCTTGCCGCCTTGTTTTCGCGTATGTCAACGAGGCCGAGCCAGTAGAAAAGGCGCTCGAATACGCGCGTTTCGTAGATATTGTAAATATCAGGGTAATCGAATACTTTCTGATAGTGTCTTTGATAGAATCTTCCGGTATGCCATTTGTCGCCGAATTTATTAAGAAGCCAGACACTATATGCGATTCCGACGTTGCCGATTCGCTCATCTTCAAATAAATCGAACGTATGCAGCCCGATTCCGGTAAGTGCACATAGTAATATCTCGTTTGCTGCCGCATCAATATCATTCAGAGTCCTTTTGCCTTTGACCGTAAGCGAAATTATACCTTTTCTTGTCTTGACCCATCCGAGCAAGTATAGTATGTCTCTTGCCATCCGGACCGACGGTGCATCGTATTCATTTATACGTTTTTGGTTATACTTTTCGATAATATACTCCGGCTGTCCGAGATGATAGGCCTCCGCCACAATTTTCAGGGGCAGCCATCCGAGTTTAGTAAGTTTCAGCTCTGCCTCACTGAGGGTGGTCATCAGGAAAAGAGCTTGCCTCAGAAGTGGAATTTGTTGGTAACAGCCTTTTTCAAGTTGATTGATTCCGACCACGCATCCGGATTCGAAGGGATGATGAATGAGATTATGCATCTGCTCCGGCGAAAGTCCGTCGTTATTATCGCAAGGTGTATTGTTGTGATGTTTCACCATAGCAGAGAGACGCTCGTTTATGCGATCGGTGTCGATGCTTTTTCCCGACTTTTCTTCAGCATTAAGCAGTTCTTGAATTTGTTTTATTATATCATTCATCAATACTTCGGTTATTTTTTAGTGGCTCCAAGGTGCCGAGTGTTTAATCCGTTAAAAAATCTGATGTACATCATGAAAATTTAATACTAAAAATTCGGTCAAGTCGCTTAACTTAAGTAATTTATAGTTATTATAGCACCTATAAAGTTATGCATATTTTCGAGCTGCTTGACCAATATGAGGACATCTGCCGGACGGCTTTCTTCGGCTGTGCTGCAAAGTTAAACAAAACTTTCAAGATAAACATCATCGAGATACTGATTTTAATCATGTGCATCCAAGAAACATAAATTTTCTTCAGTTTGAACGCAACGGGCGACACAGAGAGCAACGTAATCGTTCAACTTTCGCAATTACTTTGTCAGGATGGGGTCTAAGGGACTGTGTAGAAATCAGATGTCCGTATCATTTTATAGTGATACGGACATCTGTTGCCATAATAACCCTTTTAGTGGGGCGGGGGATATTTGTTCAATTCTGAAATAATCTTGCCTCAGTACCATGCAGGATGTTCCGGTACGCAATCTTACTTTAAATATTCTGTGAAGAATGTCTCTATTTTATCCCAGGGTATCATGTTCTTCGGTTCACCTTTTCCTGCCGGTTCGGTATATCCGCCATCGTAAAGGTCACAGTGTGAGGCACCGGGGATAATTAGCAATTGTTTGTTGCCGGGCGCAGGGTTAGGCTTGCCTGTAAAGTTGTAGCCGTCGGCGTTGCCATTTACCATATAGTTGTATGCTGCCTCTCCAAAGTACAGAGAGTGGGCTTTATCGCCATGCATAATCATCACGGCAGAGCGAATCTCGTTGATGTAGTAGAGGAAACGGCAGTTGGCGTATGCCTGAGTGCCGATTATGCGCCATCCGTCGTTGCTGTTGCCTGAACGGACATGATATCCTCTCTCGGTTTTGTAATAGTCGTGATAGTCTTTCACGAACAGAGGAGCGTCGTCGGGTAGGGGGTCAATGACACCGCCGGCCATTGCCAAGGGATCAACCAGACGTTGTTTTGAGTGTCCCTCATGTGAGGCATGGCGTACCTCCTCATTATCCGCGCTGTCGAAGTAGCCGTTGCCGCTCACTCGGGTCATATCGTACATCGTAGCGGCCAGTGTGGCCTTGATACGTGTGTCGGCTGCGGCGGCGTTCAGTGCTATGCCTCCCCATCCGCAGATACCTATGAGACCAATGCGCCCGGTATCAACATTCTCAAGCTGAGATAGATAGTCGACAGCAGCCATGAAGTCTTCGGTATTGATGTCGGGTGAAGCTGTGCGACGTGGTTCACCGCTGCTTTCGCCGGTGTATGACGGGTCGAAGGCCAGTGTCACGAAACCACGCTCTGCCATAGTCTGTGCATAGAGTCCGCTGCATTGTTCTTTCACGGCTCCGAAGGGTCCGCTCACTGCGATGGCCGGCAGTTTGCCCTCGACATTCTTCGGGATATAAAGGTCGGCAGCCAGAGTCATGCCGTACTGAGTATCGAACGTCACCTTGCTGTGGATGACTTTTTCACTCTGCGGGAACGTTTTGTCCCACTCCTGTGTTAATTCCAATTTCTGCATATTTTCTTCTGCTTTTGTTTGTAAGTCGCTGTTACATTGCATCAACATACTGCCAACGAGCATTGTCAACATAAGATTCATAATCCTATCGGTTCGTTTCAATTTTCGTAATCAATCACGCTGTGACACCGCCAACAAAGGTGTCATACGCTTGCTCCAAGTACAAATGCTTCCTGCAATTTGGCATTTTCTTCGATTTCTCCCGGAAATGCAACCCCTCCGCAGAAGAGCGTACCTGCCAAACGACTTTTAGGATAGCAATCAATCCATCCTGTCAATCCTGTTTCGGCCCTTTTGGGTGTTTCTTCCTCTTCTTCGGCAGCTGTAGTCAGAAGATAGACATCACGGAATTTATAATCCAGCGGGTACATTGCATTCATTCTGTCGATCAGCGTCTTCATCTGTCCGCTCATTTCATAATAATAGATGGGGGTAGCCCAGACTACGGCATCGGCCTCCAATACCTTGGTCATGATGTCGTTAACGTCGTCATTGATAACGCACTTGCCCAGTTTCTGACATGCGAGGCAACCCCTGCAGAAGTGTATTTCTTTGCCTGCGAGAGATATTTTTTCCACATCATTTCCGGCGTTTCGGGCACCTTCGACAAACTTGTCGGCGAGCATATCGCTGTTCGATCCATGACGTAGACTCGTTGAAATTACTATTACTTTCTTCATAATTTATCTCAAATTTTTTTTTCGTTACAAATCACAATCCCCCTTGATGTCGGCATCAGCTTTAAGCTCACCGTGGATGGAGCAGTCGCTACTTGTCATCTTTATTAATCAGCGATAGCATTGTGGCTACTTCAGCTTATTGTATTCGTCATCCTCCACGGTGCCGAGCCATTCGGTGGAAGATCCTTCCTCCTGATTAGCATTATAGGTAAGGTGCTGGAACCAAGAGTCGCGTGCGGCTCCGTGCCAGTGCTTGGTGTCGGCGGGGATGGCGACGACAGTGCCCGATGTCATTTCCAGAGGCTCCTTGCCTTCCTCGACATACCAGCCTCTGCCGCTGACGCAGACGAGCACCTGTGTGTGCTTGTGATGGATGTGCCAGTTGTTGCGGCATCCGGGCTCAAAGGTGACGTTTACGGGGCCTCCTTCCATTGTTTCCATGGGCGCCAGGTAGCTGTTGCCGGTGAAGTATTTGGCATATTGGGTGTTAAACTGTCCTTTGGGCCATGCGTTGCCAAGTGTATAGCCTTCGCTGTCGAGCCACGCGCAGAGCTCGTCTACCAGTTCCTTAGTGTTGCCCATATTCACGGCTCCGGCTTTGTGCGCGGCCAGCTGTGGCGCAACTCCGTCGAGCCCCATAAGAGCGGCTACGGTCACCAGTTCGCGGTCGGCCGGAGCGAGCTGGTCGCCGGCGAATATGTCGCCGAAGAGGTGCGACTTCAGATAATAGTCGTCCTGGGGACAGAAATCAAAATTGAACGGACGGCCGGAGAGTTGGGTCTGGTTCGCGGTGCCAAGCTCGTAAGCTTTGCGTGCATCGTCCCATTCTGCCGGACGAGTCCAGGGCTTGCCCTCCTGCCATTTGGCTTCGGGATTGGCCTGAAGCACCTTGCCCAGCACATTCAGCGCATTGAGCGAACGCGGAAATCCTGTGTAAGCATAGAGTTGTGAGAAGGCCTCTTTCAGTTCGTTGATGGTCACACCGGCATCGAGTGCCGCTTTCACGGCCGGTTCAAGCCGATTTAAATCACCCTGAGCCATCAGGCAAGCACATGCCGCCAGATTCTTTCGGCGCTCGGTCAGCGTCTGTGCGTTGATTGCTGTCATTGTCATTACTGCTATTATAATAGTCGTTATTATTCTTTTCATCTTTTGTCTTGTCAAATTTATATGGTTAACTGTCCTTATGCACGAACCCGATAATACAAAGATATACGGAGATTCATATTAATTCTTTCGGTTTTTTTAAGTATGACCCGCAAATTAGTTAATGCATATTTGAGTGTATTTCCGAGTTATTTGTGTGAGTATGTGGAGGAGCGATGCGGGCACCGTAACTGAACGGACTCGCACAAAGTGCCGGAAAGATGCTAAAAGATGCGTTGACTAATCAATACATTAAATAATTTCGGTGTCATACTTATCTGACAGTGTTTATCCATTCCTTGACCTGTGCGTCCGTCGCGTTGTTGAGAACATTTCCCTGACGGAACGTGGCATCAGGCGCCGATACTCTCAGATCTTTTTCTGTTTCGCCATATCCGCTGCCTCCCGAAGTGGCGAAGGGAATGATGACTTTGCCTGAGGTATCATAGCTTTCAAGGAAAGTGTTTATGATTGTCGGAGCGGTACCCCACCAAATCGGGAAACCGACATATATGGTATCATAAAGTTCGAAATTGTCTGCTTTGTTGCGGATTTCAGGACGCGTGCTGCGGTCTTTTGATTCAATATTGGCTCGCGAATTTTCGTCTGTCCAATCGAGCTCGGCATCCGTATACGGATTCAGAGGTACAATCTGAAACAGCGTTCCTCCGGTGGCGTTGACGATTTTTTTCAGCCAGAGCTTTAGTGTGGCCTTGTGCCGAAAAAACAGCTACAAGAACATTGCCGTCTGCTTTTGGCTGAGCCTTGCTTTCAGAGGCTGCGCATGCAACGAATATAACGGCAACGGCGGCCAATACTGAAAATACTAATTTCTTCATTTTCGTTGTGTTAGGTTTGGATTTTTAGATAGCTGATTATGGTATTGCAAAGTTAAGCATAGATATTCATAAATTTTTACCAAGATTGCGGAGAAGTATACCATTTTTTATAATACAGTGATTAATTGACGAAAAAAAGGTAAATTTGCATTATGAAAACGAGCAATCAAATCATAAGCATTGATTCCGTGGATGCGTACAACCGACTATTCGGACTTGAGACATACCACCCTCTGGTGGCTGTGATAGACTTGAAAAATGCCAAAAATCCGGTCAACCATATCATGATGGATTACGGGGTATATGCCATCTATCTTAAAAATAATAAAAACTGTACCATTATGTATGGCCGTCAATCGATAGACTATCAGGAAGGTACAATAGTCAGCTTTGCACCGGGGCAGCTCGTGGGTGTTAGCATGGAGACAGCGGAAATAAAGCCGGATGTTGTAGGTCTGCTGTTTCATCCTGATCTAATTTTCGGAACGCCGCTCGGTGAAATGATACAGAAATATACATTCTTCGACTACTCACAGCGAGAATCACTGCATCTGTCGGCTCATGAACGCAAGATATTCACGGAATGTCTCGGGCGCATTAGAAACGAAGTCGAATATCCGATTGACTCATATTCTTCAGACATAATCACAAGCCAAATTCAGACACTCCTCGACTATCTCAACAGATTCTATTCGCGCCAGTTCATAACCCGAAAGAAAGAGAACAAAGGTGTGCTGGCTGTATTTGAGAAGGAATTGAAAGATTATTACACGCGGGGCAGAGGGCATGAAGGAGTACCCTCAGTCGCATATTTTGCAGATATCGCAAATCTTACACCCGGGTATTTCGGTGACCTGATAAAAAAAGAAACCGGCGACAACCCTCAGGAGCTCATATCCCGATATGTAATAAGCCTTGCCAAGCAGCGGCTTGCCACCACCGACGACGACATAAGCGTGATAGCATACGACCTCGGATTCCAATATCCACAGCATTTCTCCCGGTTATTCAAAAATATGACAAAAATCAGTCCGACAGAGTATAGAAAAATGCGGAATAACAAGGCCTGAACAAAGCTATAAAAAGTTGTTTAAGAATTTCCGGACTCGTAGCAGTGGTCAATGCATAGCAGATTTCTGCTCTCGAGAAATTCGGATTGTAGTCAAAGACCCGAAGTATTTCAATCGCTTGCGTCATGTATGTAAATTATATTATTACTGTCCGCTAAACCGTAAATGGGTGGAGGCTGCGCCTATTTTGACACAGCCTCGTACTAACAGATTGTGATGGATTGTGACGGTTTCTGACAATCCTGTCACTTGCCGATGCAGAAGCGGGTGAAAATGGCGCTGAGGAGGTCGGGAGTGGTTATTGTGCCTAATATTTCGCCTAAGGCGTCGGTTGTGTCGCGCAGGTCTTGTGCAATGAGTTCGCCGCTGAGTTGTTCGTTTATTCCGTTTATGACTCTGCGGATGCTTTCGGATGCTCTGAGGAGTGCCTGATAGTGTCGGGCGTTGGTCACTGGCGTTTGATCGGCGGTGTCGGCTTGGGCCGCTGTGATGGCTTCGATGGCGTCCGTGAGTTCTTTTATGCCTTCTCCGGTGGTTGAGCTTACGTGAATAGTATTAGCTTCTGGATATTTGTCTGTCAGGGCTTTGATTGTTTCGTGAAGTCGTGGCGATGGCGTGAGGTCGGTCTTGTTGACGACAATTATCATGTGTCCTGTGGCATCTGTGTTTTGGTCGATGGCAGCCGCTGTCGGGTCGGTGCTGTCAATCACGTTGAGTATGATGCTTGCACCGGCAATTTCGTTGAGGGTACGCTCGATGCCCAGACGCTCGACGGGGTCGGATGTCGTGCGCAGACCTGCGGTGTCTTTGAGACGGTAAGTGTAGCTGCCGATTGTGAGGGCTGTTTCTACCACGTCGCGGGTTGTGCCCCGGATGTCGGAGACGATTGCCCGGTCTTCTCCGCTGAGTGCGTTGAGGAGTGATGATTTTCCGGCGTTTGTGGCTCCGATTATGGCAATAGGTATACCGGATTTGATTGCGTTGCCGAGTCGGTAGGAGTCGGTGAGACGTGAGATTTCGTCTTTTATGTCTTTGGCGAGTTGCATAAGCTGCCGGCGGGAGGCGAATTCTACTTCTTCTTCGGCGAAATCGAGTTCGAGTTCGAGCAGTGATGCGAGGTGTATAATCTGTTCGCGCAACTGACTGAGCCGGGTGGAGTAGGTACCTCTCATTTGAGAGAGAGCAATGCGTTGAGCTGCTTTGTTTTGCGATGATATTATGTCGGCGACGGCTTCGGCCTGCGGAAGGTCGATTTTGCCGGAGGCGTAGGCGCGTCGGGTAAATTCTCCTGCTTCGGCTATACGTGCACCGGCATTGATGAGCGATTCAAGAAGTGCACGCTGTACGTACGTTGAGCCGTGTACGGATATTTCCACCACGTCGTCGCCGGTATATGACCCCGGGGCTTGATATACGGTAGCCACAGCCTGATCAAGGCGTAAGCCTTCGCTGTCGAGCACGTAGCCCAGGTTAGCAGTGTGTGTGGCGGCGGCGGTGAGTGATTTTCCTTGCCATATTCTGTCGGTGATAGCAATAGCGTCGGGTCCGGAGACTCTGACTACGGCAATGCCGCCTACTCCCGGGGGTGTAGATACGGCGCAAATTGTGTCAGTTACGTTCATATTTTACAAGTTCCATGCCAGTAGGCTGCTTTGCGATTCGATTGTTTCTTCTATGCTGTCGGGAAGCGCCGAGAAGAAGTCGTATCCGGTGATGCGTTCGACTTCGTCGACTGTTGTTACTGCCGCCTGCATTCCTCCTTCTACTTTACCGTTGTTCATTATGAAACCGATTGCTCTCGGCGGATTGGCTCCGGGTGCAAGTATGACTTTGAAAAATCTCTCGGGCACGGGCACGGGTGTTTGGCCAATTGAACGTGTCAACCGGTCGGTTAGTATCGGGCCGCAGATGATGATTATGGCGCTGTCACGTCGGGCCCAACGCCGGCAGTTCTTTTCAAGCGCGCCCCATGCCCCCTCGTTGAGGGCAGATGTCTGAGGGCAGATGTTGGTGAGGTAGAAGCAGTCGCGCATGGCTTCGGGGCTCCATTTCATATCTCCAGCCGGGACCATGTGTCCGCGCGAAAAGCCCGAGCGCCGGTAGTCGGCGAGAACTGCGCATCCCTCAATGTCCGGGTCGGGGGCGAAATCGTAACCTTTGCGTGAAACCGAATCTGCTTCGGCTTCGTCGCGCGTAAGTTCCCATGCTACATAGTCGGGTTGATGGAAGCGGGGGTTGAACGAGACTGTGAATCCGCAATACCGAATGATTTCCGATCCTTCCGGGGAGAGCACTTCGAGCAGAGCGTTATTATCAGAGATGTTGCAATTGTTATTGTCAGTCTCTTGGCCTGATGTAGTGCGTCCCCAAAGCAAACCGGTCAATATCAATGCGATGCAGACGAGGAGCAAGAGAGTTTTTTGATTTTTCATATTGCTGGGTAAGTTGCGCAAACTTTGTTGAAAATGAAATTGCGACGGTTGGCACAATTTTTTAATCCAAAGTTAGCCAATTATGATGAAAATCTGCCGGAATATACTTATTTTAAAGATGATGGGTAATGAAATTGCGCATAGCGACGCGTAACTTTGCAGTGTAAATGATTAATACACTATAAAATGACAACTTCACTCCTCAACAACGGAAAGTCGATTGCGTACGGCGACACTATTTATGCACGAGTGTCGTATATGGGACAGCAAATTTTAAACTTTCAATTATCAGACAGCAATTCGTTTTCACAAATAGTGGAACGTGTGCGCGGACAGTTGACCGGGATTTCAGGACTGGTAAAAATCACGTTGCGCAACGCATCTCAGGGGTGGAGCAGCGAGCACTGGTGCCCTGTTTTCAGAGCCTGACAGCGACGAGAAGGTCGGCCACCACAAATGTGCTGCCGCCGACGTATACCATATCGCCCTCCGAGGCTTCATTCATGGCCTGACGGTATCCGGAACTGACGTTGTCGAACGCACGCGCACGCAGGATGCCTTTTTCGGCGGCAACCGGTAGCAAACTTTCTCCGGACCGGCCTCGGGCAACCGATGGCGTGACAAAGTAATATTCGGCTTCGGTGGGCAACTCGTCGAAAATGTGGTCAACGTCTTTGTCATTTACAAATCCGAGCACTACACGCAGAGTGCCCTTGCGCAGGGCCTCTTGTTTCAGTTTTGGTCCGAGAATGTGCCATGCACCGATGTTGTGGCCTGTATCGCAGATTACTTTTATCGGTTTTTCTTGCAGCGTCTGATATCGGCCCATAAGCCCCGTCGATCGGCATACAGTCGCAAACCCTTTTACGATATTTTTGTCCTCAATCGGGAATCTGCGTCTCAACAGCCGCAGAGCAGCCATGATTGTGTTGGCATTGGCGTGTTGATATTCACCTGTGAGCTCGAATTCGGCCACCGGATTGCCACCCGGGGTTATGCTGTAACAATTTTCTCTGCGTGTCACGGCCAGATCTTCGGCAAAGACGACAGGCGCTTTCATTTCGCGGGCTTTCTCCATCATCACTTCCCTGATTTCAGCATCGGCCTCGCCTATTACGACCGGAGTAAGGGGTTTGATAATGCCTGCTTTTTCGCGTGCGATTTCAACTTCGGTGTTGCCTAAGAGGGCAGTGTGGTCGAGTGATATGTTGGTGATTACGGAGAGGATGGGGGAGATGATATTTGTGGTATCGAGACGACCGCCGAGTCCGACTTCAATCACGGCCACGTCGACATTGTGTTTTGCAAAATGGTCAAAAGCCATGATTGATGTGAGTTCGAAAAACGAAGGCTTGCAATCAAGATGCATGGCCAGGTATCGTTCGACAAATTTTGTAACCTCTTCCTTTTCTATCATCTGACCGTTGATGCGGATGCGTTCGCGGAAGTCAATCAGATGGGGCGAGGTGTACAGGCCGACTTTCAGCCCTGCGGCCTGCAACACGGATGCTATGGTATGTGCTGTCGAGCCTTTGCCGTTGGTGCCTGCCACGTGGACAGTCGGGTAGTGGAGGTGAGGATTGCCGAAAGCGTCGTCAAGAAGATGCGCAGTGCCGAGTCCGGGTTTATAAGCTCCGGGCCCTGAATTCTGGAACATCGGCAGCTGAGAGTAAAGGAAATCTATTACGTCATCGTAAGTCATAAGGCAGAATAAATCAATTGCGTGGGGGTACGAAGAGTGATGGAAAGAAGTGGCGGATCTACAACGAAATATAGAATATTTATTAGACGATGACTGTTGCGATTATCCCCGGCTCCGGATTACGGGCATAGTCTTGATGTCACTCTTCGTCTTCATCATCGTCCCAGTCAAAATCCGCGCTATCGTAGTAGGCTTCGGATGTAAACCGGTTCAGCTCGCGTCCTTCCTTTTTAGTGGGACGCCCCAATCCTTTGCGCCTGTCGACGAATCCTGAAATCTTGACCATTTCGAGCAGTTCGTATTCCGAAGCCGGTGTGATGTTTTCGCAGTATTCAGGTACGAGCTTTGCTCCCAATCGGTTTTCAGTCAGCGCAAGCACTCTGAACGTGTAGGTTATTGGCGGTTTGCGCACATTTATCACGTCGCCGATTTTAATCGGGCGTGATGCCTTAACGAGTTGACCTTCCGTACCTATGGTTACGCGTCCCTTTTTGCAGGCCTCGGTGGCGATAGAGCGGGTTTTGAAAATGCGCATTGCCCAGAGCCATTTGTCAACCCTGACTTCACTTGGCATATTGAGGCGAATTATTTATTATTGTAATTACACATGGCATTCTGGATGCCTGCGAGCACTTCATCCTTTATGGCGTCAACGGCTACACCGATGCGGGTGGGCAACATCTGTCTCTGATCCATAGTGAAGTGACCGAGCACATAATCGACCTGACAACCGCGCGGAAAGTCATTGCCTATGCCGAATCTTAGACGTGGATAGGCTTGGCTGCCGAGCATTTGCGCAATGCTTTTGAGTCCGTTGTGCCCGGCGTCGCTGCCTGAAGGCTTGATGCGAATGGCGCCGAAGGGCAGAGCCAGGTCATCGACAAGCACGAGTATGTTGCCAAGCTCGATATCTTCTTTCTCTTTCCAGTATCTTACGGCGTTTCCGCTGAGATTCATGTAGGTAGAAGGTTTCAGAAGCACGACTTGCTGATTTTTAATGCGTCCGCGTCCGATGTCGCCGTAACGGTCGGTCGAAAAAGTAATATTGGATGCCTCGGCAAAGGCATCCAATATCATAAAGCCAATGTTGTGACGGGTGAGCCGGTATTCATCACCGATATTTCCCAGTCCAACAATCAGATGTTTCATTCAGTTGTGATTATCAATTGTGAAACATAATCTGAGCGAACTCAGATTTATTCAGCAGCGGCAGCAGCGGCGCCGCGGGCGGCACGAGTGAGCTGTACAGCGCATACAACGGCGTTCTTGGCGTTGACGAGCTCGAGACCTTCGAAGTGGAGGTCGCCCACCTGCATTGTTTTGCCAAGGCCGAGGTGGTCAACGTTGATGACAAGGCGCTCGGGAATTGAGGTGTAGACTGCTTTGACGCGAAGTTTCTTCATCGACAGAGTGAGCTTACCACCGGCTTTTACACCTTCGGCGTGGCCTTCGAGACGAACGGGAATCTCGATGACTACGGGTTTCTTATCGTCTACTTCGAGGAAGTCGATGTGGAGGAGCTGATCCTTTACAGGGTCGAACTGGAGGTCTTTGATAACGGCCATTTTCTTTGTACCGTCGAAGTCGATCTCCACTGCGTAGATGTCGGGGGTGTAGATGAGCTTGCGCACGTCTTCGGCTGAAACTACAATATCGGTAGTGATCAGACCCTTGCCGTTTTCGATTTCAACTACTTTCTGACCGTCGAGGAGCTTGCCGTTGAAAGGCAGATCGACAACTTCGCTGCCATTGATTACAGCGGGAATTTTGCCTGCGGCACGCAGGGCTTTGGTGGCTTTTTTGCCGAGCTCAACGCGGGGCTGAGCTGTAAGTTTAAATACTTCCATTTGTTTAAATAATGTGTTACTCAAAATTAAATGAATAATTTCCCATCACACGGGTTTTGCTTTAGCTGTCCTGCAAAAGCGCTGCAAAGGTAAGGATAAATTTTGGTTTATGCAATATATCGTTAAGATATTGACAAATAATAGCCCGGAATCGGGCTATTACTTTTCTTTGCGGGGTTTATGTTGACATGAAGTAGAAATATCATCTGTATTTTGTGATTTCAAAAAAATTTCGTAACTTTGAAATCAGTTTTACAAAACAGCACAAGAATTTACTCATAGATAATATGGATATACGTAAAGATTTCAGAAACTTCGGAGTGCGGCACATGGGCCTTAACGGTCTCGCGCTCGATCAATACACCTCGGCTGTAAATGCAGCCATAACGTCAAGTTATATCAATCCTACCATCATCGAAGAGCGTCAGCTCAACGTAGCGCAGATGGATGTGTTCTCGCGTCTGATGATGGACCGCGTGATTTTCCTCGGCACACAGGTCGATGACTATTCGGCCAATGTAGTGCAGGCACAGCTTCTCTATCTTGATGCCGCAGATCCAGGCAAGGATGTGTCAATTTATATCAACAGCCCGGGCGGATCAGTATACGCAGGTCTCGGTATCTACGATACCATGCAGTACATCAGCTCCGATGTTTCGACTATTTGCACCGGTATGGCTGCGTCAATGGCCGCCGTATTGCTTGTGTCAGGCACAACAGGCAAGCGTTTCGCGCTCAAGCACTCGCGCGTGATGATCCATCAACCCATGGGCGGCGCTCAGGGTCAGGCTTCCGATATCGAAATTACTGCCCGCGAGATACTGAAACTCAAAAAGGAGCTTTACGGCATTATCGCCGAGCACAGCGGTCAGCCTTTCGAAAAGGTAGAAGCCGACAGCGACCGCGATTACTGGATGACAGCCGAGGAGGCAAAGGCTTACGGCATGATCGACGACGTGCTTGTACGCTCCAAACATTAATCCGACATGGCAAGACAGAAACAAGCATCCTGCTCATATTGCGGCCGTCCGGCAGAAATGTCCGAATTTCTCATCCCATCGCCGGATGAGAAGGTATATGTGTGCCCCGATTGCGTGGAGCAGATGCATACGATGATAAAAGAATATTACGAGAGCATCAACAAAGGAGCCAAAAAGCAGCCTTCTGCTAAAATTGACCTTGAGAAGGTGCCCAAGCCGGCTGATATAAAGAAATTTCTTGATGAATACGTAATCGGTCAGGACAATGCCAAGCGTTACCTGTCGGTGGCCGTCTACAATCACTACAAGCGATTGGCGCAGCCCGAGTCAGACGATGTCGATATCGAAAAGAGCAACATTATCATGGTCGGTCCCACCGGCACCGGAAAGACACTTCTTGCACGCACTATTGCAAAAATGCTTGATGTGCCTTTCACCATTGTAGATGCTACGGTGCTGACACAGGCCGGATATGTTGGCGAAGATATTGAGAGTCTGCTTACGCGCCTGTTGCAGGTTGCCGACTATGATGTGGAAAAAGCCGAGCGCGGCATTGTCTTTATCGACGAAATTGACAAAATAGCACGTAAAGGCGATAATCCGTCGATCACCCGTGATGTCTCGGGCGAGGGAGTGCAACAAGGTCTGCTTAAACTTCTTGAAGGGTCGGTGGTGAATGTGCCGCCGCAAGGAGGACGCAAGCATCCCGAGGCAAAAATGATACCTGTCGACACCAAAAACATTCTCTTTATATGCGGTGGGGCATTCGACGGCATAGAGCAAAAAATCGCACATCGCATGAATTCGCACGTCGTGGGGTACTCAACCGATACCAAGCGCCGCAAAATTGACCGTAATGATTTTCTTCGTTACGTAGCGCCGCAGGATCTGAAAGCATTCGGACTGATTCCCGAAATCATAGGCCGACTTCCTATCGTAACATCGCTGGAGCACCTTGACCGTGACGCCTTGCGCCGAGTGCTCACCGAGCCCAAAAACGCCATAACCCGTCAGTACCAGAAACTGTTTGCTATGGACGGCGTGATGCTCACGTTCGACGAGTCGGCGCTTGATTTTATTGTCGACAAGGCAATCGAATTCAAGCTCGGCGCACGTGGTCTCCGGTCGATTGTAGAAACAATCATGATCGACGCCATGTTTGAGATACCGTCGACCACAGCCAACGAATTTACAGTTACCGCCGATTATGCACGCCAAAAGCTTGAGGCGGCCAACTTCGAATCGGCAATGGTGTAAAAACGAAAAATAACTAAGCAATATAAACCATCCACCGACCCTGACCTATGCTCCAAGCCAATCTTCTCTCCCGAGCACTGAAATCATATTTTGGGTTCGATGCTTTCAAAGGCAATCAGGAAGCTATTATCCGCAATCTCCTAGACGAGCGAGACACATTTGTGCTGATGCCCACGGGCGGAGGCAAGTCGCTGTGCTACCAGTTGCCGTCTTTGCTTATGGACGGCACTGCGATAGTGATATCGCCCCTTATTGCGCTTATGAAAAATCAGGTGGATGCAATGCGTAATTACAGCGAAGATGATTCGATTGCGCATTTCCTTAATTCATCGCTCAACCGATCGGCCGTTGATCTTGTAAAATCCGATATCACGGCAGGCCGTACCAAACTCCTGTATGTCGCTCCCGAATCACTGACCAAAGAGGAGTATATTGACTTTCTAAAATCAGTTACTATCTCCTTTTACGCCATAGACGAGGCGCATTGTATCTCGGAGTGGGGGCACGATTTCCGTCCGGAATACCGTCGCATACGTCCGATAATCAACGAGATCAGCAACAGACCCGTGATAGCGCTCACGGCAACCGCAACGCCCAAGGTACAGCACGACATAATCAAAAATCTCGGCATCACTGATTGTACGGTGTTCAAATCATCGTTCAATCGCAAAAATTTATACTACGAGATACGTCCCAAGACCAAGAATATCGATCGTGACATCATCCGCTTTATCAAGGCAAATGAAGGCAAATCGGGCATCATTTATTGCCTGAGTCGGAAAAAAGTGGAGGAGCTCACCGAGTTTTTACAGGTCAACAACATAAAGGCGCGAGCTTATCACGCCGGTATGGACGCTGCGACCAGAGCTGAGAATCAGGATGCGTTTCTGCTCGAAAAAATCGATATCATAGTAGCCACCATAGCTTTCGGCATGGGTATCGACAAGCCGGACGTGCGCTATGTGATTCACTATGATATGCCCAAAAGTCTTGAAGGTTACTATCAGGAAACCGGGCGCGCCGGCCGAGACGGTGGTGAGGGACAGTGCATCACATTCTATAGTCCGAAAGACTTGCAGAAAATGGAGAAATTCATGCAGGGCAAGCCTCTCACCGAACAAGAAATCGGCCGTCAGCTTCTGGCCGAGACCCAGGCTTATGCCGAATCGAGCATGTGCCGCCGCCGGCTGCTGTTGCATTATTTCGGCGAAGAGTATGATGAGCCCAACTGCTGTAACTGTGACAACTGCTTGTCGCCAAAAAAGATGATAGAGGCTAAGGATGACCTCATTTCAGTGCTCGAGACCGTTGCGCAGCTTAAAGACAGCTTCAAAGCCGATCATATTATCAACATACTTTTAGGCAAAGCCACAGTGGATGTAAGAAATTATTTCCACGAGACACTTGAAAATTTTGGTATTGCATCCCACCGCGACCAGCGATACTTTGCATCACTCATACGTCAGGCCGAGCTCGCAGGCTATCTCTATCGTGATATCGAGCAGTTCGGCCTCATACACCTCACTCCTCAGGCTCAAGATTATTTAAAGAAACCCATATCATTCAAAATTGTGGAAGATAACGAGTTTGACGAAGATTTAGAAGAAGCTCCGATGACCGGCGGCGCGGCTTGTGCCGTCGACCCGGAGCTGTACAATATCCTGCGCGACCTGCGCAAAAACATTGCAAAACACCTCAACCTTCCCCCATACGTAATATTCCAGGACTTCTCGCTCGAAGCAATGGCGACTACCTATCCGGTCACTATCGAAGAGCTGGCCAATATTTCAGGCGTGGGTGTGGGCAAAGCAAAACGTTTCGGCGCTGAGTTTGTAGAGGTTATAAAAAAGCATGTAGAAGAGAATGACATCGAGCGTCCCGAGGATCTGCGAGTGCGCACGGTTGCGAAAAAGAGCAAACAACGCATTGCTATCATTCAGGCGATTGACCGTCGTGTGCCTCTCGATGAAATCGCCGAGTCAAAAGGACTTGAGTTTTCCGAACTGCTTGATGAGATAGAGGCTATCATGTATTCAGGCAGCAAAATCAATATATCATACTATATCGACGAGCACATCGACCCCGACGTGCAGGAAGATATTTATGAATATTTCAAAACCAGCAAAACCGACAGCATCGAAGAGGCAGTCAGCGCACTTGGCGATGATTACACCGAAAATGAAATCAGGCTTATGCGCATTAAATTTATTTCAGAATTCGGTTTCTGATAATCATAACAATTCAAAACGGTAAAAACCGACCGGCAAATGAAAGCAAAATTAGAAGAATTATATAAATCATACACCGGAGTGAAACCCGGGCATGTCGAGGAGTTGCCTTCGTCGGGCTCTAATCGCCGTTATTTCCGCCTTTCCGGTAAAGAGAGTCTGATAGGCGTAATAGGCAATTGCCTGCCTGAGAATGAGGCGTTTCTATATATGGATGCCCATTTTCTGAGCAAGAATTTGCCGGTGCCGCGCGTGCTCGCAGTTTCTGATGACCGTATGTTCTATCTTCAGGAAGATCTGGGCGATACATTGCTTTTCAATGCGATCGAGAAAGGACGTCTTACCCGCTCGTTCTCTCCGGATGAAAAGGCATTGTTGGTCAAGACAATACGACGGCTGCCTGATATTCAGTTCGCCGGAGCTGTGGCCATGGATTTCGCGAAGTGTTACCCGGCCGCGGAGTTTGACGTGCGCTCCATACTCTGGGATTTAAACTATTTCAAGTATTGTTTTCTTAAAGCCACCGGTCTGGAATTTCTTGAAGACAAACTCGAAGATGATTTCCAGCGAATGGCCGATGTGCTTATGCGCTCAATGTCAAGCACGTTCATGTACCGTGACTTCCAGTCACGCAACGTAATGATACGAGACGGCGAGCCCATGTTCATCGACTTTCAGGGAGGGCGTAAAGGACCGTTCTTTTACGATGTGGCCTCATTCCTATGGCAAGCCAAAGCAAATTTCCCTTCGTCGTTGCGCGAGGAGCTGATCGAGGAGTATATCGACGCACTGGGCAAATACAAACCTGTCGACCGTGTGTATTTTTACGAGCAGTTGCGCCATTTCGTCCTGTTCCGCACGCTGCAAGTGCTTGGTGCATACGGTTTCCGAGGCTATTTCGAAAAGAAACCGCACTTCTTGCAGAGCGTGCCTTTCGCAATTGCCAATCTGCGCGAATTGCTTGTCAAGCCGTTTGTAGAATATCCTTATCTTAACGAACTGCTTAACAAGCTGACCGAGCTTAAACAATTCTCCGACGACTTGCAGAAGCGTGCGCTCACCGTGCGCGTTATGAGTTTCGCTTATAAAAAGGGTATACCCAATGATGCGACAGGCAACGGCGGAGGCTATGTTTTTGACTGCCGTGCCATCAACAATCCCGGTAAATACGAGCGTTACAAACTCTTTACCGGTCTCGACAACGAAGTGATAGAATTCCTTGAAGAAGACGGAGAAATCATCGAATTTCTCAATCACTGCTATGCGTTGGTCGATTCGTCGGTCAGGCGTTATATCGAGCGAGGTTTCACTAATCTCATGATTTGTTTCGGCTGTACGGGCGGCCGTCACCGTTCGGTCTATGCCGCACAGCATATGGCCCGGCATATTCACGAAAAATTCAATGTGAAAGTCGAGCTTGTGCACCGCGAGCAGAATATCGAACAAGAATTTAAACCGTTGACACAGCATTAACTTTCGAGATGAAAGCGTTGATATTCGCTGCCGGGCTTGGAACACGTCTCAAACCTTTCACATTGCAGCATCCAAAGGCTCTCGTTCCGGTTTGCGGCAAGCCCATGCTCCGACGGGTAATCGAGAAACTGCTCGATGCCGGAATTTCTGAAATTGTTGTGAATGTGCATCACTTTGCAACTCAAATTATTGAGTATCTGGATGAAAACAATAATTTCGGTGCAAATATCCATATAAGCGACGAGAGCGCACGGCTTCTTGATACCGGCGGTGGTATTCTCAAAGCCAGAAGATGGCTTGACGACGGACCTTTTATCGTGCATAATGCCGATATTCTCACAGATTTCCCGATAAGTGAAATGATTGCTGCGCATACCGGCAGCGGCGCCGATGCCACGCTGCTGGTAAAACGGCGACAGACATCGCGTTACCTTCTCTTTGACTGCCGGAACCGCATGCGCGGATGGGAGAACATCACAACGTCGGAGGTAAGGCCTTCCGGCCTCATCGTTGACAATTTAGACAGACTCGCCTTCGGGGGAGTGCATATTCTCAATCCTTCGGTTTTCCCCATTCTTGAGCGTTATTCAAGCCGCACAGGCGAGGAAGTTTTTTCAGTCACGCCGTTTTATGTGTCGTCGTGCGGACAGCTCGACATAAGAGGTTACGCGCCTTCCAAGCCTTACAGCTGGCACGATGTGGGCAATGCCGAATCGCTTGCCGAGGCCGAAGCCACATTCGGACGCTTATTGTAACTTTCCTGCACGCGCTGTCTCTATCATGCCGGTATTAGGCACGATATAGATTTCCAGACGCCTGTTGGCATCACGCTCAGAGATTGAAGCATTGTCGTTGAGAGGCACGTCGCATCCGAGTCCGTAGGGTACAAGCGAGGAGCCGTCGGTGCCCGAGATCTTTGTTATGAAATAATCCACCGCATCGGCACGCGCTGAGGTAAGGTCATCGAGATAGGCCGGCTCGCCGGTGTTGTCGCTGTGCACGGCAACTATCACTTTGTACATTGTAGGATATTTGAGCAGTTTGCCGAACGGGCGCAGATATTTCTCGCCCGAGACAAGGAGTGCGGTGTCGTTCGGCGCGAACAGTTGTGAGCAGGGAATAGTCACTATTGCGACCTGACCGTTTCGGTCGGTGCCGACGTTAAGGCCGTGTTTAGAGATGGTGGCGCGGATATTGTCCATATGCCGAACGATGGGCGCGGCAGCCTTCTTTGGCACTGCGGGCGTCTCAATGTTATCATCAAAACTCAAATCAGCGAGATTCTCTGCGGGAGAGGTTGCGCGGGAAAAGATAACTGATGAAAATATCAAAGCGCAGATGAAGATACGGCGTATCATAATCATAAAGTCTTATCTTCGTATTCCAATTCGGCCATTACGATGCGTTCGATTTCATCGGTAGAGAACGGACAACTCGGATCTTTTGCGAGTGTCTTCTTGCAATAAGCCAGAAGTTCATCTACATCAGTGTCCTGGTCGTTGTCAAGGTCAAGTAATCCGTTGTCGTCGTAGTAGTCCCAGATAATATCGATTATATTCAGTATTTCATCTTCGTCGGTCCCGGCATAAGCCTCTCCGAGCTTGGAGATGATGTATTTTATAGCTTCGTCTTCGTTAAATTCCATATTTGAGAGAGGTTAAAGTCAATTAATCACGGAGTCAAGTAGTCCATGAGGCAGGGAGAGAGTGATGGTGCGCTGTTGAGTGTCTATCTCTACGATGTATTCATCGGCAATGGGAATAAGCGCTTCACCGTCGGGCGTATCGACGACAAACAAGGCGTTGGCAGTGGCATCGTTGATGTCGGTGATAGTACCTATGACATTGCTGCAGTCAACGTTGACGACAGAGTAGCCTATGAGATCGGCTGCATATAAACCGTCGCTGTCGGTTTCTTCATGCAGAGCGACGACGGATGCTGGGAGATATATTTCGCGACCGACCAGTTCTTGTGCCTGTTGCTGAGTTTCGATGTCATCGAAACGGATGAGGCGGCTTTCGGAGCCGCGATTGCGAACCGATGCCATGAAGAAAGGTACAGGGAGACCTTCGTCGTATATCATCACGCATTGAGCTTCGTCAAGCAGTCCATCAATATTTTGCACATCGAAGACAACGCACATTTCGCCGTCGACACCGTGTGTTTTTACTATTTTTCCTATTGAAGAAAGAGGGGGAAACATCTGAAATATGATTCTGTGACGTTATTTCTTCTTTTTCTTTTTCTTACCGGAGGCCGTGGGCATCACGAAGTAGTCATGGAGGGTCACATCGGTATCTGCGAGGTTAATCTGACCGTGCGAGAGTGTGCGGATGTCGTTCAGCACGCGCTCATCGACATCAACGTCGGGATTAATGGCCAGAAGTTGCTTTTTCATGTGATTGGCAATCAGTACGATGGCCGAATCACGTTCCGGCGACTCGGGCATCATCATCACCTCGTCAATCATACGCTGGAGAGCGTTGCCGTAATGGCGGAATCTGATCTCGGTGTAGGGTAGGGGTATCGGGTCGGGCTTCTCGTCGAATACATCGGGTTGTGGCGGCTCAAAGGGCCAGTCAATGTCGAGTTTGAAATCGGCGATGATGGCAAGATGATCCCATAATTTGCGCCGGCTCTCTTCGGATTTGTCGGATTGAGGCGACAAAACGCTCATAGTCTTAACAATAGTGTGAGCATAAGCCGTGCGCTCGTCGCGGTCTTCGATTTCAAGGCACTTCTGCACCATCTTCTGGATGTTGCGGCCGTATTCGGGGAGCTTGAGGCTTTCGACACGTGTATTATATGTAAGCATATCGGTGTTCGGTGAAGGTTTATGCTACAAAGTTAACCCTTTTTGACGTGAAAGAGCCAAAAACGGAATATAATATATGTTAAAACTCGGTATGAGGTTACTATATCTCGGGCACCTGCATGGTGGCGCAGTGAAGCGAGCCGTGCTGACGTATGAGTTCGCGGCAGTCGACGGTTTCGATTGTGTATCCGGGCATTGCAGAGCGCATTTGCTCAACAGCAACAGAGTCGTAATGGTCGTCTCCGTATACGGGTAAAATGACCGAACGATTCAGTATCAGGAAATTGGCATACGTTGCCGGCAATCTTTCGCCGTTCTCGTCGTATATGCCCTCCGGTATCGGGAGCGGAAAGAGCTTGAACGGTTGGCCGGCGATTGTGCGCATATTGGCTAGTTGTCGGGCCATAAGATTTAATTCCTGATAGTGATTGTCATTTTCGCGGTCGCACGATGTGTAGGCAATCGCGTCGGGAGCGATAAGGCGCGCCAGTGTGTCGACGTGGCTGTCGGTGTCGTCGCCTTCCAGAAAACCATAATCAAGCCACAGCACTTTTCGGGCTCCGAGCGATGTGCGCAGGCGGTTTTCGATATCAGTCGGGCTGAGCGTGTCGTTGCGGTTTACTGACAACAGACAACGTGAAGTAGTGAGCAACAGGCCGTGACCGTCTGATTCTATTGAGCCGCCCTCAAGCACGAAGTCGAGGTTGTTGCTGTAGTCATATCCGGGAAAAATGTCGTCGGTGTAGATGCGCGAGGCGGCCTGATTGTCGCGGCAAGATGCAAATTTCATGCCCCATCCGTTGAACTGAAAGTCGCAAAGGGTGGGTAATGAGATGTCGGGAGTTTTTACAATAGTTGTAATGGGAGCATAGTCGCGTGTCCAGGTGTCGTTGGTCAGAAAATTGACAAAACGCACTTTGGATAGGTCGGCGCAACTGTCGATTTGTTTTGCCACAGCGTAGGGTTCGGCAGTAATGATCACGAGCTCGGGTACATGGGGCAGAATAGCGGCAACTATCTTCTTGTAGCACTCTCTCACCTGGTCAAGTCTGGGCTGCCAGTCGGTGAGCGCGTGAGGCCATGCGATGATTACAGCGCGTTGGGGCTCCCATTCGGCCGGAAGCCTTACTTGCTGTATGTCCGGTTCCGGTTTGCCTGCCGGAGCCGGCGAGAATATCGGGCTATTCGTCATAGTCGGTAAGGCTGTCCCACACACTGTCGATGTTGTCGAGATATTCGGAAGCGTATTCTCTGAATCCGTGACGCTCAGTATAACCCGACTCTCTGCACCATTCTTTGTATTGTGCTTTCAAATCGGGATTTTCTGAAATATCTTTTTTAAATTCGTATTCGGCGATGTCGATACTGCCGTGTGTTTGCAGATAAGTTATAATCGTTTCTTCAAATTCAGTCATTCAGGATTAAATCTAATGTAGATATTGCAAAACTACAAATTTTATTCTGAATTTACAAATATTTGTCCAATTTTTTGGCAAATAATTGATACTTTTCATCAATGACTGTGATGTGTATGGCGCCGGGAATAAACACGGTGGAATAGGTCTCTTTGATGAAAGGGCTGATTGACAATTGTTTACGGTCGTCCGACAATTCGAGTACCGACAAGCCTCGGTCGATGCCGTCGATGATGATATGATTGGCCAGGAAACGTAACACTGCCATCAGTTGGCGCGGATAGCTGATTCGATTTTGCCGATATCTTCGCGCAATTGAGGCTCAATCTGCAATCTTTCTTCAATTACATTGCAAGCGTAATTGACCGTAGCATGAGTGCGGTCAAGAAGACGGCCTATCGAAACCAAAGACATATTGGTGAGCTTCTTGGCAAGATACATTACCACCTGCCGGGCGTCAGAAACTTCACGTTTGCGCGATTTTGTGAAGATCTTATCTGGATTGATATTGTAATGTTCCGCCACGCCTTCGGCCACCATTTCAAAGTTGATGGTCTTGCGTTGCATTTTTACGGCACGCTCCACCACCGTGCGGGCTGTCTGCATATTGATGTCTGTGCCGGTTACTGCGGCATGCGCGACGAGTGAGACTATCACGCCTTCGAGTTCGCGGATGCTGTCGGTGACATTAGCGGCTACAAAATCGGCCACATCCTGAGGTAGTTCCACACCGTTTTGCCGTGCTTTCTGCATGAGCACGCTGCGACGAAGGGTGAAGTCCGGATTGCCGAGCTCGGTAGAAATGCCCCATTTGAATCGGTTGAGCAGACGAGCTTCGAATCCTTCCATCTCGGCCGGAGGCACGTCGCATGACATGATTATCTGCCGGTTGTTCTGGTGCAGGTGGTTGAATATGAAATAGAATGTATTCTGAGTGCCGGGCTTGTCGCGCAGGTCCTGCACGTCGTCAAGGATGAGAGTATCGATGCTCTGATAAAAATGCACGAAACTGTTGATTGTCTTGTTGCGGACAGCCGTAGTGTATTGGTCGATAAAGAGCCTGGCGGTAACGTAAAGCACACGCGCCGAAGGATTGTTCTCTTTGATGCGTATGCCGATTGCCTGAATGAGGTGGGTCTTGCCGACACCGGTCTTGCCGAACAGGAAGAGCGGGTTGAATGTGAGATTTTTAGGATTGTCAGCGATGCTTGCAGCGATAGCACATGCTATTTTGTTGCTCTCGCCTTTACAGTAGTTCTCAAAGTTGTACCTTGCATTAAGCTGAGAATCAACGTCAGGCGCTTCAGCAGCGGCGAACGGGTTGGCCGGTGCAGCCGTGCGTCCGGAGAGTATCGTGCTGCTTGGCTTGGCGCTTAGTTCGGTTGTCGCGCTGTCGGGCACGTTCTGTACCTGATAGTAACGGTAGTATAGTTTTACGTCCTTGCCGTATACTTTGCCAAGCGCGCTTTGTATGAGTCTGCCGAAACGTTCGTCAAGCTGCTCGACGAAGAAAGAAGAAGGCACATTCAGCACCAGAGCGCTGCCATCGTATCGAAACGATGTTATATCCTTGAACCATGTGTCGAAAAGCACATCATCACCAAGGTTGTCCTTGATGAAAAGGCGACATTTGTCCCATAACTTTATATGCTGATCGGTCATTATTGGATAAGGATTTTCGAAAAGTTTAGCAAAGATAGCAAAAAGATTTCGAATAAAAAAATGTGAAAAGACGCAGAATTTTTTAATGAAAATTAGAAGTGTTTGGGTCACAATAAGTTAGAGAAATAGTTGAGAAATTATTAAATATATGCTCTATATAATATTTATAAACATCTGATATACAATTAATAAGTATCAATATAAATTCGTTTCACGTCATTTGCGCCGGATTTTGTCGACGCTATGCAACGACCTTATGTTCAACATGGGAGAGCGTGAAAAAATCAGCTCGAAATTTTTTTTTTACGCCTCGAAATTTTTTTTTCTTTCTTTGTGAGTTTTGTTGAAATGAAATTTATTCATTATATTTGCCGTATAATTATGACCCGTAAATTAGTTAATGCATATTTTGAGCGAATTTCCGAGCGATTTGGGTGAATCCGTGAAGGAGCGATGCGGGCATCGTGACTGAGCGGAGTCACACAAAGCGCCGAAAAGACGCCAAAAGATGCGGTGACTAATCAATACATTAAATAATTCCGGTGTCATACTTATTGTTCAACACATAAATATTAATCCTTATGTCAAAACAGAAACGTTATTTTCTCCCTGAAGATGAGCTGCCACGGTTCTGGTATAACATCCAGGCCGAAATGCCCAACAAACCGATGGCACCGTTAAACCCGGCCACACGTCAACCGCTAAAACCCGAAGATTTATATCCAATCTTCGCTGAAGAGCTTTGTCGTCAAGAGCTTAACACAACAGACCCATGGATAGAGATTCCCGAGCCTGTCAGGGATCAGTATAAATTTTATAGATCGACTCCCCTTGTGCGTGCCTTTTCGCTCGAAAAGGCTCTCGGTACACCGGCTCACATCTACTTTAAGAATGAGAGCGTGAGTCCGATGGGCTCTCATAAACTCAATTCGGCCATTCCTCAGGCTTTTTACTGTAAAGAAGAAGGAGTGACCAATGTGACAACCGAAACAGGCGCCGGTCAGTGGGGCGCTTCGCTTGCCTACGCAGCAAGTCTGTTCGGACTCGAGTCAGCAGTATTTCAGGTAAAGCTCACATATGAGCAGAAACCTTATCGCAGCAGCATAATGCGCACATTCGGCGCACAGGTCATGCCTTCGCCATCGATGTCGACACGTGCCGGTAAAGATATCATAACGTCCAATCCTCGGTATATGGGTTCGTTGGGTACAGCCATCTCCGAAGCAATCGAACTTGCACGCACCACGCCCGGATGTAAATATACCCTTGGCTCGGTGCTCAATCATGTGTCGCTGCATCAGACCGTCATAGGCCTTGAAGCTGAAAAGCAGATGGCCATGGCCGGCGAATATCCCGATGTCGTTATCGCTTGTTTCGGCGGCGGCAGCAATTTCAGCGGTATCGCATTTCCTTTCATGCGTCACAATTTCACCGGCGAAAGAAAGACACGTTTCGTGGCGGCCGAACCGGATTCATGTCCCAAGCTCACGCGCGGACAATTCCGTTATGACTTCGGCGACGAGGCCGGATACACTCCTCTTTTGCCTATGTTCACACTCGGACATAATTTTGAGCCGGCTCACACTCACGCAGGCGGATTGCGATACCACGGCGCCGGGGTGATAGTATCGCAATTGCTTAAAGACGGCTTTATGGAGGCGGTGGATATACCTCAGACCGAGACTTTCAAAGCAGGTCTGCTTTTTGCACGCACCGAGGGTATTATCCCTGCGCCGGAGTCGACTCATGCCATTGCTGCCACTATCCGCGAGGCACTGAAATGTAAAGAGACAGGTGAGGAGAAAGTTATTCTCTTTAATCTCTCGGGTCACGGACTGGTGGATATGCCTTCTTACGAAGCTTACCTCCGCGGCGACATCGTAGACTATCATCTCAGCGACGAAGAAATCTCGGCCAACCTCGCAAAACTGGATAAATAAGAGAAAAATTCTATACCGGAAGTTGCCGGAATATCAGTTAGGATTATCCCGAGTCTCGGAAAGTTATGCCGGATGCGGGATAATCTTATTTATTCCCGTTTTGCTTATTTCCGTTTGGCAGGTGTGATGGTGCGCTCGCCGAGAACGTGCGCAAGCTGCCCCCTGATTTGCTGCATTGACTGTATTTTTGTCATAATATCGCTGATTTCATCCTGAGATGCGGTTGCCAGAGTGGCGCGCAGATCGGCCAGACGTTGCTCTATGATTTCGTTTTTGAGCTCGACAACGGCTCGTGGCACAAGCTCTACGAGGCGTTCGCGTTCGGTTTCGATTTTACCATACCGGTAATGAACTTTGCTCAGGTGATAGCGTTCGGCGGCAAGGTCGGTGGCAAGGTTGCGTATGTCGTCGTCAGGATCGGAAATGAAAGCGTGGATGAGATAGTTCTCGATGAACTGGTCCTTTTCGCTTTGAGCCGTTTGCCGAAGCCTCTCGTTAAGGTCGGATTCAAGTGACTGTATTTCTCCCAGCGATTTACCTTCCTCTGAAATTTGCCTGATTCCTTCTTCGCGCATTTTGTCGGTTTTAGCCTGAAGTTCAGTGCAAAACCGGGCGTAATCATCGGCATATCGTTTGCTGATAAAGTCAGAGATCGCATGGTAGAGTTTGGCAGTGGCAACGTTAGAAAACTCTATACCGTCGTTTTGCAGCTCGGAGCTCACGTAATCGATGACATTCAGAGCCGGCTCGTCGTCTATAGCTTCAACAAGGTTGAATAGGCCGTATCTGAAGCAATATCTTATCAGTGATATCTCGGCGCGTGCAAGTGTATCGGGGTGTTTAGCGAGAGCCGGCGATTTTGTGCCGGTTCCCTTAGAAGCTTGATCTGTTCGGTCACCGACATTTATCGTATTTTCGGCCTGATTGCGCTTGTCGCGGAAGCCATTTTTCTCAGCCTCTTCGGCAGTGGCTTTGGCTATCTGCAACGACAGCACTTTCTCGTCGATGCTGAGATTGCGGGCACAATCCTGCAGATAAACTGTGCGTGTGACCGGGTCGGGGATAACTGCAATCGAGTCGACGATGTCTTTTATTACAGTAGCGCGTTTCACCGGGTCGTCGCCGGCATCTGCGAGCAGAATTTCGGTTTTGAAACGGATGAAATCCACCTCGTGGGTCTTGATATAATCCTCAACCTCCGACGAGGAGTGATGCTGCGCAAATGAGTCGGGGTCATCGCCGTCGGGCAGCAGCACGACTTTAATGTTCATGCCTTCGGCCAACAGGAGATTAATACCTCGCAGCGAGGCTTTGATGCCTGCGGCGTCTGAGTCATAAATTACAGTAACATTAGGCGTAAATCTCTTGATGAGCTTGATTTGGCCTGTGGTGAGCGAAGTGCCGGATGAGGCCACCACATTCTCCACCCCCGACTGGTGCATGGATATCACATCGAGGTAGCCCTCGACGAGAATACATTTATTTTGTTTGCTGATGGCGTTTTTGGCCTGATAGAGACCGTAAAGCTCATGGCTTTTGCTGTATATGGCCGATTCCGGCGAATTTACGTATTTTGCAACCGACTTTTCGGTTTTGAGAGTGCGGCCGCCGAAAGCGACCACGCGTCCCGAGATAGAAAACACCGGGAAAATGACACGTCCGCGGAAGCGATCGTACCAGGTATCTTTGTCGGTGTGGATGCAGATGCCGGAATCGACAAGCACTTGCCCGGTAAATCCTTTCTCGATACAGGCGCGATATAGAGCGTCGGAGCTTACGAGCGAGTAGCCGAGATGAAATCGTTCGATCATGGCATCGTTGATGCCTCGATGCCGGAAGTAAGAGAGACCGATGTCGCGTCCGTCGTCGGTGTCGCGGAGATTATGCTCGAAATGGCCAAGGGCAAAGTCGTTGATAGCGAGCAGTGACTCTCGTGCGTCGGCCTGCCGGCGTTCTTCATCGGTGAGCTCGCGTTCCTTGATTTCGATGCCGTATTTCTTGGCCAGATAGCGCAGAGCCTCGGTGTAGCTCATGCTTTCGTGCTCCATCACGAAACTTACAGCCGATGCGCTCTTGCCGCAACTGAAGCATTTGCAGATGCCTTTGGCACGCGATACGTAGAACGACGGACTGCGGTCATCGTGAAAAGGGCACAGACCCACATAGTTGCTGCCCCGGCGTTTCAGTTGCACGAAATCGCTGACAACGTCGACGATGTCGGCGCTGTCGAGTATCCGTTGTACGGTTTCGCGATCTATTCTTTTCATTGCTTTGCAAAGTTAACGAAATATTTGTAATTTTGCAGTTATAAATCTCTAAAACCATGAAGAAAAATTTTCTGATCCTGCTTGCAGTAATTTTTTGCGTTGCTTATAACGCTATCGGCCAACGAATTGCCGTATTCAACGACATTCATGTCACACCCGGCAACGCTGCTGATTCGGCTTTGCGCGCAGCCGTTGAGCAAGTCAACGGTTTGCCCTTTGATGCAGTAGTTTTCAACGGAGACCTCTCCAACGAAGGCTCCGACATCGAACTTGCCAACGTCAACAGCATCATTTCAGCCGTGCGTCATCCTTTGTATGTCCTTCCCGGAAATCATGAAAATAACTGGAGCCAGAGCGCTACTCATACATTCCCTAAAATATGGGGAAACGACCGGTTTGCCGCAGTAATCGACAGCACGGTCATCGTAGGCATCAATTGCGGTCCTTATATGAAGATGGGCGACGGTCACATCAAGCAGGAAGACCTTATATGGCTCGACGACACGCTAAGCGTGCTATGCACTCCGGGGCGTCGTGTCATCTCCTTCAATCATTATCCCATACGTCGCGACGATCTCGACAATTACCGCGACTATGCGCGTATCCTGTCACGCTATCCGGTGGTAGCTCATATCAACGGCCATTATCACTCTGCTCAGCAATATCAAATCGACAGCATACCCGGCATTATGCTGCGTTCGTTCATCCCGGCAAAGACCCCGGGCTTCCTTTACTCAGTCGTGACGCTGACAGCTGACTCTCTGCTTGTCGACGAAACGGATATTGAAATCGGTCAGCCTCATCGCAGGTTCGGCATTGCAGTGCGCGACAGTCTCGTAGCAGAAAATGTGACCGACGATGATTCATCGGTAAATTTTACAAATCCCGTCGGATACAATATTGACAATATGCTCACGGATGTGGCTTCGATTTTCACCCGCATCGGATTCGACCGCGACAGGGCTTATGCAGCCAATTCGCTCGGACATCTTATTGCCATAGACAAAACCACCGGCCGCAGGTTATGGACCATCCCGACATCATCCGCCATCTACTCCCGTCCGGTGGCATTGGGGCAGAGCAGGGTGGCCTTTCCCTATCATGAGGGTATATATATAGTTGACAGTGAACGTGGCGAGATTGTCGATACGCTTGCACTCGAACGTGCCACTCCTTATGTGGCCGACGGGCTTGTCGTCGACGGCAAATATTTGCAGGGAGGCTTCAAGCGCTTAGAAGCCCGCAATCCGGCCGACGGCTCGCTTTTATGGAGCTTCGACAGCATCGGAAATTATTGTCAGGCTGCACCCGCTGTCAAGGACGGAAAGGTTGTGTTCGGCGCGTGGGATTCCTATCTTCGTTGCCTCGACATCAATTGCGGCCGGGAGCTGTGGCGCTGGAACAATGGCCGGAAAGTGAATATGCTCGGCCCGGGCAACGTTGTGCCCGTAATTTCCGGCGAACGTGTCTATATCGTCGCTCCGGATCGATATATGACAGCAATTTCACTTGCCGACGGCTCGACAATATGGCGCAACAAAGACTACCGCTACCGCGAGGCAATGGGTGTAAGCGCCGACGGCAAACGTATTTACGCCAAGACAATGGACGGTCAGCTTGTAGTTGTCGACGCCACAACGCCAGATTTCAGACTGCTGTCGGTCGTAGACATGAATCTTGGCTATGAACACGCGCCATGCATCATTGTGGAGCAGGACGGTGTGATATATGCCGGTTCGCGTCGCGGTATTGTTACGGCAATTGATGCGGCGACACTGTCGATACTTTGGCAAAAAGAGATAGGTGTGAGCGAAATCAACGGATTTGATGTTGATCCTTTCACGTCGGCAGTCTGGACATCACTTATCGAGGGTAAGATTTTCAAGATTACAAAAAACAAATGACCATACGCGGTAATTGCTAATTGTCAAAAATTGTGTCGCGCCGGCAGCTGTAACAGCTTTCCCGGCGCGACACATTTCTTTTGAGATTAATTTGTTATCTTTCCTGTCTCATCAACGGGAGTCCCGACTCGGTGAGGGTGAAGTTGATAAAGTCGTTCAACCGTTTGATTTGTTGCAAGACGGGTAAAAGACGCTGCATAAAGTCGGCCTCGTCAAAAAATTTGTCGCTGAGCGGCATTTCAACGTCAAAGCTTCTCGGCCGCACATAGCCGATATATTTCCAGTCTTTGTCAAAACCTTTCGGTGCCGTTTTCAACATATTCGTACCGACGGTAGGAAAAAACCGTTTGAATTCGGGCGATTCAACGATTGAAACGTATTCTTCGATATTGTCACGTATATCGTTGCGTATGGCCGTGAGGTGTTTGGTGGGAAGTTCGTAGTTGCCTCCGCATATAAACGACCCTCCGGGTTCGAGATGCAGGTAATAGCCTGACAATAATGATTTCTTGCCCAACGGCGGGCACACGAAAATGCCGATATGTGTCTTGTATGGAGTTTTGTCGGGAGAGAATCGCGTGTCGCGCATGAGCCGGTAGGTACACATCGGCGGAGTCATACCCACAGCGGTCGTGTCAATTGATGATATGGCTCCGATGAAATTTTGTGCCAGACGGTCGCGTTCGGCCATTACGGATTTATACTCGTCGTGATGCTCGGCCAGCCACGGGCGGTTGTTATTTGACTTAAGCTTTTTGAGAAAGGTCAGTATTTGATTTGCCATAATATGTGTGTTGTTTTGCAGTGATATATATATATATTGCCCATATTATTGCAAAGTTATCAAAAATTGCTCTTACTCGAATGTTTAAAATGTTAATTATGCTCAATTCGCTTGGAGAGGGCATTCAGACCAAACTAATTTTTATTTATTTATTTGTCTGTCTCGCTATTTTTTCGTTACTTTGATGTTGCATTTTTTAGGTCACAATTTTTGGGAATTATACTCAGTCTGAATTATGTATAAATTTTATATCCTTATAGCGGCTCTTTTATGCAGTGCAAGCGCTCACGCTCAGTTTTTCTCCAAGTTAACCGCATCAAAAGCCAATGATTACGGCGTGGTGTACACATTGCCCAAGACTGCCGTAGACATTGTCATCGAGTCGGAAGTCACAGAAAAGCAGCCGGGAGAATTTAATAATTACGCTCGTCGCTATCTCAATCTCGACGATGCCGTAAGACGCCCTTCGCGCACGGTCGCAATCAAGAGCGTAACCATTGTTCCGGTGGCGGTTCCGGACACTGCCGCGAGATTTTCGATGCAATTCAAGGGCAACGGCATGACTTATGTCCTTCTTGATGATAACAATGCGCCTCTCGCCATCAACACTGAGCGTACTGTTAAGCCGGCTCCTGTTGATCTTCCTGAGGCTCGCGAAGCGTTGCCCACACCGCTTGAAACCGAGGCTGCCAATCAGGCTGTAACAAGAGAAATGTCGCTCAGTTCATCGCAGAGCAAGCGGGCCGAACTTGCCTCCCAGCGCATTTTTGAACTTCGCGAGTATCGTAATGACCTCATTTCGGGACAGGCCGACAACACGCCTCCCGACGGCAAGTCGCTCGAGCTTTCGCTGAAAAATCTTTCCGACCAGGAGGCGGCGCTTACCGCCATGTTTGCCGGCACCACTAAGACGAGCACCAATGTCGATGTAGTGCGATTTGTGCCCGACACGACAAATGTAAGCGAAATGGTTATCGCACGGCTTTCACCGGTCGACGGCGTTGTCGATGTCGATGATCTTACCGGTGCTCCCATCTATATGAATATGAATATCGATCAATGGGGTCAGGCGCCCGTAGACGACAAGGGTGTACCTCAGTCGATGCCCAAAGGAGCTGTTGCATACCGCGTGCCTGGCAAGGCTACTGTTTCAATCGAATACGACGGCAGACGTGTGGCTTCGCAGACGGTAGATGTGGCGCAACTCGGTATTGTGCATGGCATCGATCCCAAAGTGTTTGTAAACAAAAAGGCTCCGGCCTTTCTGATTTTCAATCCTCTTACCGGCGCAATCGACACACTGGGCACCATTGAGCCTTGATGAAGTCTTTGCACGGTCTGTCACCACACTCTCTCCCGCAGGAAATTTGTTTTTACTGTTTCAAAATATGAATAAAAGCGTTTTAACTATTGTCGCTGTTGTCGCTGTTGCCGCTATTGCAGCGGTTTGTCCCGGTCAGGCGCAAGCGCGCAAGGGAGAGTCGGCCGTAGGTGTCAGTCTCGGTTTCACTACTAAAAATTCAGCTCCCACAGCGGGCATTTTCTACACTTACAGTTTTTCGGAGCATCTTGCCATCGCTCCCGCCATCGGTTGCGTGTTCCGCAATAAGGGCCTCGATAATTTCTATGCTAACGTCAATGTGCATTTCCCCTTCGCACTGAGTTCTACGGTGGCTATGTATCCTCTGGCGGGCCTGTCTTACGCATCGTGGGACCGCCATTTTGTGATCGAAACTGATATCGACGACGTGTCGACGCGTGTGAGCCGGCTTGGTATGAATGTAGGCGCCGGCCTCAGCGTGCAGGCCACGCGCTCACTGCGTGTGAAGATGGAGTTTGTGGGTACCATCAATAAGAATTTTTCGACTTTCTTACCTGAAATTGGCATCGGATACACATTCTGATAAACATCTGAAAAATGAGTACAATAATTTTAGGCATCGAGTCGTCGTGCGACGATACGGCGGCTGCCGTGATTAAGGACGGCCTTCTGCTCTCAACCGTTATAGCATCTCAAAAGGTGCACGAGGAGTACGGTGGCGTGGTGCCGGAGCTTGCCTCCCGCGCCCACCAGCAGAATATTGTACCCGTGGTAGATACAGCTCTTCGCCGTGCCGGAGTGTGTAAATCCCAACTTTCGGCCATAGCTTTCACCCGGGGCCCGGGTCTGATAGGATCGTTGCTGGTTGGTACAAGTTTTGCAAAAGGACTGTCATTGGGCCTTGATATACCTGCCATAGAGGTAAATCACCTGCACGGTCACGTTCTCTCGCATTTCGTCAAGCAAAATCACGATGACATCGTGCCTGAGTTTCCTTACCTGTGTCTGCTTATTTCAGGCGGCAATTCGCAACTGATACTCGTACGCAATTACAACGATATGGAAGTTCTGGGACAGACCATTGACGATGCGGCAGGCGAAGCATTCGACAAGTGCGCCAAGGTTATGGGTCTTCCTTATCCCGGAGGACCTCACATAGACCGGCTGGCAGCCGAAGGCGACCCTCACCGATTTGCTTTTGCGCGCCCTCGTATCCCGGGTCTCGATTACAGTTTCAGCGGCCTCAAGACATCATTTCTATACACTATCCGCGACGCAAAGAAGACAGATCCCGATTTCGTAGAGAAAAACATGGCTGACCTTGCGGCTTCTCTACAATGTGCTATCATTGATATTCTCATCAACAAACTTGCCAAGGCCGTAGATGTGACAGGCGTCTCAACAGTGGCAATCGGTGGCGGCGTTTCGGCCAACTCCGGCGTCAGGACGGCTGTGGCCGATTTCTGTCGCGAGCGGGGTCTGAAAGCTTTCATCCCGCCCAGGGCTTTCACAACCGACAATGCTGCTATGGTGGCCATGGCAGGATATTTCAAGTATCTCGACGGCAATTTTTGTCCGCTAGATGCAACGCCATATGCCCGCGTAACCATCTGATTTACTAATTCATGGATGCTTCTATCATAATCATCGGCGATGAAATATTGCTCGGACAAGTCGTTGACACCAATTCATCCGAGATAGCACGCACCCTCTGTCGTGACGGTTGGAATACAGTGCAGACAATTGTAGTCGGCGACAATGAGGATGATATACGTTTCGCCATAGAGCAATCGCTCGATGCAAGCGATCTGGTAATCTGCACCGGAGGCCTCGGACCCACCAAAGACGACATCACCAAGCACGTGCTTATGAGTATTTTCGGAGGTGAAGAGGTGTGGCGCGACGATGTGCTCGAAAACGTAAAGCGCGTTTTCGCAGCGCGAGGTCTCACTCTCAACGAACTCACACGCCGTCAGGCTCTTCTGCCCACATCGTGTCAAGTCATACAGAATCGACTCGGCACTGCGCCGGGCATGTTGTTCCGTAAAGGTGCAAAAGCTCTGATTTCAATGCCGGGCGTTCCTTTTGAGGCTGTGGATATGCTCCACAACGGCGCTATGCCTGCTATACGCGAGCTGTTTATGCCCGATGTCGAGCGTCGGCACCGCACACTCATCGTAAGCGGCATTACCGAGTCGGATTTAGCTGAAAAACTTGCAACATGGGAGGAAGCTTTGCCCGGTTGTCTGCACTTGGCCTATCTTCCTTCTCCCGGACTCATACGTCTGCGTCTTGACGGGGTCTGTGATACGAAAATCAATCTCGCCTGCGAGTTTGACGTTGTCTTCGACCGGGCGTTACACGAACTCACTGCGCTCACAGGCGAATATTTGATCAACGACGGTGATGACGAAGTAGCTGAAATTCTCATTAACAAACTCCGTGCTTCCGGTCTGACAGTAGCTACTGCCGAAAGCTGCACGGGCGGCAACATAGCCCACGCAATAACGCTTGTGCCCGGATGCAGCGACGTGATGAAGGGTGGGGTGGTCAGCTACGCCAACGAGGTTAAAATCAATCTTCTCGGAGTAGCAGAGAGCGACCTCACGGCTCACGGCGCCGTGAGCCGTGAGGTCGTGACTTCCATGGCCAAAGGAGTGTGCCGAGCCACCGGAGCCGTATGTTCTATGGCTACATCAGGCATCGCCGGGCCCGGAGGAGCCACTCCCGACAAACCGGTAGGTACTGTATGGATAGCCGTGCACACACCCCGGGGAACACGTGCCGGATGTTTTCATTTACCCGGCAGCCGGACAAGAGTAATTGACCGGGCCACAACCGAGGCAATGCTTATGCTTATCAAAGAGCTCGCTTCGGCATCGGCCTTTCAATAGATATCGCTTTAATTACACAAAAAACTTAGTTTATGCCTGTAATTTTAAATATCGAAACTTCCACGCGTGTCTGTTCGGTGGCTCTGACTGCCGAAGGTCAGATACTCAGGCACTACGAAGATTTTAAAGGACAGAATCATGCGTTGCTACTTTCGCAATACATCAAAAGTTGTCTTGATTTTGTAAAAGATAAGGAAATAAAGCTCGACGCGGTAGCCGTGTCGATTGGTCCCGGCAGCTATACGGGCCTGCGTATTGGACTCAGTGAAGCCAAAGGTTTGGCCTACGCGCTTGATATCCCGCTTATCGGACTGTCTACGCTAAAAATCATGACCACCGGCGTTATTTTCAGCGGCGAGGATATCCCCGAAGACGCAATTTTCGTTCCTATGATAGATGCGCGTCGTATGGAAGTATATACAGCGGCCTACGATCTTGCTTTGCAGGAACTTATGCCACCTCAGCCTTATATTCTTGATGAGGCGAGTTACAGAGATTTGCTCGTAACCTCACGCCCGGTTTTCTTCTTCGGAGACGGCAGCGACAAGGCAAAAGAACTTCTGACCGTCTCTAACGCTTACTTTATCCCCGGGCGACATCCAATGGCAACCGATATGCTTGCACTCTCCGAAATGGCCCATATGCGCCGCGATTTCCTGGATATCGCTTATTCGACACCGGCCTATCTCAAGAGTTTTCAAGCCACCAAACCAAAAAGTAAAATCTGATATGGACAACAACAATTCGCTCAATCTCACCCTGACATTAGGCCGACGGCTTCTGCTGTTGTTTTGTTTTATCATAGTCTGCTTTGTACTTACGAGCATTGTCGGCGGTGTTGCGATAATGGCGTTCACTGCTCAGAGCACACCGGCAATGCGTATCATAACGGTTGTTCAGGACTTACTTGTTTTTATCGTGCCGGCTGTCGGTACGGCTGTGATTGTCTGTCGCCGACCCGACAAATTACTCGCAATTGACGTGCGGCCCGGTTTGACTGTAACACTTGCCGCTGTCGCCACACTTTTGGTGTCGGTACCGATGATGAACGCAATTATTTCGTTAAACGAATCAATAGCTTTGCCGTCGCACATTGAGCAAGTGCTGCGCGAAATGGAAACATCTTCGTCCGAAATGATTGCGACCGTAATAGGCGCCCATACAATAGCGAATCTTATTATGGCCATTCTCATTGTCGGCGTCTTGGCCGGATTGAGCGAAGAGTTGCTCTTCCGGGGCAGTTTCCAGCGGTTGCTGTCGACCGGCGGAGTAGCTCCGCATGCGGCCATCTGGATTGCTGCAATAGTGTTCAGCGCCTTGCACATGCAGTTCTACGGTTTCATACCGCGTATGCTGCTCGGAGCGTTCTTCGGCTATTTGCTTTATTGGTCTCGTTCGCTGTGGATGCCGGTGATTTTGCACATCACCAACAATACAGTATATTTGATTGACGATTATCGTGCTTATGGTGTAGAGCCCGCTCAGGGTGCCGATGACGGAAGCAATCTGCTCGTGGTCGGCCTTTCGACTGTTCTTACGGCAGTGGGAATGTACATTATATATCGTCTCACGCACCGCACCAAGCAGCCGGAGTAACAGCATATCAGATTGTTATGGCAATTGCACATTCTCTTCTCATTGACTCGCGTGCCGAACGGCGAGAAAGCAACATCGAATTGCTGCGCATCGTGGCCATGTCGATGATATTGTGTTATCACTTCATATTTAACGGAGGTCCACGGGAGGTATCAGGCTATTTCAGATTGTCTGACTCTCTGTTCATATATGGGACAAACATTTTCATTCTTATTTCCGGCTGGTTTTCTATTCGCACAACATGGCGCTCGTTGTTGCACCTGTATCTCTACACATTATTTATTATAGTTGTCTCAATTTCTGCCTACACGCTTTTTACCGGCACTCTGCCTAACTCATGGCACATGATAGGCAATACCGTTTTCGCTCCATTGTCAGGGTCAACGTTGTGGTTTATCGGCGTTTATTATGCGCTTATGCTTGTGGCGCCGCTTATCAACCGCGGTGTCAGGGGTATTTCGATTCACAATTGGAGGGTACTTATTATTGCTCTTTCGTTTCTGGAATTTTACGGCATATATCTTTTCAATAATCCCGTAGATAAATTCGGCTGTACGCTATATAATTTTATATATCTTTATTGTCTTGGACGATATCTTCGCTTAGAGCCAAAAATCAGGCAGCTATCGACATGGACTCTGTTTTTGTCTTTCGGAGTAATTTTTCTCCTATATTTATTTCTGCAATACATCTTCCTTTCGTATGATAGTGGTGCGCACTATGACGATTTCTTTCATTATGCAAGCAGGCGTAACGCCCCCACAATGATAATAAACTCAGCGATTCTGTTGCTGCTGTTTTCGCGTTGGCATTTTCACTCGAAGATTATCAATTATATAGCATCGGCATCACTGGGATGCTATATAATTCAGGACGGCTTTGTCCGTAATTTCTGGTATGGAATGCTTAGAGATATTGTCAATATTGACCCGACTCCAATACATTGGCTGTTGCCCTGGACACTCACTGCTTTTGGATTGTACTTGTTCTACTGGGTTGCATCGTGTTTGCTCACAACTGTCTCGCGACTTTTCATACCGGCTATGTCTGCACGTATCGAACAAGCCCTTCCTTCGTGGATGAAACCGGAACGAAATTATTCAGCTGAAGAAAATTGAAAAAAAATTGCCCCGACGTCATGTCTGCGCCGGGGAAGAATGGAGAATTAATCCTGATTATTCGTTTTTAGCATTTGCTCATAGACGGCCACTGTCTGTCCGGCTATGGTGTCCCAGTTGAAGGGCGATAGATCGTAAGTGCGCCGCGGAGTGCCTTGCACGATTTTATCGGCTATCTTGTCGGCGAGTGCATCAACGTTGGCAGTCGGGAAGAAAAACGACGGGTCGATGCAGTCGAGTTTGTTGGCCGGAATGTCGCTCACAACAATGTCGAGACCATAGCTCATGGCCTCAAGCAATGCGATGGGCAGGCCTTCGTGGTACGATGGCATGACGTAAAGCGAAGCGCCCGACATCACCTGACGCAACTTCTCTCCCTTTATAAATCCGGTGAGAATACCTCCTGCATCACGCACCATTTGTTTGAGCCGCTCGCTGTATTCGTCTTTGTAGTCAGCGTCGCCTGCCAGCACCAGACGGTAACCTTTGGCACGGTCGCCGAGCTTGCGATAAGCCTCCACGAGGTCGTGAAAACCTTTCTCCTCGACAAATCTGCCCATGCCGAGGATATATTTCTCGTCATCGGCTATGCCCAGCGAACGCAGATAAGATCTGTCGGCCGTGGGGGTGGGGCGGTTCACGCCGTTGAATATCAATTCTGTGTCGGTGCGGCCGTATTTGTCTTTGAGTATGTTGGCTATGACTTTGGAGATAACGATCACTTTGTTGCTGAACACGGTGCCGAGCCTCTCGGAAAATTTCAGCACGTTTTTAGCCATAAATCCCCATTTGTTGCGGTCGTAGTCAGGTCCGTGGTTGGTCACCACCACTTTCATGCCCAGCAGTCGCGCCAAAGGCGCCATCATAGATGGTCCGATGGCGTGAATGTGCAGAATGTCGGGATCGAGACGGCGCGCTTTTATCACGGCAAGGAATGTGTGCACCACTGCTTCAAGCGACTTGCTGCGAGGTGAGTACACATCGATAAGTTTTACTCCTTTGTACTCTTTCAGGTCGGGCGTTCGGTCGACATAGGCGCTGCGGCGGATTACGGTCACATCGTGTCCCATAGCTGCAATGCGTGGAAATAATTCCTCGCAATGCGACTCTACGCCACCCATTATGTCAGGTATTCCTCTTGTGCCGATAACTACGATTTTCATCCGCTGAAAGATGTTAAAGTTGACAATACTTCAGTCTTGGAGCCGTGGCCGATTGAGTCGGGCCGTGGAGCCTGATTTGTTAAAACGTCTCGCGCAAGTCGCCCTGACAGGGATCCTGGCCCACGTCGTACCATTGCTTATCAATGCATGGCTTGAGGCCGCGGAGAGAGCGTATCTTGTTTTTAATCACCCACATAAGCGGATGTTTGATGTATTTTTTCATGATAGGAGCAGCGGTGCCTACCATCCAGCAGTTTTTGGGGCAACGACGAACCATGGCGCGCACTTTTTCTGCCTGTTCGCTGTTCCAGATAGTGTTGAAGTCGGCATCGTGGATGTTGCCCATCGATTCTTTCCAATATTTCTCCTCCATGCCGTTGCAGGGATAAATTTCGCCCCACGGATCGATGAAGAAGTTGGCCGAACCGGCTTCGCACGGGAGCATGCGGCGGTTGCCCTCGATGTAGTTGATCAGGCCCATATTAAGGAAAGCACGGAACCATGACTTGGGATGTTTCTCCTGCAACTGCCACTCTATCAGCTGCTCGAAGTCGGATATAACCTCGTCCTTGTTTGTCACCACATTGTCTTCCTTATGGAAGTAATAGGAGTTGTGGAATGATGCTGTCGCAAATTCCAGTCCCAGCGAGCGTGAGAGCTGGTACAGGTGCAGCATATCCTTCGAGTTGTAGTTCGAGACCGTGCAACCGAAGCCGATGTCTTTTACTCCCATCTTCTGCAGCGTGAGCAGAGTCGATAGACCTTTGTCAAATCCTCCTTCACGGCCGCGCAACTCGTCGTTTTTTTGGCTTAGGCCTTCGATTGAGATGCGAATGCCTATTTTGGGAAATCGTTTCGCAAGCGCAATCACCCGGTCTGAGAACCAGCCGGAAGTGGAGATCACAATGCGGTCGGTGTGGCGGTAACATTCCTCGACAATCTCGGGCAAGTCTTCGCGGATAAACGGCTCTCCGCCCGTAAGATTAATGAATTTAAGGCGAGGGAGCGAACGCAGGTCCTCGGCTTTTATCTCTTCTTTCTTGTCTGTGGGATACTTCCAGATGTTGCACATTTTGCAGCGCATGGGGCATCTGTATGTCAGAATTATTGAAGCGTCGGTCGGTGAAACCATAAATCTGTCAATTAAAATTTGCGAGAGAAATAATACTCTTAAATTATGTATATAAACTGTTATATATATGCTTACTCAAGCAGACGCGAAACATAGCGTGAACCTATGCCATTAGATTGTGCATCAGTTAGCCGGAATACGCATCACTTACATGAAGTAACAAGTTTTACAATTGCAAAGTTACGAATTTTAATCTTATCATAAAAATATTTTATTACTTTCTGCCGAAAATTGACCGAAGTCGCATCAATGGCCATGAGTTTTTCCTATTTTTATACCTGCCTTTTTATAATATCAGGCCCTTTGAGGCGTGAAAACCGTCGCAAAATTCTAAACCTTACACGGCGAGAGATGTTATTAATTCAAAACACATTAACCTTTTATTTATGAAAAAGTTATATTTACTGATGGCTTTGACCTCGATGCTGCTTACAAGCTGCAGCCCGTTCTCTCTGGTCAACAGCGAGGTCTATAATGATGCCGATTTGGCGGCCTTTCATACTTTCCGTATCGTGACTCCGGCCGAAGGAAATCTACCCGGCAATATGACTATGGTTACTTATTACAACATTGCGGCAGCCATACGCGAGCAAATGGTTATGCGTGGATATACCGAAAGTCCCGATTCTCCTATTCTAATCAATATCGGTCTCACCGTAAAGCGTGAAATCTCGACTGAACCTCTCTCGATGGCTTTACCGCAGCCGCCTGTCGGCCCCGGCCCCTGGCCCGGCCCCGGTCCGTATTTCTCACCCGTGTTCATGTATCCGCGATCCTATTATTGGCCTGGATATTACAATCCCAACGCGCAAGTTATCACAGGCATCTACCGCGAGGGTGTGCTTACGATGGACATTGTCGACATGGCACAGAAACTGCCGATTTTCTCATCTTCGGTTGCCACAATTCTTGACAACGGAGACTCACAGTTCCGCAATCTGAAAGGTATAGCCGAGGCTGTAAACGTGCTGTTTGAAGACTTTCCGGTAAAAATTTTGCCGCAGTATAAATAGTTACATATTTTAACATCGGTGTGTTTGTAAATTTGCGCACATAGGGGCTAACTTTGCATCGTAAACAAAACAAAAGCCCAACCACAATGAACGCAAATCTTTCCTCCTCCCGCTCTATCATTCTTTCAGAAAGAGTGCTCAATACCATCAACTCATTGCCGACCGACGACCGTATCGCAATTGCAAGCGCCATTGCAGGCGAAATCATTCTGGGTGCAAACGCGGCTCCGGCGCTCACACCGTTGCAAAATCTCGTTTTCGCCATGATCAGGCAGTACGTAAAACACGATACCGACCATTTCGAAATCGTACCCCGAGCCTGAGGTCATCTTTTCTGCATATTTCTGATATTCTGATATCTAAGCAAGACACACGACTGTTGCGATTCTCACTTCGACGCCCCGGGATTCGGCGGGGCGTCGAATAATCGTATAATTTTCAAGGTGTGGCCTGAATGAACTCTATTAAAGTATATTTTGTTCTTATTTTACAAACGCGTGCGATGCGAAGCGCTTTGGCACGGTTTTTGCTTAAAATTATTCAAAATACACCATATAGCTATGACTAAGAACAAGAAACATAACGAAAACGGTCGACCCGCAGAGGAAGACCCCACAATGCATATCGAAGAAGCCACCACTTCTGAAGCAGAAGTTGAAGACGTAGTAAATGACGATGATCAGGCCGCTGAAGAAGCCGACCTCTTCAAGAAAAATCAAGAACTCCAACAAGAGCTTGCCGACAAAAACATGAGCTATCTGCGTCTGATGGCCGATTTCGACAATTTCCGCAAACGTTCGTTAAACGAAAAAGCTGACATCATCAAAAACGCAGCCGAGAAAGTGCTCGGCGGTCTGCTGCCGATCGTCGACGACTTCGAGCGTGGCCTTGAAGCCACAAAGGCAACCGCCGATGCCGACGATCTGCACCAAGGCATGGAACTCATCTATAACAAACTGATTAATTACCTTGCAGCCAACGGTGTGACACCGATTGAGTCGACCGGCGCTCCGTTCGACGACAACCTGCATGAAGCCATCGCCACTGTGCCCGCACAGTCCGACGATCAAAAGGGAAAGGTAATTGACACCACCACAAAAGGTTATAAACTTAATGATAAAGTGCTGCGCCACGCCAAGGTTGTGGTAGGCGAATAATTGGTAAACACTGATTATGGAAAAACGTGACTATTACGAAGTGCTCGGCGTGGATAAAAAAGCCACCCCTGAGCAGATAAAGAAGGCTTACCGCAAGCTCGCACTTAAATATCATCCCGACCGCAATCCCGGCAATAAAGAAGCCGAGACGAAATTTAAGGAGGCTGCAGAGGCTTACGATGTGCTTTCCGATCCGGATAAACGTGAAAAGTACGATCGGTACGGCCACTCAATGGGCCCGCAGGGATTCGGCGACGCATCAGGCGGCTTCTACAGCTATGCCGACATGAGCAACGAGGACATTTTCTCAAGGTTCAGCGACATATTTTCAGGTATGGGATTCGGTGGTTTCGGAGGTGCTACCGGTTTCGGCGGAAGTTCGCGGCGCGGCAGCCGTAACAGGCCCAAACGGGGGACTGATTTGCGCATCCGCGTTAAACTTACTCTTGAAGAGATAGCCAAGCCTACCTCTAAAACGCTGAAAATTCCCACATTTGTCAAGTGCGATTCTTGCTCCGGTACCGGCGCCAAAGACGGAGTCGCATTCGCCACATGTCCCGATTGTAAAGGTAACGGCTATGTGCACGTCACACAACGTACCATATTCGGCGATTCTATCTCCGAAAGCGAATGTCAGCGTTGCGGCGGCACGGGCAAGGTAATAACCGAAAAGTGTCCGCGCTGCAACGGCGAAGGCGTTGTGCGCGAAGACCGTCAGATTACGTTCACCATCCCTGCCGGTGTAACCGACGGAATGACTCTCACCGTGCGAGGAAAGGGCAACGCGCCGCGTCAGGGCGGAGCATCCGGCGTAAGCGGCGACCTGCTCATCGTGATTGAAGAGGTCAAACACCCCGAACTCATTCGCGACGGCAACGATTTGATCTACAATCTTATGATCGATATCCCCACGGCCACTCTCGGCGGTTCGGTCGAAGTGCCCACAATCACCGGACGCGCAAGGGTTAACATTCCGGCAGGTACTCAGCCCGGCAAAGTGCTCAGGCTCAGAGGCAAGGGCCTGCCTGCTTATGAAGGCAATGCCGTTGGCGACGAGCTTATCAATGTCATGGTCTACATACCCGAAGAACCTTCGGCAAATACCCGTCAGGCCATCGAGTCGCTGCGCAATGCCCCCGATGTCAAGGCTACCGATGCACAGCGTAAGAATATTTTCTCGAAACTCAAACACTTATTCGAATGAAAAGATTATATTTTATATCCGCACTGTCAGCGTTTATGCTCACAGGTTGCTCTGCGCTCAAGTCGAACAGCGCAACTGTCAATGCTCCCGTTCAAAACACCGATGTCAAGGTTGAGCAAGTGAAGATTGACAATAATATGAATGTCACCGCTCCGGAGGTCAACGCGCAGGTGCCCGAAGCCTCGAAACCGGTCAAGGTGCGTCATCGTTCGCGACTCTACGGTCGTCTGTCCGGCGAGTGGACAATAATAAAGGCAGGCAAAACGGACATCCCTTATGAAGACGAGATGCCATATCTCATCTTCAATGAGAAGCAATGGGTGTTTTACGCCTCAAACGGTTGCAATGTGCTCAACGGCAATTTTGTCTACGAGGGCGACAATTCAATCAAGTTCGGCACCGTATTGTCCACAATGCGCTTCTGCCCTGATGTTACTTACGAATCGGAAATAAATTCCGTACTCAAAGACGGCAATATCGTAGAAGCCAAGCTCGAGCAGCATGGTCGAGAAACCTATCTTCTCCTTCTCAACGACCGGTCGCAGACGGTTATGAAACTTCGTCGTCACAATCTCGATTTTCTTAACGGTCAGTGGGACGTGAGCCGCATCGGCGACGATCAGATTGATAAAGAAGAAGGAGTGAACATCTTCTTCGACGTGCCTGAATGTAAGGTGCACGGCAATACAGGATGCAATTTCTTTAACGGTATAATCGAAGTGGATCCCTATCGCACATCATCGATATCGCTCAAGAATATGGGCGTGACAAGACGTGCTTGCCCCGACCTCGACACAGAGACCAAATTTCTTGTGGCACTCGAGCAGGTTGCACAAGTCAAAAATTCAGGAAATGACACTGTATATCTTCTTGACAAGCAAGGCAAGACTATAATTACACTGCATCGGGCCAAATAACCGTTGTATCGGCAATATTATAAAATTCGGGACGTATCAAATATTATTGCGACACGTCCCGAATTTTATTATGGCGGTATGCGAGGTAGATTCAATCTTCGCCAAGTACAAAACGAGCTTCGTCGGCAAGCATTGCAGCGACGCCTTGTGTGAGTCTGCAAGACCGTGATGCCTCTTTTGTCGCCGCAACCAATGCCTCTCGCGGATATTTGTTCACGAGATTGAACCACAGACGCAGCCCGGTGTAACGCTTCATGTCCGTCTCGCTTTCGAGCAACTCTTGCGCAAGTTGCGGAGCGTAGGACAAATGCCGCAACAACTTGTGGCAGAAGATGTCGGCCACCTCGGCGCAAGGTACGCTCTCAATCCAGGCTCTCGCCAGCTCGATGGTCATCTGCTCGCGAGGCATCAGCATTGGCGCAATGAGCATACTCTCGCGAGTCGTGGTGTTGTGCCATAGCTCAGTGGCCAGTTGGGCTGTGTGAGGAAGTTCGGACGCAATCTCGACGAGTTGCGGCAGGTTGACTCCGAATATTATCTGAAAAGGGCTTCCGCCCTTGCGCAGAGCGTCGGCCACCACGCCGTTGCGCATCGAAAACATGCAACGCTTGGCGCGTTGCATGTCGTTGAATTCTGTATCAGACACAGTTGTAATGTACAGCGGTCTGATTATTTGTTCTTTTGTTTCTCCATTTGGCGCTCGATGGCTTCGAGGCAAAGGTCAACGGCTTCTTCGAACGTGTCGGCCGTCTTTCCGGCTACGATATCTTCTTTGCCGGGTATGACCACCTTGAGAGTTGCCTCTTTGTTCATGGCGGTTTCGGGTTTAACGACTTTCAGAGTGACGTCGACAACAGAGATGGCAGAGTTGTGACGGGCGAGGCGTGCTGCTTTCTTTTCGATAAAAGCTGTGAGGCGCTCAGCGATGTCAAAGTGGATGGCTTGGATTCTTACTTCCATGGGGTCCTCCTTTTTTTTGGGCACGTGGATGTGCGAGTTGATAATTTTGTTGTATTTCGCTGATAGATATATGAGTATATATCTGAGTTGTTTCTAATGATTCGTGTCCCAGAAGCTGTTTTACCGAGTTGAGGTCGGCTCCTGCGTTGAGCATCTCGGTGGCAAATGTGTGACGCAGCACGTGGGGCGAACGTTTTGGGGACGATACGCGGGTGTCGAGAGCCGAGCGCACGGCATGATACACCTGAGCGTAGGTCATAGACACTCCCTTGTCGGTCACCAGCAGAGCGGGGGATGCCACTGTGCGCTCGTCGCGCAGCGAGCGATAGCGGTCGATGAGGTCACATAGTTCTTGTCCGAAAGGCACAATGCGTTGTTTGTTGCGTTTCCCGAGCACTTTAAGTGTGCGTGCTTCGGTATCGACGTCAGCATCGAGCAGAGAATATAGTTCTGAAGCGCGGATGCCGGTCTGATACAGAATCTGCACGATAAGATATTGTCGCATTGCTGCAAAATCTTCGCCGGAAGGGATGTCGTTGACGACCCTCTCGATCTGAGAATGAGAAATTACAGCGGGCAATTTTTTAGGCGGTCGGGCAAGCACAAGATCGTTGGCAGGATTGCTTTTGAGACCGTGACGTTTGATCATAAAGCGGTAGAATGCGCGCAATGACGATGCTTTGCGCCTTATGCTGCGCGCCGAAATACCTTTGCCGCTGAGATGAGCCACCCATGTGCGAAGGTCGGAAGTAGTGACGTCCTCGGCGCGGAAATCTTCAGTTTTTCCATCCGTTGCGAAAGACACCCACTGCCGTAAATCATTTTTGTAGGCTTTGAGCGACTGAGGCGAGTGATTGAGCTCGTACCGCATATATGTCAGAAATTCGTCAATAATCATGCAACAAATATCTACACCACGAATTTACAAACAATATTTCATTGCTGCAAATATTCAACGCAAAAATCTCACCGCAAGTTCACGAAACTTAAAAGTATCCGGATCGCACACCTTTCTGTTAAGGTCCGGACGGCGTTTACAGCGGTCGGCCTTATCAAATATCAGATAACGAGGTATACATTATGAAGTATGAAGTCGTCGATATTGCTACAAGCATTTGAAAGATCAACAATCATGAGGATTGGTTACTGTTCACTTTGAGCGGGTGGAAGAGGCCGGGAATGTGCGGAGATATGGCACAAAAAAAATTGATTGCCTCACGACAACCAATCTTAGTTAACCTTAAATCTAATACCATGAAAAACACATTGCAAATTTAGACATTTCTTCACTTATGTGCAAGTGTATTAATGGTAAATTGATGTATATTTAACTTTAATTAATATTGAATTTATATAGGAATTAATTCTTTAGTTACGATATTCTGTTTTGTAAGTATGTTTAGTTGAAAAAAAATTAACGACTGTATTCGGATTTAAAATTTGTAATTATACTCGATTAACAAATGTTTACATTTGCTGTCTCCGGATGCGAGGATAGGTGTGAATCAGAGTGTAGATGTCTTGTCGTTGCCGTCGGCTTTCTTATGGTCTTTAGCTGAGTTTTCGATGTCCTGTTGGCGTTCGTGCCGAAGCTGTTCGCGTTTCTTGATAAAGAAATGCAGAAGTACGATGATGCAGAGGCACAAGCCGATGATACCGAAATAATAAAGCGGGGTGAAATGTCCGGACTTATACTCCGGATATCCGATATAGCTCATTACACCGAGATATATAAGAAGTACGGCGGGGATGATGATATGTTTTTTCATTTGTCAGGTGTTTAGTGTCTGGTAATAAAAAGTTATGTATTGGCGCACTCCTGAACGATATACGGCGAAGTCTCGGGATCGAATTGTCCGCTTTTTAGATACTTATATATGTGCAGGCAGGCCCATGCGTCGATTGACGCATATTGTTTCTGCCGGAGTGTGAGCGCTGCCGCTTCCCAGTTGGTGAGACGTTGCCGTTTGGATATTTTGCGCGAAAATATTATTGCGTAGACACGCTGGAGCGAGATGTCGGTGATGTGAAATTGCCCGACGTAGTTTTGGAGGTCAATAAATCCTGCCGGCTGGACGTTGCTCGAACGGTGCATTACGTTGAAGTCGTCGTGTATCGACAGTCCGATTTTTAGCAAGTCAGGGCTTTCTAGCACACGGCATATCGCCGGGGTGAGCCCGATTTTGTTGAGCCGGAAAAGGTAGCATACCTCGTCGGTGCTGAGCTGCATCAGAGCTACCTTATTGGTTCTGCCTTTGTGGAACGAAGGACGTGTCTCGGTGTCGAAACCGATAATTTTCTCACGCATCAGAGCCTGACATGCAAGTTCGGCCTTTTCAACCGTGTCGACTGTGACTATGCGCACCGGACACTCCACAACCGGCAATTCGGCAATGGCTTCTTTTGAAATGGATATGTGGCAACCGGGCTGCATCGGGTATCAATTAAGTACGATACCCGGCATTGAACTCACAGGCATATAGACGCGTGCAAACTGACGGATAAAGTCAATTTTGTCCTTTTTGGGCGATTTGCTGCGCAAGCGGTTGCCTGAGTTTTTAATGAGTGATTGCACGGGGAGTTGAGTAGAGTTGTTGTCCATAGGCATCCTAATGGGTTAATAATATATATTTCTTAAAAATTGGGAGAGCGTACACATGATTTCAAATCAGCTTTTTGTAACGAGTAACAACCGCGACAGCATTATAAAATACCTTGATGGAAATGCGTTGGGTGCAGAATCGTATTTTCCCCGCTCTCAGTATTCTTAACGCCTCGCACTGTACATTTATTGTTGTTATGCAGAATTTTAATCAGAGAATTTGCATGTTAGTTGAAATAATCTGTCAACGAGTATCGTGCCCGATTAACGTGGTTGTGTATATAAACTATCTCAAAAAATATAGTTAAATTTGCAGCATACAATTTGACGAATGTCTGAATGATAAGAAAAAAATGAACAACGAAATCCTTTATGTACTTCTGCCGGACTACGCGGCGCATGAGGTTGTGTTTCTCGCACAGGCAATCTCATCCGATGAGTATGCGCTGAAAGAAAATCCGAAATACGTCAACAAAGTTGTCGCTCCGAGCATGGAGCCTGTCAAATCCATCGGCGGTTTCCAAACCTTGCCGGATTATTCATTCGACACGATGCCCTATGATTATGCGGCGTTGGTGCTTATCGGAGGCTTCGGCTGGACTACACCGATTGCCGATCAGGTAGCGCTGATAGTGCGAAAAGCTATTGAGAAAGGTAAAATCGTCGGCGCGATATGCAATGGTGCGTCGTTTATGGCAAAATGCGGATTTCTCAATCATGTAAAGCACACCGGCAATGGCTTGGAGCAGCTTATCTCGTGGGGAGGAGACAATTATACCAATCCCGATGGATATGTGCACGCTCAGGCTGTCAGCGATAAGAATATTGTGACGGCCAATGGCTCCGCAAGCCTTGAATTTGCCAAACAGCTGCTGCTTCTGCTTGAGAACGACTCGCCCGAACGCGTAGAAATGTACTATCAGTTTTACAAACAGGGCTTCTGTGCCTTATTCCCTCCAAAATGATGAGTTATGGCTTGTTCCAACGAGTTTATTGAGTTTGTATGCGATGCGCTTGCTCCACTGGGCGAGGTGCGCAGCCGTAAGATGATGGGTGAATATATCATTTATTTAAATGGTAAATGTGTGATAACGGCCTGCGACGACACCGCTTTTGTCAAAAAATTGCCGTGCATCGCGGAATTGATGACCGATGCTGAATCCGGTTGTCCTTATGCCGGAGCAAAAGAAGCCTATATTCTTGACTTCCGTGACCGACACAAAGTCTTGAAAGTGATAGAAACTTTATGGAAAGAGCTTCTTTTCCCAAAATCCCGAAAGAAATGATTGAGACCGAAAGACTTATCTTGCGCCCGTGGCAAGAAGATGACACCGAGGCCCTGTTCAAATATGCGAGCGATCCGGATATCGGGCCTATTGCAGGATGGCTTCCGCATACTTCGGTTGAGAATAGCCTTGAAATCATCCGGACTGTATTTTCTGCGCCGGAGACTTATGCCGTTGAACTGAAAGCGACCGGCGAACCTGTGGGCTGTTGCGGAATCATGATTGACAATAACCCTAATCCCGCAAAAATGAAAAATGACGAGGCCGAGATTGGCTATTGGATCGGCAAACCGTTTTGGGGGCGACGGTTGATTCCCGAAGCGGTCATGGCATTGCTTGAACGGAGCTTCAATGAGCTGCGTCTCAGCGCTATATGTTGCGGATATTATGATGGAAATATAAAATCGAAGCGTGTCTGCGAAAAATGCGGCTTCAAGTACCACCATACCAATCTCGATATAATTTCGCCTCTCGGCGATAAACGTACAGAGCATTTCTATCGGCTCCCAAAATCCGACTATCTTAACTCGCATCTCAGGCGCTGATGAAGATTACACGGCCAAGTGAAGATTTGCTTCCATAAGCACAACGCCATACATTGATTTTTACACATGCGCGACATAATATCTCATATTCCTCCCAATTTTTGTATCTTTTGAGTAATTTTGCATAAAAAATATGATGAAAGAAATCGATCCGACTAAAACCACTCGTGCATACGCTTTCGAGATGTGGATGAAGGCGCCGATGCCGATGGTGACGCTGATAAAGACTCTCGATGTGACTCGGCTCAGGCGCACCGGCCGAAGATACGGACTGAAATTCAATATGCTGATGTGCTTTTGCATAGGTATAGCTGCCTCGCAAATAAAGGAGTTTTATATGTTGCCTGTCGGCGACAAAATGATGCAATACGACTCAATCGCGGTCAACACCATTGTCGCCAATTGCAAAGGCGAGGTAAGCTCATGTGACATCCCTTTTTCCGAAGATCTGTCAAAATTCAATGTCGATTATCTGCGGTTGACACGACAAGTAGCCGCGACGTGCAATAATTACGACATCGCCGACAGCATGGTGATCGGAACTTCGGCAATGGCTCAATATGACATCGACGGCGCCATAGGAATGTATAGCGGCGTGTTCAACAATCCATTTATGATATGGGGTCGTTATCGCCGCAATTGGTTCAAGACATATCTGACAGTGTCTTTTCAGTTTCATCACACACAGATGGACGGTGCTCATGCCGCCCGATTCATGACTCTATTGCAGGACGAAATTGACAGTCTTTCGGTTTGAGCTCGACACATTGCAGCCGCTGACAGTTGTCATCAATTTGTAATTCACACGATTAGTTTTTAGATACAAAAATCGTTGAAAATAAGCGTCGGTTTGCTTCTTTTCAACGATTTGCTGATGTCGGGGTGACAGGATTCGAACCTGCGACCACCTGGTCCCAAACCAGGTGCGCTACCGGACTGCGCTACGCCCCGCCGTTTGTGCTGCAAAGTTACGCTTTTTTTGCATAACGTCCAAATGTCAATTCCATTTTTATCAAAAACGCCGACTGAAAGATTCCAATAAGAAGTGCAACGGCCTTTTCCCTCACTCCTCCCCGGGGGA
>JBJEDE010000011.1:0-3510 GCA_051871795.1 Muribaculaceae bacterium | reverse complement strand
AGGTTTCGGTCGCTGCGCTCCCTTAACCCACGGTTATACAATAACAATCCCCTGACGGGGAAATTTTTTACCGGCGCCTGTCGTTGTGTCGTGAGCGAGACCGCTCACGACTTCCCGGTGGGCCGCTCACGACTTCCCGGTGGCCGGCTTCGGTCTGAAGGCTCTTAGTCTGCTATCCAGGAGTTGATGGAGTCGCGGAGGCCGGTGCGGTCGCCGCGCAGCAGCCATGACTGAAATTGAGTGAACGAAACGGCCACCGTGATGTCAATTTCGGGGTACATCTCCTGCATCTTGCGGGCAAGACTCTCATTGACCACCGCGCGAGGGATTTCGCCCTTGGCTGTGAGAATCACAAGATATTCCGAACTGTAGCCCGGCTCGGAATGAACGTATATCGTGTCGCCTATCTCCGATGCGAGGTTGCGCAGACGGGTGGCGAAGGGCGAATCGGAAGCAATCCACACTTCCTTGCCTGCAAGGTCGGAGGGCCTTTCCACCATAGCGCCGGGCACTGTGTCGCGTAGCTGCACGAGCACTTCGCGGTCGGTGAGGAGCGGGTCGGTGGTGAGGTAGCGGCTGCGTATTTCGGCTGTTGCGGGCATCGAACCCACGACAAGGTCGAAAGCTCCGTCATCGAGTCCGCTGAGAGCATAGCTGAGAGGCACGAAGGGATGAAATTTCATCGGCACTCCGTGTTTGGCCGAGATAGCCTGTAAATGTTCATAAGCGTCGCCGTAGACCGAATCGCCGCGCACCGCGTAGCACGTGCGGCTCATTTCGATGGCCACGTCGAGCGTGTCGCCAAGCGAATGTCCCGCCTTCACATCAAATGCATTGCCACGGGGATGAGAGCACTCGCGCAGCATAATCATAACGAAGATAGCGGCAAGCAGCATGAGCAAGGGCACGGCAATTCGTTTCGATTTCAGCGGCATTTTTATCATGAACGTATCAGTTGGCGAAATCGACCGACAGTCCCATCTGGAAACGACGGGGATTGATGGGATAATGCGGCAACGAGAAATAGTCATTGCCGAACCAACCCTGATTTATGTGGCTCATCATCACGTAGAACCGCACTTTGGAGAGTTTCATGTTGGCGTAGACGGTCATAAGCGGATAGTTGCCGAGTTTGACTTCCCGCTGATTGTAAAACGACGCCGTGGCCGGCTGATAACCGGGCGCATAATAGCGCGTATAATAGTCGCAATTGACACCGAACTGAAGCCTGAGCGTGGCTATTCGGCATTGGAGATAGAGGTTGCTGTAAACGGCGAGTTTGGGCAGAGAGAGCACGCTCTCCTGCGATGATGTCTGATATGTGACTGTATTGTCCCAGTGAAGGATGCCGGCCTTGAGGTTCTGGCGTAGCGTGGCAGAGAAAACCTGCACGCTGCCCGAATGTTGTTCAGGACAACCCAATGCGTTGAAGTACAATAAATTTTGCACATTCTCGGCCGCGACGCTTATGTGAGTGCCCAAACGCGGATAACTCAGGTTGCCGCCGAATCGCACGCGTCTCTCTTTACCGAAATCGTTATGCCAGATAAAGTGATTGGATATGTAGTTCTGAAGCAGATAGGGAGCCGACAGATTTGTAAAAGAGCCGAAACCGGTGACGCGGAGTGTGTCGGCAAACAGCGGGATGCGCGTGGTGATTTCGCCGTTCACCTTTACCTCTCCGGCTGCATCTCCTGCCACTCCTATCTCGCCTGTGGCACTATAAGTCAGTATCGAACCGCGCTGTTTGGTGAGCTGGGCGCCCACCCATAGCAGATTCTGACTCTCCTTCTGCGGTATCGCGCCCTCGGCGCCTTCGGGCCACGGCGTGAGTCCGCCGTCGGCATGGGGAAGGGTATCGGCGCTCTGGTAGAAGCGGCGCATTTCGTAGGTGGCGTAGGCCGCGAGGCCGAATTTGGCGTATTTATGGAAACCCTCGAGCATCGACACTCCGAGAGTGTTGGAGAGCGATGTGTATTTGGTGCGGTCGTCGGAGAGTGAGGGGTTAAGGTATGTGTTGTCGAAAAATTCGGCACATTCTTGCGCGTTCTCGTCGTGGAATATGTGCTTTGCTTTCTCGTAGTTGAGAGTCCAGATAAAAGATGTGACGGGGATGTAGGTGCGCACTTCGGTGGTGTCGTCTATCTGCTCCGAGTGCCAGTAACCTACCTTGTAACGGTTGTTCAGAAAAAGTTTGCCTCCCACGAGCTTGGTGTGGGCTGCGGTGAGATTGGTGGGAATCGATTTGGGCGAAATGCTCGACACTCCGCCTTGCAGAGCGGCGGGGTCGGTGATGTACCGGTCGTCGGTGATGCCTCCGTTCTCTTTGTTGAGGAAGTTGTAATGAGTCCAAGATGCCTGCACTTCCCATCGGTCGCCGATGTATGACCCCGACAATCCCCAGGCAAGGTCATTGGTTGCCTGATAGTTATAGCTGCCTTTTGAGTAGATGTAATCGACATTGGCTCCTAACTGGAGTTTCGGGCCCATATTGCCCGAAAACACCGTCTGGAAACGGTCCTGCGCGTTCTCCTTGCCTCCTCCCGCATTGTACGAAATGAGCGTCATGGGGATGCGCGTATTGTAAAACTTGCGCGTGGCCGACTCGCCGGGAAGCCACGCGCTGAGCGCGTCGGCAAAGAAGAACTGACTACCGGCAGGGCGCTGCATATAGAGCATATTTATGCCCTGCGCGCCGAGGTTGCCGGTGCAGGCCCACGCGTCGCTCTGCTCCGAGGGTATGAACGAACGGTAATAATCGTATGTGAGCGTGTCGACTGTTGCCTCTTGGTGCAGACCGAGCGGCTGCATGGCCGTCCATGCATAAGACGGCGCGATTTCCGGCTTCTTTTTGGTCGCCACAGGTGCCTGCTTCTGCTGTGCGAAAGCAGGGAGCGCAAGCAGAACTAAGGATATATATAGTAATAGTGATTTCAAGCGATTCATCGATGCAAATGTACAAATAATTTCCGATGTAATGAAATATTTTGTTACGCCTGTGGTCGCAAAGCGAAATTAAGCGATAAAGATATTTGGCATTTCAAAAATTATTTGTATTTTTGCAAAGTAAAATTTATCAATTAACAATACTTCTATGGAAACCACACTAATGTCTATTGCATCCATTATCACCGCATTCGGCGGGATAGAATGTATCAAGTATCTTTACACCCGTCAAAGCCACAAGCGGGCATCAGAGATAGCCGCGGCGCACGACGAATTCAACCTCGCCAAAGAATCGGTGCTGTTCCTGCAAGAAGAAATGTCGAAAAATCTCAAAGAAATCAAGCGGTTGCAGGACTGTGTGCTGCAACTCACGCGTGAAAAAGGAGCGCTTGAATGTGAACTTATGCTCAAGCGATGTGAGCGGCGCGGTTGCCCCAACCGCGAGCCGCAAAACGGATACTGAACCGTGCTGTATTCTGATGTCACCGGGAGGTGCCGCACGGCCCGGACGGGCACATGTTGGCATCCGCGGCAGCGGATGGTTGTTTGATAGCCGGGGGTTGA
>JBJEDE010000010.1:0-20375 GCA_051871795.1 Muribaculaceae bacterium | reverse complement strand
CTGAATTTTTCAAATATAATGCTTAATTTTGCACTTGCAGGTAGAATCTGCGCGGGAGTCATTTGGGTAAAATGTCATAGAAAGCAACATTTTAAGAAGTTATGCCCGCTTCCCTGTGGTGACAAATCGGGCCGACAAGCGATTTTACAGAACTATTTCATCGGCCGAGCGTTTTTATAATATCTAAAATGATGTATTATGAATGACAGAATCAGCTACAAAGATAAGGAAACGCTTCCTGACAGCGTTTTCGGACTGCCCGAACGACGTGAATACCCCATGCCCGACGCCGCGCATGTGCGTGCCGCCGAGGCCTATTTCCGCTATTGCCCGGAGGATTTGAAGCCCAAGTTGGCGCGTGCCATACTTGCCCGTGCCAAGGAGTACGGCGTAGACGTTGAGTCGCCTACGGTGCTTGCCTACGCGAGCGATCACAGTATGCCCAACAGGTACTGGTGATGTGACCGGTTGTCCTAACGGAGCTTATATGTGGTGAACCGGTAAGGCGGGGAGTCGGGAGAGTCGGTCATAGGCGCCGACTCGGTTGTCATTTTCCATCGGTCGGGGTCGATGTCGGGAAAGAATGTGTCGGCGTCGGCAGGCGGGTCGATGTCGATGTGCGTTATTTCCATTGAAGTCGCAAGAGGCATTGCCTGGCGGTAGATTTCGCCTCCGCCGATAATAAATATTCTATCTTCGCCTTCAGTGGCCTTTATAGCCGCCTCGAGCGAGGGGAAGACTTCTGCGCCGGGAGCGCTGAAGTCCGGATTACGGCTCACCACGATGTTGCGCCGGTGCGGCAGAGCGCCTTTGGGAAGAGACAGGAAGGTGCGTCGCCCCATCACCACAGTGTGGCCGGTGGTGAGGACCTTGAATCGGCGCAGGTCGGCTTTCAGGTGATATATCATGTCGCCCCGCCTCCCTATCGCGCCTCCGCGCGTGATGGCCACTATAATGCAAATGTCTGTCATACCGATACCTGTGCTGCAATATGGGGATGCGGGTCGTATCCTTCAAGTGTAAAGTCTTCGTATTTGAAGTCGAAGATGTCCTTGACCTCGGGGTTCAGAATCATCTTGGGAAGGGGTCTGGGCTCACGCGAGAGCTGAAGATCGACCTGCTCGAGGTGGTTGAGATAGATGTGGGCATCGCCGAGCGTGTGCACGAAGTCGCCGGGTTCGAGTCCTGTCACCTGTGCCGCCATCAGGAGAAGCAGGGCATAGGAAGCGATATTGAACGGCACTCCGAGGAAGGAGTCGGCGCTGCGCTGATAGAGCTGCAGACTGAGTTTGCCGTCGGCGACATAGAATTGGAAGAAAGCATGACATGGTGGGAGATTCATGTTGTCAATGTCTGCCACATTCCACGCGCTCACTATTATTCGCCGCGAATCGGGATTGTGCCTGATGTCGTCGATGGCGCGGGTTATCTGGTCGATGTTGCCTCCGTTGTAATCAGGCCATGAGCGCCATTGGTAGCCGTAGATGTGTCCGAGCGAACCGTCGGGGTCGGCCCATTCGTTCCAGATGCGCACACCGTGGTCCTGCAGGTATTTCACATTGGTGTCGCCTTTGAGAAACCACAGAAGCTCGTATATGATGGACTTGAGATGGAGCTTTTTGGTAGTAAGCAGCGGGAAGCCTTCGCTGAGCGGGAATCGCATCTGATAACCGAACACCGAGCGTGTGCCGGTGCCGGTGCGGTCGGTTTTTTCTACACCGTTGTCGCGTATATGCCGCAAGAGGTCAAGGTATTGTTTCATTATGTAAAAGTTGGTAGGAGGATGGTCGGTTTTTAGTTCTTATCGATTTGTGACGCTGTATCGGCAGTTTCGCATCTTTGGGGGGCCCGACAGTTTTGTGCGGTTGACATCATCATCGGAGTGGAGAGTTTGTGACGTCCTCGGCGCAGAGTGATGGCGTCGTTGGGACATTCGGCGGTGCAGTCCATGCACACCACGCAGCGCGAAAGGTCGACTGTGTGATTACCGAGGTCAATGCATTGCGAGGGGCACATCTGCTCGCACTTGCCGCAATGGACACATAGATCGGTGTTGATGTCGATGCGGCAGATCGGCGTGCGCGAAAGATAGCCGAGGAGGGTTCCGGCGGGGCACAGCGTGTTGCACAGCAGCCGTCCGCGCCACCATCCGGCAGCGAAGATGGCCGCAAGTATAAGCACAGCAACGACAAGTCCTCCGGCTCCGGCAGCCACCGGGCGCGCGATTGCGTTGACGGTGCGCGCATATATGTTGTACGGGTCGGTGATTTCGACAACTGCCACAGCTCCCACGAGCAGGCACACGCCGACGACGGCGGCTACCGCCAGACGCAGCACATTTTTAGGCTGCGCATAGCGGAATTTAGGGTTGTGGCCCGAGGCTCGGCGCATGCGCAGAGCTATGGCTTGCAATGTGCCCGCGGGACAGACTGTCGAACAGTAGACGCGCCCGAAAGTGAGCGTTACCACCACCCATATCACTATCCACACGGTTGCGCCGGAGAGCACGGCGGGCACGAGTTGCATATTGCGCAACAGCTGCCCCAAAGCGCTGTCGCTGAGCCATGCCACGGCTATGGTAGCCGTGAGCAGGATAAAACAGACGGTCGAAATGATGATGCGTAATGTGCGGAGCGATTTCTGCATGGTTTGGTAACGTCGATTGCAGTTCTTTATAAATATTGAAAGCCGGAATATCAGGGCTCCGGGACGGCCACTATCGAGAGTATTTCGTCGGGATCGCTGATGATATGATTGGCGTAAGCTCCTGTTAGTTCGGCCACCGGGCGGAAACCCCAGCTCACGCCCACGCTCTCGACACAGGCTCGCCGCGCCGTCTCCATATCCACCGCCGAATCGCCCACGTACAGCACCCGGTCCTTCGGCGTGGGACACAGGTTGAGAGCCGCAAACACTATCGACGGGTCGGGCTTGACCGGTACTCCGGGCTGATTGCCCAGCACGGCCACGAACGGGATGTCGGGAAAATAGTGCGCGATGATACGGCTCACCGCGTCCTGATATTTATTGGATGTTACGGCTATGTTGACCTTGCGCGCCGTGAGCTCGCTGAGCAATTCAGGGATGCCGTCGTAAGGACGTGTAAGGTCGGTGCAATGGACGTCGTAATAGTTGCGGAACGCGGCAAGGGCCCGCTCGATTGTGAGATCGGAGCGCAACTCGGGAGGCAGAGCGCGCTCTACCAGACGGCGCACGCCGTTGCCCACCATCATGTTGTAAGCCTCTATGGGGTGCGTAGGCAGGGAGAGAGACTCAAGAGCGTGATTTGTGGCCGTACCGAGATCGGCTATCGTGTCGAGCAGAGTGCCGTCCAAGTCAAATATTACCAGTTGCTTCATTTTCTGTGTTTTAAATAATAATATCAGAACGGATATCCGACGGCGAAGTGAAACGTGGCATCGCGATGCCAGTTGGGGTTGACCAATGGCCATGGCTCCTGATTCATTGCCGGGTTGTAGGCTTTGAGTCCGAGATCGAAACGCAGGAGGAAGTAGTTGAAGTCCATGCGCAGGCCCACGCCGTAGGCCGCGGCTATCTGTTTGTAAAATTTGTTGAAGCGGAACACTCCTCCGGGCTGCGATGGATAATCTCGGATTGTCCAGATGTTTCCGGCGTCGATAAAAACTCCGGCTTCGAAGACCCAGAATAGTTTTGCTCTGTATTCGAGACTGAGGTTGAGAGCTATGTCGCCGCACTGGTTGATGAAATCGGAGACATTGTTGCTCGCATCGTAGCATCCGGGACCGAGAGTGCGTGCGCTCCAGCCTCTGACATTGTTGGCTCCGCCACCGTAGAAGCGCTCTTCGAAGGGCACCATGCGCGAATTGCCGTAAGGTACGGCAATACCGAATCCGGCATGCACGGCCAGGGCGTTGCGCGAGTTGAAATTGCGTGTGTAAGTATAGTCGGCTTCGCCTTTTACGTATTGCGAATACTGGATACCGAAAACCTTGTACACTCCGTCGTTTTTCTTCTGTCCGACAGCTTTGGAGATGGCGTAGAGCAGGTTGCCCGCCATCTCGGCCTTGAGGCGGAGCGTGGTTACATAAGGCTGGATGGTGAATGCGTTGGTGGTTGCGGTGGGCACACGCCGGTTGGTACGGTAGAAGGTATAGCGCATGCGCATGATGAAGTGATCCTCGTAGCTGTAGCGCAGCAACGGATTGTCGGGGGCTACGGAGTCAAGAAAATTGAGCGTGCTTTCGGGCAGACGCACGTAGTTGACGTCGATGAGGTCGAATGTGCGCCTCGTCGAGACGTTGTGCCGCCGATGATTCCATTTATAGCGCCACGAGGCGGCGGCGATGACGCGGGTGTATTCGGGCCGCTCCTGATAGTTGAGCGAAACTGCAAACTCGGTGGCAGCGCTCATTCTGTGCTTGAAATCCGAGCTGAGAAACGGCGCCATAAACTTCGGGAAAGTGATGCCCACCTCGCCGGCGTACTCGCTGTAGCGGTTGTTGATGAATCCGTCGACATTGCCCGAGAGGCTCTCGTAAGACGTGCGGAATTTGGCCGTGAGGAGCTCCGAACCTTTGGCGATGCTGCGGTGCTGATAGGTGAGACCGACTCCGAACCCGAGATCGCCCTCGCTGTTGGTGCCTTCGAGTTCAATCGAGACGTTTTGCTTCTTGTTGCGCGACAGCAGAATATAGACATCGAGCAACCGGCCTCCTTCGCGGGAACTTGCACCGGCCGGCCGGCACTCTATGTTGATAAATTTGAGTATGCCCAGGCGCGAGAGGGACTCGTAGGTGCGGTCCACGTCGCGGGCCGAATAGGGTTTGCCGATGACTATCTCACATTTCTCTTCGAGCGCACGGGGCTTTATGTAGCGGTCGGCGCCGTAGATAAACTCATATCCGTTGAGGTACTCTGTCCGGTGGCCGTTGGTCTGATTATCAAGCGGGAGAGCGGGATTAAAGTCTGTTATAAAAACCACTCGGCGCACCGTGTAATTGGACAGCGGAGCGGCCGCAGCGAGCGAAGTGCGGGTGGTGTCGATGCTCAGGTGCAACGCGGTGAGCCGCGAGCCGCGCACGGTGTCGGCCACAAAGCGCACCATGTCTTTGTTGAACGAATAGTAACCCCGGTTGCGCAGCCGTGTGCTGATGCGCGAGCGCAGGTCGTCGAGGCGGTTGCGGTCGAGCGGTCCGCCGTTGTAGCTGCTGTCGACGGTCGATGCCAACACGCTGTCGATTCCCGACACTCCGGTCGGGGCATAATCGATTGACGAGATGATGCGCGGCTCGCCGGCTGTGATGAGATATGAGATTTGTATCTTCTTTTTGTCGTGGTTTACCACCGAATCGACGGTGACCCGGGCATTCATGAATCCTCGGTTGACCAGAGCCTGCTGCAACTGGCGCGCAGAGGCGTCGGTGAGTGCGGCATCGTGGATGACAGGCGCCCGGCCGAGATTTCTGAGCCAGCGGTTGTACCATTTTGTGGTATCGGAGCCGGAGAGATTGTAGGTGTAGAGCTGGAGCTTGGCGAAGCCGAGCACCTTATGGTTGGGCTGCTGGCGCAGGAAGTTGTAGAGCTCAAGTGTCTCTATTGTATCGTTGTCGATTGATATTGTTGCTTTCTCCAACAGGAGCGAGCCGTCGGGCACGTGACGGGTTGTGCTGCACGAGCTTACGAGCACAAGCAGCAACAGAATACTCAGATATGATATCCGAGATTTCATACGTAGTTGCAATCTTTTAGCTTTTCGAGCGCCGAGATGAGTGAGGCAGTGAGCACCGGAGCGTTGAGGGCCTTGTCGAGCTGCGTGCTGCGGTGCGTGTCCGAGCCCATGAGCGTATAGCATCCGTCGGATAGCAGTTTCCGGGCTTTTTGGGCTGCCGCCGAACCGTACATACCGGTAAGGGAATAGAGATTGAGCTGAAATTTCACCCCCATGTCGAGCAACCGGTGATAATATTTGCCGTCCATATAGATGTACCGCTCCGGATGGGCGAGTATAGGATAGTAACCGGCGGCGAACGTACGTCGCAGCTTTTCGATGAAATCGCTCGGGGGATTGAAATAAGATGTCTCTACCAGCAGGTGGTCGCAGTCTGAGCCGATGGGTAATACATCGCCACTCTCGAGCCGTATGTCAAAAAGATTGTCGAGCATATTTTCGGCGGCGAGCATGATTTCGATGCTGCGGCCGCCGGGAGTCGCTCCGTCGATGTCGGGCAACCATTTCGCCCGTAACGAGACCTTCCGGGAGGCTCCTGCGGCCGGCTCGGTGAGTTGAAAAATCTCACTGAAACGCGCGCGCAATACCTCGGGGCTGTTGGGCACATCGTCCATCACATGTGGTGTGAGCCACACACGCCGCACGCCGAGGCCAACATAGCGAGCGAGTATCTGCCGTGTCTCATCGGGCAAGCGCACTCCATCGTCGACACCGGGCAACAGGTGAGAGTGCCAATCGGTGAGACCGGACATAATGCCGGTCTCACCGATCGTACGTTTTTTACTGAATGGCCACCACATCATCCCTCGTTGGTATAATAGGACGATCCTCCGTAGCCGTAATATCCGTATTTATAGCTGTATTTGTATCCGTACTTGCTGTCGGTGGCTTCGGTGCCGTTGAGCACAATCGAGAGATTTTTCAGACGTTTGGTACGGTAGATGTTTTCAAGGTCTACAATCATGCTGCGTTCGAGCACGCCGGCACGGATGACGAAGATGGTGCGATCGCTCTGACGCTCGATAATCTGCGTGTCGGCCACTACGTCGATGGGCGGACAGTCGATGAAGATGTAGGCGTACTGGGTGCGCAGAGCGTCGAGCATTGCGTGCAGCCGCGGATCTTCGAGCAATTCGGTGGGGTTGGGCGGTATTTTGCCCACAGGGAGCACATCGAGCGAAGGATGGTCCGGAAGCTGTACAATCAGACTTTGCAGGTCGTCGACGCGACCGGCCAGATAATCGGAGAGACCGTGACGCGGTGAGCCGACAAATTTCGAAAGCGAAGCGTGACGGAGGTCGCCGTCGATCACAAGCACACGACGGTTGCGGATAGCAATGGCTACGGAGAGATTCATAGTGATGAACGACTTGCCCGAGCCCGGATTGAACGACGTCACGGCTATCACGTTGTGCGTGGGACTCTTCGACATCACCAGGTCGAGGTTGGTGCGCAACACGCGGAACGCTTCGTTGATGATATTGCGGTTGCCTTTATGGATAAGTATCTCGCCGGCATCGCCCGCGTTATCCTTTTTACCGAGTATGCGCTTCCACCAGGGGCCTTTCGACATACCTTTGGCTGTGGGTATCTCGCCCAGGAAGGGAGCGGAAAGTTTCTCGAGATCGAGACGGCCGCGCACCTTGCTGTTGAGGAAATCGAGCAGGAAGATGATGACAAACGGCACTGCCAGTCCGATGAGGAATGAAATCAAGAGCGAACGCTGTCGGTTGGGGCCGGTGGGAGCCGACGAGCCTGCGGGAGCCGACACCAGACGGGTATTGTATGCGGTAAAGGCTTGCGAGAGCTCGTTGTCCTCGCGCTTCTGCAGCAGGAAGAGGTAGAGCGACTCCTTCACTTTCTGCTGTCGCTCGACGGTGAGGAGGTACTTGGCCTGCTGAGGATTGGAGGCTATATGCCCCACGGCGCGACCCTCGGTCTGCTGGGCTGTCTTGATTTTTGCATTCAGGCTGAGCAGTACATTGTCGATCGACTGTATCATCGACTGACGCATTTTTTCAAGATTTTCGTCCATCTCCAGAATGATGGGGTTGTTTTCGTTGGAGTTGGCAAGAAGGGTGTTGCGCTTGAGCATATTGGCGTTGTAAGCGCTGATTTCGGATGAGAGCGAGCTGCTTTCGAAGCCGGAGTTGGCGGGAAGAAGCTCGAATCTGCGCGACGAGTCGGTAAGATAATTGCGCACGTGGCGCGCCATGAAGATCTGATGGTTTATTTCCTGTATCTCGCGGCTTGCTTCATTGGCCTGCTGCATATACATGCTCGAAGCGGCGTCTACATCGGTGATGAGATTGCTGCTCTTGTAAGAAGATATATCGGTATCGACGTTTCCGAGTTCTTTCTCAATCACGGCAAGACGTTCGTCGATGAATTTTGATGTTGAGATGGCTATCTGGTTTTTGTCATCCATCCATTTCTGGTTGTAGACATTGAGGACCATATTGAGGAAATCCTCGGCACGCTCGGGCGAAACATCTGTGCTCGACAATTGTACGATTGATTTTGCTGTGGGGTCAATCTCGAGCTGGAGCTTGCCGGAGTACATTCCTGTCGTGCCTTTAAGCCCTCCGCGGTTGACCTTGATGTCGAATGCCTTTGGCTTATAGTACTCTGTTGGCATGACTGTAATCTTGCCTATGGGTGTATTTACAGTACTGTTAAGCTTTGCTTTTACGGTAGTTTTGAGTTCTTTCTCTGTCGCATCGGGACCGTAAAAGCCCGTGAGGGTTATATTGCCTTTGCTGTCGGAAACAATATTGAATCCCGCATAATCGTCTTCTCCAATACCTTCAATCACGGCATTGACCGGCAGATTGGTGCCATACAGTACGTTGTCGTGGAAGCGTCCTTTGGTGCTGTAGTTCATCTCCAGATGCAGACGCTTCACCACCTCGCGGATGATGTCGGGACTCTTCATGTGAGCAAGCTCATCCTGAAGGTTGTTGCCTGAGTTGTAGAGATTCATGTTGAACTCGCCGTAGTAATACGGTGTGCCGCCGCGCTCCTTGATTTGCACTTTGGCTGTGCGTGTGTACACGTCGGGCTGTTTCAGCAGATTCCAGTAGGTGTAGCCCACGCATATCGCGAGCGAAATCACAAACCAGTACCACTTGGCAAGGCACTGATAGAGGATGTCTTTTATGTTGAGAGAGTCGTCGCTCTCTATGGGTGTGGATTCGGTATTGACAGATTCGGCCATATACGGATGGAGATTGAAATTAAGTTAAGTATTATGCTGTTGCCGGCTGTCTTCGATGCATGTCGACCGGACAGCTGCGGGAGCGTGTCTGTTTATTTGAACACAAGCACGCCGATCGACAGAAGGAATGATGTGAGCGACATCCAGAAAGCGTAAGTGCGTATGGTGTTGCCGTTGTTGGTGGAGTTGTTGATCTGTTTAGAGTTGGGCTCGACATAGATGATGTCGCCCTGCTGCATGTAGTATACAGGAGAGGAGAACACATTCTGAGCCGAAGTCAGATCCACAAGGTAAGTTTTCTCCTCGTTTCCATGCTTGCGATAGACTTTAACGTTCTCACGCAGACCGTCGATGGTGAGGTCGCCCGCCTGGGCTATCACATCGAGTATCGTGGGATCGTCGCGCGTGATATGGTAAACGCCGGGGCTGCCTACCTCGCCGAGCACTGTGACTATAAGGTTGTTGAATTCGACAGTGACCATCGCGTCTTTCAGAAGATTCATCGACCGCAGTTTGTCCTGAAGCAGTTTTTCGAGCTGAATACGCGTAAGTCCCTGTACCATCACTTCTCCTAACTGAGGAAAATCAATATAACCTTCCGGATTTACAGTGTAACCCATCAGATTGTTGCCGCTGCCGCCTGAGCCGCCGGTCAAAGTAGAGCTGACCTGTGTTTTGTTATATAGCAACGCCAACTCGGTATCTTTAGAACTGACAACGATATTGAGCATATCGCCCGGACGCAATTTAATTTGCTCCTGTCCGGCAATTTTATCGATAGTTCCGGCTGTGGTGTCCTGAAAATATACTACATTTTTAGGCGTTGAGCATGAGGAGAGCGCCATCACGACGATTACTGCCAGCAACGACAGACACTTAGTCATTTTCATACTTAGAGAGGTGAATTGGTATGGATTTATATAAGTAATTGATGTATTTATTATTAGACACAAAAGCAAGGGCCTTCTGAACGTAATTTTTGCGTCATATGGCTCTTTTGCATATCATGTCGGATCAATATTCACGCAAAGTTATGTTTTTTTTTCGTTTTTCGCAACATTTGCAAGCAAAACACATATATTTTTTCGTACAATCGGCAAAAACATAGACGAATGACATAAAATTATGACCTGCTGAAGTGCAGCCTTGACCGGGAAGCGAAGCGCGGCCGTCTCTACTGGGAAGCGAAGCGCGGCCTCGCGCGAGCATAAAATTTACTGTCGCCTGCCGTTTTGTCGTGAGCGGCCTCGCTCACGACTTCCCGGTGCATCCGCGCGAGCGGATGGCCGTTTGATAACCGGGGGTTGAGCGCAGCGAAACCCTCGGTTGACAGCATCCTCAATGGCCCCACCCCGGCCGGGGTGGGTTGTTAATTAATTGCTTGCACAATAACCCCTCCCCTCTCAGGGAGGAATGGTGTAGAGATTTGGCCTCATTCCGTAGGTTTCGTTCGCTGCGCTCCCTCAACCCACGGCTACCAAACAACAATCCCCTCACGGGGAAACCGTGCGTCCCCGCGCGAGCACATAAAATACCGGGAAGCGATGCGCGACCCACTGGGAAGCGAAGCACGGCCTCGCGCGAGCACATGATGACACTTTTGTCGTGAGCGGGCCGCTCACGACTTCCCGGTCGCGCGAGCACATAGATTACCATCGCCTCTCCTTTTGTCGTGAGCGAGGCCGCTCACGACTTCCCAGTGGGCCGGTCGGCATTTCCCGGTAAGCCGCTCACGACCTCCCGGTGTCTGCCGCATCACTCTACCGGGAAGCGCCCCTGCGCGGCACTTCCCGGTCGCTCACAACTACCTGTGGCATCCACTCTCTCGCTCACCATAGTACGCAAAAATCCCCGTCTCGCAAACCGGGACGGGGATGAGTATTTAGGATAAAGTATTATTATCTCTTAAACTCTGTGGGCAAGATGGCGCGATGCGCGCGTTTTGCCTTAAAGTTGTGGTTCTTTCCGGTGTAGGTGGTGCTACCTGCTACCTTTTGGGGCATACGCGCAGCTGCATCGGGGAGGACAATCACAAGATCATATTGACCGACCATGAGATTGGGATACTTCACCGAGAACGACCAAAGAGGATTGGGGATGGTGATGACTCCGTCTTTGAATGTTGAAAGAGCATAGCCATTATTAAGCAGGAACTGCTGGATGGCAGCAGCATCGGCTCCGGGATTTTTCACTGCAAGATAATCTTCATAGTTGCCATAGGTGAGCTGACCCCAGTCGTCTTCCCAGCCGACGAACTGAAGCGGTGCACGCGGGAATGAAGGATCAGTGCAGTCTACCATGAAGTAGCCGGGATCTTCATATGCATTATTTTTTGCTATGGGGCTGTTGCCGAACACGTCAGCAATGCGGTAAACGCCGGGAGCGTCATCTTTCTGCTGGATTTCTACATCGTAAGTGAATGCGGCAGGATTGTAATTCTCCATCCAGAACATACCGTTGATACCATCGGTGAAAGTACCTACACCGAGCGAGGTCCAACCCTTGTTGGGATCTTCGCTGCCGATTTTGACGGTATAAGTTTCATAGTCATTGAGCTGAAGTTTTCCATCCTTGTCTACCGATACGGCTACAAGGGTGTAAACGCCTGCATCACTGATGGGGAATTGAATTGTTTCCTCGTTGCCTGCGCCTGCAACTGTCTTATACTCGTATGTTCCGTCTTTCAGACCTTCAAGAGCTGCCTCATAGTCCTCGGTAGCAACGTTGGCAACACGCACTTCTTTGACATCGGCGCCTGATTTAACAAAGGCGTTCGCTGCCATATTGCCCTTGGGATCGATGAAGAGACCTGTGTATTCAACAGATACGCTGTAGTCGGGATATCCGGCAAGGTGAATGCTTTCTTCCATAGGCGAGTACCAATAGGCGGGGCCTTTGTCGGGCAGAGAATATGTGGTGTAGAGAGAAATCACACCGGTCTTGTCGTTAAAGTTACATCCGTATTTGGTTTTGGGATCTTGCTGCCAGATTTGCTCTTCGGTGAGGCCGTTCACCTCATAGAAAGCATATATGGAAGTCCAGTAAAGTTCGTAGCCGTCTCCGTTTGCCACACCGGTAGGAGTGGTCTGGAGAACTGCGGGATGTGTGCCATCGGGATATTCGGCTTCTTTGCTTAGGTCGATATCGATGATTACCTCATTGGCGAACATATCCGGTATCTTAACAGTTACTGCATCTGCGTTCGATTCGGAAACGCACCACTCGATATCAAGATCCCATGGAGTGCCATTCCACATATCGCTGTAGAACAAACCTGTTGTCTCGGTGATAATCAGGGGCGATTTGCGGCAGAAATCGAAGCTGTAGGTTTGATTGCCGTAAACCGAAGCGCCTTCTACTGTCACTGTTGCGGGATAGAGTTCGTCAGTGATGATCTCGTTCTCGTCGAACGTAACTGTAAACGTGGTGGTGTGCTCCTGCGGGCCGAATGTCACAGTAGTGGGGAATGTGAAAAGACCTGATTCGTCTTCACCGTGGATTGTATAGGTGGAGGGATCGTCGAGCGATGTGCGGGCGATGGTCACCTCGACGGTGTTGCCGGTCTGAGGCAGTTCGACTACCTCAGGTGCATCCTTGGGGAAGAAAGCGCCGGGCGACTGTGCACCTTCCACGTACTTGTTGTCGTCGTCGCAAGAGCTGAAAGCAAATGCTGTTGCGAGCGCAAGAAGTGAATATTTAAAAAGTTTCATTGTCTGTTAAGTTTTAGCTGTTTGTTTTGGCGGTGTTATGACGCCGAAAACGTTTATTATAACTAAAAAAGAGGAGAGAGGCGGAATGAGCGGTGTATGAAGGTGCTGCTTAATAGTCGATGTCTTCGTGGAAGGGCAGAGGAGAATCGGAGATTACACCGGCCTTGTCCAGAGGTATCAGAGGGTTGGCGTTCACTTCTTCGCGAGGCACGCAGTAATTGAGTACGGGCGAATCGGCGGGGATGTTGAAGCGATAGCGATAGCAGGTGCGGTTATTGGCGCGGTCAACGGGCTTGCCCAGACGTTTGATATCGAAGAAGCTCAGACCTTCGCCCCAGAACTCGGCGCGGCGCTGCATCCAGCACTCGTTAACGAACTCTTCGACCGAAGAGGCAGTGCAGGTGTAGTTAGGATTGCGATAAGTCTTGACGAATGTTTCAAGAAGCTGTTTGCCCTGACCGAGGTTGTTGCTGTCCATACCGGTTGCTTCAGCCTGGATGAGATACATTTCTTCGATACGCATCAGAGGGATGTCGTTGCTGTTGACACTCTGAAGGAGGACGTTCTGATATGATGCAAATTTTACGTTGGTCTGGGGGAAGAGCGATGACGAGGAGTCAGCAGTGCCGTAGATAGGACCGTCTGCGGGGATGAACTGGTCAATATAAGCCTGCTCTTCTGCATTGATATGCGAACTCTTATAATTGTCGTCAAGGAACCATCCTTTGCGCACGTCGCTCGAGGACAGATAATCGTAAATCTGATAACCGCAATATTTCCAGGCGCCGTTGCCAACGTAACCGTCGCAGAATGTCACCATGAACGAGGGCCAGTTGACGATGCCTGTTGTAACCACGCGATCGGTTTCGGCGATTGCGATACCCCACATCCATGCTGCGTCATCAAGGCTGCTGAATGTAGGACGCGAAAGCTCGTCCATCGAATAGGGTTTGCCTGTAAATTTCTCGATAGCAGTCTGAGCGTCGGCTGCTGCTTCTTTATAATTGTGCATTACGAGGTTGATACGTGCACGCAGACCGTAAGCAGCTGCGGCGCTCATCATACGTTTGGGCTTGGACGAGATCACCTGCGAGGGCTGAAGGCCTGATGCGTCGAGCAGCTCGATAGCGGTGTTGATATCCTTGAGGATCTGCTCGTACACTTCCTTTACTGTAGCGCGGGGAGCACCGTCTGCTGCGGCCTGCTCGGAATTCTCATTGGTGATGATGGGCACGCAGAGATCGTCCTCATGGCCGGCGTAGTTGAAAGCGTAGCTCTGAGCAAGCACGAAATAGTCGTATGCACGCAGCGCGTAGCCTTGGGCGTTGTAAAACTGCAGCTCTTTGTTGGTGGTTTCCAGATCTGCGGATGCGATAAGGGCGTTGGTGGTGAAGATCTGATTGTACATAGTGCGCCACATCATGTAGCTCTGTTCGCTGTCGTAATTTGGCGAATCGTAACGTTCCCAGCTAAGGTGCCAGTTGTAACCGGTGTATTTGCATTGTACATCAAGAGCCTGCAGGTCGAGGCCGAGCATGATAGCGGGATATCCGAAGTCGAAGTGCTCGCTGAATACTCCCATGCAGACATTGAAGTTGGAGAAGCAACCGGTCACGGCGGCTTGTGCCTTGGCGGGATCCATTGCAGCCACTTCCTGTTTATCCTCCGGTGTCACATAGTAGCTCTGGTTGACGGCGTCGAGATCGGCGCAAGAAGTCACCGATGCGGCGGCCAAGGTGACAGCCAGTATTTTATTTAATGTTTTCATTATGATTCAGTTTTTAATCAATTGGGTGAAATTATTGATTAGAATTCTACACGTATACCGCCTGATATCGCACGGATGGGCGAGTATGTGCTGTTGCTTGAGGAAATGAAGCTCTGACGGGGGTCAAGACCTTTGCGGCGGCTCCAGAGAGCAACATTTTCAGCTGCGCCGTAGATACGAAGGCTGCTGATTTGCAGCTTTTTGGTCCATTTGGCGGGGAAGGTGTAACCGAGTGTGATATTGTTGAGCGAAACGTAGTTGCTCGAAATCAGGAAACGGTCGGATGTAGAGGACGCATACGACATCTGTGAGGCCACGTAAGTGCGGGGCACATCGGTGTTGGTGTTCTCCGGTGTCCATGCATTGAGGATATCCTTATGCCAGGTATGGCCGGAGCCGGTACCGGGCTGCATGTAGCTCTGGTACGACGAATCGAAAATACGGCCACCGAATTGGAAAGCGAACTGTACGCTGAGGTCAACTCCATATGCTTTGACGCTGGTACCGAAACCGCCGTAGCCTTTGGGCATGATGTTGCCGGTCATTTTGCGGTTGGTGTTGTATGCTGACTGATAATTGGGTGTGGTTTTTTCTGAGTACATCTGATTGCCGTCCTTGTCAAGTACAGGCTTGCCGTCTGCGTCGATATCGGGGGTGTATTCCCAGTACAATGCCAGACCACAGTTCTTATCTTCGGGATTTTGTTCTACGCCTGCATACGAAACGAGGTAGAGGTTGTAGAGCGATTCGCCTTCTCTGATTACACGTGTCGAGGAATAGTTCCAGTTTCCGTTTTCATCTTTGAGTTTGTCGGCGATTTTGAGCACTTTGTTGTTGGGAAGAGTGAGGTTGGCGAAAATCTCCCAGGTGATGTCCTTGGTGTTGATGGGACGGTAGTTGAGATCAATTTCAACACCGTTGTTGCGCATTTTACCAACGTTCATAGGCATCGATGAGTAGCCGAGTGAGGGCGATGTGGGGATGTTCATGAGCATGTCGTCGGTTGTGCGCGAGTAGTATTCGACTGTACCTTGCAACATGCCTTTGAAGATCGAGAAGTCGACACCGGCGTTGATTGAGCGCGAAGTCTCCCAGGTGATATCGGGATTACCTTTGTAAGCGAGAGTTGCATCCGAGAAGATACCGTCCGAACCCGTCATACGGTACTGGTCGGCGTATGCGATGTCGGTGGAAGTGAAGCCGATGGCGTCGTTACCCTGCTCACCGTAAGAGAATTTAACTTTCAGCAAGTCAATATTGTTGAAGTTATGCATAAATTTCTCTTTGGAGATATCCCAGCCGGCGGTGCCCATCCAGAATGTACCCCAGCGTTTGTCGGGAGCGAAGCGTGATGAACCGTCGCGACGGAACGAACCTGCGAGGAAATAGCGGTTGTCGAAGTTGTAGTTGAGACGACCGAGCCATCCGCGGTGAGCGAGACCGTGAAGGTTACCGTATCCTCTTTTCTGGTCGATGGTGTTGTCCACTACGAAGTAGTTGGGGTTGTAAAGGTTAGAACCGATAGCCTGAACAGATTCTACTTCATAATCCTGTGTCTCGTAACCGAGGAGGAGGTCGAAGTTGTTATTACCGAACGATTTGGAGTACTGAGCGAGAAGCTGGCTCTGGATTGAGCGCGAGCGCTGCTGATATTGCAGAGCCTGACCGCCCATGTCTTTGAACTGGCCGTAAACGGGGTTGAGCACCTGATGCAGACGAGTGTTGTCGACCAGATAACCGAGTGTACCGGTAAGAGTGAAGCCCTCGAAGGGAGTTACGACCGCATACCACTTGCTGTCGAAGATGTCGGCAAGGTATTCTTCCTTATCGTAGAGCAACGAGCCGGCGGGATTGCCCGAAGGCGTACGTGAACTCTGCATCAGGCCATAGCCGTAGTCGGTTTTACCATCGCCGTAATCGTAAATGGGATTGCCGTATTCTTTGTTCCACATGATTTCACCCCACTGATTGCGGACGTACATAGGATAAACCGGACCAAGGCCGTTGAGGTAGTAGAAAGTATTGCCCGATGAAGTGGCGTCATCGCGAGTGTTGTTGCCGGGATAGTCCGATGCTGTGTAAGCGTATTGCATCGAGAAACCGAGCTTCAGCCAGGGTTTTGCCTGATAGTCAACAGCAGCACGTGCCGAAATACGCTCGAAGTCTGAGTTATTGATGATACCCTGGTCGTTGAGGTAGTTGGCGCCGAGGTAATAGCTGAGTTTCTGTGTACCGCCGGTTACCGACACATTGTAGTCCTGACGGAGACCGTGACGGAGCGACTCTTTAGTCCAGTCGTCGGCGATGTAGTAGTAGCGGCCGTCGGAATAACCGCGGGTGGCGTTAGGGTTGATCTTGCCGTTTGTACCGATCAGATATTCACCGGCAGGCACTGTCCAGGTCTGATAACCAAGAGTAGGCCAGATGGTATTGTTGGCATAAACATGTGCCTGCTCGTGAGTGAAACCGTCGTTATAGATATTGGTGTTATAGATAGCACCGTAGAGAGTTTCAAGATACTGGGCCTCGGATGTGATGACATCGTATTGCGGAATGGCACGCGAGTTGCCGCCCCAGCGGGCATCAACTGTAATTTTGGCGTTGCCTTCTTTACCTTTCTTTGTTGTCACGAGGATTACACCGTTGGCACCACGGGCACCGTAAAGTGCGGTGGAAGCGGCATCCTTGAGGACGGTGAGTGACTCGATATCCGAGTTAGGAATGGCAGCGATGTCGCCGTCGAAAGGCAGACCGTCGACTACATAAAGAGGTTTTGTGGAAGTGTTGATTGAACCCACACCGCGGATGAGCACATTTGCCGACGTACCGGGCTGACCGTTGAAACTTGTGGTCATCACACCGGACATCTTACCGGAGAGTGCGTTAGTAACATTGGAAACCAGAGCGTCCTCAAGTTGGTCTGCCTTTACAACAGCGGCAGAACCGGTATAGGCCGACTTTTTGGTTGTGCCGTACGCAACGGCGATAATCTCGTCGAGCGTGTTGGCTGCGGGCTCAAGACGCACTTCGAGTTTGTTGCCGGTGATGGCGACTGTCTGAGGGGTATAACCCACGTATGAGATTGTGAGTTGCTTTACACCTTCAGCCACACGGATTGTGAAATTACCGTCAATATCGGTAATCACACCTTGTGTGCCTGATGTACCGGGGATAACCGACACACCCACCAGGGGCTCGTCGTTAGCGGCGTCTACGACGGTACCGGTGATCGTGCGCGTCTGTGCCGAAGCGAAGACGCTGACCGCCAGAACCATCATTAAAAATAGAAACAGCTTTTTCATACCTTAAAAATTAAACATAAATTATGACTAAATATATTCTCTTATCTGATGTTGAATGTGTTTTGAAGCTGATGTATACGGGACAACCCGTGAGTATCTCGTCAGAATCGATTTATCTTTTATTACGCTTGCGCAGGTTTAATACTTTTTATACTTTTTAGGGAGTATACGGGTGCAAATTTAAGCAAAATATTTTAAATAAAGCACATTTTCGTAAAAAACTTTTAATTATTGTATGGTTTTACTATCAATATCAAACAATCAGCCAAACTAACACACTAATAATTAATGGATTAGCATTTCCACACACGAATAAATATTTTTTTAACCGCTTATGCCGAAAAACATTATTTTTACGCAATATTGTGGAGCATATATCCGTAACTGCATCCCGCAGTCGGGGAAATACCCTGCAATCCTACGCGACCGGGAAGAGCCCTGCGACCTCACCGGTAGGTGCCGTGCGGCCTCGCGCGAGCACATAAATTAACTGACGCCTTATGTTTTGTCGTGAGCGAGGCCGCTCACGACCTCCCAGTGGGAGGTGCCCGACGGCCTCGGCGGGCACATAAGTTCGGCACATGGGATTACTGTCGTCTCAATCATGGCCTGACATCAAAAAAGGCCGTGCCCGAAGGCACAGCCTGTAATACATATTATTTATATGTGTATAACTCTAAGATCAGAGCTGAGGACCGGCAGCCACAAGTGCTGCACCGGCTGCATTGCCGGTATATTTGGTGAAGTTCTTGATGAAGCGGCCTGCGAGGTCGTTAGCCTTCGTGTTCCAGTCTTCAACGTTGGCATAAGTGTCACGAGGATCAAGGATTGCGGGATCTACGCCGGGAAGTGCGGTAGGAATCTCGAAATCAAAGATGGGAAGCTTCTTGGTGGGAGCGGTCAGAATCGAACCGTCGAGAATGGCGTCGATAATGCCGCGGGTATCGCGGATAGAGATACGTTTGCCTGTACCGTTCCAGCCGGTGTTCACGAGATAAGCCTTGGCGCCGCTCTGCTCCATGCGCTTAACAAGCTCCTCGGCATATTTTGTGGGGTGCAGCTCAAGGAATGCCTGTCCGAAGCAAGCCGAGAATGTAGGAGTAGGCTCGGTGATACCGCGCTCTGTACCGGCAAGCTTGGCGGTGAAGCCGGAGAGGAAGTAGTATTTGGTCTGCTCGGGTGTCAGAATCGACACGGGAGGAAGCACGCCGAAAGCGTCGGCTGAAAGGAAGATAACATTCTTGGCTGCGGGACCCTCTGAAAGAGGACGCACAATCTTCTCGATGTGGTCGATAGGATAGCTTACGCGAGTGTTTTCTGTCACGCTCTTGTCGGCGAAGTCGATTTTGCCTTCGGCGTCAACGGTAACGTTCTCAAGAAGAGCGTTGCGACGGATAGCATTGTAGATGTCAGGTTCGCTTTCTTTGTCAAGGTTGATAACCTTGGCATAGCAGCCGCCTTCGAAGTTGAACACACCCTGATCGTCCCAGCCGTGCTCGTCGTCGCCGATAAGCAGACGTTTGGGGTCGGTCGAAAGAGTGGTCTTGCCTGTTCCCGAGAGACCGAAGAAGATAGCAGTGTTTTTGCCATCCATGTCGGTGTTGGCCGAGCAGTGCATCGAAGCGATGCCCTTCAGAGGTAGGTAATAGTTCATCATCGAGAACATACCCTTCTTCATTTCGCCGCCGTACCAGGTGTTGATGATCACCTGCTCACGCGAGGTAAGATTAAAGACAACGGCTGTCTCGCTGTTCAGGCCAAGCTCTGCATAATTGGTGAGTTTGGCTTTCGAAGCGTTGTAGACGATGAAGTCAGGCTTGAAGTCAGCCAGATCTTCAGCGGTGGGACGGATGAACATATTGGTTACAAAGTGAGCCTGCCATGCAACCTCAACAATGAAACGCACTGCCATACGGGTAGCCTTGTGAGTGCCGCAGAAACCGTCTACCACATAGAGTTTCTTGCCTGAGAGCTCTTTGATAGCAAGCTCCTTGCACGATTTCCATGCTTCTTCCGAAGCAGGCTTGTTGTCGTTCTTATATTCGGGAGTAGTCCACCATACGGTATTCTCCGAAGTAGCGTCCTTGACGATGAATTTGTCTTTAGGCGAACGGCCGGTATAGACACCGGTCATCACGTTCACAGCGCCGAGCTCGGTAGTCTGACCGACCTCATAACCTTCGAGAGTAGGAAGAGTCTCGTCAGCATAGAGCTCCTCATAAGAAGGATTGTAGACTACGTCCTTGACATCAGTGATGCCGTAAGCAGCGAGGTCAGCTTTTACACCGGCCAGACGCGCTTTTTTGATTTCTTCAATTTTGCTCATGATAAAATTGTGAAATTAGATGTATATTCGTGTTATTTACTTCAACTGAGAATGACTTGACACAGCAAGCCTTATTAATCCAACCGCAAAGTTACGCACTTTGTTCAAAAAAGGCAAAAATTAATAAAGAAAAATTTCCTTATTAATTATTTTTAATACAAAATACAAAAACAAAGACGCGTAATCTCAATCACAACGAGATCGTTTGCCCGACAGGGAAGTGCCCTCTCACCATGGAGTGCCGCGCGGCCTCGCGCGAGCACATCTGACTGGGAAGCGAAAACCGGCTCGCGCGAGCACGCCGTAGCTACCTTAACTGTGGTAGATATGGTAGCTAAAATA
>JBJEDE010000009.1:0-4069 GCA_051871795.1 Muribaculaceae bacterium | reverse complement strand
ATACCTCACTCGATCCGCCTTTCACAAGACGATTGTGTGCCGCACTCCACCAGGCCGTTCCCTCCGGAAACCACACCTCCTTTTTGCTCAGTCCGTTTTCCGATGGGGCAGTTACCGGCGCTACCAGTATATCATTACCGAAATAATACTGTCCCTCATAGCTGTAAGCCGCTTCCTCTTCCGGATGTTCATAATACATCGGGCGACATATACCCACCCCTGTATCATAACTTTCGCGGGCCATAGTATAAAGATAAGGGAAAAGTGAATAACGGAGTCTGATAGCATCGTTCATCAACGGGAAATTATCATATTTCCATAGGCGGCGCTCGATATATGTGCCTTTGGTCGCGTGAGTACGGAATATCGGGGTAAACACTCCGCTCTGAAGCCAGCGCAACAACAATTCAGGGTCATTGACAGGATGGTAATTGGGCATATGGCCTCCTATATCGTGCCCCCAATAGCCATAGCCGACGTTTGAGGCCGTGGCCGTAAAATACGGCAAAAACGCAAGAGTCGGATAATTGATAAAAGTATCCCCCGAAAAACCTATCTGATACCTATGACTTCCGAGACCACCCCATCGATGAAATATAACCGGACGATGGTCAGGGCGGCTATGCTTCATCTCGTTGAAAAAGACATGATTGCACCAGAAAGTCTCGCCAAGTCCGGACATACGCGGATTTGTGAGATTTTGCTGCCAGTCGAGCCACCAGAAGTCTACCCCCTGCTTCTCTCTCGCACGTATAATATGATTGAAAAAGGTGCGGGCAAAGTCCCGGTTCTCGAGCTGCCAGGGCACTCTTTCCTTCGATATCGGATCCATCCCCATGTCTTCGGAAATCTCCTTATAGAAATCCTCATCCCATGACACGCCATCGGCAGGATGAAGATTGAGAGCGGCATGGATACCGTCGGCATGAATATCGGCAAGAAGTTCCTCGGGATCCGGAATGAGATTGGTGTTCCATGTCCAGCCGGTCCAGCCTCCGCGTCCTCCCGACACCTCCTTTTCCCCGTTATAGTGCCAGTCCATATCGAGAATAAGCACATCGGCATTAATATCCTTCTCGCGGAAATTGCTCAAAATATCGCGGAAATCCTGCGATGAATAATTATCATACTTGCTGTACCAATATCCGAAGACATAGTCAGGCGGCAGCGGTATCCGTCCGGCAACCCGCGTAAAGTCCTTCAACGCCTTTTTGTAGTCATGGCCGTAGCCCATAAAATAGATATCGAGAGCGGTCGAGTCACTTCTCTCCGTGACCCAGGGGATATCCTCTGCGCCTGTAAACGCCAGTGACCGACTGCCGTCAGGGCGAGTCGCCGAAGGAGAATCGTCAATGACGGCCCATCCCGACCGCGATATCACACCATTCTCAAGACGATCGCGATAAGCGTCACCGTCATTGCCGTCGAGTGTGCGGGTCGTTCCCTTAAGATTGAGAGAATCCCTGAGGCCGGGATACCACATAATCTGTCTGCCGTCCGGACCGGTCATCTGTATACTCAGATTATCGGGCGAAGCCGGTTCGGTCATAGGATCACTTCCCTTCCTGTAACGCAGTTTCAGCTTTGGAGTTGTCAGGGTGAGATAATCGCCCTCATCATTAGTCGTATAGCTTACCGGCGGCAATTCTCGGTTGACTATTGCAAACGTCGCTTTGTCTTCGAAACTGCCTTTCGGACTATACTCTATGCGGACCATTTCGGGAGTCAATACCGTAAAACGGGTATTGCCGTCAGTCACGACAGATTCCGGACGAGCCACCGGATTGTCAGCTGAGGTGATGGGCGACAATGCGCACACACCCGCTAAAAGTATAAACAATCGTTTCATACAGCAAAAATATTATTATATAAGAAAAAACTGGAGTTATTCCGACTCTTGAGCCGGTAAACATCAGAAGCTTCAATGACATATTCTCCGTAAAGATTGGTTGACACACCATTGGTCGGTATGGCTTCTTCCTCCGCGATATGCATGACAGCTGACATTACCCGTTTTTTTCCATTGACCGCGAATTAATTGGATTTCGGTTTCATGGTTTATGGATATTTTTCCGATGGCAAAATTACTTCTATGCAATAAGCGCCACAAGTCAAGGTAAGTGCTTTTGGTAAATCTACCCAAATTCTAATATCCTATTACCCAGAGAAGTATCACTAAGGGCTAAAATGAATATGGTAAGGTGTCCGATATATGTCAGTAAGTGGTAAATTCGATCATAAAGCCGGTTTTCCCAACCCTTTCACCGTTTCGGCGAACGACTCTTTGGCAACAGCCGCCTTATTGCGGGTACGCTGGCGAGTGTTATACACAGTCTGTACGGATACATGGAGAAACTTAGCGATCTTAACGCTGTCATTAAGACCGAGACGGACAAGAGCATATATCCTGAGTTCCGTCGTGAGCTGATCAGGACGCTTAAGGACAATCCTCTCTTCAGGCCGAAGAAGGCTATTGAAGTCAGAGACGAAGTCGGGATATATGGCGAGGAATACCCTGTCGAAATTGGCATACAGCTCTTTCACCTCGACATGCGAAAGATCAGGATTCTTGGTCAGGGCATGTATCTCTTCAAACTTGCGTGCCGTTATCATGCGCAGGATATTCCTGCGGAAATCGTCCAGCTTGTCTATGTAATCGGAACAGAGGCCGAAAATTGCCGCAATATACCGCTCCTTTGACTCATTGATGCGCGCCAATTCTTCAGCGCTGTTACGCGTCTGCTCATACATCTCCGACAGTTTCGCATTCGAATCGTCAAGCTGCTGTCTTGTTATCTGTAGTTCGGCGATTCTGTCCTGAAGTTTCCGGTTTATAGACTCGATGTCCGAGCGTGAGCGGCGAAGCTGACGTGTCTTACGCACCATAGCCAGCAACACAGCCACAAGGGCGACCAAAATCACTATCAAAGCCACCAGATATATCCGGCTGCGACGCTCCTGTTTCAGATTGCGGTCATGAATTGCACTCATAGTGAGTTCCTGAAGTTGCGCGAGGTTTCCTGCTCTTACGCGACTTTTGTAACTGTTGGCGCAGGCTATGCAATGCGTTATATATGCGTGACTACGGTCAAGGTCACCCATCTCGAATAATATAGCAGCAATCTCCTCGAGCGACGCTATTTCCTTGTTGGATATGCGCAGGTCAGCTATGGCTGAAAGAAGCAGGTAATAGAGTTTGTTGTCATAATCTCCCGCATATTCATATAGTTTGCTGAGCACCCAAGCATCCATGGCATCGCGACGAGTCTTAAAATTACGTGAATCCACGCTTGCTTTAATCACAGGTATGACACTTTTAGCATCCTGCTCGCCCTTTAAATGAGCCCATCCCATAAGCCAAAAATAATTCGGATTGTCAGCCGTAATGCTTGCTACCGTGGCCTGAAGCAGGGAATCAAGTTCGGCGGGATAAGCCGCACCCGCTGGATTCAGAACACCGGTGGGGCCGATATATTGGGAGCGCCTGCTGTCAAGAGACAGCAGGGATTCATAATACTTCCACATCATTGGAGCAGACAGATTATTGACGTCTATATCGGCAAGCGCCAGCGATGCCTGGTCGAACAGACCGGTAGCGGACAAGACATAAGCACGGTTGAGCTGCATGTCATCAATCAAATCCTTACGACCAAGCAAGCGGGCCAATTCAAGGGCACGCTCCGCATACATGAGTGCCGAGTCTGAATCATAAGTGCTGTATTCTTCATACAATTCGGACGCAAGCCAATATCTGCGTTCGACATCAGAAGCCCTGAGAAAGGCCTCACGTTTTGTTGTTATTCGTTCTATCTTGGCCTCATTCAAACTATTGGAACATGCAAGCAATGAATCGACTTCATTCAGCAACTCCCGAATTCTCGGTTGCACGTCATAACCCGCATACTGTGGAGACGCGTGTGATGAAATCGCCATAAATATGACGATAATAAGTATAATATATGGTCTTCTTAATTGATACTGCATCAGACACAAGGCATTATTTTGTATTTCCTGTCATTAGTGTCCACTAAAAAATCATAAGAGTACTTTGAAATTATTGAAATTCAAT
>JBJEDE010000008.1:0-66193 GCA_051871795.1 Muribaculaceae bacterium | reverse complement strand
CGCCGCACAGGACCGAAATTACACTAACCAATCACGCCACCGAGAGAAGCAAGAGTTTTCTTCGGTGGTGTTTTAATCATGATCCCCAGATTTCCCTTTACCCTTTGTGCAGCCATCAAACTCTCGAAGTTGAATTCATAATGTTTATGGTTGAAATCTGCATTCGTTCTCATTTAGTATAAGTGTTTTACGGAAAACAATATAAACCGCAATATTCTATGACTTAAATTAATGATGTTCATGGATAATATATATTTCAATTTCGCATAGAATGTCACCGGATTACATATTAATAATAATTAACATGCAAAACAATTTGAGTAACTATTCAGCGAATCGTATGAACGAGATTATGGAGAAATAATCTTCTGAATATCATGAAATTAACAGCGATTTTATTTGCATATGTCAGATAAAATCGCTATCTTTATATCTGTGAAACAGCAGGTTAATGACATAGCGGCAGCCCTGCGCAGCCTTACCTCTCAGCTGGAGTTGATGCAAAGGGCCATCGATTCACAGCATGTTGAGATATGCTCGCTCAATCGCAATATCGACCAACTGCTGAAAGAGAACCGAGAACTGCCGCAAGGGTAGTGTTTCACTGAGTGTGTCTGAGGCGAAAGCACTCAAAGAAACAGTATCGTTTGCCAACCGATACTCCTGCTTTGGGACACATTGTGCGCCGCCACCGGTTTATAGAAAGCATGCACCTGGGACTCGATGTCAATCTGCGGCAGGACTGCATCAGGCGCAAATCGCTCAGGGCGCCCGGAAACCTTGACACTATCCAAAGAGTAGTTTTTAATATGGAGAGGATTTCGTAAAAAGCGATCTGAAAAAAGAAAAGGGTTGCACGGTTGATGAGATATATCTCATTAAACTTTACCAGGCTACTTCGTTTCCTGAGTCAAAAATGAAAAAATCAAATTTTGATAAGAAGATAAATTGCTGTCATTCAATATTAAAAAATTACCTGATTCAAAATGAACCGGGCAAGGGAAACTATATCATTTATTCGGCATTAAATGAAAGAGCCGTGCACCCGAAATGACCTATACGCCTAAAAATACAGAGAGTTGCCACCCGGGCCGTGCGGCACTTTTCAGTGAGGAATCACTTCCCGGACGGGTGGCACTTCCCGGTGAGGTGGCATTTACAGATGGAGGTGGTATTTACGTTTGTGGTGTGGTTTCTTTCCGCAATGGGTCTGTCCAGTCGCCACCGGCTTTGATGAGGTCAATGAGCAGCGGGAGCGCACGGTCGGCGGGGACATTCTTTATTTTACATTCTTTGCCTTTGTATAGGCTTACGTTTCCGGCTGCAGCTCCGATGTATCCGTAGTCGGCGTCGGCCATTTCCCCGGGTCCGTTGACGATGCATCCCATGACGGCTATTTTGAGTCCGGGCAGGTGTGATGTCGCTTTTCTTACCCGGTCGAGTACTGTGGGGAGGTCGAACAGTGTGCGTCCGCACGACGGACAGGCTATGTATTCTGTTTTTGAGAAGCGGCGGCGTGTGGCTTGCAGGATGGCGAGCTGAAGGTTGTTGATGCGTTCGTTGTCGATGTGCGGGGCTTCAATCCAGATGCCGTCGGCAAAGCCTGCGAGCAGCAGAGTTCCAAGTTTGACGGATGCCTCGAGCGCGATGATTTCGTAATCGTGGCCTGAGGTGAAGGTAAGTTTTGCGATTGTAGGAGCGAGTGATTGACGGGCTCGGAGGGTATGAAATTGTGCTCGGGCGGAGTTGAGGTTGTCGGCGTCGATGATAATTGCTTCGGAGGGGATAGCCGCCGGTGAAAAGTCCACGCCAACGGCTTTTGTTACAGACCAATAATCAGATGGGATGATGCGAGTGGGCGCAACAGGGTCGTAGTCGGGGCTGATTTCGCCTTCGGCAACGGGCATTTTTGATATTTTGTCGATTATATCCACGATTTGGCGTGCAACGGGGATTTCAGCTTCGGGTGGCTCGCTGAGAGATACGCGGATGGTGTCGCCGATGCCGTCGGCGAGTAGAGAACCGATTCCGACAGCCGATTTCACACGTCCGTCTTCGCCGTCGCCTGCTTCGGTGACGCCGAGATGGAGCGGAAAGTGCATATTTTCTTTTTCCATGGCGGCAACGAGGCGGCGCACTGTTTCGGTCATCACTACCACGTTGGATGCTTTGATTGAGATTACGACTTGAGAGAAGTCGTTGTCGCGACACACGCGCAGAAATTCCATTGCGCTCTCGGTCATGCCGGCGGGAGTGTCGCCGTAACGGCTCATTATGCGGTCTGAGAGCGAACCGTGGTTCACGCCGATGCGCAGCGTGGTGCCATGAGCTTTGCACAGGTCGAGCAGCGGCACGAGTTTATCGGCAATTTTTTTGATTTCGTCGGCGTATTCTTCGTCGGTGTATTCCAGTTTTTTGAAAGTGCGTCCGGGGTCGACGAAATTGCCCGGATTAATCCTTACTTTTTCAACAGTCTCGGCTGCGGCAAAAGCGGCTGCGGGATTGAAGTGGATGTCGGCTACGAGTGGCACCTCGCATCCGGCCTTGCGTACGGCTTTGCGTATGTTGGCGAGATTCTGAGCGTGCGCTACGCCTTGGGCGGTGAGTCTGACGATGTCGGCGCCGGCGCGTGCGATTGAAAGTACCTGAGATGTTGAGGCCTCGGTGTCGAGAGTGGGGGTGTTGGTCATAGATTGCAGGGCGATGCGATGCGCGCCTCCTATGACAACGTTTCCTATCTTAACTTCGGAAGATGGCCGGCGGTGATATGAGAATGTGTGCATGGCGAGGAAGTCAGACTTTGTATTTGTAGGTGTCGATTTTGGCGAGTTCTTCGTTGGCTTTGACAATTTTGTCTACGAGCCTTTCGCGGTAAGAGTCAAGACGGGCGGCAACTTCGGGGTCGGTGAGGGCCACGATTTTTACGGCGAGGATGGCGGCGTTCATGGCTCCGTTGATGCCCATAGTGGCAACGGGGATGCCGGGGGGCATCTGTACGATAGAAAGCAGTGCGTCGGTGCCGTCGAGGCTTGAATTGATGGGCACGCCCACCACGGGGAGTGGTGTCATGGCGGCTATCACTCCCGGGAGAGCGGCTGCCATGCCGGCGGCTGCGATGATGACCTTGATGCCGCGGTCGCGTGCTCCGCGTGCAAACTGTTCGACTTGGGCGGGCGTACGGTGGGCACTGAGAGCGTTCATTTCGAATGGAATCTGCATTTGCTCCAGAAAGTCGGCAGCTTTGCGCAGGATAGGCAGGTCGGAGGTGCTGCCCATAATGATGCTTACAAGTGGTGTCATATAATTGGCCTTAAGTAACTCTTATAAATTAGTTAATAATTGTCTTAATTCAAGTAACCCTACGGGCTGATACATCCTTATTCGTCTTTTTGGCATTTTTCTTGCTGTCGCTCAGTCGAGTAGCTCGCTACACTCCTTCGCTCCATCGCGAAAATCTCTCGAAAATACTTCGTAATTATGTATCAGCTAATTTATGCGAGTTACTTATTTATGGTATACTAAAAAATTCTTGGGGAACTATATCGACATTGAGCCTGTTGCCATTGCCACGCCGAGCAGCCATCCGGCATAAGTCTGCATGGGAGTGTGGCGTCCGAGCAGAATGCGCGATGAGGCCACGGCGCCTGAAACGACCACGGCTGTTATAATCAATTCAATTGAATAGTGTCCGGCCAAGTGATGTGCGCTCAGGTAAATAAGCATGCCGCAGAGTCCGCCCATGCCAAGAGTATGAGCGCTGATTTTCCATCGTAATGATATTAAGAGGGCGCAAAGCGCGGCCATTGCTGCCCCGACGAAAAAGAGGCATAGCCATGATGGTGCGTGGCAAAAATTGAGGTATCCGGCTGCACCGAGATAGCAGGCGGTGGTGACCGCAAATGGAATAGTACGCTGCCGGCGGTCGCTGATAGCAAGGTCGGCAACAACGCCCATGCGCATAAGAGTGATTATGGTGGCCAGCGGCAGGATGGCTGTGAGCGCAAACACGACACCTGCTGACGTAAACCGCGCGCTTTCGGGAGCTTTTGACAGCGGGGTTATGAATAGCGCCAGCAGCATGGCAAAAGTGGTGACAAACAGAGGCGAAAAGATGGCCGAAATGGTGTTGGCCACTGCTCTGAGAGTTTTGTTGTCTGATGAGGGTGCGGGATGACTGTCACTTATGCCGAGGCAATCGGGCGCAGGTTGAGAGCAAGGATGATCTGTCGCTTCGGCGGCGTTATATGTGTCGGCAGCGCCGGTGGCATCCGGAGCGGAGTTGAGTGTCGGAGCGGTATTGTCTGAATCGGAGTGTATCATAATTTTTTTCTTAGTCGGCCGGGAGGGAGTCCCATGCGTTCGCGGTACTTGGTTACGGTGCGACGAGCAACAGAGATGCCTTTTTTAGCCAAAGCGTCGCAGATGGCCTGATCGCTCAGAGGGTTAGCGGGGTCTTCATTGTCAATTACTGAGCGCACGGCTTGTCGCAAAGAGTGTGAAGTGGTGTCGGAATCGTCGGATGTGCGTTCGTTGAGAAACATTTTGAGAGGGAAAGTACCGTGATCGGTTGAGACGTATTTGCCTTGTGTCACACGCGAGATGACCGAGATGTCGAGGCCGGTGGAGGCCGAGAGTTCGCGTAGCACAAGAGGGCGAAGCGTCGCTACGTCGCCTGTGACGAAAAATTGCCATTGGTAATTTACGATGGCGCGCATCACTGACATCATTGTTTCGGCGCGACGCTGCAGTATGTTGATGAAAGCTGTGGCTTCGTCGCGTTTGAGTTTGATAAAAGCCGATGCTTCGCGTCGGCGAGGATTGGGGTCGTGGATGTCGGCTTCATGTCTGAAGCTTTGTTCAATTTGCAATTCGGGCGACGCACTCAGTAGATTTATAACGGCCCGGTCGTCGATGATTTCGACCGAAAAGTCCGGAATGATGGCGGTAGCAGCCCGTGTTTCGCCGTCGTCGGAAGAAGTTCCGCCGGGCTTCGGATTAAGCGAGCGTATGATGTCGATGGCGCGTTTGAGCCGGTCCGGGTTGTCGATTTTCATTTCGCGCATCATTCGGTCAAAATGTTTTTTACCGAGAAGGTCGAAGTAGTCGCTTACGATTTCGGTTGCGAGAGCCACGTTGTCTTTGTCCTTTTCGGATGGATTGAGCCTGCGGAGCTGCAGGAGCAGGCAGTCGCGTAGGTCAACGGCGCCGACACCGGCCGGGTCGAGTTCGCGCACGAGATCGAAGGCACGGCGCATCTGCTGCTGCGTGACTTCGATGCCGGCCACTTCAAGGTCGGTGGCCATGGCACGGAGATTGCGAGTGAGGTATCCGTTGTCGTCGATGTTTCCTATTATATATCGGGCAATGCGCGCAATGAGTTGAGGACATTCGGTGCGGTCGATTTGCTCGGCGAGATTTTCCTGCAATGTCTGCGGCGTGTCGCGTATTTCGGGGCGGAATGTGTCGAGGTCTGTGTTGCGTGCGGGAGGAGCGAAGGGGATGTCTTCGTCGGAAGCGTAGTCGGCCTCCTGCAGTTGTTCGGCGCTTTCGGTGAAGATGTCGTCGGAGTCGTTTTCGTGTTCGTCGGCAGTGGTGAGCGCCGGATTGTCGTCGAGCTGTCGCTGTATCTCTTCGTCGAGCTCGGGCGCCGACATTTCGAGCAGTCTCACCAGCTGCATCTGCATGGGCGAGAGACGTTGAGTCTGACGCAGTTCTTGCGAAATATTTTGATTGAAATCGGTTTTCATCAAAACATAGCGTTCAAGTCAGGAAGCGACAGCAAACGGTATACCGCCAGACCGTCGGGAGTGAAATTCGGTGTTGGAAGCCGGAACAAATCGGCTATGATGACGTCCATTTCGGTTTTGGACAGTGCGGTGCCGCGCTTGATGGCGGCCGAGCGCGCCATAGACAGGGCAATTCGTTGCCACTGCGACATTTCGCTGTCATCGGTTTCTTCGGCGACTGATGCGAGGATTGATTGAATAGCGGCAGATGCCGAAGTGTTACCCTGAATAGAAGGCACGGAATTTACGGCCCACGAATTGTCGCCTAAATTGCTGATATCGAAACCCATTGAGTTGAGCGTTGGTTCGATGGAGAGCATCAAAGCGTTTTGTGCGGGGTCGAGAGTCACGGCTTCGGGAAAAATGAGCCTTTGAGACGAGACGTGTCCTTGCTCTACCATAGAGGCGTATTTTTCGTATAGGATGCGCACGTGGGCGCGGTACTGGTCAATGATGAGCACACCGTCGGGCGAAGGGGCAATGATGTAGCGGTTCTGGATCTGAAAAGCTTTTGGCGCAGGGTCAGAGCCGGCATCGATGTCCATTTCGAGTTGCCGTGCCGGTGTCTCGTTGGCAAATCCTTCGTATAGTTTCTGCCAGTCGTGGCTTATAGTCTGCTGATGGCCGGGCGAAACCGCCGAGCCGGAAAATTGAATGACCGAACTTGCCGGAGGTTTCGATGCCGGAGTTTCGGCGAAAGGATTGTAGGTCGGGTCGAAGTCGACCCGGGGTGCCGTGACGTTGTCGCGACGGGGATCGAAGGGCGGTATTTCGGGAGCGTCTACCGTGTCGAAGTCGATGGCGGCCACGGCGTTGAAGCGACCGAGCGATTCACGGATTGTAGCGCAGAGTATTTGCCATACCGGCTGTTCGTTTTCAAATTTTATTTCATGCTTCTGCGGGTGGATGTTTACGTCGATGGTCTGTGGGTCGACCGCAAAGTTTATGAAATAATTGGGTTGAGAGTCGGCGCTTATCAGGTCCTGATAGCAAGACAGCACGGCCTTGTGGAAGTAGGGGTGACGCATATTTCGGCCGTTGACAAAAAAGTATTGCAATGCGCCACGACGGCGGGCGTTTTGCGGCAGGCCCACGTAGCCTGAAATCTTCACGATTTCGGTATCGCTCTCGACAGGAATGAGCTGGTGCTCCATTGATTTGCCGAAGAGGTCGGCGATGCGCTGTTTGAGCGGAGCCGGCGGGAGCCGGTGCAGGAGCACGTCGTTGTGTGTGAGCGAGAGGGAGACAGAGGTATTAACCAGAGCCAGACGCTCGAATTCGCGCATTATGTGCCCCATCTCCACAGGATCTTTTTTGAGAAATTTCCTGCGTGCGGGGAGATTGAAAAAGAGATGCCGCACCATGATGTTGGTGCCCACAGAGCACATGCCCGGCTCCTGCGACTGCAACTTCGAAGCTGAAATCACGAGTTTCACACCGGTTACGTCGTCGGAACGCATGGTGCGCACCTCCACCTCGCTCACGGCAGCCACCGACGGGAGCGCCTCACCGCGAAAGCCCATGGTGTGAAGCGTAAAGAGGTCGGTGGCTTGTGAAATTTTAGAAGTGGCGTGACGTTCGAAGGCCATACGCGCATCGGTTGGCGACATACCGCAACCGTTGTCAATGACCTGAATGAGCGTGCGCCCGGCGTCTTTGATGATGATATTCACCTCCGTGGCACCGGCATCGATGCTGTTTTCCACGAGTTCTTTTACAACCGAAGCAGGTCGTTGTATAACCTCTCCGGCGGCTATCTGGTTGGCCACTGAGTCGGGCAGGAGATGAATGACGTCTGGCATAACTTGTTACACTTGATTGAGCAGGTTAAATATCAGGCCAAATCGTCGACGGGGACGACACCGATGCCCGGTCGGTCTTTGGGGATGGTGACTTTGCCGTCGATAATTTTGATGCCGTCGAAGATGTCGTTGGCAATGAGCAGATTGCCGTCGAGGTCGGCATAATCAACAAGCGGGGCGAGCTGAGCGGCGGCGGTGACGGCGCACGAAGTTTCGGTCATGCATCCGAGCATCACTTTCATGCCCAGAGCGCGGGCGAGCACTGCCATCTTGTAGGCTTCGTGCAGACCGGTGCTCTTCATAAGCTTGATGTTGATGCCGTCGAAGGCTTCCGACATGCGTTTCACATCGCCGATGCGCTGCAGCGACTCGTCGGCAATCAGAGGCAGAGGCGAGCGCTCGCGCACCCAGGCAGTGTCGGCATGCTGTTCTTTGGGCATAGGTTGCTCAACGAACAGGCAATTGCGATCGGCGAGCCAGTTGCACATATCAAGAGCGTGCTGCTTGTCGCTCCAGCCCTGATTGGCGTCGACGCAGATAGGCACGTCGCTCACTTTTCGCAGCTCCTCGACAATCTCCTTGTCGTGACCTACGCCCATCTTCACTTTCACGACTTTAAAACCGGCGGTTTCCTCGATTTCGCGGCGCATTTCCTCCGGGTCGCTCTGGTAGCTGATGGTGATGGATGTGTTGGGAGTTTTTTCGGGATTGAGTCCCCAGATTCTGTACCACGGCTGGCCCATTATTTTGCCGGTGAGGTCATGGAGGGCAATGTCGACCGATGCTTTTGCGGCTCGGTTGCCGTCGGCGATTGAGTCAAGGTAGGCGTGTATCTCCTCCATGTCGAAAGGCGAGAATTGCGAGAGATCGACCTTGGAGAGAAAATCGCACACCGACTGCACCGACTCGCCCAGATAAGGAGGCATCGAGGCTTCGCCGTATCCGGTGATGCCGTCATAGACAATGCGTACCTGCACACCCGGAGTGGTGGTGCGTTGGTTCTTTGCCAGATTGAAAGCGTGGCGTAGCTTGAGCTCGTAAGGCTCGAATATGAGGTTCATTTTTCCGGAAGGCAGAGTCTGCTTGGTAGGAGAGCCGAAAGCCGAGAAGCCGAGAGGCGAAACGGCTGCTGCTGCGGCTGTGATAGCTGCTGTGCGGAGAAAATTTCTGCGATTCATGATTTCAGATTGCGGGTTGAAGATGAGAGAAAGTGATTCATTTGTTGAAGTACCACGGATGGTTGCGTACACTGATGATGCCGTCGGTATCCTCGCTTCCGGCGATGCGGCGGCAAAGCAGGAGGTGAGTGGTGAGATAAAGAGGCGAATCGGGGTCGAGACTGTTGCGCTTGACGCGGCCGGATGAGTGCACGTAGTTGCCGTCGTGGTCGTAGATGGCCACGTGAGTCACCCTGCCTGTGTCGGGATTGCCGAAGAAGAGCAGGTCGCCCTTCCGGCACTCGCGCCAGTTCTCGGCGGGGATGAGGAGTCCGGTTAAAGCCTGTTGCGAGGCATCGCGGCGTAGCATTATGCCGTTGCTCAGATACGACACCTTCGACAGTCCGGAGCAGTCGAGATTTTTGATTGATGTGCCGCCCCAGAAGTACGGCGCGCCCTCCATTGAGTATGCTTGGTCGAGGATTTTATCGGCGTCGAATTTCTGTGCGGCCCAAATTTCGGCAGGGGTCACTGCGTCGGCTGCCACCCATGCCTGTCGGCCGTCGGGAAGAGCGATGCGGATGCGTCCGTTGCTCACGCCTGCACCCACGCGCTCCACGATGCAGCCGTTGACCAGATCGGTGACCACATCGCGCAGGCCGGTGGCCGACGAGTCGCGATAGGCTACAATCTGATATGGGGCAGTCACGACCATACGCGGCACAGAACGCCAACGTTCCATTTCGGCCGGCGTTTTGGCTTTCAGACCCGACGAGGCCACATAGCCAAGATAACCGTCGGGGCCTTGCACGCGCCAGAACTCGCCGTTTTTCTCCAGCACGCGCAAGGGCATGCCCATGAGCACCTGAGTGCCCATTTCGGCGGCGTGTTTCGGAGCCACACGCAGATGAGCCACCGACATCAGAGGCTGAGCCCACAGTGTGTCGGGAAGCAGCTCAACTGTGCTTACATATTTTTCTTTCGTATCGGCAAGAGCTTGGTTGAGAGCGTCGTAGGCAGCACGGTCCGACACCTTTCCGCTCACGGTCACTGTCTTTTTTACTTTCTCGGCCTTAACCTCGAACACAGTCTGACGCTTGTCGGGCGCGTATTGCGATCTCACCTGGTCGATGGCTTTTTGTACTTGGTCGACACCGGCCGAAAGACTGAGGCAGGCGGTGGCGGCAGCAAGTAGAGTGAATGTGCGGAGTTTCATGGTTATTCGGTTACGGGGGTTACTGAAATAAGGTTGAAGCGCTTTTTCCATCCGGGGTAAAAGAGGTTGCCTTTGGTACATTCCACTTCACCGAGCTGAGCGTCGACTGTTTCAGAGCGCACGAAGCGCTTTTCGGGGTCAAATTTGCCGCTCACGGTGAGATTTGCGGCCAGACGGTGAGAGTCCATGCCGTGAGAGTAAAATTGCTGCACTTCGGGGTCAGGGCTCGATGTGTACCGTCCGAACGAGGTGTCGACGGGTACCCATCCCACTCCTTCGAAGTAAACCTCGGCCCAGTCGTGGAGATTGAGTTCGCCGGGGTGCAGCATCCATCCGCTTTCCCAGCGAGCCGGTATTCCGAGACTGCGCATCAGCGAGATATAGAGGAGCGAAACCTGCCCGCAGTCGCCGTGGCGCTCGTCGATGACGTACTGGGGGATGCACTCAATGGTGCTGTACTCGCGTGCGCCGGCCCAGGGGTAGCGGCTGATGATGTAGTCGTAGACAAGTTCGCTGCACTCAAAGGGATTGGTCTCGTCGCCAACAATCGACAGAGCCAGCTCGCGAGCCGGGATGATGTGCGGATTGTCGAAAGCGGTGTATTTTTTATACAGCTCGCTGTCGGTGTCGTAGGGGAGGATGTGTGCGCGGATGCTGTCGGGATGAAAATATTGTCCGCGGGTGGTGAATTCGGCCGTGTAGGTGAACGTCGTTACGGAGTCGGCGGCCGGTGCCGAGAAATAGATGGTGCGGTGGTCGCTGCGCTCGGGAGAAGAGATGACGTAAGGATGCGAAGCCGAGATGAGCCGGATATCGCTCTGCCGGGCCGATTCCAGAGGGTAAATCATCCACACACGGAGCGTGTCGCCTTTCAGAGCAGGCACACTGGGCACCGAGATGGTGTAGCTGTATCTCACGCGGTGGGCGCCGCCGTCGGGAAGCAGACCTTTGGCGTGGCGTATCACGGAGTCGACGTAACTTATGCGTGCCGGTGACGCCGAGGCGCCTCGGTATTTCCAGCCTCCGTTGTAGTCGGGATTGAGCAGCTCGACGTTGCCAGGCGATTTTCGGTGCATACGGTCCACACCGTCGATATTCTTCACCTCGACATATTTTTTATCGGCGAACCGGCGCACGTCATCGCGTGTAAGTCCCGGATGTCTGGCAATAATCATGTCGGCGCCCTCGTCGAAGGTGAGACTGAAGTCGGAGAGCAGACGGCTGTGTATTGCAGAGGCAGAGTCGGCTTCAATCCACACCGGCAGATGATGCTCAGGGCAGATGCAGCGGACGCACCGGTGATCATTTTGAGCCATTGCGGGTAGTGAGCCGCAGAGAGCGGCGGCAGCGATGACCGACAGGAGGGAGATGTGGTTGCGCATATCTGTTATTTTGATGTTTTGGCGATAATCAGATTGCGTATTTTTTCGGCCAGCTCACGGGCGGTGTCCATGTCGTGAGCTTCGGCGTAGATGCGGATGATGGGTTCGGTGTTGCTCTTGCGCAGGTGCACCCACGAGTCGGCAAAGTCGATTTTCACGCCGTCGATATCGGTGATTTTTTCTCCGGCAAAGTCGGTTTTTACCTGAGCGAGGATAGCGTCGACATCGATGTCGGGAGTGAGCTGCACTTTTGATTTGAATATTTCGTATTTGGGCATCCGGGCCTTGATTTGGGCTGTTGACATGCCTGTTTTTGCCATCATGGTGAGGAAGAGTGCCACACCCACCAGAGCGTCGCGACCGTAGTGGATGGCGGGATAGATGACACCGCCGTTGCCTTCGCCGCCGATTACGGCGCCGGTGAGACGCATCATGTGAGTCACATTCACTTCGCCCACTGCGGCGGCGTTGTACTCGCATCCGTGAGCGAGAGTCACGTCGCGCAGTGCGCGCGATGAGCTGAGGTTGGATACGGTGTTGCCGGGAGTGTGAGAGAGCACGTAGTCGGCAATGGAGACGAGAGTGTATTCCTCGCCGAACATTGAGCCGTCGGCGTTGATGATGGCCAGACGGTCAACGTCGGGGTCAACCACAAATCCCACATCGGCTTTGCTGTGAGCCATAAGATCGGAAATCTGAGTAAGATTTTCGGGAATAGGTTCGGGCGTGTGGGCAAATTGTCCGTTTGGCTCGCAGTTGAGTTCGATTATCTTCTTCACGCCCAGAGCTCTGAGCAGCTCGGGGATGGCCACGCCGCCTACTGAGTTCACAGCGTCGACAGCCACTGTGAAGTCGGCTTTTGCGATAGCTTCGGCATCGACCAGCGGAAGCTCGAGCACACGGCGTATGTGCAGAGCAGTGTAGGTGGTGTTGACATATTCGTGTCCGAGACCGTCGACTTCGGCAAAGTCAAAATCTTCGGCATCGGCGAGTGCGAGCACTTGCTTGCCCTGCTCGGCGTTGAGGAATTCGCCTTCGGCGTTGAGTAGTTTCAGCGCGTTCCACTGGCGCGGATTGTGCGAGGCTGTGATGATGATGCCGCCGAGGGCGTGCTCGTTGGTTACGGCGAGTTCGGTTGTGGGAGTGGTGGCGAGTCCGATATTGACCACGTCAAGACCCATGCCGCAGAGAGTGCCTGTGACGATATCGCTGACCATTTTGCCCGAGATGCGTGCGTCGCGGCCAACGACCACGGTGCCCTTGGTCACTGAGGCCGAGCGTTTGATAAATGTGGCATAAGCTGCCGTGAATTTTGCGATGTCGACGGGGTTTAGACCATCTCCCGAGCGGCCGCCGATGGTGCCGCGGATACCGGATATTGATTTAATGAGCGACATGTGATGGAAATTTTAATATTGGTTTGGTTTTAGGTTGGAAACGGATGGTTGAAATCTGTGGTTAGATCTGGGCTTTGAAGTAACGCACCTGATAGAGATAGGGCTGGACGTTGGCTATCTCGCTGTAGAGCCCGGCCTGCGATTTTATCACAAGATTGATTTCGGCGTCGATGGGCACGTACTTCAGAGGCATCTGTATGCCTTTGCCCCACTGGTATGACGATGTGACCTGAAAATTGTCGAATCGGAACGACGCCGAGCCGTTGCTCAGGTCGCTGTCGTTGCCGGAGGGAGTGCCGAGGTTGCCGTCTTTGTAGTTGAAAAGGTTGTAGCGCATGAATCTGATGTAAATCAGCTGGTCGTGTACGGCCATATTGCCCTCGGTACCCGGGCTGACAACCTGCATGTAGACATCGCCCTCCTCGTCGAGCTTGTAATATGGAGCAAGGTCACCCTTTTCGGCACAGGTGATGAATTTGTTGTCGGCGGGCAGGTCATTGACCACTACATGGTCGGCCAGAAATCTATTTGTAGCGTATGTCTCGTCGTTGAGAAGTTCGGCATAGCTCTTGCTGTCTTCGCAGGAAGAAAAGAGCAGAGCTGAAGCGGCAAAGAGCATCGCCGTGATGGATTTTAAGTGTTTCATTATAGTTTGGTAATTGTTAACGTGTAGATGGTCAGCGGCATCCGTTGTCGGGCAGCTCTCTTATGAGTTTGGCATTGTCTTGCAGCAGTGATTTGAAAACATCGATGCATTGCTGCATCGAACCACGGAACTCGCCGCCGGCGGCGTTTTTGTGTCCGCCGCCGCCGAAATATCGGGAGCATATCACGTCGCACGGAAAATCGCCCACTGAGCGCATCGATACTTTTATGTACCGTTCTTCCTCGCGCAGAAACACGCTGTAGACGATACCCGGGATGGCCAGAGGTCGGTTTACGAGGCCCTCGGTGTCGCCGCGCGTGTAGTGGAAGCGGTTGAGCTCGTCGCGCGAGAGGGTAATGAGAGCTGCGCCGTACTCTTTCCATACTTCCATTTTCTTGGACACGGCATAGCCGTTGATGCGCAGGCACCATTCGGAGAAAGTGTCGAACAGGCGGCGCGAAAGGTTGTTCTTGTCGGCGCCTTTTTCGATGAGACGGCTCACGATGGTGTATATCGCCGGGTCGTTGGCGTTGTAGCTGAAATTGCCGGTGTCGGTCATCATGCCGGCCAGAATGCAGTTGGCGGCGTCGGTATCGATGGCGGCGTAAAGTTCAAGATTGCATAGCACGATGAATAGTAGCATGCACGTCGACGACATCTCGTGGTGAGAGATGGTGATGTCGCAAAACTCCTCCGGGCCGATGTGATGGTCAATCATCACCTTCGGCGCCTTTGCTTCGGCTACGCTTTTGGCCATGCGGTCGATGCGCTTGAGCCCGTTGTAGTCGAGGCAGAATATAAGGTCGGCGTCGACGATGAGCTGTTCGGCAAAGTTCTGATAGCGGCAGAATACGACCGTTTCTTTGGCTCCGGGCAGGAAAGTGAGCTGCTTGGAAGGGTCGTCGGGCACCACGACACGCGCGGTCTTGCCCATATAAGTGAGCACGTGAGCCAGACCCAGCGACGAGCCCATTGCGTCGCCATCGGGACTCATGTGTGTGGTGATGACAATATTTTCGGCCTTGGCCACCAGCTCTGAGAGCGCGTCGGCCTGTTTGGCTGTAAGGATAGGTTCAATCATTTGCATATATGAAGACCCCTGACGGGGCAGGATTAGAGTGAAGATTTTGCGACGGATCACATTTCTGAAAGACTTTGTCATCCGATGATGCCCGGCAGAAAGTGTGGGCATGGAGACCGTCAGCTTATTTATGCAAAGATACGAAAATTATTGCTATTTATGCGCCCGCGGGCTGTTTGTTAAACTTTTTTATTAATTCATCTGTCGAGGCGCCGCGCGATTGCGTTTATGGCAGGATAGTCGGTCTGGTCGGGGCTAACGGGCACTACCGAGATGTAGCGTTGCGAGAGATAGTACTCGTCGGTGTCGGTGGCCTCGGGCTCTTCGTTGCAGAAACGTCCGGTGAGGCGGTAGAAAGGCGAACCGTCGGGTGCGAAATACCGCACGTATTCTTCGCTCCAGTGTCCGCGCGCGGCACGGCAGGCGCGCACTCCCAGCGGGGTCACCATCGCCGGGATGTTGACGTTGAGGCACGTGTATTGAGGCAGACCGCCGGCTATCACATTTTCTACAATCTGCTTGATGTGATTACGCGCAAGGTCGAAATCGGCTTTTATCGAGTGATGCAAGAGAGAGAAACCTACGGAGGGGATACCGGCCATACAGCCTTCGAGCACAGCGCCCATTGTGCCGGAGTAGGTAACAGCCGTGCCGGAGTTTGAGCCGTGGTTGATGCCTGAGAGGATGAGGTCGGGCCGGCGCGGCGTGATGCAGTGCAGAGCGAGCTTGATGCAGTCGACGGGGGTGCCCGTTACTGAATAGACCTGAGCGTTGCCGTAATCGTCGTGACGGCTCACGGTGAGCTGATTGTTGACGGTTATGGCCGCCGACATACCCGATTGGACGCAGGCGGGAGCCACGAGGTATACGTCGCCGTATTCGCTCACATAGTCGCACAGACGGTGTATGCCGGGAGCGTTCACTCCGTCGTCGTTGGTGATGAGGATAAGCATTTTGCTGTGAGAATTATTGTTGCTCATTGTTGTTGTGCATTATTTGCATGATGGCTTCTCCGACGGCTTGTGCCACATCGTCGGCTGTGACTCCGTAGGTGCCGTGGCGCGATGCGCAGATCTCGCCTGCGAGTCCGTGTATGTATACGCCGGCCATCGCCGCCGTCTCGGGCGTGTAGCCCTGGGCGATGAGTCCGGTTATTATGCCGGTGAGCACATCGCCCGATCCGGGGGTGGCAAGGGCCGGAGTGCCGGATGAATTGATGTAAACTTTGCCGTCGGGACGCACGATAGAGGTGTAGCGCCCTTTGAGCACGATGATGATGTTGTGGAACGCGGCCACCTCTATGGCTTTGCGCAGACGCGCCTCGGCCGAGGGCTGAGGACCGAACAGTCGGTCGAACTCTCCGGCATGAGGCGTAATCACCGACAGCACGGGCAGATAGTTGAGCATGATGGGGCGCAGAGCTATGCAGTTGAGGGCATCGGCGTCGAGCACGAGCGGTCGCGAGTTGGCGTTGGCCAGTTTGAGAAAATTTTCGAGGGCGTTGATTGTGATGTCGGCCGTGCCTATGCCCGGACCGATGGCTACGGCCTGATAGTCGTGTTTGAGCGTAATCTGAGACAGAGCCACGTCGTGGGTGTCGCGTTCGAACATTGCTTCGGGCACGGCTGTCTGCATCACATAATATCCGCATCGCGGAGCGTAGCAGGTGACGCGCCCCACACCGCTGCGCAGGCAGGCGCGTGCGGCAAGTACCGCAGCGCCCATCATTCCGTATGAGCCGGCGCAGATAAGAGCCGAGCCGTAGGCGGCTTTGGAGGCATAGAGGTCGCGCGGACGCAATATGCGGTTTATATCGCGTGCGGTAACCAGATAGTAGGTATAAGGCGCACGGCGAATTGCTTCTTTGCTCAGTCCGATGTCGGCCAGCTCCCAGGTGCCGATGGCGGGGGCGTTGTCTTCGATGAAGAAGGCCAGACGCGGACCTCCGAAAGCGATTGTGACGGTGGCGTGCATCACGTTGCGCGAGATGGTGGCGCTATTCCATTCGCTCATGAGCCCCGAAGGAATGTCGATGGAGAGTATCTTCGCTTTCGACTCGCTGATGGTGCGGAAGAGCATCTGCAGGCTGGCTGCGAGCGGACGGTTGAGACCCGAACCGAACATTCCGTCAATCACCCATGTGCGTGCGTCGAGCTCGGGGATGGTGTAGCCGCCGGTGATTTCAGTGAAGTTGCAGTCGGGAAAGAGGTTGAGCAGCTCTTCGCGGCATTGACGCCCTTCGGCGCATAGCCTGTCGCCGATGTTGAAAAGCTGTATCTCGGGATTATATCCCTCTTGGAGCAGACGTATGGACGCGGCCACGGCGTCGGTGCCGTTGTGTCCCCAGCCGGCCATTACTACCAGAGGCGATTGCCTGTCGGGACATAGCTCCATGAGCTTGCGCGCCACGCAGTCGCCGGCGCGGTGTATGAGTTCGAGACTGCTGATGCCTTCGTGCTCGATGGTGTAGGCGTCGATAGCCCGTAGTTCTTCGTTCGAAAATATCTTCATTGTACTGTGATGGTCTTAAAATCAAGTGGCAACCGACGACTGACGCACTGCCGGTGACCATGTGGATGAAATCAATCACCAAAGTTAAGAAAAAAAATGCAACCGTGCCACCCGATATGTCGGAAAAATATTTAAACGCAAAAAAAAGCTGTGTCCGAGCGGGCACAGCCTGTGATGAGTGATGCAGACGGCAACAATGTGAGCCGATTGTTGTCGTTGACGGTTTCTCTTACTTTTTGGTTGTCGATTTTTTGGCTGATGTTTTGGAACTTTCAGAATCGGTAGTTGCCGGACGGGTGTAACCGTCTTTTTTGCAACGTTTTGTCATGCGCTCGATGCGCTCTTTTGTGTCGGGGTGCGATGAGAACATTTTCTGCACATAGCTCGTCTTCTGTGCGCTCTCTCCTTCGAGGGTAAGAAATTTCTCAAACGACATCACCATACCCCAGGGGTTGCGGCCGTGGGCCACAAGGAAATCGTAGCCGCAGTCGTCGGCTTCTTTTTCCTGTTTCTGTGAGTATTTGGCGTTGAGCAGCGATGTGCCGAGGTCGGCGAGCTGTGAATCGGTGAGCGCGGCTACTTTATCGTTGGTCGAAGCCACGGCGTCTTTGAGGGCGCCGGTGAGAAGCTCGTTCTTAAAAGTGTTTTTGGAGTGGCGTTTGAGCACGTGACCTATTTCGTGTCCGATGATGCCCATGAGTTCGTCGTCGCTCATGATGTCCATCAGTGACGAGAACACTCTCACGCTGCCGTCGGGACAGGCAAAGGCGTTGATGTCTACTACGTTGTACACTTTGAAGTTCAGGGGAATGCCGTCGGCGTCGGTGATGCCTTTGACAAGGCGGTTGAGGCGCACGGTGTAGGGGTCGTCGTCAGGTAGGACGGGATTGTTCTTGTCCATCCATTCTACCGACTCTTTGACGTATTGCGCCATCTGCTCATCGGTGAGTGTAAAGGCCTGAGCGGCCTTCTTGGCTCCGTCGAGAGCTTTCTTGGCGTTGAATTTGAATTGTGCCGATGATGTCAGCGAGACTGCCATGAAGACAACTGTCAGAATGATTCTCAATGCACGTTTCATCGCAACGGAAGTTTATTTGATGATGTCGTATTTTTTGAAGATTTTCTCTATCTTTTCGAGGGCGGTGGTCACCTGCTCTTTGGTGTGTGTCGCCATCAGGGAGAAGCGGATGAGGGTGTCGTGCGGAGCCACTGCGGGCGACACAACGGGGTTTACGAACACGCCTTCGTTGAAGAGGTCGGTTGTGACGGCGAAAGTCTTGAAGTTGTCGCGGATGAAGAGGGGAATAATCGGTGTGGAGGTGTTGCCTATTTCGCATCCCATGTTGCGGAACCCGTCGAGTGCGTAGTGGGTGAGCTCCCAGAGTTGCTCCTGACGCTCGGGCTCGGTCTGCATGATTTCAAGAGCTTTGAGTGCTGCGGCTGTCGAAGCCGGAGTGATGCTGGCGGTGAAGATGTAGGAGCGCGAATGGTGGCGCAGGAAGTTGGTTATTTCTTTATCGGTGGCGATGAATCCGCCCAGCGATGCGAAAGATTTCGAGAAAGTGCCCATCACCAGATCAACGTCGTCGGTGACGCCGAAGTGGTTGCAGGTGCCGCGTCCGCCTTCGCCGAAGACACCGATACCGTGAGCCTCGTCGACCATCACAGTCGCGTCGTATTTCTTGGCAAGACGCACGATTTCGGGGAGGTTGGCCACGTCGCCTTCCATCGAGAACACACCGTCGGTGACGATGAGTTTTACCTTGTCGGGCTCGCAACGCTGCAGCTGCTGCTCGAGGCTCTCCATATCGTTGTGCTTGTATTTCAGATGCTTGGAGAATGACAAACGGCGGCCTTCGATAATGGAAGCGTGGTCGCGCTCGTCCCAGAGTATGTAGTCTTCGCGGCCTGCCAGACAAGAAACCACACCGAGATTCACGCCGAAGCCGGTGGAATATATCATCACATCCTCTTTGCCGATGTACGCGGCGATGGCGGCCTCAAGCTTTTTGTGCAGATCGAGAGTGCCGTTGAGGAAAGGAGAGCCGGCACAGCCTGTGCCGTATTTTTTAGTGGCTTCGATAGCGGCCTCTTTGATGCGGGGGTCATTGACCAATCCGGTGTAGCAGTTAGAGCCGAACATCAGCACTTTTTTGCCGTTGATGATTACTTCGGGGTCTTGTTCGGAAGAAATGGCGCGGAAATAAGGATATATGCCTGCTTCTTTTGCCCTTTGGGGCTCCTGATATTGCGCAAGCTTCTGTTGTAATAATTTCATTATACGGTTTGGTTTATTTAGGCTGCAAAGTTACTAAAATTTTGTAGGTTTAATGCTTTATTAACGAAAATTAACGACAGATTGTAGCATTCCGCCACTGTTTTTTATTGTCTTATTATTATAAGTCGAATCGCCAGCCCAGACCGAGCATGAGGTTGCCGGGGTGTGAGAAACGCTCCAGACGGTAACCGGTGCTGACGTAAAGGTTGCGCGTGACGGCAGTTTTGAGGGTGAACGTCTGATACCAGCCGCCCATAGTGTTGCCCCGCGCTGCAAAGAGGCTGTGTCCCAGGCCTATATTGACTGAAAAGATTGGCATCTGCAGTTCAACCCTCGCGCTCAGCCCGGCCATCATGCGGTCGGAGACTGGCATGGAGTAGAATTTGGGGTCTTCGGGCGATGATTCGATAGCGTAATTACCATTAAGGTTCGAGCCTTGGTCGTATTGGAAGTCAAGGGCGGGTCCTACGGCAATCACGGGGTTGAAATGCCAAAGAGGATTGACATTGATGCCCCACACGCCGAAATGTCCGGGAATTATGCGTTCTTCACTCTCATCGCCGTCTGACGATAAGGGGTAATCGAACGTATGCTTGCGCCAGGCGCCATAGCCGGTGAAGTCAAGGCTGAAATGCGGACGGTAATCTTGCCAGTCTGCGCGGGCCGACAAGGGTTGTTTGCCAAGTTTCCATAGCAAGCCGAGCCGGGCCCAAAGCACGTTAACGCCGGGGTTCGGATATCCGGTATTGCCGTTGGAGAAGTGGGAGAAATTCACCCCCGCCGTAAGGCTGAGGCGGTCGGTGAGGGCGTAGTTGAGTTTGAAGCCGAGGTCGATATAGGCGTTGACGTGCGAACCAAGGCCGTCGATATCGTAGCTGTCGGTCGGAGTGTCGGAGGTTATCTTTTTCCACCCTGCCGAGATGCCGAAATTCCACTCATAGTCTAGCGAAAGACGTGGTGAAAGCGATGCGATGCGCGACCCCTGCAATACATAGATATTCACCGGATTGCCGGTAATCTTATCGCTGTGAAAGCCCGTGTATCCGATGCCGATGCCCTGATAGGCGTGGGGATAGTACTTGCCGTAAAGAGAGCTCGGAGCGTAGCGGAATGAATACTCGGCGTTGGCGGCAAATGCCGACGATGTGCGGGCATCGTAGCGGTTGAAACCGCGCACTATGATGTTGGAGGGGAGCACATAGGCCCCTCGGGCTGAAAATTCGAGCTGGTGCGTCTTGTCGGAGGAGGTGTATGCCTCTTCGGCGCGGGCGCAAAGCGCGGTTATGAAGCAGCAGAAAGCGAAAAAATACCTTTTCATTTCTGGTATTTAGATTTTACGGGGCAAATTTACGCAATTAATTCGAATAAAGGGTCATTGTCGGTAAGAAAACAGCCGCCCGCGTGCCCGCCGGTAATTTGGCGCGCCAATATGCCATAGTGAATAAAAACAGAAGAACAGAAGCCAACATAAGAACAAAAAATCTTCTGTGCTTCTGCAATCTTCTGTGCTTCTGTTAAAATCAGTCAGGCGGAGTGTTATCAAATGTGCTCGGGCGGGACGCCCTTCGCTTCCCGGTCAACGCACGAAAATCAATCTCAAATGTTAAACTAAGTTAATTATAGTACTTTGTATTGCATAGTACTATAATTCATTATATCTTTGCCTCCGAAAACGAAACATTACTATTCCGGAACAGAACAAAGAAACGACTCATTCGCTTTTCTCCTTATTATATTAACCTCTCACCTGATGGAACAAGAAACTAACAAAATCAATGTCGAAAAGCCGCAGACGCAGATGCGCAAAGGCATGCTCGAATTTTGCGTGCTGCTGCTCATTGCCAAAGGCGACGCCTATGCATCGGAGATTATTTCCGGGCTCAAGGATGCGCGCATGATAGTGGTGGAGGGTACGCTTTATCCGCTGCTCACGCGTCTGAAAAACGACGGGCTTCTCACCTACCGATGGGAAGAATCGGTCTCAGGGCCGCCGCGCAAGTACTACACCATCACCACCGCGGGGCAGGCCTTTCTCGGAGCGCTCTCTCGAGTGTGGGACGAGCTTTCGGCTTCAATCGAACGGCTGCGCGAGGTAGAGCCGCCTTCCATAACCTCCGAAACCGCCCCCTCCGACGTGCTTCCTCCGCCTAATATGTAACATTCAATTATCCCCCTCAATCAATAAAAATGAAAAAAGCAATGCAAGTCAACATCAGCGATAAGATATTTTTTATCGACGAAGACGCCTATCTGATGTTGCACAATTATCTACGGCAGCTCTCCATCACATTTCCCGGAGCCGAAGGTCAGGAAATAGTTTCAGACATCGAATCGCGTGTTTCAGAGCTTTTCAGCGAGCAGGTCGAACGCGGAGTCAATGTAATAGACATCCGTTATGTGAGCAAAGTCATCGACATTGTGGGCCGTCCCGAGCAACTCGAAGAGAACACCGAAGCCTCACAGACCCCCGAAGCCTCACAGACCCCCGGAGCCGTACCGCCTCCTTATGCCGGCGGCGACACCGACCCCGAAGGCGAACGTCCGCACCGTCATCTTTACCGCAACGTGCGCGACAAAGTGTTCGGCGGCGTGCTCTCGGGCGTGGCTGCTTATCTGGGCTGGGATGCCACGATATTGCGTCTTTTGGTAGTGATACTCGCTTTGTGCACGGCCATAATGCCATGCGTACTGATTTATTTGGTGGCCTGGATGGTAATCAAGCCCGCCGACACGCCCCGGCGCATGCTTGAGATGAGAGGCGAAGAGGTGACGGTGAGCTCGGTAAGCCGCACGGTGCAGGGGAGCACCACTCCGCCCCCTTTTGATGGTGGAGCAGATGCGTCGCGAGGCTTCAGCGGTGTGGTGTCCGACATCTTTGGCGTCTGCTCCAAAATTGTGATGGCAATCATCGGCCTGGCGGGTATTGTCATCGGCACCGGACTCGTGATAGCGCTGTTGGTGATGCTGTTTGTGCTCATTATGTTTGCCTTCGTCGGCGTTGCCGGAGTGTCGGCGATGCTTTCGGTATCTTTCAGCATGCTGCCGGTGGCCGCCACAGTATGGCTCACCGCCATATTTCTGGCAATGTTCATATTCACTGTGGCAGTAATATGGATCGCCGGAACAGTGATATTCAACTGGCGAGGCGCTTCACGTACAACAATGTGGGTTGGGGGTGCGCTGCTGTTGGTGCTGATAGCGGCTATCATCATACTCACTTTCTACCTCGGCACCAACGGATTTTTCAGCACACCGTTTATTATGTATAATTGAAATAAATTGACCTGACGAGCTTTTTCCACAATAAGAATGTAGTCGGAGCCGTAAATGTAATATTTACGGCTCCGACGCTGTTGTTTTATGTACTTATTCAGAGTTTGCGGTATGTCTTGTACCATCGGGCGAAAGCACGCAGGCCCTCACGCAGGGGTGTGGAGGGGCGGAAGCCGAAATCTTCCTCGAGCGGAGTGGTGTCGGCGTATGTCACGGGCACGTCGCCGGGCTGCATGGGCACGAGCCGTTTATGCGCTTCGAAATCGTAGTCGGCAGGCAGGATGCCGGCGCTGAGGAGTTCTTCCTGAAGTATTGTCACGAAGTCGAGCAGATTCTCGGGGTTGCTGTTGCCGATATTGTAAACTTTGTATGGAGGCACGGGGAGGCCGTCATCGCCGTTGCGACGCTCGGGAGCGTGCCGGATAACCCGCACCACGCCTTCGACGATGTCGTCGATATATGTAAAGTCGCGACGGCAGTTGCCGTAATTGAAAATTTCGATTGTCTCGCCGCGAAGGAGCTTGTCGGTGAATCCGAAATAAGCCATATCCGGACGTCCGGCAGGGCCGTAAACGGTAAAGAAACGCAAGCCCGTGGAAGGGATGTTGTAAAGCTTGGCGTAGGCGTGAGCCATGAGTTCGTCTGATTTCTTTGTGGCGGCGTAGAGCGACACGGGATTGTCCACTTTATCGTCGGTGGAGTAGGGAACCTTTGTATTCGAGCCGTAAACGCTTGACGATGAGGCATAGACGAGATGTTCGACGGGCGTGTTGCCTGCATCGTAGCTGTGGCGGCAGGCTTCGAGAAGATTGTAGAAACCGATGAGGTTGCTTTCGATATAAACTCCGGGGTTGGTGATTGAATATCTCACGCCGGCCTGTGCGGCGAGGTTCACCACTACCTGCGGGTGATAATCGCTAAAGATGGAATCGACGAGAGGTTTGTCGGCAATGGAGCCTTTGACGAACGTGAATCTGTCGCCGTATGCGGCCAGACGCTCGAGCCGTTCATATTTAATGGAGACGTCGTAGTAGTCGGTGATGGAATCGATGCCGATTACTTTACACTCCGGGTAATCGTGCAGAAGACGGTCGCAGAGACCGGCGCCAATAAATCCGGCTGCGCCGGTGACGAGAATGGTTGAGGCGTTGATGTCGATATTTACGGGAAGCATAATCAGTCGCGTGAGAAAAGGTCGCGGGTGTAAACTCGGTCTTTCACATCAGCCAGTTCGGGCGATGTGCGGTTGGCGAGAATAGCGTGCGAGCGTGATTTGAATTCGTTGATGTCGTTGACTACGGTCGAGCCGAAGAATGTGGAGCCGTCGGGAAGAGTAGGCTCGTAGATAATAACCGTTGCGCCTTTGGCTTTGATGCGTTTCATCACGCCCTGAATGCTCGACTGGCGGAAATTATCAGAATTTGACTTCATGGTCAGACGGTAAACGCCTATAACGCAGGGCGACTCTTTCGCGCTGTCGAAGTCGGTGCCCCCGGTGTAATAACCGGCCATTTTAAGCACCTGATCGGCTATGAAATCTTTGCGGGTGCGGTTGCTCTCCACGATGGCGCTCATCATATTCTGAGGCACGTCGGCATAGTTGGCCAGCAACTGTTTCGTGTCTTTGGGCAGGCAGTAGCCTCCGTAGCCGAACGAGGGATTGTTGTAATGAGTGCCGATGCGCGGGTCCAGACCTATTCCCTGTATTATGGCCAGCGAGTCGAGGCCTTTGACCTCGGCGTAGGTGTCAAGCTCGTTGAAATAGCTTACACGCAGGGCAAGGTAAGTATTGGCAAAAAGTTTGACTGCTTCAGCCTCCTTCAATCCCATGTAGAGGGTGGGGATGTCCTCCTTGATTGCTCCCTCTTTGAGCAGCGAGGCAAAGGTTTCGGCCGCCTTCTCCATGTGTTGGATATCGGTGACGGCAAGTATGGCCTCGTTCTCCTGAGCAAAATCCTCACGGTCGATGATTTTGGGCACGCCGGCAATGATGCGCGACGGATAGAGGTTGTCGTAAAGAGCCTTGCTTTCGCGCAGAAATTCGGGGAAGAAAAGTAGGTTGAATTCCTTCACCCCCCGTGCGGCGTAGCGTGTGTAGAGGCTTCGGCAATATCCCACCGGGATCGTGCTCTTAATCACCATCACGGCCGAAGGATTGACACTGAGAACAAGGTCGATGACCTCCTCGACGTGCGAGGTGTCGAAATAATTCTTGGCCGGGTCGTAGTTGGTGGGAGCTGCAATGACTACGAAATCGGCATCGCGGTAAGCCGAGACGCCGTCGAGCGTTGCCGTAAGGTCGAGATCTTTTTCGGCAAGATATTTTTCGATAAATTCGTCTTGAATCGGCGACTTGCGCTCGTTGATGAGTTTGACTTTTTCGGGAATGACATCAACCGCAGTGACGTGATTGTGCTGGGCAAGGAGCGTGGCAATGCTGAGCCCCACGTAACCCGTACCTGCAACGGCTATATTCATATCAGATTTTACTAAAAATTAAAAATCATATTAAATGCAATCGCAAAGGTAATAAATTTTCACGAAGAAAAAAAATGCCGTAAAACGCGCCCGAAGAAAAGCAGGCAAATCAAGCCTGCCGGAGTGAAATTTGAGAAATAATTCTTACCTTTGCATCTCAAAGCGTTTTTACGCTGCAGAATCATTTGCAAAGGCATCAATAATCGTTAAACCCTGCACAATTTATGAAGATTGCATTGGTAAATTACCGCTATTTCATTTCAGGCGGCCCCGAACGGTATTATTTCAACATCAAAGAAGTTTTAGAGCGCAATGGACACGAAGTGATGCCGTTTTCCATCAAAAACTCCCGAAACCTTCCCTCCGAATACGATAAATATTTCCTCGACGGAGTAGACGACGAGGTGTATTATGCCCAATCGAAGAAAACGCTCGGCAAGATTTTCAAATCGTTCGGACGAATGTTCTATTCCTTCGAGGCCAAGAGCAAATTCAAAGATTTTCTTAAGGCGACACACCCCGACGTGGTATATATCATGCAATATCACAATAAGATATCGCCGTCAATTATTGCTGCTGCCCGAGAGGAGAATATACCTGTCGTGCACCGTATATCAGACTTTCAATATATGTGCCCCAACGCGCTGTTCTATAACGATGCCGTGGGTGTGTGTGAAGACTGTCTGCACGGTCATCGGTTCAGTTGCGTAAAATATAAGTGTGTGCAGGGATCGGCTGTGCTTTCAGCCGTTAAAGCCATGGCTAAGTTCCTGCACGACAAGATGGGCATAACCCGTCGCATCGAGCGTTTCGTTGTGCCGTCATCTTTCACCCTGTCCAAACTTGCCGAATACGGCATACCGCAAGAAAAGCTCGTGCACATCCCCACATTCTTTAATCTTAAAGAAGAAAATCCGCAGGTGAGCTACGAACCATACGTGCTGTACGTAGGACGCATCGAGCGGCAGAAAGGACTTATGACTTTGATAAAAGCTTTTGCCGGCACGAAAATGAAGCTTAAGGTTGTGGGTTTCTCCAATAACGGATACATCGATGAGCTCAAATCATATCTCGCCGACAAAGAACACAAAATCGAATTTCTCGGTAAACTTGACTTCAACGATATTGTGCCATTTCTCAAGTCGTGTCGGTGCACTGTCGTACCCTCGGAGTGGTACGACAATTTCCCGAATGCCATCCTCGAGAGTTTCGCTTTCAAAAAATGCGTAATCGCAACCGATTTCGGCTCCCTTCCCGAACTCGTGGAAAACGGTCAAACCGGCCTGACCTTTAAATATGGCGATGCCGACGATTTGCGTTCAATAGTCGAACTCATGCTCAGCGATGAAACCTCGGCCCGAGAGATGGGCGAGAATGCCTTTGCCCGTATTCTTGACACATATTCCCCCGATGCCCACTACCACAGGCTGATGGAAGTGCTGCAAGCCGCAGTGGATGGCAAATAATCTTGCAAAATCGAATTAATAATCTTGCAAGAAGCCTGAACCAAGATTTTTATTGTTACCTTTGCATACGTTCAGCCGCCATAGCCGGGCGTATGCTTTCTGTTTAACCGACCGTTATCAGCTGTCATGATTCCATCCTTTTATCTCCTTGCCGGCATCGCAGCCTTCATGTACATCCACAGCATGGGCGACCCGTTTCTTATCGAGTTTATCGATTACGCCATCATTGTTGCGGGCTTTCTGGCAGGGCTGGTAGCCAAATATTTGTGGAGGGAACAGATAGAGTGGCGCGATAAATTGTCAAAAGTGATATTTTACGACACGGCGCTCAGCGGTGATTCCACGAAGCTTGCCGACTATTATCACAGCCGTGTCAACATCAACATCCTCGCCACAGTACTTAGCGCCGGCGTGGGAGCGTATATGTTATTCTGCAACGTTGACCTGATACTGGTGGTCATCTGCGCGGGATTTGCCATCAATAGCGGTAAGGAGGCTGTGAAGCTTTGGCTGAGAATTGACGATGAACGCGAACTTATCGACGCACTCGGCACACAGGGCATTATGACTATTGCCCAAAACGAAGAAATCAGCACATCTCCGGCCGATATCGAGCCTCAGATGGCCCGGTGCGCAGCCGGTTGCAGAGAGCTGAGAATCTTCAATATCGCCCTGTCGGCCGTGTGCATTGCTATCGGCTTGTATATGGTTGTCAACAATTACGGCGACTTTACCTACGAGGTTCTTCAGGACCGCAGTGACGCGGCATATTTTACCATAGGATTGTTGGTGACGGTCGAGGGCTTCTGTGACATGATTGCAATCGTAAAAGGTGTCGACGTAATAACCGAATTGACTCCCTCTGCCGATGAGGCGGCCGAAGAATGAACAATCAGATATAAACAATGATATAAAAAAATGATAACGAGTTTCTATTTCGTGATGTGGATAGCAATCTATTTCCTCATCTTTCTATCGGGCAATCCGACTCTCATTGACTACGGTTTTTATGCTGCGTTTATCGGAGTATTTCTTTTGGGTAGGGCGGCCAACTCGCTTTGCCGCGATGCCATAGAGCGGCGCAACGAGAGGGATGTGACCGCTATGCTCGAAATTCTATATACGGGCGATAAGCGCAAACTTGTGAGCGTATTTCACAAAAAGTTTCTGCTTGCCGCAGCATCGTTCATCTACATGGCCATCGCTACCATCGGACTGCTCTTCGCTCACGCTTCGCTGATTATAGTGGGTATCTTTGCCCTGTTCACATTCTTTTCGGGCAAAGAGGTACACCGCGCCAACACAAATTATCAGAAACTTAAAAATTCGTCCGAAATTGTCGTAGGCGATGAGATGCGTCAGGCACTTGACGCTTACGCTGCGCGCCGCCGGAGCGTCGAATATAAAGACGTGGCACCGGTTGTGAGTAGCGGAGAGAAAGCGCTGCGCATCTTTAATATTGTGATTTCGGCGGTCTGCCTGCTCATCGGCCTGTTGTTCATTTACATCTTCGGCAGCGTCATACTCACTTACGGCATGCACGACACCTACGCCGTAATCAATGTCGCCTATGCTCTGCTCGCCATTGCATACGGCGCCTCCGACCTCTATACCGTAATCAAAGGCTACAACTTCCTCATACTGCCATAAGACCATGAATTACAATCAGCTCAACGCACACACTCGCGACAGACTGCTGCACTTTGACCCCGCAGGACACATCTACACCTGCGGTGACAGGCAGCTGACTCCGGTGACCACCGTGGTCGAATCACAATTTCCGCGATTCGACGTCGACTACTGGGCGCCGCGCAAAGCCGTTCAGGAGGGTATCACAGAGGAGGAAATACGCCGCCGCTGGGAAGCCAAAGCACAGCGGGCGCGCGACCTCGGCACCGAGATGCACGCCGCTATCGAGCGGTACTATCTCGGAGAGGGAACGGCGTCAGGCTTCGACACATGCCATCTCTTCAAATCATTTACCGAAACCTGCACGTTGCATCCTTACCGCACCGAGTGGAGCGTCTTCGACGAAGACCTCGGCGTGGCCGGCACGATTGACTTCCTCGAATACAGTGACGGCGCTTTCCGCATATACGACTGGAAACGCTCGGACAAGCTCATCTTCTGCGGCCGTCCGGTGACCCGAAACAGTTTCGGTAACACAGGCCTGGGCGCGCTCTGTCACGTGCCCGACACTGCTTTCTGGCACTATGCCCTGCAGCTGAGCATCTACCGCTACATACTCTCGCGCAAGTATGGCATCAACGCCGAGAGCGGCAGCCTTGTTGTACTGCATCCGCACAACACGGTGCCTTACGTAATCAAAGTGCCGTATCTCGAGCGCGAACTCAAAGCCATCTTCCCCGGCCGCTAACTGTCCTGCTCTAACAATGAAAATACTGCACACAGCCGACTGGCACATCGGACAGACTCTGCGCAACTACGACCGCGAGGACGAGCAGCGGCACTTCATCGCCGCCATTACGCGCATCCTCGCCGAGGAGACTCCCGACGCCATGGTGGTGTGCGGCGATGTGTTCCACTCGGCGCTTCCGACCATCGGCGCACAGCAACTGCTCGTCGACGCGCTTGCTCAGATGCATGATGCATCGCCGCTGACAAGGATAATTATCATTGCAGGTAATCACGACTCAGGTTCAAGACTTGAAATACACCGTCAGCTGTGGCGCTCGCTCAATGTCCATATCATAGGCCGCTGTGACCCTGAGCGGAACATAATCGCACTTCCCGATGGCAAAGGCACCGTTATAGCCGTGCCGTATGTAAACCGCGTGCAGTTTGCATACAATGACCGCGACTCTGCTCCGGCTCAGAAACTGCATGCCCTCTTCGACTCCTTGCTTCAGAGCGTTGAAGGCTCAGATGCGCCCGTGGTGCTGTGCGCTCATCTGGCTCTTCAGACATCGGCGAAAGTTGTCGTGTCAGATGATACAAATCCCCGGCACACCGAGGTGACCGGCGGACTCGAAGTCAGAGAGCTGTCGTCCGTACCCGACGGGTACGACTATCTTGCCCTCGGGCACATCCACTTTCCGCACAGTCTCTCTGAGCGCGCCGCTTACAGCGGTTCGCCCATGCCCATGACTTTCGATGAGGATAATCCTCATTACGTCAATATCGTAGAGATAGCGTCGCGCGGAGCCGTGCCCGAGATAAAGCGTGTGGCCATCACGCCGCTGCGAGGTGTCAGGACATTGAATGCTGACAGCGTTGACGAGGCGCTCGAGGGCCTTGCCGCCGTACCTGACGACTGCACCGACTACGTGCGCTCTGTCATCGACACAGCCGCTCTCCTTCCCGCCGACATCGACGACCGGGCGCGACAGGCCGTGGCGGGCAAGCAATGCCGGTTCTGCGGCTGTTCGCTAAAGCCCCGGTCGGCACCCACGGTTGCCGCCGACGACACCGAGATGGAGATTGAAGAGTTCCTCCGTATCGACCCGCTCGACGTGGCGCGCCGTTATTTTAAAGACGAACAAGTGGAAGATGCCGAATCGCTGCTCAACCTGCTCTCGGGTGTGATTGATTCGCTCCGTACCGAACCCGAAAAATGAAGATATTAAGCATACACATCTCCAACATTGCCTCGCTCGTCGATGCCTTAGTCGATTTCGAGCGTCCGCCGCTTTCGTCCGACCCCATTTTTCTCATTTCCGGCCCGACCGGAGCCGGCAAGTCGACCATACTCAACAGCATTTGCCTTGCGCTCTACAACGAGTGCCCGCCGACAGCCGAAAGCAAAGCCAAAGACGTAGACAGTGACAACCTGCCCCTCACCTCTCCGGCAATCCTGATACGCAAAGGAGCGTCGTCGGCAGAGATTCGTCTCACTTTTATCGGCAACGACGGCCGGCGTTATGAAGTCCTTTGGGCACAGCGCAGAGTCAAGACGCGCACCAAACGCGACGGACGTCCCCCCGAGCTAAAATACGCGCTCACACGCGCGATTACAGATGTTGAGGCTTCTTCCACCGAGCCGTTCACCACCGACATGGCTCAGCGGCTCACGGGGCTGACCTACGAGCAGTTCACACGCACCACACTTCTGGCTCAGGGCCGCTTTTCGCAATTTCTTGTCGCACCCGGAGCCGAAAAGGCGCAAATGCTCGAAAAAATTACGGGAACCGACATTTACAGCGAAATCGGAGCAGCAATCGCACTGTCATATAAAGACATCAGCGACAGGCTCAAGCTCGAAAAGGCCGCATTGGGCAATATCAGACTGTTGACCGACAATGAGATAGCCGAGCGCAACGAGCTCATCGCACAACGTACCGAAGGCGTTGCCAAAGCTCAGACACTCGTGGCCGGCATTGAGCGTGTGATAGCCTGGATTGATACGCGCGACAGTCTCCAAAAGCGCATAGGCGATTACGTCAGCCGGTTGCACGAGCTCGAACAGCAGTCAACGACCGACGAGTTCAGACTATCACGCGAGACCCTGACACTTTTCGACAGCACCGCAGATGTGCGTTCGCTCATAATCTCACTTGCAAGCGAAGAAAAACAGGCCAAGGCGCAAGAGCGTGACCTGATATCGCTTATCGAAAAACGTTTGCCGGCGCTCGCCGGCGCTTTGGCGGCATTGAAATCAAAAATCGCAGCCGACACTGCACTCATTGCCGCTTTGCGGTCGGCAATCGAAACAGACACTCACTATGCCCAATCATTTGCCAACGCCGGCGCCATCATGGCGCTCGCTTCCGCCGCAGAGGAAGACCGACGCGAAATATTAAAAAATGAAGAGCATATCTCACGAAAAAAAACCGAGGTAGAGAAGTGCTACAAAGATATGACGGAGGCAACGGCCGAATTGCAGGATGCAGAAAAGCGACTCGTAACGTCCCGAACCGAGGCTGAGAAACTGCGCAACGAAAAATCGCGTCTCGACATCCGCGCCCTCAACGATGCGCTTAAACGCTCTGCCGATGCTCTCGACCACATAATCGCGGCCGAGCGGGCTATGGCAGCGCTCAATACGGCGTCGGATGATATAAACGAACTCAAAAGCTCGGCTCAGAAGCTGCAGGCGACACTCGACGAGGCCCGTGAATCGCTCGATGGCAATACCGCGTCACGGCCCGAACTTGAAAAGAATTATGCAATCACCGTGAAAGTCTGCGATGCGCTTTCCTCCATCGAGGAGAGGATGGACGAGATGCGTTCCGCCTTCTCGGCATCGGATACGTGCCCCCTGTGCGGCACGCATCATGTGCGTTTTGTAGGTGGCGATGCCGTATCGGCATCAGTTGCCAAAGCAAGGCAGGAACGTGACAATGCCAAGCGATTGTTACAATCTTGCGACGAACGTATCTCGGAAGCAAATTCCGTGATACGCGCTACAACCCCGATTCTCACCGACACGCGCAACCGGCTCGACTCCAAATCGCTTGCCCTGAAAGCGCAAATGCAACAATTCCGTGAGTCCTTCTCCGACGTCTGCCTCTCCGACGCGCAGGCCCTTGCTGCCGCTAAGGATAAATTTCAAAAAGAGATAGACGAGGCAACGCGCGCTCTCGAGCAAGCCGACGAGCTGCTGAAAAAAGAAGAAGAAGCCGGCGCGGCCCTGCAAAGGGCGACCGACGCTTTTGCTACGGCTCGGAACTCTCACAAAGCAGCCGAGGACAAGCTCAAAGAAGTGCAAAACGCGGTCGGTCTGCTTCATTCCTCGATAGCGCTCCTGCACGAAAAAGTGTCTCGGGCGGTGTCTCAGGCCAACGCCCTCCTGCCCGCCGAATTTCGCACCGACGCAGATAATATGACAACCGTAAGCCGCCGGTTTGATGAGCGTGCCGAAAATTACGGCAAAGCCCTAAATCAGATAGATACGCTCACAGCTGGCGTTACCGAACTAACCACAATCTGCGAGTCGGTAGCAAAGCAGCTTCGGCCGGTAACCGGAGAATATCGCGACATTAAGCCTGCTGAATGTGGCATTAACGACAATCTCGCCGCCGATACGTCCGATTTTCTCTCCTCGGTAGCCGCGCGTAAAGCAGTTGTTGCTAATACCCGAATGAGAATTGAAGAATTGCAGTCGGAAATTTCAACATGGCTCCTGAGCAACCCCGGCATAACTCCCGAAAAACTTGCCGGCCTTAATGACAATGCGCATGAAATCGAAACGCTGCGCAATAAAATCAAGATTCATGACGAGGAAATGCTGCGCGCCCGCGCCGAGCATGCTGCGGTAGAGAAACAGCTGTCAGAGCACCTCGTCGCCCGGCCGGCGCTGACCGACGACGCCGGCCGCGATACATTGGACCGAAAGATGCAATCGCTCAAAGCGCAAATCGATGCAGATAAGGAGCAGATTGTAAAAATACGCACCGAACTCAGCTCCGACGAGCGGGCTAGCGCCGAATCTCTGACTCGAAGGCGTGAAATTGAAATTATGGAGCGAGACGAGGCGCAATGGAAGCGGCTCAACGACCTCCTCGGCACCGGCAATCCGCGTTTCCGCAACGTGGCCCAGAGCTACGTGTTGCGCACGCTGCTGGCCAAGGCCAACCGTTATCTTGCCTCATTCTCAAAACGCTATACGCTCACTGCGCGTCCCGGCACACTCACCGTGAGCGTAATCGACAGCGAGTTGCCCTCGTCGCCGCGTGCGGCATCGTCGCTCTCTGGGGGCGAAACGTTCATCGTGTCGCTGGCTCTGGCTCTGGCTCTGGCATCAATCAGCAAGGAGAAAATAAACGTCGACACTCTGTTTATTGACGAAGGGTTCGGTTCGCTTGACTCCGAAAGCCTGTCGATGATTATTGATGCGCTCGACACCCTCTACACCATAGGCGGCCGCCGCATCGGCATCATCAGTCATATGGATGTGCTTAAAGAACGCATACCCACGCAGATACGGCTGCGCAAGCTCGGCGGCAACACCTCGGCGCTCGATGTGGTCACATCCTGAGACCGCGACACCGCTCTATTCAGTGCTGATGCGGCTCACGCCGATGAGCCGGTCGTAGCGGTCGGTGGGGCGACGCGTGTATACTTTGATTGTGTATTCGTTGACCGTGCGGTAGTCGTTGCCCTCGATTCCGGCAGTGCTGCCGCGATTGGCGGCCGCCGGCACGACAAGATACTGATAGTTGTATGCACCTTGTTTGAGGAGCATCGTGCGTTCGTAGCGCGAAGTGGCGCGGTTGTAGACCATGAGGCTCTCGGGGTCGAATCGGCGGTTTACCATATCTCCGTCGATGAAAATCATTGATCCGGGCAGCTCGGGAGCATCGAGCGAGAAGTGTACGACAACGTAGTCGGCCTCGATGTCGCTCTGAGCGGAGTTATATTCACGCACCAAGAAACGGCCGTGTTGTGTTTGGTCGTAGCTGTATGGAAGTTCGTTGCGAGGCTCGTCGGTGTAGAGCGTGAAATGGTAGTAAGGGTCGTGATACTCGATTTCGGCCACACCCATCCCGGGATAATGCACCGACACCGTCTCAAAGCGGCGGTACTCGTTGCCGGCTTCGAAAATCAGCGGCGAGAGATGCTCGTAAATTGAAATGTTGCGGCCCTGCATGCGCAGAGGTTTGGATAGAGCAACCTCGTTGTCGTAGCGCCCGTTTTGCTGTATCATCACTTTCAGGTCGTTGAACGGGTCGTCTACGCCTGCCCGCTCGGTGTCGATCCTGACCGACAACTGTTGGTGGGCACTGTTGTAGTCGACATCAGTGCGCGTGGTCACGTCCGCATCGATGCCGGCCGACTGCTCGCTCACCATCAGGCGTGCCTGCGCGAGAGTCTTGTCAGGATCGTCTTCGGGATATATGCGCAGCAGATAATTGCCTGAGAGGGTGGGGGAAATCTCATCGTTGGGGATTGTGAGACGATAGTTGACATAATGGGTGGTTGTGAGCTGCGAAAAAGCGTAATCGTCGATTGACCCTTGGTTGAATCCGGACAAAAACTCGGTGTCGACAAGTCCAGAGGGCTGCCAGTCAGCGTTGCAGTGGATGAGTTCATAACGCAGATAATCGCGGTCGGTCGAGAGTATGTCGAATTTTACAACGATCTTGTCGCCCGAGCCGAGAGTTATCACCGGAGGAGCCGACGTATCGCGTTCGGGATAAACCTGCAGCGACCGCACTCTATCGTCGTAAGTGCCCTGCCGGGTATCGGTGAAAGCGCAAGCCGGCATAGCTCCAAACATACATATTATTATATATAAAAACAAACGTGTCATGTTCACCAGTCAATGGGAGATTTGCCCTGAGCAGTAAGATAACTGTTGGCACGTGAGAAATGGTGATTGCCGAAAAATCCCCGGTGAGCCGACAGCGGAGACGGATGTGGCGACGTAAGCACAAGATGCCGCGAAGAGTCGATGAGCGAATTTTTGCGTATGGCATAATTTCCCCAGAGCAAGAACACAAGTCCCTGTCGCCCGGCCGAGAGATGCGAAATCACCGAGTCGGTGAACCGTTCCCAACCATACCCCTGATGCGAGCCTGCGCGGTGAGCCTCGACTGTGAGCGTGGCGTTGAGCAACAGCACGCCCTGACGCGCCCAGCGCTCAAGATTGCCCGAGGCAGGAAACGGCGCCCCTGTGTCGGCGCTTATTTCTTTGAAGATATTGACCAGCGACGGCGGCATAGCCACACCGTCGGCAACCGAGAAACACAGTCCGTTGGCCTGTCCCGTATCATGATAAGGGTCTTGACCGAGAATCACCACCTTCACTTGGTCGAAGGCACATACGTCGAAAGCAGCGAAAATGCGGCGTGCCGGAGGAAATACCACGTGCGTGGCATATTGCTCGCGCACGAAAGAGGTGAGCGAGGCAAAATAAGGCTTATCAAATTCATCGGCAAGCACTTGCTGCCATGAAGGATGTATTCTGACGTTCAAAATCGAGAAAAATTACAAGCTCTCGGCATGAGCCGAAAGCAAAATGTTGGATTATTGTTTGCAAAATTACAAAAAAAGCATTAATTTTGCATCTTGAAAAGCGAAAATTCGCATGCACCCATAGTTCAATGGATAGAATTACGGATTCCGGTTCCGTCGATTGGGGTTCGACTCCCCATGGGTGTACTACTTTGGAATTTTGAGGGGGGATGAGGAGATGGGATGAAAGTAAAGGAAAGTAAAGAAAAGTAAAATAAATGTTTGATTTTGTGATGTTTGGATGTGGTTTGGAGAGTTTGGAATGTTCGGGATTTTTTACCTTGTTTTACCTTGTTTGAAGCGGACGTGCTTTGTAAGTGCTTTTCAAAGCATTCCTCAATTCTCGCTCTGTATGCGGAGTTTGAGAGTTTGAGTTGTCGGCGATGTAAAGTGTGGTCTGCGCTTCGCCGGCAGCGGATGCATCGGGATGTGACCCTATGTTTTGATGGTGTTGCGCTATGATTGTGTCTTTTTCTATTTTTAATTTATTTTTTAATCGTTTTTGTGTTATGTCTGATTTTTTTGTTCGTGCCGATGGCACGTATCTGATCGAGGGGATGCAGGGTGATAACCCTAAACTCTTAGGCCGCGAGCTTGTGGACGGCCGTGACAGTCTGTATCTGGAATTTTATCTTGGCCGTGAGGTGACGACGAGCCGTAACGGTCGGTCGTACACTCGTGCGCTGCGTCGTCAGGAGAAGTTGGGGCTTTTTCTTTGGCGTTCGCCGCGTTCGGCGCAGGAGCGGCGTCACAATAAGGAGGTGTTGGAGCGGGCGCGTATCGTCTACTTCGAGCGTCGGCAGGAGATGCTTTTGCGCGGGGGCAAGAGTCTGAGCGGGGAGTATGTGGTGGATGTAATCGCCTGGATGCGGTCGTATCTTGACCGCTATGAGATGGCGGACCGCCGATGTGTGAAGCGTGCGAGCGTCGTCGAAAGTAATGCCCACACGCTTCAGAGCGGATGTCTGTCCCTGCATGGCCTTGCCCATGAGGTTTGCCACCGACACGGCGTCGGTACCGCTGGCGTTGAGGCCTTTTTGCTGGGCGATGAGATTGTTCATCGCCGGGATAAGAGTTTCGAGGCTCGATTTTTCTTTCAGGAAAGTAGCCACCTGCTGTGCGCCCGCAAGCTGCACCTCGTCGCCTATCACTCCTATCTCCTGCTGAGCCGAGCAGAGGTCCTTTATGCTCTGTATCTGCTCCTCGGTGGCACTCATGCGCTGCCGCATCACCGTTTCAAGCTGCGTCTCGGCCTGTTCCTGTGCAGCGTAGGCGTCGGTCAGCGACTTCATGCCCGATTGCAGACGGGAGAAACTGTCATTTATAGCCCTGATATTTATGGCTTGAAATATTTTGCTCAGGGACGAATTTGTCCTTTCGGCCTGCGCCAGGGTACCTTTCAGCGCTTCTCTTGCCTTATCGGTGTTAGCGACGAGATTTTTCAGCCCGTCGCCGACCTCTTCGATCTTATAAGTGACGGATACGTTGGAATTATTCGACATAGGCAATATTTTATAAATTTAAGCGTTAAAAAAGCGCTCTAAATACACTTTTATGACAGGTTTTTCGATGGCAAATCCGGGATATATATTACTCTTGCAGTGGACTGTAAGTATGGTAGTAGGACTGATAATAAGCATTTGCTTTTTCCTCGGCGCAATGTATTATTTGATTATTTGGTGGAAGCATTATAATATTGATGACGATTGATTAGCCTTCCACCCGGCGTACCAGCTCCTCGAAGCGCTTGCGCTGCTGCCCGGGGGTGAGGTGCTCGACCTCTGACTTGTCGGTCTTTTTGGCCTCTGCATCCCACGGCAGGGGAAATATTTGCCGTGGCGTCATTTTTCGGCTCAGATAGGGGGCGGCTGTCATGTAGGCTATCAGCCGGGCGCGCTCCCATGCGGCTCTCTCTTCGCTTTGGCGCGTCTCGTTCCATGTTTCGGCCATGGCCTGAAATTCCTCAGGGGTGCAAAGGCAGAAATCTGCCCGGCTCATGCCCATGCTGCCTGTGGCGAAGCCCAGCAGACCGACGATGCCGTCTATCTTTTTTTTTCTTCCCCGGGCTCTGTGGTGGAGCCTGCCGGAAGCTGAGCCGTGACGGCTTCGTTCCAGCGCGAGAGGGCGTCGGGATCGACGTTGTCGGCGAAGTCTTGCAAAGAGAGGGTGAAATCCTTGCCTTCGCGCTTGGAAGCCGAGACGGTGCAGCACCAAAGGTAAATGGCGAGGTCGGAGACGCTTTCGGAGTCGATTTGGGTCACCTCTCGACCTGTCTCCTGCTTGAAGCGAAGCATTGAGCCGAGGGTGGGATAGCAGGGAAATGACTGCTCTCCTACGTTGATTTCTATTTTTCTTGCGAGTGTTTTCATAGGTCGGTATTAAATAAATGCGCAAAGCCCCGGGTATCTTGCCCGATGCGGGCTTTGCGCGTTACGACAAATAAAGAAAGACGGTGGTATATGGAAGATTGGTTTAAAGAGTTCCGTCCGATGCTTCGCCGGTGGTGAGGGCGGTTTCGTCGAGAGTGACCTCGCCGTCGTTTTCGAGCGATACGCTGTATGTGGCGTCGTCCTGACCGGGGTCGGTGCTGTCGAGCGAAGCCACCACGAAGTTGCCCGAGAGATAGGGCGTGGTGCCTCCGCGCTCCATACATTTGACCTCTACCGAAGCGCCGGCTTTGATTAAGGCGAGAATTTCGGCGTAGCCGTTCTCAGTCTCCTGATAGAAGCGCAGTCCGTCGGCCGAGATTGATACACTCAGGCCCACCACGCCTTTGCCTTTCCAAAGGCCGGCGCTGACGGGGGCTGAGGCCGCGGGCTTTACGGCCCGCTCTTTGGTCTCGCTTTTGACCTGTGTGGTGTGGGAGGTGCAATGGCCCACGGCCTTGCCTCCGACGTAGAGAAGCATGTCGGAGCCGTTGCAGTAGCCGGTTTTTGTTGCTGTTGTACTCATGGTTAGTAGATGACAAAAATTAATTTTTGTCATCTACTAACACATTTTTCTTAATTTCGCACTTGCTTGTTTAATCTGCGACTTCGGGGTAGTATCGCAGATTCTCCTCCACTTCGTCGAGCGAGCTCTTATTCAGAGATGCCACGCTCAGCCCCGTGGAGCGGCGCAGGTACTCTTTCAGTTGCGCGGGCGAAGCGGCGCAATTATACTACAATATCAACATATGCGGTGGCGCCCCACTCCCCGGTGAGAGTGCAGAAGAGGAAGAAGAGTAAGGATAAAGAGTAAATAAATCGGTCCGCGCCTCACAGAGCAGACCGACGTCGGATGGATAGTGTCAAAACATGGATTCCGTTTCTCGGTATCACTTCTTGCCAAAAAGAGCAAACGGCGTGCGCCGCCTCACGGAGGGCAAAAACCGTAAAAGCCAATACTAAATATCTAAATGCAACAAAATAAAAACTATTCTGCCCTTCACAATGCAAAGTTACAAAAACTCCGCCACCCCCCCGCCGATGACGGCATACAAATCCACCCCGTGCACATAAAAAAATCCACCAAATCCCACGGCCGAAACTCAACCGACAACAGCACAAAAAACGCAGCCAAAACTTACCGGCGCCATACACAAAATCCGGCGATAAAAACCCTCAAAAACCGCCGTAACCCACGGCGCAAAATATTCCCCGAAACACCCTCTAAAACGTCCTCCAAAACCCCTCAAAGCAAAGTAAGTGCTTTGTGAGCCTATCAAACCCCGTGTCTCCCAACCACTTACACCCTCCCCCTTTTCCCATGGGTTATTGTCTGCGGTAGGACAAACCTACCACGGACATGACACTCTATACCCGTCTGGTATATCTCGCTTTCTCGAAAGTGTCATTTTCGTTTCAGGAGAAGAAAAAATACGAAGATCTTATATCCACCGCCAATCTCGGGCTCACACATCTGACATTACAACTCCTGGATCACCGGGATTTGTTTGCCGACAACTTCAGGGAAGTATATTCGGCAGTCAAAAAAGAATTTTCATCAAAACTTTCTGAAGAGAAAATCCATGACCGCATATTCGGCAACTGGGTCATCATGCTTGTAGCCTACAGGACGCTTGAAACAGCCATTGAGCTGCCGTTCAGTTACAGCGAACTGTTTGAGACTGCATTGAAAGGCGTACGCAATCAGAATGAATACGCCAAGGAAAGCTCCGAGGTGTCTGATTTCTGGAATGCGCTACAAAGTTATCAGACATCAGGCAGATGTATCGAGAAGGCACATTTCAGAATAAAGTACCAGAGAACGTTCCGAGCCATCAACTCCAAAAATGAGATAGAGTTCAAGGAAGCCCGCCCGATACTGTATCTAAACACGGCTGCCGTGGCGGAACTGTTCCGTGGACGTTCCAACAACCCGACATCAAGCCGATCCAACTGGTCGACGATATTGTCATACCTAAAGTCGCATGAATCGTATCTCGGCACCAAGCAGGACAGATTTGTAATTCTCAATCAGAATGGGGTTCCGGAAGTTGTAATGCGGGAGGATAACGGACAGCAGGTACGAAGAGTAAAGTATAATCGCCCCAAGGCATTATGCTTCGACTACCAGATGCTTAAAGATGAACTAAGCCTCGATCTTGAAACCGAGATTATGGACGATGACGAAGATTCCTCCGATGACATACCGGAGAATGATACATAAGATACCCACTCACAGAAAATAGAAAAGGAGACTGTAAATGGCCTCCTTTTCTATATTGAATATCCGGGCTTGGCAGCTCGATGAACTACAAGGGCATTACAGCGGCCGACTCCGGTAATGCAAGGCTTTCGGGAAAAATACCGGAGCGAAGCGAGGATGATTTTTCCCGAAAGCCTTGCAGTCCGAAAGAGGCGGACGCTAATTTTGCCCGGTAGTTTCTTCGGGTCTGTCAGCCATACTATTCCTCTCGACCCTGTTTCATGCAGTCATTTTTCAATGAGGTTCTACTAATATCAAGTTTTGTTGTATGCTTTGTTTCAAATATAATTCAATCCTCATGACGCATTATTAATTATGAACCATACAGCGGATACAGGTGTTGAAATTGAATAGTAAATATATGTAATATTACAGCTTATGACACAATATCAATTAAAACGGGCTTACGAACCCGCTTCTCCGGAAGACGGCTTCAGGGTATATATAGACAGACTTTGGCCGAGAGGTCTCTCGCACGAGACTTTCCATTATGATTTGTGGGATAAGGATATCGCGCCGTCCACAGAACTCCGCGAATGGTTTCATGCGGATCCCGATAACCGATGGTCTGAATTTGAGACTCGATATTCCAAAGAACTGGAGACCAGCCCTTCGTTTGGGGCATTGCGACATCTTCTTGCACAGAAATCTGTAGTGACATTACTTTATTCGTCTCATGATGAACGACATAACAATGCCATTGTGGTTTACAACTTATTGACAAAATAATCTCTTAACATATCCTCCACTTATGAAAATGTTCTGTTACCAGTGCCAGGAGACCGCACGCGGCAAAGGCTGCGAGATACAAGGTGTATGCGGAAAGAAACCCGAAACGTCTGCAAGAATGGATCAGCTGCTTTACATCGCCCGTGGTATGGCCATCGTAAACCGACAGTTGCGAGAGAAAGGCGCATCAAGCAAGGATGCATCCCGGTTCATCGTCGATGCACTGTTCACCACCATTACCAACGCGAACTTCAACAATGATATGCTCGACAGCTATATCTCAAAAGCCCTCGACCTGAAAAACGAACTCGAAGGAGAGTCGAAAAAGCGCAGCATGGAGCCTCCTTTCATGCCTGAGGTGTCGTATCATATCCCAAAGGAGGAATATGGCGTACATGAGGTAATCGAACACAGCGGCACTCTTGAAGAAGAAATCACAAGTGTGCTCCATGACAAGAACCCGAATATAAGAGGTCTCAAGCAACTTGCCATGTACGGCTGCAAGGGTATGGCAGCCTATGCCCGCCACGCCTGTAATCTCGGTTATGAGGACGAAGACATATATGTCGTGATAGAGAACGCCCTTGCCGAGATAAGCCGTCCTGACATAAGTGTGGATGAGCTGTTTTCGCTCGTGCTCAATGTGGGTGACGGGGGTGTCAAGGCTATGGCTCTGCTTGACAAGGCAAACACATCGACCTACGGCAATCCCGAAATCACAAAGGTAAACATCGGGGTAAGGAACCGTCCGGGCATACTCGTGAGCGGTCACGACCTAAAGGATCTTGAGGAACTGCTCGAACAGTCAGCAGGCAAAGGGGTTGACATCTACACCCACTCGGAGATGCTCCCTGCCCAGAGCTATCCTTTCTTCAAGAAATTCCCCCACTTTGCAGGCAACTACGGCAACGCATGGTGGCGGCAGATTGACGAGTTCGAGACATTCAACGGCATGTTCCTCTTCACCTCCAACTGCATCGTGCCCCCGCGTCCGAAAACCACCTACATAGACCGCGTCTACACGACCGGTGTCGTCGGAATGCCCGGCACACATTTTATCCCCGAGGGGAAGGACGGCAAAAAGGATTTTTCCGAAATCATAGAGCGGGCGCAGACATGCCAACCGCCGACAGAGATAGAGCACGGTGAGATTGTCGCCGGATTCGCCCATAACCAGGTGCTTGCTTTGGCGCCTAAGATTATCAACCTCATCAAAAGCGGTAAAATCCGCAAGTTTGTGGTCATGGCAGGCTGTGACGGCAGAATGCCCTCGCGCAAATACTATACGGAATTTGCGGAAAGGCTTCCTAAAGACTGCGTGATTCTCACCGCAGGCTGTGCCAAATACCGCTACAACAAGCTTCCGCTCGGTGATATCGAGGGTGTTCCGCGCGTGCTCGATGCCGGACAGTGTAACGACTCCTATTCGCTCGTCGTGATTGCCAATGCTCTCAAGGACGCTTTCGATCTGGAGAGTGTCAACGATCTGCCGATTGTCTACAACATCGCATGGTATGAGCAGAAGGCGGTGATAGTGCTTCTGGCCCTGTTGAGCCTCGGAGTGAAGAATATCCACACCGGCCCGACGCTGCCGGCGTTTTTCACCCCCGAAATTCTGAAAGTGCTTCAGGAGAAGTTCAATATAGGTACCATCGCCACCGTTGACGAAGATTTGGCTACCCTTATCGGTTGAAAGAAATGGACGGTCAGAATGTGAATCGGTTTATCCATAAATATGTGATAGCGGCGGCGCACGCCATCCTTTGGCTGGCAGCGCTGTCTCTTGCCGCATATTTCCATCTTGACCACGGATATTCGGCTGTCGAGGCGCTTCTCGGCTCCACGCTCATGGCATATTGTGTATATGTCTGTGAGTCCGGACTGGGCACATGGCGCGTGGCGGCCGCTGCCGGTGATGTTAGGATTGATTTCAGGAAGGCCGGATTGTGGGGATGGATTATCGTGAACATAGCGGTAGCAATAACCCTGTCATTGCTTTTTCTGAAATATCACGAATGGTGGATATTGCTCCTCATCATACTTAACGCCGGATGGCAGAAATATATGAACGGGCGAATACCCCCGCGTTTGCAGGAAACCTTCCAGTCTGTAAAGCTATGAAAATATCATCCGAACTGTTCCTCTGCCTCGGGCTTGTCTTTGCCGCTTTATATTTTCTGATATTCGGCATCGGCTTTGTCATCACTATGAAGATTCGCAAAAAAAGAAACCTCTAAATAAATTTACGATATGTTCAGATTAAAAGACAGAATTCCATACGCTGACGGCTCCATAGCGAAGGAGATTGTCATGCAGAACCATAGCGGGCTTTCGCTCCTTATGGCAGTTGACAAGGGACTTGAGATTCCCACACATACGGCTAATGCCGACGTGCTCGTCCAGGTAATAGATGGGAGCATGGAGTTCAACATTGAGGATAAAGTACTTGAGTTGAAAGAGGGTGATGCGCTCACTATGACACCGGGTGTGAAACATTCCTTAAAGGCTACGGAACGGTTCAAGGTTCTTGTCACAAAGCTCAACGCATGAGCACGGCATCGTTCGGTCTTCAGGCATCCTGAGAGTATGAATTCCCCGGATGAGAGAAGGCTACTGTTCAGAGGAGCCGACCTGATAGCCTACAAAGAAGCGGGCTTTCCGAAGAAGGGTAGAAAACGTAAGACTGGAAAATAGTAACGACCTTTATCTATCTTCAGTTCCAGCGGTACCACGGAAAGTTGAGAAGTTTATCCCCTTGCTCTGCGATTTCGGAAAGGTCTAAGGCGAGAAGCCAAGCACGGGTGCGGATGTTATCCATGTCTGTCACTGCTTGAAAATACCGCGACGGAGATAAGTCACCGGATATTTCAAGCCACTCGCCGGCATAACGCTCGGGGTCGAGCGCATCGACAAAGAAGATGATCTCGTCTACGAGTGTGCCGACAAGTCCATCGGTAAGCTCGGCGGTGAAACTGAACTGCAAGCCGCCGAGCGTCTGCCGATGAAAATCGCAGAAGAAGCCGCCCCCACTATCAGTTATCGAGACCTGCCAGCCATTCTTGACTGCTATCTTAGAGGTTGTTTAAAAACGATTGTTAACGGAAGTGAGTTTTCGGAGAGTGATAACGACAGCTGCAACCATGAGCATTTCGTTGGCTGATTCCGTCGTTTCCTCGTAGTTTCTACACAGCCTTCTGAAGTTTTCAAGCCATGCGAAAGTCCTTTCTTTGAGTTTGTTTATGTTTGTTCTTTTATTTAAACAATTCTCAAAGTATAAATGCCTGAGCATATGACGGATGCTCATTTTTCATTCACATTTGTTTTTAAACAAGCTCTTAATAGAGTGCACGTTTTTTATGCCGAGTTATTTGCGGGAGCGAAAAAATTGGCGTAAATTTGCAACGGTTGCGGAAGTTGTGTCTCTCCGGCCGTGATGCCGCGGGATGAGTTGCCGCCATTTTCGTGAGTTTTTTAATTTAAATGTGATGAAGAATATTTTAACTTGCATAGTCGCTCTTTCGGCGCTGCTGTTTACCTCGTGCGAGGATGAGGAGAACCTCTATTTCATCTCGGTCGACCCTCTCGGGGCACAGTGCACTGACAACGGCGTCTGGAGTGCTTGCTATACCAACAATACCGGCTTTGACATCGAAGGCATACATTTCAGCCACACTTCCGACTTCACTGAGCATACGTGGGCCGGTTTCTGTCCTTCGAAGGTGCGCGATCTGAAGGAGTATGCTCCCGCCGAATGGCCCGATCATCTTTGGGCTTCTACGGCCGGCCATTCGGCCCGTGGAGACTATGATGCCACGTATCTTGTAGCATATGCAGATGCTTCGACTGATGGCGAGACGTACTCATCGCCGTGTGTCATCACCGGCGTGGGAGGTATCACGTTCAAACCGTACGATGTGTATGTCAGCAACACAACCTACGGCCTTTACGCAATGGAAAACGGTACGGCTACCTCCGGGCCGTTGGAGCCAGACGACTGGTATGTAATCACCATCACGGGCTATCGCAATGGAGTGGAAACCGGTTCGGTCGATGTATATCTGGCTCAAAGAGGACGGGTAATCAAGGAGTGGCAGCGTGTGCGCCTGAGCAAGCTCGGACTTATAGACCATCTTATCTTCACGCCCAAGACATCGATTCAGGAGAAGGGCGAAGGTTGGTTGCCTCCATATTTCTGCATTGACGCTTTGCATATGCATTGAACGCTAAGCCGATGACTGTAAAGGAATTGCTTGCAGGTCTGCGCACGGCTCTTACGCCTGCTGTCGGAGATGGCGAGGCGCGTGCGATGGCTGAAATCATAGTTGAAGACACTACGGGGCTGTCGCGCACCAAGATTGTTGTTAATCCCGATTATGTGCTCACGCCCGAAAGCGTGGAGCGCATCGAAAGCGTAAGGGACAAGGTGCTGGCAGGTGAGCCGGTGCAGTACGCGCTGGGACAGGCGCAGTTCCGCGGGCGCACGTTTGCTGTGGAGCCGGGCGTACTCATTCCTCGTCCCGAAACGGCACAGCTCGTAGACATAATTATCGACGAGGCGGACGGCCGCAGCGATTTGCGTGTGCTTGATGTGGGTTGCGGCTCGGGTTGCATAGCCTGCTCGCTTGCAAGAGATCTGAGATATGCCCGTGTTACGGCATTGGATATCAACGCTACGGCTGTAAGGATGACGCGCACCAACGCCTCCGCGCTCGGTGTGAAAGTCGATGTGCTGCAAGCTGATGTGCTCGACTATCGCACATCGTTTCCCGGCTCGGACGATTACGACATAGTGGTGAGCAATCCGCCATACGTGCTCGACAGCGAGAAATGCGCTATGGACGCGCGCGTTGTCGATTACGAGCCTCAAGGGGCTCTTTTCGTTCCCGATGACGATCCTTTGCTGTTCTATCGCACCATAGCGAAAAAAGCGTGGACGCGACTCTCCCGAGGCGGCCGCATCTATTTTGAAATCAACCCTTTGTGCGCGGGCAGGCTTGTCGCCTTAATGTTCGATATAGGTTATATCGATGTCGAAATCACCAGGGACTACCGCGGAGAGCAGCGGTTTCTCACCTGCACTCGTCGGTGATATTAACAATTTTATTGTCAAAACGATAGCAAGTACCGTCTTATGCGTCGGATATCAACTCCAATCACTCCCGAAAGGGAACTGAGCCGTATGCAGAGTCTCTGTTCGCGCAGCGAAATCAGCAGCGGTGAGGCTTTGACCAAGATGCTCCGCCGGGGACTGAATGTGGCAGAGGCCAAGCAGATAGTCGAGAAGCTCGAGGCCATGCGCTTTATCGACGACAGGCGGTTTGCCGGTGCTTTCACACGTGAGAAAGCCTGTATCTGCCGATGGAGCAAACGCAAGATTGTAAATGCGTTGATGGTAAAAGGGGTGGACCGTGACATTATATCAGAAGCCGTGGCGGAGATTGACCCACAGACGTTTGCCGAATCGCTCGCTCACGCACTTTCGGTGAAGATCAAGTATCACCCCGAGCTTGCCGACACGCGCGAAGGCCGTCTCAAACTCTACGCTTACGGCGTGCGCAGCGGATTTCCGTCCTCCGACGTCGCCGCCGCGTTGCGTAAAATTGCACAAGACCGTAAAAATGGTTAAAGATATATAAAGGTAGTGCAGGGAATTTGCGAAATCGCAGATTCTTGTTACCTTTGTGTCAAAATCATTATCAGAAATAAATAGAATCCAAAAAATGAAAAAAATCAACCTCTGGTCGCTGCTTGTCGCCTTCACAGCGGTATTTGCCATGACATCGTGCATGGACGACAACAAAGAAGATACAAAAGTGCTTGTTCAGCTCAAGAACTATTTCAACGTTTATACCCATGTGAACGGCTCGACACAGGAAATGTCGTCAAATGTCTCATATGATGTGGTTTACAACTACACCAAGGCTACGGCCAACATCGCGATGACGGGCATCAAGATGCCCGGAAGTACCAACATTCCGTCGGTCACCTTCACCGGTCTGCCTCTGAAAGAGAATGGCGCTTGGCGTACCGTCACCGCTGCCACTCCGGTGCCCTCAGATTTTAATCTGTCGGTAGCTTTCAGCAATCTTACATTCAATGTCGCCGACCGTCAGGTGCTCGGTTATTACGTTCCGGCAACCGTAATCAGCTACACAATGGGTGAATGGTACGTAAACTCTTTCCCCTCGCTCTATCTCGCCACTGCAAAGCCTAAGGTTACCGACCCCGAGGGAAAAACTTACGAGCCGGAAGGCGATGCTGCCGAATACAGCTTTTCGTACGATACCGAGAAACGCACATGCACTGTTTCGATACAGAATATAAGTTTCTCACCGAGCATGCCTGCACAAAGCATCCGTTTCAAGGACATACCTTTCAAAGCTTCGGGCAACACGCTCTCGGCCAGCCGGAGCGCAGCATTTACACCTTACGTGCTCACAGGCAATGATAGCGAGACGCCGTTCATGGCAGGCGAAGTGAGCAACTTCCGGGCATCATACAACTCATCCAACGGTGCGGAAATGGCGTTCGACTTCACGATGGCCGGCAAAACCTACAGCGTGGTCATGAGCTCGCTTTACAATGCAGCAGATTGAGCGCGATTGCATAAACCGACATTCTGTACATATATAATTTAAAATACGGTCGTTCGTTCCCTTACCGGGGGACGAACGTTGCCGTAAAAATTGCAGCTTGCTCAAATGACTCAACTACGAGTGACTATACAAGGCGTGAAAGGGTGCTTCCACGATGCAGCAGCGCGAGAGTATTTCGCAGGTGAGGAAATAGAGACGGTGCCCTGCGAGACGTTTCCGGACCTCTTCGATACGCTTGCTCTTGACGCCTCCCTGCTTGGCATCATTGCCATCGAAAACACCATAGCAGGCAGCATTCTCCCCAATCACGAATTGCTGCGAAACAGCAACCTGCGCATCGTGGGCGAGCACAAGATGCGCATCTCGCACGTGCTGTGCGCACTGCCCGGACAGTCCATTGAACAGCTTACAGAGGTAAACTCCCATCCCATGGCGCTGATGCAGTGCGAACAATACCTGCGCCGTCACCCCAACCTGCGGATGATAGAGAAGAACGACACCGCCGGCGCCGCTCAGGAGATAGCCCGCGAGCATCTTGCAGGTCATGGGGCCGTGTGCGGCGAATTTGCTGCCCGGCTCTACGGTCTTGATATTCTCGAACGAGGCATTGAAACCAACAAGCGCAATTTCACGCGCTTTCTCATCATAGCCGACCCGCTCACAGCTGCCGAGGTGGCCCCGCGCGAGAACGAGGTGAACAAGGCGTCGATAGTCTTTACTCTTCCGCACACCCATGGCGCTCTGTCCAAGGTGCTGACAATCTTGTCGTTCTACGACATCAACCTTTCTAAGATACAGTCGATACCCATCATCGGCCGCGAATGGGAGTACAGGTTCTATACCGACCTAACGTTTGCCTCTCCCGTGCGCTATCATCAGGCCGTAGATGCGGTGCGTCCGCTCATCAACGATTTCAAAATTCTCGGCGAGTACCGCGAATGTCCTGTGTCGTGAGCAACATTACGAAATAATCAATCAGACGATGAAAGAAATCACTCCCGCCCGCAGGGTGGGCTCAGTCAAAGAATATTACTTCTCGCGCAAGCTCAAAGAAGTGGCCCGGCTCAACGCCGAGGGCAAGGATATTATATCGCTCGGCATCGGAGGACCGGACCGTATGCCCCACGACTCCGTGATAGATACCCTTTGCGAAGAAGCCCGGAAGGGCGACGCTCATTCTTATCAGCCATTCGGAGGCCTGCCGCAGTTGCGCCGGGCTTATGCCGACTGGTACGGACGCCACTACGGCGTTGTCGTCGACCCCGATACCGAATTGCAGCCCCTTATCGGCTCGAAAGAAGCCGTGATGCACATTTCGCTCACGTTCCTCAATCCCGGCGACGGAGTGCTTGTGCCCAACCCCGGATATCCTACTTACACATCAGCTTCGCGGCTCGCCGAGGCCGAAATTTTCCCTTACGAGCTTAAAGAAGAGACAGGATGGATGCCCGACTTCGATGCTCTCGAACGCCTCCCCCTTGAAAAGATAAAACTCATGTGGGTCAACTATCCTCACATGCCCACCGGAGCGCAGCCCACATCCGAGCTTTTTGAAAAAATTGTCGACTTCGGACACCGTCACGGCATAGTCATCGCTCACGACAATCCATACAGCTTTATCCTCAACGATCATCCTCTGAGCATACTGCAAGTACCCGGTGCAAAAGATATTGCAATCGAGCTGAACTCGCTGAGCAAGAGCCACAACATGGCAGGCTGGCGCATGGGCGTGGCTGTTTCCAATCCTCGTTTCATCGAGTGGCTGGTGAAGGTGAAGAGCAATGTCGACTCCGGCCAGTTCAAGCCGGCAATGCTTGCCGCGGTTAAAGCTCTTGCGCTCCCCGACGAGTGGTATCGCGAGCTCAACGCCGAGTATGCCCGCCGTCGCAAGGTGGCCGAGCAAATTATGACAGAACTCGGCTGCACTTTCCTCCCCGAGCAACGCGGACTCTTCCTGTGGGGACGCATACCCGACGGCATGGCCGAAGCTGAAGAACTCACCGAGAAAGTATTGCACCGGGCGCGCGTTTTTATAACTCCCGGCTTCATTTTCGGAACCGGCGGCGAACGCTACATCCGCATTTCGCTGTGTGCGACAGAAGCAAAGCTCAGCGAGGCTCTGCGACGCATCCGCGAAAATCTCACTCAACAATCAAACTCTGACAAATAACGACACATTATGGACCTTCAACCATTGTTTTCAGATATAGACCCTAAGCAACCGATAATTATAGCCGGTCCTTGCAGCGCCGAGAGCGAGCAGCAGGTGCTAGACACAGCCCGCGCTCTCCATGACTACGGCATAGGCATCTTCCGGGCCGGAATATGGAAGCCGCGCACCCGTCCCGGAGGCTTTGAGGGCATAGGCACAGAGGGACTGCCCTGGCTCAAAAAGGCAAAAGAGCTTACGGGCATGCACACCGCCACCGAGGTTGCCAACCGCGCACACGTCGAGGCCGCTCTTGATGCCGGCGTCGACCTGCTCTGGATAGGCGCACGCACGTCGGCCAATCCGTTTGCAATGCAGGAGATAGCCGACACGCTGCGCGAAAGGGAAGCCGATGTCGCCGTACTTGTAAAAAATCCCGTTAACCCCGACCTCGAACTGTGGATAGGCGCCTTGCAGCGCATCTACAACGCCGGCATACGCCGGCTCGGAGCCATACACCGCGGATTCTCCGCCTACGGCAAGCACCTCTACCGCAATATGCCGCAGTGGCGTATTCCCATAGAGCTGAGGCGACGCTATCCCGAACTGCCCATCATCTGCGACCCGAGCCATATCGGGGGCAAACGCGAGCTTGTGGCTCCGCTCTCGCAGCAAGCCATGGACATGGGTTTCGACGGCCTTATCATTGAGAGCCATTGCGATCCCGACTGCGCGCTCTCTGACAAGAGCCAGCAGGTGACACCGGAGGTCCTTAACTTCATACTCAATACACTCGTGCAACGTAAAGAAAACACCACAACCGAAAATCTCACCCTCCTGCGCCAGCAAATCGACGGCATCGACAACGAATTGCTCGAAATCCTGGCGCGACGCATGCAGGTGAGCCGCGACATCGGCCAGTACAAAAAAGAGCATCGCATGACCGTCGTGCAGCCATCGCGCTACGACACTATCATGAACACCCGAGTCAAACAGGCCGAAGAGATGGGCATGAGCGGCGACTTCATGCGCATTGTGCTATCGGCTATACACGAGGAATCGGTACGCCAGCAGATTGAAATATTCAACGACCGCACCCGTTGACCTGTCCACACCTCAGAAATCAGATAATTATGAAAATATTGATATTGGGAGCGGGCAAAATGGGCTCGTTCTTCTGCGACCTCCTCTCCAAGGACCATGATGTGGCCATATTTGACGTCGACCCCGACCGTCTGCGATTTACATTCGGTTGCCGCCGTTTCACCTCCGACGACGAGATACGCGACTTCGCCCCCGAGCTCGTAATCAACGCCGCGACGGTGAAATACACCATCGATGCTTTCCGCCGTGTGCTTCCGCTCATTCCCTCCGGATGCATCATCAGCGACATAGCTTCGGTAAAGACCGGATTGCCCGAATTTTACGCCGAAGCCTCTCATCCGTTCGTCTCGACACACCCGATGTTCGGCCCCACATTCGCCTCGCTCTCCAATCTTGCCAACGAGAACGCAATCATCATCACCGAGGGCGATCATCTCGGCCGTCTTTTCTTCCGTGACCTTTACCGTAATCTGGGTCTCCATATCGAAGAGTACAGTTTCAGCGAGCACGACCTCACCATAGCCTATTCGTTATCCATACCCTTTGCCTCGACGCTCGTTTTTGCCTCGGTGATGAAGCATCAAGACGCCCCCGGCACCACTTTCAAGCGACATCTTGCCATTGCGCACGGCCTGCTCTCCGAAGACGACTATCTGCTCACCGAAATCCTCTGCAATCCGAATACGCCCGCACAGCTCCAGCGCATACAGGCACAGCTCACAAGGCTGCAAGAACTGGTGGCGGCGCGCGACACGGCAGGGTTGCAGCGCTACCTGACCGAAGTGCGCGCCAACATTGACTGAGAGCCGACGGCAACGCACATGAGAGGCAGGTGCCGGCTCCCGTTCTTGCATCTGAGCCGGAACGATATTTTGCGGTAAACAAGATTTTTAAAAAAAATTTCGTATCTTTGTGCAAAAGTTTCTAATCTCATGAGCGACTATACCGACGACGATAACATCAACGACGAGCCCCTTGGCGACGATACAGCAACAGGCGAGGGATACAGCGCCGACTTCGTAAAACCATACACCGACAACCTTGCCGCCGTGCGCAATCAGCTGCGCGGCATGTATCAGAGCTGGTTTCTCGACTATGCGTCGTATGTGATACTCGAGCGTGCCGTGCCGCATATCGACGACGGCCTCAAACCCGTGCAGCGACGCATCCTGCACACGATGAAAACCCTCGACGACGGCCGTCTGAACAAGGTTGCCAACATCGTGGGACACACCATGCAGTATCATCCGCACGGCGATGCCTCTATCAACGACGCACTCGTGCAGCTCGGACAGAAAAACCTGCTCATCAAGTGCCAGGGCAACTGGGGCAACATCCTCACCGGGCAATCGGCGGCCGCCGGACGATACATCGAGGCAAAGCTCTCGCAGTTTGCCCTCGACGTGCTTTTCAATCCCAAAGTCACCGAATGGACGCCGAGCTACGACGGCCGCAAGAAAGAGCCCGTCACGCTTCCCGCCAAGTTCCCGTTGCTTCTCGCTCAGGGCGCCGAAGGCATTGCCGTCGGTCTCTCGTCAAAGATATTGCCGCATAACTTCAACGAAATCATCGATGCGGCCATCGCTTGCCTCCACGGCGAGGATTTCACACTCCTTCCCGACTTTGTCACCGGCGGATACATCGACTGCGGACGCTACAACGACGGCCGGCGAGGCGGCTCTGTCAAGATCCGAGCCAAAATCGATAAAATCGATAATAAGACACTTGCAATCACAGAGCTGCCTTTCGGACTCACTACCGGCACGCTCATCGACTCGATACTCAAAGCTTACGACAACGGCAAAATCAAGATACGCAAAATCGATGACCTCACCGCCGAAACCGTAAACATAGTTGTGCATCTGCAGCCCGGCACATCGTCGGACCGCACCATCGATGCACTCTACGCCTTTACCGACTGCGAAATATCGGTTTCGCCCAACTGTTGCGTGATTTCAGGCGACAAGCCCCACTTCCTGGGCGTGAGCGATGTGCTGCGCCACAGTGTAGAGCTCACACGTACCATTCTCCTCACCGAACTTCAGATTCGGCTCGCCGAGCTGGCCGAGCAATTGCTCTACGCTTCGCTCGAAAAAATATTCATCGAAGAGCGTATCTATAAAGATAAAGAATACGAACAGGCTGCAGATATCGACGTCGCCGTGGCTCACATCGACTCACGGCTCGAACCGTATAAGACTCAGTTTGCGCGCGCAATCACTCGCGACGACATCATGCGTCTGCTCGAAATCAAGATGAAACGCATCCTCCGTTTCAACTCCGACGAGGCTGACCAATACATAGCCCGCACACGTGCCGATATGGAGAAGACGCAATACGACATCGACCATATCACCGACTACGCCATCGACTGGTACAAAGGCCTCAAAGAGCGTTACGGTGCGGCCTACCCGCGCCGCACCACAGTGCGCAATTTCGATGCCATACAGGCAGCAACCGTGGCCGAGGCCAACGAGCGTCTGTACATCAACCGTGAAGAAGGATTCATCGGCACCGCACTCAAAAAGGACGAGCCGGTGTGCAACTGCTCGATGATTGACGATGTAATCATTTTTTACAAGGACGGACGCTACAAAGTAGTGAAAGTGGCCGAAAAGCTCTCGGTGGGTAAAGGCATTATTTATATTAATGTGTTCAAGCGCAACGACTCGCGCACGATCTATAATGTCATTTATCAAAACGGCAAAGGCGGCTTCTACTACATGAAGCGCTTCGCCGTCACCGGCGTCACGCGCGACCGCGAGTACAACCTCACTCCCGGCGCTCCCGGCACGAAAGTATGCTGGTTCTCGGCCAACGCCAACGGAGAGGCCGAAGTGGTGCGCGTAACGCTCAAACCGCGCCCCAAAGTCAAAAATCTCCAGCTTGACGTCGATTTTGCCAACCTCGCCATCAAAGGACGCGCAGCTCAGGGCAATCTCGTGACCAAACACGAAGTGCACCGATTCTCGCTCAAGGAAAAAGGCTCGTCGACACTCGGTGGCAGGCAGGTATGGTTCGACCCCGACGTGTTGAGGCTCAACTATGAGGGACGAGGCGACCTGCTCGGCGAATTTTCGGGAAGCGATCTGGTGCTCGTTGTGCTCAGAAACGGAGAATATTACACATCGACTTTCGATGCCACCAACCACTATGAGGACAATATCCTGCGCATAGAAAAATTCCGTCCCGGTCACGTATGGACAGCCGTAGTCAACGACGCCGAAAAGGGTTTCCCCTATCTGAAGCGATTCCCGTTCGAGCCGTCGGCCAAGCACGTGCGCTTCATAGGTGAGAACGCCGATTCGCAGCTCATTGCGCTCAGCGACGAGCCCGGCGCACGCTTCGAGGTGACATTTGAAGAAGAGTGGCGCGAACATCTCATTGTCGAGGCGCATGATTTTATAGGCGTCAAGTCGCTCAAAGCAAGAGGCAAACGCATCACCACATTCCAGGTATCCAAAATTGCCGAAATCGAGCCTGTCGAGTTGCCTGCCGAGACCGAAGAGGACGTGGAAATCACCGAATCCGAATCGTCTGAGGAAGTAGAAATCGTTCCCGAGCGCTCCGACGACGACATCCGCGATGAAATCACCGGCCAGCGCCGCCTCTTCGACAACGATACAGACACAACCGATATTTAACCCCGCCGCTTCTGTACATTCCTTCACCCGATGTTAAAGATAATGCGACATATCCTATCGACAGAGACAAACCATCGCCTCATGGCGCTTGTCATAGCCATTGCAATGGGGTGGGGGATGCTCCGCGGAGAGGAAAGCCGGCCCGTCAGGCCTGTGCGCTCGACCTATGCAATAGAGGCTGGAAGCGCACATCTCGCCGACACCTATCTTACACCGTTGCACTACGACGGCTGGCACGTCGGTATCGATTACAGTCGCTCGCAAGCGATGAAATTCGCTCCCGAGAAGTGGACCATGCAACTGCGTCTCGGTCTCAGTTTCGACCGCACGCAGAATCCGGTCCGCAACGCCTGCATGATAGACCTCATGCTTAATGCCTCATGGGGCATGATACGCAAATTCAGTGTCATCGACCGGCTCACTGTCGGCGTCGGTCCCGAGCTTGGCGTCAATCTCGGTTGCCTCTATCTGAGCCGCAACGGCAACAATCCCGCGTCGGCCAAAGCCGCCGTCACGCTCGATGCCACCGCATTGGCCGCTTACCGAATGACCATAGCCAAGTTGCCCGTTACGTTCACCTTTCAGCCCACGGTGGCCTGCCTCGGAGCCTTTTTTTCTCCGGACTACGGTCAGCTTTACTATCAGATTTACCTCGGCGAGCGCTCCGGACTGGCGCATTGCGCCTGGTGGGGCAACTATTTCGCAATGGACAACCGCATAGGGGCCGACCTTCATTTCGGAGCCACAACCCTCTATCTGGGCTACCACAACACCATACTATCTACCAAAGTCAACAATCTTGTCACCAATGCGTTTACCCATGCTATCTCGCTCGGCGTAACGCTCGATTGGGTGGCTTTCCGTCCCGGGAAGCCCGACAATTCAATCCCTGCCTACTGATATGCGCACAATATTCCGAACGTTCACCCTCCGGTGGTTGCGCCGCATTGCGTGCGCAATGCTTACAGCCGTAATGTCGCTGTGGATGTGCGCGTGCCACGATATAGAAGAGTTCGACAACGACACGGCCGGCAACTTCATGGCGCTATGGACCGTTGTTGACGAGCATTACTGTTTCTTTCAAGACAAAGACATAGACTGGAACGAGATGAAAGCGCGCTACGGCAAGCGTGTTTTCGCCGGCATCAATCAGCGTCAGCTTTTCGACATCTGCGCCGATATGCTCGACGAGCTCAAAGACGGTCACGTCAATCTCTCCTCGTCGTTCAACACTTCATACTACCGAGACTGGTGGAGCCTTTATCCTCAAAATTTCGACCTGCGGCTCATACAGGAACATTACCTGAGTTTCGACTACCGGCAGTTGGGCTACTACACTTACAGCATCCTGCCGGAGCACGTGGGTTACGTGCTTGTAGAGTCATTCGAGAGCGAGTTGGGCGAGAGCAATCTCGATGCTATTTTCGCTTATCTGGGCACCTGCCGGGCACTGATTATCGACGTGCGCAACAACGGAGGCGGACGCATGACCGCTGCCGAGCAGCTCATCCGTCGCTTTCTGGACAAAGATATCACGGCCGGATATATGATCAACAAGACAGGCCCCGGACACAACGATTTCTCGGCGCCCAAGGCCTTTACCTATACCCCCTCCGATCCCGGACGCCTGAGATGGGGCAAGGATGTGGTGGTGCTCACCAACCGCAGCACATTCTCGGCAGCCAACCATTTTGTGGGAGTCATGCGCACGCTCCCGCGTGTCAAAATCGTGGGCGCGACCACAGGAGGCGGCAGCGGTATGCCGCTCTCGATGGAGTTGCCCAACGGTTGGATTATACGCATGTCGGCTGTGTCGGTGCTCGACCCCGAGGGGAAGGTTACGGAATACGGCATTGAGCCTTCAGAAGGTTGCGCCGTTGACCTTGACCCGCAGAAAGCGCTCGGCGGGGTGGACACAATGCTCGACCGAGCCATCGAGATAGCCCTGCAAAGTCCGGATATTTAATTTTCTGAATGATGAAACAGCCACTGATTGCCCTCCCGATTGAGCGTCTGCGCGAGATAGTGACCGACCTCGGCCTGCCGCGCTTCACTGCCATGCAGATTGCCGACTGGATATATAAAAAACGTGTCACCGACATAGACCGGATGACCAACCTCTCAAAGCTGGCCCGCGAGAGGCTGTCGCAAGATTATTGCATCGGGCTTCAGCCCCCGATAGCACGGGCCGTAAGCACCGACGGCACCGTCAAATACCTCTTCGAGGGCACCCCCGGTTGCGATGTCGAGGCAGTATATATCCCCGATGCCGATCGTGCCACCCTGTGCGTGTCGTCGCAAGCCGGATGCAAAATGGCCTGTACGTTCTGCATGACCGGACGTCAGGGCTTCCATGGTAATCTCACAGCCGCTCAAATTATAAACCAAGTGCTCAGTATCGACAACTCTCTGTCGCTAACCAATATAGTGTTTATGGGCATGGGCGAGCCCATGGACAACTTTCCTGCCGTGCTCGCTGCCATTGAGACACTCACCGCTCCATGGGGGCTTGCCTGGAGCCCGAAACGCATCACCGTATCGTCGATTGGCAAGCTGCCCGAACTGCGCCGGCTCATCGAAAGCACAAAAGTGCATATCGCCATATCGGTACATTCGCCTTATCCCGATCAGCGCCTGCAGCTAATGCCCGTAGAGCGTGCGTTCCCGGTGCAGAAAGTAGTTGAGATGCTGCGCGAATTTGATTTTGCCCATCAGCGGCGCCTGTCGATGGAATATATCATGTGGCGCGACATCAACGACGACCTCGCTTCGGCCAACGCTCTCGCCCGGCTCATTAAAGGCACGGCGGCGAGGGTAAACCTCATCCGTTTTCATGCTATCCCCGGCTCGGAGCTCCGGCCGTCAACGCCCGAGCGCATGGAAGCTTTCCGCGACCGTCTAAACAAACTTGGAGTCACAGCCACGATACGGGCTTCGCGCGGCGAGGATATCATGGCCGCTTGCGGTATGCTCGCCGGAAAGAACAAAGAAAAGAAACTTTAACAATAACATCGCCCCGGAGGCGTAGAATAATGATATAAAACAATGACCCGCAAACCCATAAGAGTGGGAATCACCCACGGCGACATCAATTCGATCAGTTACGAAATCATACTCAAGACACTTGCCGACGAACGCATGCTTGAACTCTGCACTCCAATTGTCTACGGTTCGGCCAAAATAGCCGCTTTCTATCGCAAGGCTCTTGAAATGCCCGATTTCCACTTCAACCAGATAGCATCGGCCGATGAGGCCCGCGACGGTGCGAATAATATCGTTAATATCGTGGGCGAAGATGTAAAAATCGACCCCGGCACACCCACACAGGTTTCGGGAGCGGCGGCTCTGTCAGCGCTTGAAGCAGCCGTGGCCGACCTCAAGACCGGAAAAATCGACGCGCTTGTCACCGCACCCATCAACAAGCACTGCATCCAGAGCGAAACGTTCCATTTCCCGGGCCATACCGAATATCTCGAATCGGCGTGCGGCGACGGCGAGAAGGCCCTGATGGTGCTGTGCAGCGACAATATGCGCATAGCCCTTGTCACGACGCACCTTCCGCTCAAAGACGTGCCTCAGGCCATCACGAAAGAGTCGATACTCGACAAGCTGCACGTATTCCATCGCTCGTTGCAGCAGGACTTCGCCATACCTTCGCCGCGCATTGCCGTGCTGTCGCTCAATCCTCATGCAGGCGAGGCCGGATTGCTCGGCAATGAAGAGGAAGATGTGATAATACCGGCCATCAAGGAGGCTCAGGGCGAGCGTATGCTCGTTTTCGGCCCTTACGCCGTCGACGGATTTTTCGGCGCAGGCAGCTATGCGAAATTTGACGGCATACTGGCCATGTACCACGATCAGGGTCTCGCTCCTTTCAAGGCGCTTGCAATGGACGAAGGCGTTAACTTTACAGCCGGACTTCCTTACGTGCGCACTTCGCCCGACCACGGCACCGGCTACGACATAGTGGGCAAAGGACAGGCCAACGCTCAGTCGATGCGTCAGGCCATATACTATGCCATCGATATCTACCGCAACCGACAGCGCCAATAATCGGTCGCTATCAGCTGTTTCAATCCAATAAATCGCAATTCGCTGAATTATGAACTACGCAATAATCGCCGCCGGCGAAGGTTCGCGCCTCGTGCAAGAGGGCGTGCCCGTGCCCAAACCGCTTGTCGACCTCGACGGGCGTCCGATGATACGCCGCCTCATCGACATCTTCCTTGAATGTGATGCAGAAGAAATATCAATTATAGTCAACGAGCACATGACCGCCGTGAGAGAATATCTCGAAGCTTTGCGGCTGCCCGTGCCGCTGCACCTTACGGTGAAGTCTACGCCAAGTTCGATGCACAGTTTCTACGAGGTGTCGCGCAACTTCCGTAAGGGCAAATTCATCCTCACCACTGTCGATACCATCTTCCGCGAGCCCGAATTCGCCCGTTACGCCCGGGCCTTTGCCGACGATGATCGTGCCGACGGATACATGGCTGTGACATCTTTTATCGACGACGAGAAACCGCTGTACATCGACACGGATAAGGATATGCGCATCACAGCTTTCCGCGACCACCCCTGGGACGGTGTGAAGTACATCTCCGGCGGCATCTACGGCCTCTCAGCTCCGGCTCTTGATGTCCTCTGCGACTGCATGGACCAAGGTGTGAGCCGTATGCGTAATTATCAACGCGCCCTGGTAGATGCCGGACTCAATCTCCGCGCCTATCCTTTCGACAAAATCGTCGACGTAGACCATGCCGGCGACATCGCTACGGCGCGTGACTTTATCAACGGCTGAAATATACAATTATCCCCAATATTAACCCACCCAAAAACAAATTCCCTTCCCATGAGATTTACAGGAAAAGAACTTGCAGCCATCTTCCGCGTGGGCCACGCTATGGCCGACGCCGACGGTAAAGTGACAGAAGATGAAACCAACTACATTGTGAGCGAACTCGCAAGTTTCGGTGTCACTCAGGACCAGTTTGAAGCTATCATCGACGCCGGTGGCGACCTTACAGGCACTCAGGCCATGGACATCATCTCCAATATGGACGAAGAGCAGAAAACCTACGTTTCGGCTTATCTTGGTATGATTATGGCTTCCGACGGCGACATTGACGACACCGAACTCGCACTCTGGCGCTTCATCTGCACCACCTGCGACTGCCCCGACATGACTCTCGGCGAAGCCATCGAGCTTCTTGGCGGCGATTGAGAGCCTCAGACACGCTGACGATAACGTTTACACTTACACTTACACGAAGCGCCGGTCACCGTCACGGAGATTGGCGCTTTGTTTACTGTTATGCCTGAGATATGACAGCGCGCGCAGGACGGGGGCGCTTAAGCACTTCGCTCAGAGGCTTCTTTGTGCCGGGACGAGGACATTATAGATTTATAGAGCTGTTGAAATATACCCATGTCACTCCGTTCCAATAGCACCATTTATATCTATTGTCATTAGACCTGACAATAGTGTATACGCTGTCTCGTCCTCGGGGGCGTGCCTTATACGTTCCATTATTATATGAGATAATGTCTACCGTATAGAATTCAGAACCATTATTATGGTAGCCTGTGACTGTTTCCACGACTTTACCGTTTGAAGTAGAAGATCCGGCATTTTGGCGTTGCGACGAAGCGGTATTACTGCTGTTGTTCTCTTTTCTTGGATCGCCGGTATAATAATTCACCCGGTCTTTTGAAATTATATTGCCGGACGGATCCATATATGTTATACCCCTGTTGACATAGCCCGGATGTCCATAATTTGTGCAATAGCATTTGCCTGTTCCCTTACAACTGTGACAAACTCCTGTGCCCTGGCACAATGCGCATGGGTAAAAGTTGCCGTATCCGGCAGAGATTATACCTCCTTGACCGTTACATACATTGCACCTTCCTGAGCCGTAGCAAAGAGAGCAGACACTTGTGCCCCGACAGTTGGGACACGGACTCCATCGCTCGCGTGCCGTAACGCCATTTCTGAACTGACTGACAATAACAAAACCGCCGCCTGAATTTTCTCGCCAAGTGTTTACGATAGGATTTCCGGCACTCGACGATGAACTGCTCGTTCGGCTTGAACTTGAAGTGCTTTGATGTGTCGTCGAACTGTGTGCCGAAGTTGTTTGCCGTGATTTTGCCGCAGCCTTCTCTTTACGGGCTCTTTCGGCGGAGGCAGCTTTTTCTTTACGGGCTCGTGCCTGTGCAGCGGCCTTTTCTTTTCTTGCTTTTTCGGCGGCGGCACGAGCCTCTACGGCTTCCTGTCGCTCGAGCGAAGCAAGTTTTGCCTTGGCTTTTATGACACCTTTTGCAATTTCATTTTTGTAGGGCTCTTTCTCGGTGAGCCATTTATCATATTGCGAAGTGCCGTTTTCATTAAGCACACACCAATTCTTGCCTTGGTATGCTATAAAAGTGTTTTTTGTTGCTTTGCCTTTATTCCACAGCTCGATCCTGTCAAATTCATTGCTATTGCACCTTTCGCCAAATATGTTGAGTAATACAAATTTACCTTTCTTTGTTTTGGCCAGATATGAATAACCGTGCTGTTCGACTGATTCATAGTCCGGACCGACTTGCGTATCGCCTGACATCATTTTTACGACTCCTGCCGATTTTTGGATTATTGGCAACGGCATTGTCAGCTGACGGTCGCTGAACTCAGAAGGGTGCTGCATATTATGCCTATAGTTGCGGCGTTGTACAGTGTGATATGCATCCCAGATTTTACTGTTAAGTTTCTCTTCCATTTTGGATTTGTCTTTTGTAAGAATCGGGCGAATTTTCTTTGCATACTGTGCTCTCATCTGAGCACCTACCTCGTTGGCGTTGCTATATTTAAAAGGTAAGACAGTTGAGCCTGTCACGTCAATTAGCCCGAACCTGCCTGATTTGGCGTCTTCGGCTATCAGAAACCATGACAAGTAGCCGGAGTTGATATTTTCTCTTTTGAATTGTTCGTCGCCACTGAGCGCATCTACAGCGCCTTGCATATCAAGAGAAGCATACTTAGGTTTGATAACTTCTTCACCCATAGAGTTTACTATGCCTTTCTTTTCGTTATGCGTGTGGATGTAATAGCAGTGTTCAGTCGCCGTTCCGGAGTACAGCGTTCCTACACTCAGATTGGTAAATGATTTATTGCTCAGAAGATCGAATCCTGTGTCATAGAGTCTGTAATCCCAGCCGGCTTGCTTTCCGTATATCAGATCTCCGTAAATTCCTGTTTCTGTAAAATACGGTGAGATAACTTTACCACCATAATCCATATAGTAACGTTTTATCGGGCCGTTGTAGAGATCCTGTACGAAAATTAGATTGTTGCGGGTGTTAATCCATATATATTTAGCCATTGTAGGAAAGAACTTCATGCCGCGCGGGTTAAGCAAAACTTGTCCGCGGCCGTGACAATTCCATAGTTTTCACAACGCCGAGGTCTTTATCGAACACTTCACTGCCTATAAAGGAAAAAATCGGGGGCGTCACCCACTTATGAGAACTTTTCAGCACAAGGCCGAATTTGCCGTTCTCATCCTTCTTTGTTTCAAGTTCTCCGATGCGTTGCATCGCATCCGCACGAGACATGGTCAATTGGTCCGGTGTCCAGAGTGTCCCTGTGTGGTTCGAGGAGGCTTTTGAAGTGTTGGTGGATTTTTTAGATTTCTTTTTTGTCACTTTGGTTGCATTTACGGCGAGAGCCGACTGCATAGATGTCAAAGAAACCCCGGTAATAAGAGCAAGACATGTTGCTGCCCGAAGAGCAAAGATGATAATATTCTTATGTAGATGAAACATTTTTGAAAGTTGTGCTTGTCAGATTATTTAGGTTCCGGTATCATGCTTAATATCAGATAAATTAAGGTATCCTCTCAACTATGACGCAGATAAGCGAGCGCGCGCAGGACGGGGGCGCGGGAGGCGTCGATGAGTCGAGGGTCGTGTGCGTCGCTGTTCACAACAATTGTTACACCTGCGTCGAGTAGCCGACGCCAGTGACATTGGGCCGGAAAGAGTTGGGTGTGCTCTCGCCAGGCCTTTGTATTTATTTCCACGATCACCCCGGCGTCTATAATGCTTTCAATCAAAGCCTCGACGCCGTCGCGGTACCACGGCTGACTTTCCACCCCGGGGCAGTAGTGCCCGGCGTTGTGTTTTATCTTGTCGAAATGGCCGATGATGTCGAAACCGCCCGAGCGAACCATGCGCAGCGACTGCTCGAAAAACGTCTCCACCACGTAGCGTATGTCGTCGTGGAAATGCTGAGCCATGTTGCGGTTAAAACGCTCGGCCGAACCGTCGATGTCTATCATTTCGCCGTCCTGCGTAGGGATGAAGTGTACCGAACCGATTATGTAATCCAATCCGAGGGAGTGGAAATAGGGCGTGTGCGGACCCCAGTCATCGCCCAGATAATCAACTTCCATACCGGCCAGAAATTTTACGTCAGGATACAGTTTTTGCAGCCTTTTCACCTCAGCGAGATAGACAGGCACATCTTCCATGCTCATGTTGCACGGCGAGTCGATTGGCACAGGCGAGTGAGGAGTGAAACCGTATACCTCAAAGCCACAGCGTGCGGCTTCGGCAGCAAAATCGGCCATCGACGCGTGGCCGTCACAAAACTGAGTGTGGCTGTGCAACGTGTAAAGCGGAGACTCGGGAAGATACATAATGCAGAAATTATATCGCAGCTCACCGCTACATACGGTACGTGATTTCAGCTCATAATCGGGCGGAGGCAAAGGAGCGGTGGAGTGAAAGTTGATGGTTTGCGAGTGCAAATTTCGCAAAAATTCGTCAATCCTGCAACACACGGCACATCCCGGTGGCAACGTGCGGCACAAAAATCACTGGGAAGCGAAGCGCGGCCTCGCGCGAGCACAAGAATACTATCGTCTATCGCTTTGTCGTGAGCGGCCGCTCACGACTTCCCTGTGGCTGCGCGTCGTTAATGGAGGCACATAAAAGATGCGGACGCAGACCGGAAGGTGCCGCGCGAGCCGCGCGGCACAATATTATTACTGTCGGCCGGGAGGAGTGATATTGTTAAATCATTCTATTGAAAGTTAAATATATCTAATAGGTCGTTTGAGCTTGTATAATTTGTCTGCGTTTTTTGATGATTTTCGGAGAAAAATCGCTAACTTTGCCGAGATTTTGTTTGGTTGCCATGTTGTAGGTGGCAATCTCCTGTTAAACAATAAAATAATGATAAACGTAACATTCCCCGACAATTCGGTAAAACAGTTCGAAAACGGCATTACACCGCTTGAAATAGCACGTGGCATAAATCCGGCTTTCGCCCGTGACGTGCTCGCAGCAAGCGTCAACGATCAGGAGTGGGATCTCACCCGTCCCATCAATGAAGATGCCTCCGTCAAATTTTTCAAATGGGAAGACCCCGAAGGCAAGCATGCTTTCTGGCATTCATCGGCACACCTTCTCGCCGAGGCTCTTCAGGAACTTTATCCCGGTGTGAAATTCGGTATCGGTCCGGCCATTGAGAACGGATTCTACTACGATATCGACCCCGGAGAGCACCAGCTCACAGCCGCCGACTTCCCCAAGATTGAAAAGAAAATGCTTGAACTTGCCTCGCGTAAAGAGCAAATCGTGCGTGCCGACATCACGAAAGCCGACGCCATGAAGCTCTTCGGCGACCGTGGCGAGCAATATAAATGCGAGCTTATCAGCGAGCTCGAAGACGGCCATATCACGACCTATACACAGGGCTCGTTCACCGACCTCTGCCGAGGTCCGCACATACCCGACACCGCCCCCATCAAGGCAGTCAAGATTACAAGCCTTGCAGGCGCCTACTGGCGCGGCGACGAGAAGCGCAACCAGCTCGTGCGCGTCTACGGCATCACCTTTCCCAAAAAGAAGATGCTCGACGAATATCTCGTGCTTCTTGAAGAAGCCAAAAAACGCGACCACCGCAAGCTCGGCAAGGAGATGGAGCTATTCACATTCTCGCCCAACGTCGGCGCCGGCCTGCCTCTCTGGCTTCCGAAAGGCGCTGCGCTGCGCGACCGTCTCGAGCAATTCCTGCGTCGCATCCAGAAAGAATACGGCTATCTGCAGGTAATCACTCCGCACATCGGCAACAAGAGCCTCTACGTGACCTCCGGTCACTACGCAAAATACGGCAAGGACTCGTTCCAGCCCATACACACTCCCGAAGAAGGCGAGGAATATCTGCTCAAACCCATGAACTGTCCTCACCACTGCGAGATATTCAAAGCAATGCCCCGAAGCTACCGCGACCTGCCCATGCGACTTGCCGAATTCGGCACTGTATACCGTTACGAGCAGAGCGGCGAGCTCCACGGCCTCACACGTGTGCGTGGCTTTACGCAAGACGACGCACACCTGTTCTGCGCACCTGAGCAGATTAAAGAAGAGTTCCTCAAGGTGATGGACATCATCCTCTACATCTTCAAAACTCTTGACTTTGACAATTACGAGGCACAGATTTCGCTGCGCGACCCCAACAATAAAGAAAAATATATCGGCAGCGACGAAAACTGGCATCTTGCAGAGAACGCCATCATCGAAGCTTGTGAAGAAAAGGGCATCAAAGCCCGTAAAGAACTCGGCGAAGCCGCTTTCTACGGTCCCAAGCTCGATTTTATGGTCAAAGACGCCATCGGCCGCCGCTGGCAGCTCGGCACTATTCAGGTCGATTACAACCTGCCCGAGCGTTTCCAGCTCGAATACACCGGCGCCGACAACCAGAAGCACCGCCCGGTGATGATACACCGTGCGCCGTTCGGCTCTATGGAGCGCTTCGTGGCCGTGCTGCTTGAACACACCGCAGGCCGCTTCCCGCTGTGGCTCGCGCCCGATCAGGCCGTTGTATTGCCTATCTCCGAAAAATTCAACGACTACGCCCGTGAGGTGGCACGACAGCTCAACGCAGCCGATGTGCGCACGATCGTAGACGACCGCAACGAGAAAATCGGTAAGAAAATTCGCGACAACGAGCTCAAACGCATTCCCTATCTGCTCATCGTAGGCGAAAAAGAACAACAAAATGGCGAAGTTTCGGTAAGAAAACAGGGCGAAGGTGATAAAGGTTCGGTAAAAATTGCTACCTTTGCACAGAATTTGACCGAAGAAGTCAACAAAATGATTAACAAATAACCCCACTGAATGGAGAAAAAGCCCTTCAACCCCGGTCCACGTCCACAAGGACCGCGCCCCCAACAGGGCCCGAGACAACCTCAGGCCCGACGTCCGCAACAAAAAGACGCCAACGCTATCAACGAACACATTCGCGCCCGCGAGGTGCGATTGGTCGGTGATAATGTCACGCCGGGCATATATTCCATTCATGAGGCCCTCAAAATTGCCGAAGACCTCGAGCTTGACCTCGTCGAAATCTCTGCCCAGGCCGAACCGCCCGTGTGCAAAGTGCTCGACTACCAGAAATATCTCTATCAGCAGAAGAAACGCGCCAAAGAGCAGAAAGCCAAATCGGTCAAAGTAGTCATCAAAGAAATCAGATTCGGACCGCAGACCGACGAGCACGACTACAACTTCAAGCTCAAACACGCAATCGGTTTCCTTCAGGAAGGCTCAAAGGTCAAAGCCTACGTGTTCTTCAAAGGCCGCTCGATACTCTTCAAAGAACAAGGCGAGGTGCTCCTGCTCCGTTTTGCCAACGATCTGGAGGAGTACGGCAAAGTAGAGCAAATGCCTCTGCTCGAAGGCAAGCGTATGATTATCATGATTTCGCCTAAAAAGAAATAAATCGCATCACGAGCTGATGCCAAATAAATACTCACGCATAATTAAACAAAAAGAAAATGCCAAAGATTAAGACTAATTCCGGTGCCAAAAAGAGGTTCGCCCTTACCGGATCAGGAAAGATCAA
>JBJEDE010000007.1:0-21585 GCA_051871795.1 Muribaculaceae bacterium | reverse complement strand
TATAAAATAACCGAATATTCGGAAGAACAAGACTTTTTTAAATGAAAGAGCCGTGATTAAAACTGTTAAAAGTACCTTTTACACTTGGCGAAGACGAACAAAAGTCGTAACTTTGCGTTATAAAAGCAAAAGGAGGCAAGAGAGCCACCACATCCCATCACCACATCAAAGTAGATTGGGAAACTCTTCAAATCTATCAAAAATTCCGAGACAAGCTATCCCAGCCAATGTCTGGCCTGATTCTACTCTTAGAGCAGAAGAGTCATATCGACTCCATTGGATTACAAAGGTTGGGGCGCACTCAAATCCTGTCAATTCGGAGTTTCATCTACATCCTTTGATGTGGCATTATAATAAGGACGATACTCGTAACGGTTTTATACGCAGAGCATCGTCCTTATCTTTTTATTGTATCGACTCGTGATGTTCAGAAGCCGAAAACATTATCATGTGCGCTACGATATTCAGGGTCGAATATCATGTTTAGCACGTGAGCGAGGCGCAATCCCCCTCTGAGCAGCTGCATCTCGGCCACGGGCGTCCATTCTGCTACATAATTATATGATATGTTTGTCCCCGCCGGTGTCGCCTCATAAATCCTTTTAGCTATTTCCCATGAACTTATGCCCCAATCATTGAAGTCTCCTTTGATGATTTCGGCAGCACTGGCAGCCGGCATTTCGCGGTCGAGCTGATCAGCCCACTCGGTGTAGCTCCATTTGTGGCCGGATTCGATCACGTTATTGTCCCACACTGAGTGCAGATTGGCGTCACGGTTAAAAAATTTGACTTTGATTTTATTGCCGCCATAGTCGGAGAGACGTCCAAGATGCATTGGCTGATGAAGATCGCCGATTAGATGTGTTACTATCTTCAGCGCAAGAGCTTTCTGCTCGCATGTTGCTGTCGACGACGCCAAAACTGCAACCTGCCCGGTGAGCCCGGTGATGATATTGCCGTTAGGATGCTGCGCCGAGAGATTGTAATCACCTGACCCGTCAACATTTTTATAGTGCCATGTCTTGGTGTAGGCCAACGGTTTGTTATGGCTCGCATTGTCGAGCCAGTTGCTCCAATAGACCAATGAGCGGCCTTCTAACAGAGAGTCTACCGCGGTTCGAGCTGCCTCGGTGAGATGACGCTCTGCAATGTGAGCAGTGACATCATGCCCTTTCTGACTCCATGCAAAAGCGGCATTTCCGGATAATGAAAGAGCTATTAAAAGAATCAATTTTAAAGAATAATTTATCATTACGCTGAAAATATTAATTATAAGTTGCAGATATTCAGGACATAAAATGGCTCTTGAAAACGTATAATGATACACATCACTCTTAGGAGGATAATTGAGACCGACATATGTATATTGATTTCTTACGCAAAGATACGCAAAACTTTTTGGTAATCAATAATGTATGATAATAATTTCTATAATGTTTCGATATTTGCAAAATTTTTGCTAATTTTGTATCACATTTTTTACTATTATGGATTTCAAGGATATTTTCGCTCAATTGCAGTCTGCCGTCAATGAGCATCCCGACCTGTCTGCAGAAGAGGCTATCGACCTTAAACTCACCGAAATGGGTATCAGCGAAGAGACTCGCAGCAAGGTAGCTGAGGCTTTCCGCCTCATTGATTCGTACCAAAAAGAATACGACAACCTCCGTGCCGCCAAAGATCATGGCAAAACTCGCCATGCCTGGCTTGAGCATCGTCTCGATAAAATGACCGAACAATTCCCCGACGAGGAAAAGAATGTAATTCTCGCCGCTATTGCCAAACAATTTCAAAAAATCAAGTCATGGATATCGAACATCTGAAAGACATTATAATTGATGATAACGATACAGTGTCGAGCATCGAACAATTAAAAAACGACATTGATATCGCCGATGCACTGAAACAAGTGCCCCATGTCGAAGAAGGCGCTAAAACAGAACTGCTTACGGCAGAACAACTTGCCGGCGACGAACCTCTTACCGATGAAAAGAAGAAACTTGCCGCCGCTCTCGCAGCAGCCGAAGAACTGGGCATAATCGAGGCAGAAAAGCCCATGACCGCCTCTACTCTGGCAAGCACTTCCGACAGTCTTGTCGAAGAACTCCGCGGAGACTATCAGGTAGGCTCCGGTCAAATCTACCCGGAAGAAGCTCACGAAAACGCGCTCGACCGTCAGGCATCGCGTCTTACCGGGAACATCGGGAATATGCTCGACCGTATGGTTGACAACATTGGACACGCAGCCGATGCCACAATCAAAGTTTGGGCCGACCGCGCTTTCGACTGGATTGAAGAGCAATGGCCCGAAACTCAAGCTTTCCGCCCCGCAGCCGAAAAAGTGGTCGAAATTCTTGATGAAAAAGTCGTACCCGTAATCGTTGAGGGCGCTCGCAAAGTTGCTGCTAAAGTCAAAGACGCTGTAGCGCGCGCCGCCGAGACAGTAAAAGCTACCGCCAAGAAGGTGGGAGAGAAAGTTACGGGATTTCTAAAAGGCCTCTTTTCATGAATATTTCTCCCATTGCCAGACGCGTTAAAATCCGCATTACTTCGGGCGGTTCGAGTCATTCTGATCTCGACTCGCTGCTGCGCCGTTTCTGTCTCACAGATCTGGAGCCCCTAATTGCCGACGGACGGTTAAGTCGCTGGCTTGTACAGATTGGCGAGTCTGATAAAGCAAAAGAAATTGAATCTTTTGCCGAAAATAAATTCGCTGATGCTGAATCCATCGTAAATATCCTGCACATATTCTTTGATTTCACAACCCCGGTTGAACTTGCAAAACATTGGATGCAGGCTCAGCTATACGACAATATTGCCGGGTTGTATCAACTTCCGCTTCTCCGCGCCGACATCGAATTGGCCCTCTATCTCGCCGGGCAAGATTTCAAAACTCAGGAAATCGCTCATGCCGACTTTTGGATGCAAGTATTCCAAAGCCTGAAGCCTGATGATGCGCAATCGATGTTAAGCATGTATCCCTTTTTCTCTCGGCTCGGAATGAATGTAAAGCTGAAATCGTTGATGCGTCAGTTCTCTGACGATGAGAATGTAAAGAATGCATTGAGCAAATCCGTAAACGAGACCATACTTAAAGAGCTAAGGTTCTGGATAACCAATATACGTCTTATCAGGGAACATCGTCCCGCTGTCAGGCTCGACACTGCCGCATCTTCAGAACATCTCAACGGCTTGCTCTACCACATAAGCAAACTCAACCGCAGCTACTACTCCAAAGATAAAGAAGAACAGTCTCTGCGCTATCGCCCACAGATGATAGTCGGGAAAGATATCGTAACCGACATTCTCAATTCGCACGTAGCCGCATCTTATATGCTTGTGTTCAGAGTTCTGGCTTCTCTTTGCCGTATGCAGTATTTCAACAAGGAAGGAGCCTTGAATATCGGCACAGTACCCGGTCTCGACCTGCTGAGCAATCAACGCATCGAATACAGTGTCACCGCCGACCCTAAAATCAAGGAAATACGTTCGGTCGCTGACTTCTGCAATGCCACGTTCGCCAATCAGATCATCTATATCGTAACCGAAACGCTGATAAAACGACAGGAATATTATTTCGATTGCGCTACCGACAGTGATGATTTAGTTTCGGAAGAGCACGACGAACTTGCCAACCCTTCTTCCTCGCCTGCCGACCCTCTTGACGTTTCATTTAGCAAAGATCGATGAAAAGCAGCAATATATTGGATTTCAGAAAGATGGTAGATGTGAATATACCTATCATCTATATCTGTAATTACGACTTTGTGCGCGTTGATGCTCTTATCGCAGAAGCTGTTGCCGGCGCGCCTGTCAAAGAATGGACTCCGGCGTTGGGTCTCGTGAATTTTGCCTCAAAAACGCCGGAAACCAAATTGCCCGTATCATTGACCGACTTCCTGCAAACTGAATATCTGCGCGAAGCCCCATACGACGACGAGACTTTTAAACCCCTGCGGCCTCTGCCACAAAAATTTCTTCTGCTCAAAGAGATACAAGACCAAATCGACGACCCGCAGGTGCGTACCCTCTTGTTGCAGATCGCTCAGCGACGTCTCTACGACCCATGGTACAACACCACTGTTGTCATTGTTTCGACAAAGAGCTACATACCGCAGGAGCTTAACAATTACGTAAACTTTCTCGACATTCCTCTTGCCGACGATGAGGAAATATCCGAACTGATCAGTCAGCATCTTTCTACAAACGAATACACCGCTTTCAAAGATGCCGATATCGCCGAACTCGCCTCAACGCTTAAAGGCATGACATCTTTTGAAATTGACCGTATGCTTGATGTGGCTATGAGCCAGAATGGATCGCTCACTGCCGATGACAAGGATATGATACTGCGCCGAAAAAAGGCAATGGTCAAGCAGGCCGGTATCCTCGAGCTCATTGACGCCCCCGAACGATTGTCGGATATCGGAGGTATGGAATCCCTCAAAAAATACATCTTGCGTAAAGCTAAAATCGCCAAAAGCTTTACTCAGGCGGCGCAGTATGGCGTGAGTATGCCTAAAGGCGTGTTTATTGTGGGTATGCCCGGATGCGGTAAGTCGTTGTGCGCCCGTGCCACGGCCAACATTTTCGATGCTCCGCTTCTGAAATTGGACATGGGCAGCCTTATGGGCAAATACGTTGGCGAAAGCGAGAGCAACCTACGCAATGCCATACGCATCGCCGAAGCCGCAGCACCGTGCGTACTTTGGATCGACGAGATCGAAAAAGCTTTTTCGGGTATAGGCGGCCACAACGATATCATGACACGTATGTTCGGATATTTCTTGTCATGGATGCAGGACAAAACAAGCTCGGTCTACATTATCGCCACAGCCAACTCCGCCGAAAACCTGCCTCCTGAACTTAAACGCAAAGGCCGCTTCGACGAAATATTCAAAGTACTCCTGCCAAACAAAACCGAACGCTCCAACATCTTTGAAGTACACCTTCGACGCCGCAGCAGCTCTCTGTCGCTCAAAGGCGTTTCGTGGAACAGCTGGCTCGCCAAGCTCGCCGACGTGACCGACGGTTTTAACGGCGCCGACATCGAATCGGTAATCAACGAAGCCACTGAGGAAGCTTTTCTTTCGCAGTCTCCCATCACGCTCGACATGCTTGTAAGGATCACAAAATCTACAAAAAGCATAACATCCACTTGCCCTGAGCAAATCAAGGCAATGGAGAAAATATTCAATACACACGACTTTACAAATGCCGGTTGATATTAAAATGCGCGTAATATCGGTGGATAAAATCTCCGCCGGATTCACTTTACTGAAATTATCCCCTGTTGATACCACTTTGCCCGACTCTATCATGCCGGGACAGTTTGTGCAGGTTGATATACCTGACTCAAAGACGACATTCCTGCGTCGTCCGATTTCGGTGTGCAACATAGAAGCCGGCTGCTTGTGGCTGCTCGTCCGAGATGCAGGTGCCGGAACAAATCGTCTGGTAAACTCCCGTTCGGGAGATATTTATGACATCATTCTCCCTCTCGGCCACGGCTTTACCCTCTCCGAAAATCACAAAAGAGCGCTCCTGACCGGAGGCGGTGTGGGCGTCGCTCCCCTGCTCTTCTTGGGTAAAACATTAAGCGCAAAGGGAGTGGACGTGACTTTTCTCATCGGCGCCCGCAACAAAGACTCTCTTCTTATTGTCAACCATCTGATAAAATACGGAAAAGTATTTATAAGCACCGACGACGGCTCTGCCGGCACACCGGGAACTGTCATGGCCAATCCGATTTTACAGAAATCTTTTGATATGATCTATTCTTGCGGCCCGACACCGATGATGCATGCCATAGCCGATTATGCTCAAGCTCGGGGCACTGAATGTGAAGTGTCGCTCGAGAACATGATGGCATGCGGTCTTGGTGCATGCTTGTGCTGCGTTGAAGACACAGCCGACAGCGGTAATGTGTGCGTGTGCAAGGAAGGTCCGGTCTTTAATATCAAGCGTCTGAAATGGAATCACTAAGAACAAACATAGCCGGGCTGCAACTCGACAACCCCGTGCTCACTGCATCAGGAACTTTCGGCTACGGCGAAGAATTTGAAACGCTGACCGATGTAAATTCTTTGGGCGGGATTATTGTAAAGGGCACGACTTTGTTACCGCGTCAGGGCAATCCGTCGCCGCGAATGGCCGAAACGCCGTCCGGCATGCTCAATGCCGTGGGATTGCAAAACAAGGGCGTGGACTATTTCATTGAGAACATTTACCCTCGCATCGCTCGGAAATTCAGCTGTGAAATCATTGTAAACGTTGCCGGGTCGACAGTCGAAGACTATGTCGAAGTGTGCCGTCGTCTGCAGCCTCTGCCTCGCATCCGTGCCATTGAAGTCAATATCTCGTGCCCAAACGTCAAACAGGGCGGCATGGCTTTCGGTACAACTGCTTCCGGTGCTGCCGAAATAACCCGTGCAGTGCGCAATGCCTGGGACAAAACACTGATTATGAAGCTGTCGCCCAACGTAACAGACATCACCGAGATAGCACGTGCAGCCGAAAGCGAAGGCGCTGATGCCGTGTCGCTCATCAACACGCTCTTAGGCATGGTCGTTGATGTGAAGCGTCGGCGTGCTTGTTTGTCGACAATCACAGGCGGTCTATCCGGACCGGCAGTGCGTCCCGTGGCCGTACGCATGGTTTGGCAAACAGCCAAAGCTGTACAAATACCCGTAATCGGTCTCGGCGGCATTTGCACTGCCGACGACGCACTGCAATTTTTTATGGCCGGAGCAAAAGCTATTGAAATCGGCACCGCCTCGTTTATCAATCCCAATGCCGGAGCCGATATCGTAGATGGGCTAAAGAAATACATCGAAGACAACCGTTTGACATCTTTACAAGATATTATCGGCATTATTTGACCGGTTCACTCGACAATCAATGTCTGAAACGAATAAATCAGTTATGGCCGGCGCTCCCAATGATTTGGGGTCTCAGAGCATCGGGAAACTCCTGATGAAATATTCCGTGCCTGCAATCATTGCAAGCGTCGCCACGTCCTTATATAATATTATCGACAGTATATTCATCGGTCAGGGAGTAGGTCCGATGGCTATTGCCGGACTTGCCATCACTTTCCCTCTGATGAATCTCGTCATCGGCTTCTGCACGCTCATCGCAGTGGGCGGCGCTGCTATTACATCTATCTTCCTCGGTCAGAAAAACCTTATGCGCACCACAGAGGCGCTGAACACTGTTACAGGACTCTGCATTGTTCATGCCTTGGTGTTCGGATCGCTGACCTACATTTTTCTCGATGAAATTCTCTTCGTTTTCGGAGCCACTCCCGAGACTGTTCCCTATGCCCGCGAGTTTATGACCGTGATTTTATGGGGCAGTCCTATCTCATATCTGTTCATCGGTCTCAACAATATAATGCGAGCCTCGGGATATCCAAAAAAGGCTATGTATTCGGCTCTTTTCTCTGTGGCGACTAATGTAGTCTTAGCTCCGATATTTATTTTTAAATTCGATTGGGGCATTGGCGGAGCTGCTCTTGCGACAATTATCGGACAGGCTGTGGCATTGGCCTGGGTGCTCTGCCACTTCTTCTCAAAATCGACTTACGTACACTTTGATTTCAAGGTCGGCGGCTTCTCTAAAATATTGATTGAACGCATCTACGCAATAGGTCTGTCTCCCTTTTTGATGAATTGTTGTGCCTGTCTCGTGGTGGTTTTTCTCAACAAAGCGCTTCTTGATTATGGCGCAGCCGACGGAAACATGGCAGTGGGTGCCTACGGTATTCTCAACCGTACCACTATGTTTTTCGTAATGATTGTCTTCGGCGTCACACAAGGCATGCAGCCTATTTTAGGATATAATTTTGGAGCCGGCAACTGGCCGAGAGTGAAACGCACACTCTATACCGGTATATGGATAGGATTCGCTGTTACATCGCTGGGTTGGGCCTTGACCGAGTTGTTTCCGGATGCCATTTCACGGATGTTCACCGATGACCCTACCATTGTAAATATCGCACGCTCAGGTTTCCGCATTTATTTCATATTGTATCCGGTTGTGGGCGTGCAGATTGTGATACAGAACTACTTTCAGTCAATCGGTAAGCCCAAGCTGTCGATTTTCCTCTCTCTTACCCGCCAGTTGCTCCTGCTTCTGCCCCTGTTATGGCTTCTTCCAAGATTCTGGGGCATATCGGGCGTGTGGGCGTCAATGGCGGGCAGTGATTTTCTATCTTTCTTGCTCGCAATTATCGTAATGTACATAACAACACGCAAATATACCAAAAACTATGCTGCGCAGCATTCAGGTCAGGGTAACGCCTGAAATAGCATTTACCCCGCTCAAATTGCGGGCTTATGTCTCCACTATTGAAGATATAGACATCAACCGCATACTTAACATCGACATACGCAAGAGGTCGATTGATGCGCGGCAACGCCAGGTGATGATTAATCTCACTCTCGAGGTGCACATCGACAGCGTAATCCCGGCATCGGACATCCCGGCTGCCGAAACTGCCTATCGCCCTGTCTCCGATGATGCGCCTCAGGCTATTGTGGTAGGTGCGGGACCCGCGGGACTCTTCGCCGCTCTGCGACTCATTGAGCGAGGCATCAGACCTGTTATCCTCGAACGAGGCAAGAGTGTCGATGATCGCAAACCCGACATGGCCGCAATCAGTCGCACCGGACACATCGACCCCGATTCTAATTATTGCTTCGGCGAAGGTGGCGCCGGCGCTTTCTCCGACGGAAAACTGTACACACGCAGCAAAAAACGCGGTTCGGTGGAGAAAATACTCGTCACTCTCCATCAGCACGGAGCCTCGCCCGACATTCTTGTTGACGCTCATCCACACATAGGCTCCGACAAACTCCCCGATGTGATACGCGCCATACGCAATACTATTATACGGTGTGGAGGCGAAGTGCATTTCTCGTCCCGTGTCGATAATCTTATTATCGTAAACGGTGCGGTCAAAGGCGTGAGAACGGGAGACACAGAATGGCTCGGCCCTGTTATACTGGCTACCGGCCACTCGGCTCGCGATGTATACAGAATGCTGAGTGACAACAATATCGATATGGAGGCGAAGGGTATTGCCGTGGGCGTGCGCCTGGAGCATCCGCAGGAGCTTATCGACCGTATATTTTATCACTCCGCGATTGGACGAGGTAAATATCTGCCTCCGGCCGAATACTCATTGCTCACTCGCGTGGGCAATCGCGGCGTATACTCGTTCTGTATGTGTCCTGGCGGATATATAATACCGGCCACGAGCCAACCGGGGCTTTTCGTCTCCAACGGCATGTCTCCGGCTTCACGCTCGACCAAATGGGCCAACTCCGGCATGGTTGTTGAGATACTTCCCGATGATGTGGACGGCGATGATCCGTTGCGCATGATGCACTATCAGGAGGAAATAGAACGAAGATTCTTTCTCGACGGCGACGGCTCTCAGAATGCGCCCGCTCAGCGGATGACCGACTTTGTGGCCGGACGCTCTTCTCGCGATTTGCCCGCGTCCTCTTTCACTGCCGGCATCCATCCGGCCCGGATCGACCGGCTGCTGCCGCAACCGGTGGCAACGCGTCTGCGCGAGGCCTTCGTCGAGTTTGACAAAAAATATCATCGCTTCCTCTCTCCGGAGGCTACGGTGATAGGATGCGAAACACGCACATCCGCCCCCGTGAGAGTAATACGTGAGCCACAGACCCTGCAACACATCAGTTGCCCCGGGCTATACCCCGCCGGAGAAGGCGCCGGATATGCCGGCGGCATTGTATCGGCCGCTATCGACGGCGACCGTTGCGCCGATGCTCTCGCCGATGCTTTGTTTCAGACAAATTTCTTGAAAAATTAAACTTCTATAACACAAAAATTTATACGTCTACACAACGCAAGGCCTTCGCTTTTTTGTATGTTTTTACAATATTTCAAGCGAGTGGACGTTAATAATTTGTTAACTTGTAAATCTTACCCAAAGACATTAAAATGAAATTTCATCATTTAATCATTTTATGCGTCGCTTTACTCGCATTTTCGTCTTGTAGTAAAAAGACCACCGAACTTCCCTATTTTACTAATATTGATGAAGTTGATATTTCAAGCACCTCAGATTATAATATAAAAATCGAGCCGGGCGACGAGCTCTTCATTCAAGTTTCATCAACTGTGCCCGGAGCCAGCGCCCCTTATAACCTGCCTGTGGCAACACCTTCGCGCTCAGGTACAGACAAGAGTTTCGAACAAGGCAAAGTGCTTACCTATACCGTCGACAACAACGGCGAGATAAATTTCCCTGTCTTGGGTAAAATCAAAGTACAAGGTCTCACGCTCGACGAGCTCACCGAAAAACTTACCTCACTTATCAGCGCCGATGTCACTGACCCTACCGTGACCATCGAGATGATGAACTTTGTGGTCAATGTCGGCGGTGAAGTGCTCCGGCCCGGACGCATCGGAGTAAATTCGCGACGTTTCAGTATCCTTGACGCTCTTGCACAGGTCGGTGACCTTACGCAATACGGCAAACGCGAATCGGTTCTGATTATCAGAGAGGAAAACGGCAAACGCACTCACGCCCGCCTCAACCTCAACGACGCCAACGTGCTCAACTCGCCCTACTTCTTCCTCAAACAAAACGACTACATATACGTTGAGCCTAACGAAATCAAGTCTGACAACGCCCGATACAACAGCAGTCTCTCTCAGCGCCTGCAGATCGGTTCGATAGTCCTGACCACAGTCTCGCTTATCACATCCACCGTCATTGCACTTACAAGATAACAAAAAACAGAAAGTGAGGGATCGTCGTTACAGCGACCGCTCACTTTCATTATACCATGACCTATGGAAGATAATAAAAATGCCGGTTCGGTTTCGTTTCAAATCGATTTCCGCGCTTTCTGGCGTATGTGCCTGAAAGAATGGAAATGGTTCGCAATCATAATATTCGTTTTCGCCGCTTACGGAGCTTACTCCTATTTTAAATCTCCTCAGATGGCGCAGGTCACAGCCTCTGTAATGCTCCCCTCTTCGTCGGGCAGCACAAACATGGTGCTTGACATCGCCAAAAACTTTTCGCTCGGCGATATGTTTGGCGGTTCTTCTTCGACAGAAAACGAGTCAATGGTTCTCGGCAGCTATGACCAATATCTGCGCACCACCCACAAACTCGGTCTCAACATCGGATATTCGTACAAAGGACGGCTGAACTGGAAAGATGTGCACATCAATCCGCCTGTCAAGATCGATTTTGCTCAGTCGATAGCCGACACTTTGCAGATAACTCATTATTTCGAACTCACACGCAACGACGACGGCACCTATGATGTCGAAGCCGAATTAGGGAAGGCGGAATATGAATTTGAAGGCCAACATGTGCCCTTCACCTTGCATCTTCCCACCGGCGATTTCACAATCTCGACCACTGAGTACATGAAGAACTTCAAAAAAAATTCAAAATTCGGCATTGTCGTCGCATCATACAGCAATGCCGCACAAGGTCTTGCAAAATCAGTGGAAGTGAGCATTCCCAGCAAGAAAGCCGACTTTTTGGCGCTTTCGTATGTAACCTCCGAGCCCGAGTATGGCATCCTGCTGCTTAACACCATCATCGAGAGCTACAACGACATTGCCGACTCGCAGAAAGACCAGCGCAACAACCGCACCCTGCAGATGGTGAACAAACGGTTGGCCTCACTGTCAAAAGAACTCGCCGCCTCTGAGCAAGAAATCGAAGCATTCAAGAAGCAGAACAATCTTACCGATATCGAAGCCGATGCAAAGTTGCTGATCGAGCAGGCCGGCACATACGAAAATTCTCTTTTCGTTGCCCAGACAGAGAATGCAATTATACGTTCGACACGTGACTTTATCAATGATCCGGCCAACCGCTATCAGCTTATCCCCGCGCTGGCACAGAGTGTCAATGTAGGCAATTCTTCGGCCGGCAACACCGCGGCCAATTCTGCTATCGATGAATACAACAAGCTCGTGCTCGAACGCATGAAGATGATGACATCGGCCAAAAACAACAACTCCTCACTTAAACTCATCGATGAACAGCTCGATGCCCTGCTGGCCAATATCAAAGAGTCGGTCGAAAGAGCCTACGTAAGCTCAAATATAGCGCTTAAAGACATTAAGTCCAAAGCCGGTGACACTAAATCGATTATCGGTTCGTATCCCGTGATCGAGCGTGAATTTCTTGGTATGAAACGCAACCAGCTTGTGCAGGAACAGCTATACCTCTTCCTGCTTAAGCAACGTGAGGAAGCTCTGATATCACTCACCAACACCGCTCAAAGCTGTGTCACTATCGACCAGCCGCACGTGCTCTCTGTACCCGTGGGTCTTTCGCCCTTCAAGCGTCTCTTTATCTTCTCCTTCCTCGGCCTGCTCGTGGCTTCTGCTCTCGTTTTCTTCCTTAGATACATGAAGATAGGATTCTTCACCATAGCAGATCTGCGCAACAAAGCCGACGTACCGGTGATAGGCGCCGTGAGCGGCGACCCCGCAAACATGGATGTAACCGTCACTCCCGAGACAGCCCGGACACGCGCCGATCTAATTTTCACCCTCGAACAGATAAAAGGCAAGCGAGTGCTCGTGACAGCACCCGCCCCCAATCAAGGGAACTCTTATGCCGCCGTTGCCCTCGCAGCATCCCTCGCCGAGATCGGCAAGCGCACAGTGATAATCGATGCTGACTACCGCACCGATGCCTTCACCCGGACCATGCCCACGCTCACCGACTATGTCAATGGAAGCACATCGGTTGACAGCATTGTTAAATCCAATTTCATGGGCATAGACTCGCTCGACGGCATCGCGGCCGGTGAAACCGATACACCCGGACGCATACTCTCATCAGAGCGCATGTCCGAGCTTGTCGACATACTCAGCGCACAGTACGACTACGTAATTATAGCCGCATCCGAAGTGGGCACATACAGCGAGACCTACGCACTTGCGCGAGTAGCCGACCTCACACTTATGACACTGCGAGCACAGGTAGCATCACCTGCCGACGTAAAAAGCATCAACGACCTCGCATCCGAGGGCCGCTTCCCCAATATAGCAATTATCGTAACGGAAAAATAACATTCAGCAATAGGCAAGAAGGCGCACCGACTCATATCATGCGCCTTCTCGCCGTAATAATTTGTAGCAAGGTTTGAGTATTAAACGCAATTTCATATTCAACAGCATCCTCACCGTCTCGAACTACCTCTTCCCTTTTATAATCTACCCCTACGCAGCTCGAGTGCTTGGTGTGCAAAACCTCGGCTCTGTCAACTATATTGACAGCATAGTTGATTATGCAGTATTGTTTTCTACCCTTGGCATCAACCTCTTCGGAGTGCGCCTCATAGCCAGATGCGGCGACGACAGGCGCAAGCGCAGCGAAGCCTTCTCCTCGGCATTTTTTCTTTGTCTGTTCTTCACGGTCATTGTCTCCTCTATTTTGATTTTTGCCACATACAACGTAGCAAAATTTGCTCCGTATAAGCCCCTGCTTATGATAGGACTAATAAAGATCTGGGGTTCGCTTTTTCTCATCAACTGGCTGTATCAGGGCATCGAGGATTTCAAATTCATCACGATGCGCACAATAGCTGTGAAATTGCTGTATCTAATTTCAATCTTCATATTTATACATAAGGCTACCGACTACACCACTTATTATCTGCTATTGTGCCTTATGTTTGCGGTCAATGCCACAGTCAATTGTATAGTCGCGCGCCGATACGTATCGCTGACTTTCTCCTTGAAAAACATTCTCGGCACGTTCAAGCCATTGGCCACTTTCGGCCTGTACGTTATGCTCACCTCGATGTATCTTACATTCAACATCTTTTACCTCGGATGGGAATGTGGAGACACTCAGGTGGGATATTACACTACTTCGACAAAACTGTTCCAAATAATTCTCGGATTCTATACAGCATATACCACGGTTGTCATTCCCCGCGCAAGTTCGATGATTGCACAAGGCGACACTTCGGGCTTCCGGCACGTAGTTGATAAATCGGTCGGCGGTCTGATGTTGATAGCAATACCCGTCGTAGTTTATATGACTATCTTCGCATGTCAGCTAATCAATATATTTGTAGGCCCGGACTTCAATGGCGCTATCCTGCCTATGCGTATAGTAATGCCCCTGATTCTGATAATCGGATATGAACAGGTGCTTGTACTCCAGATACTCACTCCGATAGGCAAGGAAAAACAAGTATTGTTCAACGCCCTTATAGGTTCTTGTGTCGGTGTAACACTCAATCTTCTTATCGTGAGTCATCTGCAGGCCATCGGCTCAGCCATCGTATGGGTATCTGCCGAAATTGCAGTAATGATTTCCGCACAGATATTTGTTACCCGCGACACCGGTATAAAATTCCCTCTGAAAGCTATATTGACCAATATCGTAGCCTATCTGCCTTTCATAATTCTGTCGTACGCTATGGTTACTTATGCTCCATTATCCGATGTCTCCATGATTGCATCGAGCGCATTTCTTCTGGCCATATACTTTATAATGATTCAAAAATATTATCTCCGCAACGAAGTATACAACCAAATGATAGATTTACTCTGCAAAAGAGCTCCGATGTTAGAGTCGCTTAAGTATAAAGTTTAAAAGTCAATTCCACCGTTACTATGAATTATTTCATACTTATCTTTATACTTCTCAGCGCAATAGGTTTCTTCAATCCTTCCGGCGTGCTTTCAGCTCAAGCAGAGAAATTTCTTTTATATGCGGCAATAGCAGGAGGCGCCGTATATGCTTTTTCTTTTGGCAGAAACTTGACAAAAGTAAAATATCCGCGCATTGCCTATGCAATATTGATAGGAGGAATATTTTTATCTATTTTTACGTCTACAGCCTTCCACGACCAATCGCTGACCGACTCATTCAAGACTGTATTGAGCTATCTGCTTCCTTATTTCAGTTTCTTTGTATTTATGAAGCTTGACGTGCCTCGCGAAAAGGTAATGAATACTCTCATTATTCTGTCTTTTATAGCAGCATTTGCATATTTCGTCAACTTATATTCCGTGCCGTCGTTCTCGTTCGGCCGTCCACTCGAAAAAGAAGACCTCTCAAGAGGTATCTTACGTATTGCAATACCGTACATAGAACTCTTTCCCTTGCTTTTGTTCTACTCCATTAACCAATGGTTTATGACTCGAGCTAAAAAGTGGCTTTTCTACGGCGCATTCCTTATGGTGATGATTTTTTTGTCGGTTACACGTCAAATCATATTTCTCAGTGCTATTCTCGGACTTATTTATCTTCTTCAGAACGTCACGCTTTTTAAGAAAATTACTGTTATCGTAGTTGTAGTGCTCTTCGGCACCATTGTTCTCCCCCGTATTCCTGCATACAAGACGATGCTCGAACTCTCCGAAGAGCAACGCGACGAAAACGAAGATGAAGAAAATATACGCATCCAGGCATGGAGATACTACACAATTGAGAACCAAACAAACGAAATCACTCCCATAATTGGCAACGGCGTACCCTCATTCGGCCTATCACCCTGGGGAAAGCAGTTTGAATCAGATACCGACACAAACAAGTGCTTCGCTGTAGATGTGGGCTGGGCCGGATTCTTCTATTACTTTGGCGCCATCACAACAGCTGCACTACTCATAATACTTATTCGAGCATTCCTTTTACGAAAACCAAAATCACAGACATACCTTAATTATTGGATATTGTTCCTTATTGCTACCTCAGTGGCATCAGGCATAATATTATACTATTTCCAGATTGTATCTGTATCACTTGTACTTTACCTTGTTTATAAAGGTAAAGACGAGCCTTCCCACAGAATCGAAAATCAGAGCGAGAATACTCAAGTCAAACCATATAAAGGTTATCAGCAACTTTCAATGTCATGCCGGCATGGATAAGCATTAATAATTATGCTAATCTATTAATTATCATTAGATATATCATTCTGTCGTCCCTATTTGAGTCCTGTTTGGATTGTCATTAATCATAAGTTTTCGGAAATAAGCTTCTAAAACTGAATTATTTTTTGTAACTTTGCATATCGATTTATTTTAAGTTTAGACGGACACTTAGTTTTAATTCCGACATAGATGCTATTCTTAGGTGCATCGTCAATGACCTACTTTACTGTTTTTGAGAACGAGTTATAGTTCTCGCGCAACAGAGAATATATTATTTTATGCCGTTTGAAATATTGAATAAAATACGTTCTTTGCTTCATTCGGATGATTCCCGATCGCAAAAGTTAAAGAGCAATATCATATTATCCATTCTGTTGAAAGGTATAAGCATACTGGTTACCTTTCTACTTGTGCCGGCTACAATTGATTATGTTGACTCTGAAGTTTACGGCATCTGGCTCACTCTCGCTGCAATACTGGTCTGGTTTCAAATCCTTGACATAGGAATTGCTCCCGGGCTTAAGAACAAACTGACAGAGGCTCTTGCAGCTGATAACATTAAATCAGCTCGCTCGCTCGTCTCCACCACATATGCATCCGTCGCGGCTATTTTTGTGCCATTGTCGATAGTTCTTTATTTTCTTGTTCCTTTAATTTCTTGGGCTCCGCTTCTAAACGTCAGCACCTCTTTTGAACCTGCGATAGTTCAGACGTTACGTTTACTCTCGATTCTGATATGCATCCAGATGATATCAAATATCGTTGTATCAGTCCTCGCGGCTTATCAGCGAGTAGCACTCTCGCAATCATTCCTCGTAATTGGTAATATTGTTGCATTAGTACTAATTATCATCCTTTCTCATACAGTCCGAGCATCCCTTCCGCTTCTTGCTCTCGTGCTTGGGGGTGCACCTATTGTTGTCACCATTATTGGCTCGTTAATTATTTATAATGGGATGTGCCGACAGGTAAGACCCTCTTTCAGTTGCGTGGAAATGCGACGCACCAAAGATTTACTCTCACTGGGGTCAAAATTTTTCATTATAAACATTCAGGCTGTGATTGTATATCAGAGTTCAAATTTTCTAATTTCCAATGTATCTTCGCCAGAAATGGTCACTGCTTATAATATAGCATACAGATACCTCTCCATTGCCATTATAATCTACACAAATATTACTCTATCATTATGGACTGCCTATACTGATGCATACGCCAAAGGAGATCGTCCATGGATGATGAATATGCGCCGGAAGATGAATCGACTTCTTGGTATATGTATTATTCTTTGCTTGGTTTTCGCAGCATTTGCCTCTCCCGTATACTCCATATGGATTGGTGATAAAGCTGTAGTTCCAACAGCCATGACATGGTGGGTCGCTGCCTATGTGATTACATACTGCTTTATGACTCTTAACGGCACATTCATCATAGGCACAGGCAAAGTCTTTCTTGAAACAATTGTTGTTGCTATAGGCGCCGTTTTATATATCCCGGCAGCTCTATTTGCAGCTAAATGGCTTGAACAATATGGAATACTTGCAACTCTTGTGACCATAAACATCATTTATGGACTCATATTCAGTAAACAGACAGATAAATTGCTTGACGGTTCAGCCCAAGGCATCTGGAATAGATAATGATAGATTTAAAAGTAGCATTAAACAAAATCAGGCGCAAGTTCTTCAAGCCGACCAAATATTGGCCCGGCGATTTCGCGGCAATAGGGCGTCACACTTTCATAGGGCCCAACTGTGTGCTTGCTCCAAAGTTTATGTATCTCGACGATTACGTAATCATACAGAACAACGTACATTTCATCTCGGCCGCCGGTAAACTGTTTGTCAAAAAATACTCCGTGATTTCGGCACAATGTATCATTGTACCCGGGACACATCTGCCGTCGCCAGGCGTACCTTTTTTCTATCAGACTGCTCATCACATTGGTGATGAACACGGTTCTATCACCATTGAAGAAGATTGCTGGATTGGTGCAGGAAGTACACTTCTTATGAAAAGCCATATCGGTCGCGGTGCTATTGTGGCCGCCGGCAGCGTAGTCACAAAGCCGGTTCCGCCATATGCTGTCGTAGCCGGAAACCCGGCTAAGATCATTGGAGTTAAATTCTCAAAAGATGATATTTTCATCCATGAAGAAGCCATTTATGAGCCTTCGGAAAGATTGACAGTCGAGCAGATTAACACTCTTTTTGATGAATATTTTCAAGGTGTAAAGGTGCTACATGGCAAGAGACCGGAAGAAATATACGGTAAATTTGACCGCAATTCTATGCAATTTATCCCCAATCAAAGAAATTGAAAAAATGCGTGTATTAAAAAAAATCAAATCATTTTTAAGTCATCCTTTGGAATCATTGCGAAGAGCATGGATGTATTGTACATGCAAGCCTCGGTTCATACGTTATGTATGGTCCGACTGGGTAGCGGACACAAGTATGATTACTTGCTCACACGTTTCGCTTGGTGATAAAGTACGGCTTGGACCTCGTTGCCGGTTAATGGGCGTCACAAGATATGGAGATATTTCGTTTCATCCAACTATCGAATTTGGAAACAACGTTTTTGTTATGCAGGATTTTTACCTTACCTGCGCTTCTAAAATAACTATCGGCGACAATACTGCTATCGCTGCTTTCGTAACTATAACAGATATTAATCATCCGTATTCAGACATTGAAACACCAATTGAAGCCCAACCTATCGTTTTCAAAGAAGTGACAATTGAAGCTGACTGCAAAATATATAATGGTGCAGTAATAACATACGGCACACATATAGGCCGTCACTGCGTAATCGGAGCCAACTCTGTTGTCAGCGGAAACTTTCCCGACTTTTGTGTCATTGCCGGAAATCCTGCTCGCATCATAAAACGTTACAATCCGGAAGTTTGCCAATGGCAACATACCGATCCGCAAGGAAATTTCTTATAAACAAACGCCATAAAGCAATATGTATAAAAAAATTCTAATCACAGGCGGAGCCGGATTCATCGGCTCCAATCTGGCACTAAAACTTCTTGACAGAGGTTATGAAGTTGTGGTACTTGACAATCTTTCGCCACAAATCCACGGCGACAATCCGGAGATCACTTCTCCATTATACATCTCTGTTAAAGACAAAGTGCATTTTATACACGGTTCTGTAACAAATCGTGAAGATTGGATGAATGCTCTGGAAGGCATCGACTGTGTGGTTCATCTTGCCGCCGAAACCGGAACCGGCCAATCGATGTATGAAGTGGAAAAATATGTCTCAACCAACATCGGAGGCACCGCACTATTACTCGATATTCTCGCCAATACAAAAACAGATGTTAAACGAGTAGTTGTGGCTGAATCACGCGCCATATATGGCGAAGGCAGGTATTACAGCCCGGACCTCGACCGCTGTGTTTATCCCACCATGCGCTGCGCCGAAAACATGCAGAAAGGAGATTTTGAGGTCAAATATCCTGGTTGTGTCAAACCACTTGAGCTCGTGGGTACAACTGAGGACTCTATGGTACACCCCACATCGGTATACGGCATTACAAAACAGGTTCAGGGACAGCTTGTGCACCTTGTGTGTCAGTCGATTGGCATTGACTCCGTTTCATTCCGCTATCAGAACGTGTACGGACCGGGTCAGTCGCTTTCCAATCCTTATACCGGCATTCTTTCGATTTTCTCAACCCGTATAAAGAATGGTAAGGACATCAATATTTTCGAGGACGGCAAAGAAACGCGCGACTTTGTATACATTGAGGATGTCGTTGATGCAACAATCCGCGGCATTGAAGTCCCCGAGGCCAACGGACATGTCTTTAACGTTGGTACAGGAGTGCCTACCGATGTTATGACGGTAGCCAAAACTCTCATGGATAAATACGACCGAAATGTAAATCTTTATGTCTCTGGCAATTTCCGGGTCGGAGATATTCGACACAACTATGCAGACATCACAGCTGCGCGAGAGATACTCGGCTTTGAGCCAAAATGGAGTTTCAGCGATGGCATAGCACAATTTGCTCGCTGGGTCAACGGACAAAAAGTATGCGAGGACAAGTACGAGGAATCGCTCAAGGAGATGAAAGACAAGAATCTTTTTAAGTGATTATGAAAGAAAAAAGAATTGGCATAGTTACTGTTATGTACAAAAGTGCGGGCGTAATCGAGGAATTCTTTGACTCCCTCGAACGCTCGCTTTACCGAAACTTCGTAGTATATGTCATAGATAACAAATCGCCTGACGAAAGTCTGAATCTTGCAAATGAACTTTCTAAAAAAGCAACCTTCCCTACCGTCATTATCGAAGCTGAAGACAACGGTGGTGTAGCCAAAGGCAACAATATTGGCATAAAACGTGCTCTCGCCGATGGTTGCGACCTTGTGCTCCTTGCTAACAACGATATTGAATTTACACCTGAGTCGATAGGGCTGCTCGCCGAAGGGCTGGACAAATATGCCTGCGATATGATAGTACCTAAAATTTTCAATTATTTCACAGGTAAACTATGGGCAGCGGGTGGGGGTGAATATGCATATAAATCGCCTACAATACACTATGGAGCCAACAAAGACGATGCACCTGTATATAACATTCATCGGGAGTTAGTATACGCGCCCACTTGTTTCATGCTCATCAAAAGAGAAGTTTTTGAAAAAGTCGGCATGATGGACGAACGTTATTTTGCCTATTATGATGACACTGACTTTGTGTGGCGTGCGGTAAAACAGAATGACATGAAATTGCATTACGAACCGGAAGCTGTAGTACAGCATAAGGTTAGCACCTCATCCGGAAGCAAAGCTTCTCCCTTTACCTTTTACCTTAATACCCGAAACAGGGCATATTTTATGAACAAATATTTCCCCTGGTATCATCGCTTTTGCGTCAACACTTACAATTTCATATACTATTTCCTTTATTCGTTAAAGCATCGCGACTTCCCCTCTATTTTTCAAAATATAGGTTACTATCAGGAAGGTCTCAAAATGTACAACGAGTGGCTGGGCGAGCAAAAATCAAAAGAGTAAATGACTCTCAAATTTTCAGTGTATGCTAAAGTCATTATGGCCGGCGCTGTAAAGCAAAACACGATGCCTGATAAATATATCTCAAAAAGAATATTTGTCGGGCATCATTCTTATTTAAACAGCATCAAAAAAGGAGTTCACCTTTCTTACGGACCATTATGGTTGCCGTAAATTGCAGCGCATAAGCATTTTCGACAGGGCTATGTCAACCTGCTGCACGACTTCCGGACAAATGTTAAAAACGAGGCGGCTAAACCAGCATGAAAATGTCATGTGCTATGCTATATAAGCTTTTTTGCTAAGTAACTCGCATAAATTAGCTGATACATAATTACGAAGTATTTTCGAGAGATTTTCGCGATAGAGCGATGGAGCGTAGCGAGCTACCCGGCTGAGCGACAGCGAGAAAAGCGCCGAAAAGACGAATAAGGATGTATCAGCCCGTAGGGTTACCTGAAAAAAGATAATTATTAACTAATTTATAAGAGTTACTTAACACATCCATCGCCTGCCGGTTTCAGTAGATCACCGTTTCTGCGGATGATCCTTGGCGGCGGATAAGGAGTTGTCCTTTCTCGGGATGGGGCTCGGGGCGGCCTTGAAGGTCGTAATAGCTGACGGCACCGGTCTCTCCGTC
>JBJEDE010000006.1:0-67009 GCA_051871795.1 Muribaculaceae bacterium | reverse complement strand
CTCTCTTTATTTGATGATTTCTAAACTAACGCGATTTTATCGCACCAGTAGTAATCTGAAATAAATTCTTCCTGATTTTTCGGGGAAATATAGACCCATTTTTTAGGACCATATTTGAGTCCTATTCGTTTTGCTGATAAGGCAGGTGATGACAATAATGTCGATTTATGGGTTATTTCACTAATCTGATTTATCGGCAAAGTCATATTGAACAGTATTCCGCTTCGTATATATAACTTCTCTCCTTTGATTGTGTAATCTGTGTGAAATAGTATATCGAACATTAAGGCAACAGCTATGCCTACAAACACCACATTAATCAGGAGTACCCATGTGGACTGATAACATAAGAACAATGCACCTATAAATGCTGCAAAAACACCGATGCAAGTCCATAGATACCATTTGGCGACTTTCGATTTATATAACTTTTCCATGTTTCAAAATATCAGAATATCAGAATAATATAGTACTGAAAGTTACGCCGCCATCGAATCTCCGGTGGCTTAAACGATTGTGAGGCCTTCAATTTTGAGCAGGCGGGAGGTGTAGGCCTCGCGCTCGTCGTCGGGCAATGTCAGCGTCATCGAACATTCGTTGTCGAAATTGCGTGCGGTGACCGTAACGCCGGGGAGCTTTGTGAGCTTCATCACATCGTTGAGCGCGATATAGGGGAAGTGAAACGACAAAGTGCAATAATCTTTGTCTTCGACGATTTCGGCGGCCTCTATGGCTTCGCGGGCTGCGGTGCGGTAGGCGACAATAAGCCCTGAAGTGCCTAATTTTATGCCTCCGAAGTATCGCACCACCACAATGAGAATGTTGGTGAGGTTGAATGAGTTGATTTGCCCCAGAATGGGTTTTCCGGCGGTGCCGGAGGGTTCGCCGTTGTCGGAGCTGAGATATTCGGTGCGCGCCGAGCCTGTCATGTAGGCCCAGCACACGTGTCGTGCGTCGTGGTAGTCGTTGGCTATGCGTTCTATTTCAGCTTTAGCCTCGGCGGCGGATCGCACGGGAATGGCAAATGAGATGAATTTACTCATTTTCTCCTTGTACAGGCCCTGAGCCGGCGAGGCTATGGTGAAATAGGCAGCCATCAGTAGGAGTGTGATTCTGTGTCGATTTCCTCCTCGGTCAGAGGCGTGGCGTTCATCTTGCTCCATACGTACCAGATATAGGCGAGCACGAAGGGCACAATCAGTGACACCCACGACATCACTTTGAGTGTGAACTCCGACGATGAGCTGTTGGCTATGGTTAGCGACGAACCGGCGTCGAGCAGCGAGGGATAGTAGGCGGTGTCGTTGTAGCCGGCGAGGAAAAAGAGTACGAGCACTACTAGCACCGTGCCGATGCCGCTGTACCAGATGCCGCTGCGGAATGTGGAGCTGAAAGCCGTGTGCACGATGGCGTAGAGCACAAGAGCCACGCCTGCAAGGAGCATCGGGATGGTCCACCACATCTCCATGAGGTTGTGGAGATAGATATTGTCAACTTTGACAAAAACGCCGTCGATGCTCCGCAATCCGGGCTGCAGAAGCAGCATCACGACAAAAGTGATGAAGAATGCAACGAAAATGAGTCCGTTGGAGAGTGTGCGCACGCGCATCTGCTGGTCGAAACCGATGCCGGCATTGATATTGTTGATGAAGTACATCGACGCCTGAGTGCGCGCAAGGAAGAATACGGCAAGACCGAACACGAGGTTGGCCGGCACGATCATAGCCTCCAGTCCGTGAGTGGAACTCCATTGCGATATGGCGCCGCCGACGGTGTAGCCGTTGGCTATATTGGCCTTTGTCACTGTGAACTCCGCGCCGAAAAACATCATGCCCACGGCCACGCCCAGCATCACACAGCCGAAAAATCCGTTGAACATCAGCAGTCCGTCGTAGAGTCGCGTGCCGTAGATGTTGCCGCTTTTGCGACGGAATTCATAGCTCACCGCCTGCACCACGAAGCTGATCAGAATCAGCATCCACAGCCAGTAGGCGCCGCCGAAACTCGTGGAATAGAACAACGGAAAAGAAGCGAAAAACGCTCCGCCGAACACAACAAGTGTAGTGAACGTAAATTCCCATTTCCGGCCTAATGAATTGACAATCAACGTGCGATAATCCTTGTGTTCGGAAAAAATCATCGACTGTCCGCCCTGCACGAAAAGCAGAAACACCAGCAGCGCGCCCAGGACAGATATGAGGAGCCACCAATATGTTTGTAGAAAAATCATTTGCGTAAGTTTAAAATGAGTGATAAATTGCGTGAGTTACTTCGCGGAGCATCAGTGTTCGCCTCCGGCGATGTCAGACTTCGACGCCTTGGCTATGAAGCGCAGCATGATGCTGATTTCGGCCACAAGAAGCAGTGTGAACAGCACGGCGAAAAGCCAGAAGGTGACCTGTACCGAGCCGGAAGTGACATCGGAAGTGGCGGCCCATGCGGGCAGCACGTCCTGAATCACCCAAGGCTGACGGCCCACTTCGGCCACAATCCATCCGGCCTGCGAGCATATCCACACCACAGGTATCGAAATCAGTCCCAGGGCGATGCACCATTTCTTTTCCATCCATTCTTTTCTGAAATAGCATATCAGTATCAGAGCTACAAACAGAGCCAGAAGATAGCCGCCGGCCATCACCATCACGCGGAACGAGTAAAAAGTAAGAGGAACATTGGGCACTGCGACCTCGGCCGAAGGCAGATAGCCGTAACCGATGTACTGATAGTCGGCCCGTATGCGACCGGCGGCTTCGGACATTGCCACGGAGTCGCCCGAGGCTTGAGCCTGCGAATAGTCGCGCAGAGCTTCGATGGCGCGTCGGCCGAGGGCCATGCGTTCGGCATAGGAAACTGTGCGCACGGTGTCGCCCGCCGGGGTGATTTCGATGCCGTCGATAAGGTCGTCGATGCCGGGCACGAAGGTGTTGACATCACTGTGAGCCAGAAACGACAAGCCTTTCGGTATATCAATAGAGAAGAGCATGGCATCCTTTCCGTCGCCGGGCTCTTTGTCCGGATTCAGCACTCCGAAACCTACAAGATCCTGTCCCACGGCGCCGTTGTATAGACCCTCCATCGCCGCAAGTTTCATAGGCTGCACGCGAGCCACCTGTACGGCGCTGCCGTGTCCGGTGTACATCACCAGCAGGATGCCTGCAAGGCCCACCCACGATGCAACCCTGATTGAATCGCGGGCTGCCTCGGTATTGTGCTTCTTGTACATGAGCCATGCGCTCACGCCTACGACGAAGACTGCCGCCAGCACCCAGCCGCTTGTCACCGCGTGGAAAAATTTATTTATGGCCACAGGCGAGAATGCCACGGCCGTGAAATCGACCATAACGTTTCGCATCTGGGCCGGGTCAAACTCCATGCCCACAGGCGACTGCATCCACGCATTGGCTACCAGTATCCAATAAGCCGACAGCGAAACGCCAAGCGCCGTGAGCCAAGTAGATGCAAGATGGAAACCCTTGCTCACTTTATTCCAGCCGAAAAACATCACGGCAACAAATGTGGCCTCCATGAAGAACGCCAGCAGACCCTCGATGGCGAGGGGCGCGCCGAAGATGTCACCCACAAGCCAGCTGTAATTCGACCAGTTGGTGCCGAACTCAAATTCAAGAATAATGCCGGTGGCCACGCCGCAGGCAAAATTTATACCGAACAACGTCATCCAGAATTTTGTGATGTTTTTCCATCTCAGCTCGCCCGTGCGCACATAGATTGTCTCCATTATCGCTACGATGAGCGACAAGCCGAGGGTGAGCGGCACGAAAAGCCAGTGGTACATGGCGGTAAGCGCAAATTGCGCTCTCGCCCAGTCAACCATGCTTAATAGTTCCATGTTTTATATAAATTTAAAGTAATATCTTATTGCATGTCAGATATCTGAGGCCGTGTGAGACTTTCCCTCACCACTTGCGCCTTGCCGCTGTCGCTATCGCTTTTCGAAGCCAGAAAATCAGGAAAGAAGAATAATTTGAGCACCAGAAAAATTACGATTAATTTTATTATAATCAATGCCCAGAGTTTGCGCCCGACGGTCATGGATCGGAATCCGTCGACGTAGAAGTCGCAGATGCGTTTTGGCAGCGAGCGCGCAGGTTTTTCGGTTTCGGTATTCGATATCATTTCGGTTGCCGGCAAGAGGATATTCACTCAACTGCAAAAGTAATAAAAAATACGCAAATCAAGCGAATTTTTTGCAAAAAATTCGCAATATTGTTATCTTTGCATCGTCCGCAGCGCGTCATTATGCCACGGCACAATCTAAAGTGTCGGGCACGCGCCCGACGACGCCCGGTTTTTAATCACAAAATAATTCTGACAATTACCTATGAGATTTATCGTTACCTTACTGTCACTGATGCTTCTATGCACGATGTCGAGGGCTATGTCCCGCCAAACGGTTGTTTACGACATCGCCGGCAGCGATACGCTGCGACTGGATTTTTACCGTGCCGAAAGCAAGCACCCCACGCCGTTGATGATCTTCGCTTTTGGCGGAGGATTCAAGGGCGGAAGCCGCGACGAACAGGCGTTCATGCCGATGTTTGAGTATATGACCCGCAACGGAGTGTCGGTGGCTTCGGTCGATTACCGCACGCTTCTGGGCAAGGTCAACCCTTCGGAAATGATGTCGGCCGAAGGCTTTAAATCGCACCTTATCGCCGCAATCGACACTGCCGTTACCGACTTCGCGCGCGCCACGGCATATTTAGACAACCATGCCATGCAATTCAACATCGACACCAAGCAGATCTTCGCCTGCGGCTCAAGCGCCGGCGCCATCACGGTGCTCCAGTCCGAATATGTGCTGGCAAATCATCCCGGTGCATTCTCTGTTTACGGTCTCGCGCCCGAATTCAACTATGCCGGTGTGATATCGATGGCCGGCGCAATATGCTCGGACGGCATTCTGCGATTCAACAGCGCACCATGTCCGTTGCTGATGTTTCACGGCGATGCCGACGCGATCGTTCCTTTCGTAAAGGCCGAACTCGACGGCTTCGGGCTGTGGGGATCAAAAACCGTCAGCGACACTCTTGCGGCGGAGGATATCCCGCATCGCTTCCATCGTGTCAACGGCGCTTCGCACGAAGTGTCGGGCACGCCCATGCGGCGTTATTGCGGTGAGATGTATGATTTTATCCGAGCCGTGTGCGACGGCGAAGCCGGCGAAACAGTACTTACCGAAGAGTCGGTGCCGGGCAAAACGGACTACAAGACCGATTTTACGGTCCTCGATTATATAAAGGCGAATCTTTAGTCCGGGATTCACCTGACAGAGAAAAGCCTGAGGGTGTGTCGAACATTAAAGTTTCGACACACCCTCAGGCTTTTAGGGGGGGATTCTTAGTATTTGGCGTTGCGCATGTCGCCTGTGGCGTTGAATGCGTTGTGGAAGGCGAAGGCTTTGTCCAGAGAGTGGGGTGTCTGGCCTTTGCCGAGCTTGAGGTAATCCCACAGCAGCTCGCGGTACATGGGGTTGGCGCAGTTGCTGATGATTTCCTCGGCGCGTTGGATGGGATCCTTGCCGCGCAGGTCGGCGATGCCCTGGTCGGTGACGATGATGTCTACGGAGTGCTCCGAGTGGTCGGGGTGAGCCACCATAGGCACGATGTTAGAGATCAGGCCGCCCTTGGTGATCGAGGGGCAGGAGAAGATGGAGATGTATGCGTTGCGGGTGAAGTCGCCCGAACCGCCGATACCGTTCATCATCTTGGTGCCGAGCACGTGAGTGGAGTTTACGCAGCCGAAGATGTCGGCTTCGAGGGCTGTATTCATGGCGATGACGCCCAGGCGGCGGATCACTTCGGGGTTGTTGGAGAGTTCGGCCGGACGGATGAGGATCTTGTCGCGGTAAAAGTCCATGTCGGCGAAGAGTTTTTTCTCCGTTTCGTCGGCGAAAGTCATCGAGCAGGTGCTGGCGAATGTGCATTTGCCTTTTTGCAGGAGTTCGAGCACGGCGTCCTGAATAACCTCGGTGTACATCATGAAGGGTGGTATCTCCGAGCTTTCGCCCAGGTCGTATAGTACGGCGTTGGCCACGTTGCCCACGCCCGACTGCAGAGGCAGAAATTCTTTGGGGATGCGGCCTTTTTTATATTCGCTGAGCAGGAAGCTCACAACGTTGGCGCCGATTTGCTTTGATGTCTCGTCGGGAGCTGAGAAGGGCTTCACGCCGTCGAGATAGTTGGTGCGCACCACGCCGATTACTTTTGCGGGGTCGACTTTAAGCACGGGCGAGCCAATGCGGTCTTTGGGCGAGAATATGGGTATAGCGGGGCGGAAGGGGGGATCCTGCAGCATGATTACATCGTGCATGCCGTGGAGCTGTGCGGGGAGAGCCTCGTTGAGCTCGATGAAAATTTTCTTGGCCATGTGGGCGTAGGTGGGTGCGTTGCCCAGACCGGTGCCGAGAATGATTTCACCGTCGGGGGTGATGTCGGCGGCTTCGATGATGGCGTAGTCAATGTCGCCGTAAAATCCGTAACGCACTTCCTGAGCCATCTCCGAGAGATGACGGTCGTTGTAGTGTGCGTCGTGAGAGTTGATGCGTTTGCGCAGGTCGGGCACGTTCTGATAGGGAGCGCGACGGTCTATTGCGTTGGCGCGTGAGAGCGCACCGTCCACATGGTCGGAGGTTGATGCGCCGGTGAAGAGGCTGATTTTAAACTCGCGACCGGCGGCGTGCTCGGCTTCTGCCTTGGCGGCTACAGCTTCGGGGATAGCTTTGGGTGTGCCGGGAGCTGTGAAGCCCGATAGACCTATAGTATCGCCGTTTTTGATAATTGATGCTGCTTCCTCAGCAGTCATGAAATTAAAAGCCATATTTTCTTTGTGTAAGTGGTATTATATTTAATCGAATTTATATAATTCAAAATTTGGGGGGAAGTATGTCGCTGAGGATTATGGCCCGGCGCAATGCATCCTTATCGTGCAAGTTGAGTGCCGATGCCGATGTGGAGGCCTCAGTTGTGGCGGCCGTCCGCGGGGCCTCGAGCGACTCGTGCACGGCAGGGGGCACAGGCGAGTCGGCGGTGGCGCGGGAACCTTCGGTAAACTCAGTCACGGGAGGTACCGCCGATGCCGGAGGTGCGACGGCAACTTCGGGCGCTTCATCTATTTCCTCCTCAATGTCGAGCAACGCTGCCAATTGGCCGAGCAACGGTGACGTCTGCCGTGACACAGGCTGTGCCGGCGTTTTCATCGGCGGCCGGCGGCGAGGAGATGACTCTTCGTCGGTCTTGTTTTTCTTTTTGCTTTCGAGCACCGAGAGGAAGATACCGATTATCATTCCTATCAGGCCCACCCATTCGCCAATTGACATTATAAGCTTATTTCTTGGGGATAATAATGCGGAAGATTCCGCTTTTTTTTGTAATTTTGTGCAAAATTACGAAATCGCAGATAATTATACAAATTTTTTTGTTGAAATGAGTTTGAAAACCTCCGAAACGTCTTCTCCACGGTTATTATATATAGAAACTTACGGCTGTCAGATGAACGTTGCCGACTCTGAAGTCGTGGCCTCGGTCATGGGCATGGCCGGATATGAAATCACCTCCGACGTGGCCGTGGCCGACGCCGTATTGCTCAATACCTGCTCTATACGCGACAACGCCGAGCAAAAAATTCTTTCTCGCCTGCAATATCTTGCATCGCTGCGCCGCAAGCGCAAAGGGCGTCTCATCGTAGGAGTGATCGGCTGCATGGCCGAGAGGGTACGCGACAAACTCATGGATTTGGGTGTCGACGTGGTGTGTGGTCCTGACAGCTATCTCGACCTTCCCGCGCTTTTCGCCTCGGCTCAGCAGGGACATCCGGCCGTGAACGTGGAGCTGAGCACCACCGAAACCTATCGCGACATCATCCCCCGTCGCCTGGGAGCGCCCGTGAGCGGATATATCAGCATCATGCGCGGATGCAACAATTTCTGCTCCTACTGTATCGTGCCCTATACCCGTGGCCGCGAGCGTTCGCGTGAGGTGGAAAGCATACTCAACGAGCTTCACGACCTTCGGAAACGCGGTTTTAAAGAAGTGGTATTGCTGGGGCAGAATGTCAACTCCTACAACAGCAACGGCACCGATTTCGCATCGCTTCTCGCTATCGTGGCCGAAGCCGCTCCGGAGATGCGCGTGCGTTTCACCACTTCGCACCCCAAGGACATGAGCGACGCCACTATCGCCGCCATCGCCGCACATCCCAATATCTGCCGTCACATACATCTGCCTGTGCAGTCGGGTTCGGACAAAGTGCTGAGGGATATGAACCGCAAGTACACACGCAGGTGGTATCTCGACCGCATCGCAGCCATACGCCGAGCCATCCCCGACTGCGGTATATCCACCGATATGTTCACCGGATTCAGCGGCGAGACGGAAGAGGAATTTGAAGAGACGCTGTCGCTTATGCGAGAGGTGGGCTTCGACTCGGCATTTATGTTCAAATATTCGGAGCGCCCCGGCACACTGGCCTCGCGACAGATGCCCGACAATGTGCCCGAGGGAGTAAAGATTGACCGTCTCAACCGCATGATTGCCCTTCAGAACGAGCTTTCGCTTGAGAGCAACCGCCGCGACATAGGCAAGACCTTCGAAGTGCTTGTTGAGAATGTGTCGAAGCGCAGCGCCGACCAATGGGTGGGCCGTACCTCGCAGAACAAGACCTGCGTGTTCCCCCGAGGAGACTTCTCCCGGGGCGATCTTGTGAACGTGCGTGTCATCGACGCCACCTCGGCCACACTCATCTGCGAGCTTGCCTAATCAAAAAATCGTCGCGCGTTTTCTTCACCGAAGATGCGTATGCGTGTCTGTTTTATCAGGCGGTCATATTTGTCCGTCGGGTCGCCGATCTTTCCGGCAAGCTGCTTCATGGCGGCATATTGGCGCACTTCGATTTCCCCCACGCGCACATCGGTCAATGAGTAGCCTTCAGCCTTGGCCCTAATCAGAAATTCGTCGAGTGCTTTCTGTAATAGCTTTATCTGCGCACGCACGTAAGGAGCCGTGGGGCGGTTGTCCTTTTCGGCTTCATTTATCATTTCCTGCAGGCGCTCGAAAGACGCCTCACCCTCATAGCACTCCCTTTCCGGAGGCTGAGGCTTGTCTTTTGTCTTCTTTTTGAACAGACCGAACAGCGAGAACATAATTAATTATTTTTCTTGCAAATATATTCAATAAAAATTTAGCGGCCAACTTTCCCATAACAAGAATGTAAAAAAGAGGACGCGCTGGAGGCATATTTCCGGCGCGTCCTCTCCAAGTTAAATGTGATCAGTGGGGTTCGGAATAGAATTGCAGCAGGCGTGAGCGCATGATGAGTTCGTAGCGCGCCTGTATCTGCTGGGCTGTGGTAGTCAGAGCCTTGGTCTTGGCTTGCTCGTACTCGTAGGGCGTGGCGCGGCCGAGATTGTATTTTTCCTGCATTGATGTGAACGCGGCTTCGGCTGCTTTTTGGGCGGCACCGGCCGAAGCGAGTTTTTTCTCTGCTCCGACGGCCTGATAGTAGGCTTGCTGAATGGTGCGGTAGAGCTGTTGTTCCGACTGTTCGAGCTCAAGCTCGGCATTGAGCTTTTCGAGTTTGGCGCGTCGCACCTGATTGCGGGTCTGCAAGCCGTCGAAGATGGGGATGCTGAGCGAGAAGCCGAAGTTGGTGGCGAAATTGTTGTTCATCTGTTTGCCGAAATTGTCGTGCTGCATACCCGATACGGTATAATACGAGCTGCCGATGCCGGCGCTGAACGACAGAGACGGCAGATAGCCCGATTTGGCAAGAGATATGCTTTTGTCGGCCGAGGTGATGCCGCGACGTGCGGCCTCTATCGTGTGGTTGTATTGCAAGGCGCGGGTGTAGGCCACGTCGGCGGGTATTATCATCGCGTTCTCATCGGCGAGCGGGAGCACGTCAAATCCGGAGACATCGTTGAGCTGGAGCAGTTGCGCAAGGTCGACCAGAGCGAGGGTTACGTCGTTGGTTGTCTGAGTGAGATTCATGCGGTCCTGCTCGAGCTGCGAGACAGCGTCGAGGAGGTCGGCTTCGGGTATCTTCCCGGCCTCGAGCATGGCCTCGCGACGTGAGAGCTCATACTCTGAGAGGGCTACCTGCTGCACGGCAACTTCTTTCAGCTCCTTGTTGTACAGTACTTGCAGGTAGGATGTTATGATGTTAATTGTAATGTCTTCTTTGGCGGCTTCGTATTGCTCGGCGAGCTGCGAGAGGTTGGCTTTGGCCAGTGCGAGGTTGCGCGAGTTGCGCAATCCGGAGAATACTGGCAGATTCATTCCGGCTGAATAGGAAAAACTCGAAGTATTGCGGTTGGCGTATGTGTTGGCCGATGTCAGACCGCGGCCTATGTTCCACGACTGGTTGGCACCGGCGCTTACAGTCGGGAGAAAGCCTGATTTGGCTTCGGTTATCGACAGTTGACCGCCTTCGGTGCGGTTTTTGCTTAGTTTCAGCGATATATTGTTCTCGTGAGCGTAGCTGATGCAGCTGTCGAGGCTCCATGGTTGCTGAGCCCGGGCGGCCGGAGCGGAGCAGAGGATGACGGCGCAGCAGAGAGCCGCGATATAGTTAAGGGCTTTCATAATCTGTTATTTGCTTTCGATTTTGATACCGCGCAGACGGTCGTTTTCATTCACGCCTGATTTTACCTCAATCTTCACGCCGTCGCTCACGCCGGTGACCACGTGACGACGTTCGAATTTCTGCTCCGGAGCCTCGGCGGTGAGGACGTATACAAATGTGCTGTCGCCGGCATATTCAAGCGCTGCCTCGGTGATGGTGAGCACATCTGCTTTGCGCAGGAGCGAGACAGAGGCGTTGGCGCTGTATCCGGCGCGCAGTGTCACGGAGTCGGGCACCTGGATTGAGGCTTTGACTTCGAAGGTATTGGAGCCGTTCTCCTCGGTGCTTTTGGGCGAGATGTATTCGATTTCGCCGCAGGGAGTGATGTCGGAGAGGGCGCCGATAGTGAATGATACGGGCATTTCCGGGCGCAGCATGCCCACTTCGGTCTCGTCTACTTTGCCGACAAAAATCAACCGGCGCATATCGGCGATTTTTGCGATGGTCGTACCGTCGTTCATCGTGTTGGCCTGAATTACCGAAGAGCCCACCTTTACGGGCACTTCGAGTATCTGGCCGTCGATGGTGGCGCGCACCAGTGTATTGCTCTGCTGAGCGTTGAGCGTCGACACACCGTCGCGCACGATAGAGAGATTGTCGAGTGCGCCGTTGAGCTCTTCTTTGGCTTTGAGCATTGCGGTCTGTGCTTGCTCGTACTCCTCGCGTGAGACGAATTTCTTTTTATACAGCTCCTCGGTGCGTCCGAATTCCTGCTTCGCCTGATTGTAGGTGAGGCGGCACACATCCACTTGATTCTGAGCGGCCGATAGAGAGCTTTCGTTGGGGATGACCTTGATTTTGGCGATGATGTCGCCCTCGTGTACATAATCGCCGGCTTCGATGAGTATCTCGGAGATGATGCCCGAAATCTGAGGTTTGATTTCAATTTCGTCGCGTGGTTCGATTTTGCCGGTGAGCACAGTGCTGCGCTCGATGGTGCCTGTTTCGGGGGTGATGAGCTCGTAGGTGTCGGGGGCTTGTTTTGAGTTGTTGTACAGGAATACGAACGTGCCCGCAAACACTGCGATTACAATGATCCAAATCAGAATCTTGAAGAATTTTTTCATATTTGGTGTTCAGTTAGATTGTTATTTTCGATAGGAAAGATTATTTATCGTTCATAGCCTCTACGGGCTTGATGCGCATAGCCTTTATGGCCGGAATCGTACCGGCGGCAGCGCCGAGCACTATAAAGAGTATGAGTACGGTGACGGCCTCGGAAAACCGTAGCTGGAAATCGGCGTCCGAATCATTGATATTCAAACCGGAGAGAAGAGCTAAGATGCCTACGGCAAAACATATTCCGGCCATTCCGGCCACAACGGTGAGCACGGCGCTTTCGGAAAGTATCTGCCATAGTATCGACGAGGGCTCTGCGCCAATGGCGCGTCGGATGCCGAACTCTTTGGTGCGCTCCTTCACCACTATCCACATGATGTTGCCCACACCGATAATGCCTGCCAGCAGGGAGCTGAATCCCACGAAGAGCAGCAGCACGTTGATGCCGGTGAAGAGATTGCCGAGCATTTCGAACATTTCCGACATATCCCATATTCCCACTGCAGCATCGTCGTCGGCCGAGAAGGGGTGGTTGCCGCTCAATATGCGGCGGATCGACGGAAACGAATCTTTGGGCTTCGCACCGTCGTGAAACACGACCATCATGAAGTTGAATTTATCGCCCGAGTTATAAGCGCGGCGGAAGGTGGAAAGCGGTATCATCACAGCATCTTCGGTTTTGGTGCCGCTGAGCTGAAAGTTTTTTATTCGCGTTTTGATGGTGCCCACCACGCGGTAGTGCATGTTGTCGAGTTCGATATACTGACCTATGGGACTGACGCCCGGAAACAGTTCTTTGGCCACATTATCGCCGATTACTGCAACCTTGCGGTCGTTGCGCAGGTCGGAAGCGTTGATAAACCGGCCCGAGGTGATGATGGGAGGCAAAGCGCGGTAGTAGGTGTCTTCCACACCGTTTACTACACCTGTTTTGGAGTGCGTGCCGTGGCGGTAGGTGGTGGCGCGTTGCGAGATGGGTGATATTGCTTCAATTGCCGGCACACCACGGCGCAGATTGCTCAGGTCGCTGACATTGAACTCCCATCTCATGCCTTTGCGGTAACCTTTGTAGGGCTTGGATGTGCGGTTGGAAAAAACAAGTGCGGAATTGGCGGATACGCCGTCGAAATTTGCTCCGAGCACGGCTCTTAGACCGTGCGAGCCGCCCCAAAGCAAAGCGAGCATCGCTGTACCCCAGAAGATGCCGAATGCAGTGAGGAAAGTGCGAGTCTTGTTGCGCGCGAGCGTGGCGCCGATTTCGCGCCAGTTGTCTATGTCAAATATTGCAAGGTTCATGATTATTCTTCGCTAAGGGCTTCTACGGGTTTGATTTTCAACGCACGCATGGCAGGGAAGATGCCTGCCAGCGCTCCCGCTATTACAAGAGCTATGGTGACTTCGAAAGCTATGCCGAGGTCGACCGACGGGTTGAGCATGAACTCCGAACCGGCGAAGGCCGCCTTCACAATTTCGGTGAGCAGAGTGCCGCCCACGATGCCGAGATAACCGAAAAACGTGGTCATCACGACGCTTTCGAGTACAATTTGGGTGAGGATATTGCGAGGTCTTGCGCCGATGGCACGACGTATGCCTATCTCGTGAGTACGCTCTCTCACGCTCACAAACATGATGTTGCTCACGCCCACGATGCCCGTGATGAGTGTGAGGATGCCTATGATCCACATGGTCACATTCAGGATGTTGAGGCCGGCGAGATTCTCCTTGTTGTTCTCGAGCGCGTTCCAGATACCGATAGCCGAGTCGTCGTCGGGCGACACCGTGTGGCGCTGCCGGAGTATCTTTTTTGCTTCTTCGTCAATGGCCTTGGCTTGCTCGATGGTCGTGCCCTCCTTGTAGTGTAGATTTATGTTGTCGACATCGCCGGTGAATCCGGTGAGCGCCTGAGAAGTCGAGTAGGGGATGTAGATATTGCTGCGGAAGCGGGATGAGTATACTCCGATTACTGTCAGAGCCACACCTCCGGCCTTTACGGTGCGTCCTACCACATCGGTGGTGTCGGCAAAGAGAGTGGAGAGCGATGTGGAGGGCAGAATGATCACTTTTCGTGCCTCTCTGTCATCGGATGAGTTGAAGGCGCGTCCGGCGATGATGTCGAGGTCGAAATCGCGCGAGCACATGCCTTCGCACCATGTCGACGGCAGGTAGTCTCGTGAGGTGGAGACTTCGGCCTTGAAACTGTATTGAGGCGTGGCCCCGTCGTAGCCCGGCAGGCGTATGTCGTCGAGCGCTTTGATGTCGTCGTCTTTGAGTTGTATCCAGCGGCCTTCTTTATATCCCTGATATGGGATGGTGGTGCGGGAGGCCCAGACCGACGACTGATAGATGTCGCTGTCGGCCGTGTTCTGCCTGAACGAGTTGATGATGCCGTTTGACACCGACAGCAGGACGATGAGCATGAGTATGCCCCAGGCCACCGCTATGCCGGTGAGGATGGTGCGCAGCTTGTTGGTGCGCATCGTCTGCCATATTTCAGAGAATAAATCAAACATGATGAATGTCGTTGATTGTTGTCGTCACGCAGTCTCAGACTATGAGGCCGTCTTTGATGCGGATGATACGGTTGGTCTGCTCGCCAACGGCGGGGTCATGTGTAACAATTACTACTGTCATGCCCTCGGCGTTGAGCTGCCGGAATATCTGCATCACTTCGACCGAAGTCTTGCTGTCGAGAGCGCCGGTGGGCTCGTCGGCGAGAATCAGAGCCGGCTTGGTGATGAGCGCGCGGGCTATTGCCACACGCTGTTTCTGACCTCCGGAGAGCTCCGACGGGAGATGGTGGGCGCGGTCGGCAAGTCCCATGCGTTCGAGTTGCTCCATGGCGAGCTTGTTGCGGCGGCTCCGGCTAACCCCCTGGTAGAACAGCGGCAGAGCCACGTTCTCGATTGCGTTCTTGTAATTGATGAGGTTGAAGCTCTGAAATACAAATCCGATTTTGTGGTTGCGCAGCGAGGCGGCGTCGTTTTCGCTGAGATTGCGTATGAGCTCGCCGTCGAGGCGGTATTCGCCGGTGTCGTAGTTGTCGAGAATGCCCAGAATGTTGAGCAATGTCGATTTGCCCGAACCGGATGCTCCCATAATCGACACCAGTTCGCCGCGCTCAATCTCGAGATTGATGCCTTTGAGCACGTGCAGAGGCACGGCGCCCGGGTAGGTCTTGTTGATGTCGGTGAGACGTATCATTGTTTCTGACATAAGTAACTCTTATAAATTAGTTAATAATTTTCTTAATTCAGGTAACCCTACGGGCTGATACATCCTTATTCGTCTTTTCGGCGCTTTTCCTGCTGTCGCTCAGTCGAGTAGCTCGCTACACTCCTTCGCTCCGGCGCGAAAATCTCTCGAAAATACTTCGTAATTATGTATCAGCTAATTTATGAGAGTTACTTAACCGTGTATTGTTAATCGTTGAGATGGAAGGATCGGTTTCCGTAGAAAACAAGTTCGAAACAGTGTTCGTAGGAGGCCGGTACGGTGCTGACGTCGATAAGCCCTGTGCCATAGAGGTTGGCCCGGTTAGTTGAGATTGCAGGTCTGCCGTAGAGCGTGGTCTGCCGTATGCGGCCGTCGGCTGAGATACTGATGTCGTCGACGTTGTATACGTTGAGCGAATCGATTTCGGTTTCAGCAGCGTCGATGTTTACATAGCTGTATTGATTGGTGCAGGTAAAGTTGACCTTGGCGACCTTGCAAGAGTCAAAATTGAGCTCATTGCTGATTTTGGCATTAAGAACGCCGATTGTCGACCGGGTTAAAGATACAGGTACCCCGTCGTCTACGGTCAGCTCGCAGAGCGTCGGAGTCATGACCGTGATGTATGAGCTGCCGACGGCTATATCGCCGCAGTCTTCTTTGAATGTCAGTGTGAGAGTGGAGTCGCTGACTGAGTAGGAAAGAAATTTCTTCCATCCTTCCCTCATAGTGACAGAGGACGCCTGCACCGAGTCGTTGCAGATGATTTTGAAAAGTTTGTCGGCCGAGGCGTAATCGGTGTCGTTATCGTAGAACTCAGCGTAGCCGGAGGTTTCAATAACGATTTTGTTGAATTGCGGTGTCCGGTCGGTCACAGTTGTTCCGGCGATGACAGACACGTAGTCTTTTCTGTTGGTGCGGTGATGGCTGAGGATAAGAAGGAAGGTGAAGATGCCGGCAAGCATAATCGCCAGCACTGCTATCAGCGCGTATGTGGTCTTTTTCATTGTTTGGCTGTTTTACAAAATTCGTAGTAGAGGTCTTTGAGTTGGTCGGGTGTAATGTCCATGGCGTGCAGGCGCGAGAAAAGATATTGCATTTCGCCGTCCATAAACGCTTTTTCGTGCATCCGTCTGATGACCGCAAATGCGTCGTCGCTCACAAAGTATCCCACGCCCCGGCGGTTGAAGATTACACCTGATTGTTGCAGATGGTCGTAGGCATGGACCACGGTGTTGGCGTTGACTTGCAGCGAGGCGGCGTATTCACGCACCGACGGGATGCGTTCTCCGGGGACGAACCGCTTTGCGATAGTGATTTCATCGCATATTTTATCGGCTATCTGCAGGTAGATTGCTTTATTGTTTTCTTTGAAATTCATAGTCGTAGAGTGAGAGGGAAGTGCATTACCATCGCTGGATGATTTCGATTTCCTTATAACGGAAGTAGGCGATTATGTAGTTGATTAGGGTGAATACTGAAACAAGACTTCGGGAAATGGTCCAGGCGGTCTCGTCTGAGATGTCAAGAGTGTAGTTGTAACGTGAGTCAAGTAGAATGTTTCCGCACAGCGATCCGAAGAGGGTAAGGCCAACGCTGATGACAAAGAGCGCGCATACTGTCTTGACCAACGTGTTGCTCGGCCATATCGTGCTGCCGAGGACGAAAATCGACTGAAGAAAAACTATAGACAAGATTATCAGATCTCTTTCGGCATCGTCTTCGGGGAAAAGCAGCCACAACACGTTGAGAGAGTGAATGTTGGCGTCGGAGCCGAAAATCATCATCTCAAACATCACGCGCGCCCATTCTATCACCTGAAACGAGAGCAGGAACGCAGCCAGAAACAAAGGAACAAAGATAACCCATCGGCTCAGGAATTTTTCAAGCTGTGTGGCCGGCAGCATCAGAGCGTTGATGCGCGATGTCTTGGTCGACAGATTCTGCATCGTCTGCGATGCGGCCACGGTGACGGTGATGAAAAGAGAGAAATAGAAGATAACCGGCATGAAGTTGGCCACCGGGTCGCGCTCAATCAGCGAGTAATAATCTTCGATATGATATGTCTTGGACGTGATAATTGAAGAATTGCCTATGATGGCTATGACGGCCAGCGCCACGATCACGCCGACGATAAGCCCCAGCCACATGGAATATTTTTTAGCATTTGAGGTGAGGTCGGTCACCAACAGGCGGCCGAAACGCTGCATGGAGAAACTGTCGGTCATTGTTCGGAGGTTTTGGAGGTGAATAATTTTTTGATAACATCAGGATGCCCGGTGGCGAGAGAGAAGAGAGTCTCAAGGTTGATTTCTGTTTCGTTGTCGCCGGCGGCGGGCAGGACTATTGACGTGCCCGAAAGAGACTGCTGAGTGTAGAGCGCCTTGGCGATGAGCTCGGGGTCGTCGGTATTGATGAAGTCCAGACGCGAGACGATGTCTTCGGTCGAGGCGTTGAGCAGCACGTCGCGGTTGTTGAGGATAATCACATGGTCGAGCAGGCGGTTGATATCGGCCACCTGATGCGTGGATATGATTATCGAGCGGCTGTCGGTCATGTTGGATGCGATGAAACGGCGGAAGTTCACTTTTCCGGGGATGTCAAGGCCGTTGGTGGGCTCGTCCATGAGCAGCAGAGGGGTGTTGCAGGCAAGAGCGAAACTCATGTAAACCTTTTTCTTTTGTCCCATCGAGAGAGCGCCCAGATCGGGGTCGCCTTCGATTTCAAACAGCTCGAGATGACGCTTCATGTCTTCGTGTGAGAAGTTGGGATAGAAACATGAATTATGCGCGACATAGGTGGAAAGTTTCACCGATGGAAGCGAGAACTCCTCGGGTACAAGAAAGATGTCGGACAATGTCGAGGGGCGGCGCAGACGCGTGTCGGTGCCGTTAAGCTCCACGTCGCCGCTCCGCGGTGTGAGCAGTCCTGATATCAGATAGAGTAACGTGGACTTGCCGGCGCCGTTAGGACCTAATAGTCCGTATACACCACCCTCGGCGACCGAAAACGACATATTGTCGATTGTCGGACTCTCCTGCCGGGGATAACTGAATGTGAGATTTTTGATTTCAAGCATAATTTTTCGATTTGTTGAGTGAGAGTGATGAGAAGGAGAAGCTCGGAGAATGAGCAATGAGAATAAAAACTGTTTACATTAAATTTTTAAGAAGCTGTTTCGATTGGATGAATATTTAGTTTTAGTGTTTTTGTGAAATAGTGTAATAGATAAGTAGTACATCTACCACACTGCAAAGGTAATACACATTTTTATATTCTCCAAATATTTAGACAAATTTTTTACAAAAAAATTACCGGTTGAGTCAATAAAAATCCTCAACCGGTGATAAAAAATTGCTAATCAGTGTGTTGCCAAAATACGACAGAGCCGTTATAATGGCTTCATGTCGGAGGGCATGCGCCAGTCGCCTCGGGGCGAGAGGCATATACCGCCCACTTTCATGCCCGACAGTAGCCCCTCATTACTCAGTATCCTCGCGCTAATATGCTAATAATTTATCAAATTTCCTCAAAATCTTCGTTTCGAAGACAATGTTATCGTTACATAAACAAAGTGCCCCGAGCACTTGAAGAATCTGATCATTAGGCTCATTCCTAATCCTTAAACAACTCGGAATGGGAGCCCAGCCTGAGCAACGCAATAGTGTCACTCTCTTCGTCATACCAAACAAGCAGAAAATCACTTTCAATATGACATTCAAGACAACCGGAATATTCTCCCTTCAAGATATGCAACCGATATTTCTCCGGCAACGTAATTTCATTCCGGAGCATATCAAGCACTATATTCAGCTCTTTGAGTTTCTTCGGCTGATTAAGAAATCGTTTTAAGTCCTTCTTAAACTGTCGCGTATAGCGAAGCTCTTTCATAAATCCATTGATTTAAGCATGGCTTCTACACTTGAAGTATCAATCGGTCCTTCAAGTCTACCGGCTTTAACTTCGTTAATTGCGGCGATGGTTTCTTCGTTTGGTTCGTGATACACAGCATCAAGCAGCAGGCACTCAACATAGTTGTTTAGGCTGCGGCGATCCTTTTGAGCAAGTTCTTTAAGTTTGTCCAGAAGATAGACAGGCAAACGGAACACGTGTGCTTTCTTTTCGATTACTATATCCATGGTGATGTCATTTAGATTACAAAGATACGACATTTTATAATCACAAACAAATTTTTCTATTACAAAGTTTCACCCGCAGATTAAACAAGCAAGTGCGGAATTAAGAAATTGAACAATTCAATTTTTGCGCAGATTAATAAAGTATCTGCGGCGTGAAAGCCGGACTGGATATTATGTGACACATTTACAGTGTATTACAATAAATAGGCCACCGATCCTGATTAAAGGGGCGGTGACCCAAAGGGTTTGTGTGTGACATGTGGTCCTCAGTGCGGACGCATATCGGAGGGCATGCGCCAGTCGCCCCGGGGCGAGAGACATATACCGCCCACTTTGGGGCCGTCGGGCATGCACGAGCGCTTGAATTGCTGACTGAAGAACCTTCGCATGAAAGTTGCCAGCCATTTCTCTATCGTCGCGCGGTCGTACTCTCCCTCAAAGGCTTTGCAGGCAAGGTAGAGAATAGTGTCGCGGCTGCGGCCGTAGCGTAGCAGGTGATAGAGGAAGAAGTCGTGCAGCGGGTAGGGGCCTACGATGTCTTCGGTGCGTTGCTTGATGGTGCCGTCGCTTTCGGCCGGAGTGAGTTCGGGCGAAATGGGAGTGTCTATCACGTCGAGCAGAGAGCCGCGCAGAGCCTCGTCGCCGGTGCTGAGAGCGAAATAGCGCACCAGATATCTGACCAGCGTTTTAGGCACACCGGCGTTGATGCCGTACATCGACATCTGGTCACCGTTGTAGGTGCACCATCCCAGAGCAAGCTCCGAGAGGTCGCCGGTGCCCAGAACGATGCCTCCGACTTGATTTGCAACGTCCATGAGTATCTGAGTGCGTTCGCGTGCCTGAGAGTTCTCGTAGGTCACGTTGTGATTTTCGATATCGTGGCCGATGTCGCTGAAATGTTGCTTCACGGCATCGACTATGTTTATCTCGCGTGCGGTCACGCCGAGGCATTTCATCATCACCAGAGCGTTGGAGTGTGTGCGGCCGGTGGTGCCGAACCCGGGCATTGTGACACCGGTAATGCCTTTTGTGTCGTAGCCCAGCCTGACAAAAGCGCGGTGAGCCACAAGCAGGGCGAGAGTGGAGTCGAGTCCGCCCGAAATGCCGATGACAAGATTGCGGCACGAGATGGCCGACAGACGCCGGCACAATCCCATGACCTGAATGTTGACAATTTCGTCACAGCGCTCGGCCATGTCGGCGTCGGTCGATGGCACAAACGGCAGAGGGTCGACACTGCGCCGCAAATCGTCGGGAGTCATAGCTGAGAGGGAGATAGTGTTGATTTTGAAGTCGGCCGGATTCACGCCTTCACGCCGGCGGCAGTCGGCGAATGAGCCGTTGTGCATGCGGTCGTGTCGGATGGCAAGGATGTCTATGTCGGCGACGCAGACCTGACTTTCGGTCTGCCAGCGGGGATTGACAGCAAGTGTCTTGCCGCACTCGGCGATGATGGCTTTGCCGTCAAAGACAAGGTCTGTCGACGATTCTCCGTATCCGGCCGACGCATAGACGTATCCACATAGGGCCGAAGCCGACTGATTCTCGATCAGGCGCCGCAGATAGGCGTATTTGCCGATGGTGTCGTCGGAGGCCGAAAGGTTGAGTATGACCTCAGCGCCGGACATGGCCAGACGATTGCTCGGCGGCGCGGGCACCCACAGGTCCTCGCATATCTCTATGCCGAGATTCACGCCGTTGATGCGGAAAAGCTTGGATGTGCCGAAAGTCACATCTTCGCCGTCCCAAAGATGTACGGTGCGTGTCTGAGTTTCCGCCCCTTGCCACCAGCGTTTCTCGTAGAACTCGTTGTAATTTGGAATGTACGTTTTGGGTACGATGCCCTGCACGCGGCCCGAGGCGATGACAAAAGCGCAATTGTAGAGCGTGCCGTCGACAGAGAGAGGCGCGCCGACCACAATTGCCGTCGGCAGCTCCCGGGTGCGGGCGCAGATGTCTTTTATTGCGGCGATAGCGTCGTCGAGCAGCTGCTGATTGTGGAAAAGGTCGGCGCAGGTGTAGCCCGTTACCGACATTTCGGGGAAAACGGCCGCTTCGGCTCCTTCCGAAGCGCAGCGCACGGCCATGTCGGCAATTTCACGTGCATTGACGGCGCACTGACCGGGCTCTACACGCGGCACGCAGGCCGCAGCGCGGAAAAATCCATGTTGAGTCATAGCGTATCGTCTTTGTGCGGAAACAACTTATCCTCCTCGTCGAGATGAAAATCCTTTGCCAGTAAGGCGATGAAGCGTGAAATCTGAGCTACGGCATCGCGGGTGGCATCGGTGACCTCCTTGCCCGAAATCCGCAGCATGAGCATGCCGTAAAGGGCGTTGAAGCAGGTTTCAATCTCACCGGGCTTATTCTCGCCCGAGCGTGCGCGCAACTCTACGATAAACGGAAGAGTGCGGTAGAACTCGGCGCGATAATCATCGAACTTCGGGTCTTTGTCTTCAAGGATGCGGTGATGCAGTTCGGCAAGCGAGCCAAGTACGTTGCGGTTGATCTGCAGATGACCTTGGCCCATAACCTCCTCGCGGCGCATCATGTCGATAAGCGATTCGTACCAGTCGGTGAGCTGAGACTTCTCTTCGGCGCCCAGTTCGGGTATCTTGTCGATGACATTGCGTTTAATAAGGTCGATGTCGAGGCTGTTGGCCCGGATTATGTCCTCAATCTGCCACATATAGAGCAGATACTCGGCTATGTTTTCTTTGCGTTTGGCTGAGGCTATAAACATATATATAGATAAGGAAAGAGATTGGGTGAAATCGGAGGGAGAGCCGGAAAAATAGAAAAAGAGGGCGCATCAAAAACAGCGATTTTGACACACCCTCTTGTAAGGGACAATCAGTCTTTTACATCATGCCGCCCATGCCACCCATACCGCCGGCGGGCATGGCGGGAGCGGGATTCTCCTCTTTCTTGTCGGCAATCACACACTCGGTGGTGAGGAACATACCGGCAATCGAAGCGGCATTTTCAAGAGCTACGCGTGTGACTTTGGCAGGGTCGATCACGCCGGCTGCGAGAAGATTCTCGTATGTGTCGGTGCGGGCGTTATAGCCGAAGTCGCCTTTGCCTTCGCTCACTTTTTGAACCACAACGGCTCCCTCGACGCCTGCATTGGCGGCAATCTGGCGCAGAGGCTCCTCGATGGCGCGGCGCACAATCTGGATACCGGTGGTTTCGTCGTCGTTGACGCCTTTGAGGCCGTCGAGAGCTGCAAGACAACGGATGTAGGCCACGCCGCCGCCGGGCACGATGCCTTCGGCGATAGCAGCGCGAGTGGCGCTGAGAGCGTCGTCTACGCGGTCTTTCTTTTCTTTCATCTCAACCTCGGAGGGAGCGCCGATGTGGAGCACTGCCACACCGCCCGCGAGTTTGGCAAGGCGTTCTTGCAGTTTCTCGCGATCGTAGTCGCTCTTGGTGTTCTCGATCTGGCCTTTGATCTGAGCCACGCGGGCAGCGATGGCCTCTTTGTTGCCTGAGCCGTTGACGATAGTGGTGTTGTCTTTGTTGACATTCACTTTCTCGGCGCGGCCGAGGTCGTTGACGGTAGTGTTGGCAAGTTGCATGCCTTTTTCCTCAGAGATGACAGTGCCGCCGGTGAGGATGGCGATGTCTTCGAGCATCTCTTTGCGACGGTCGCCGAAACCGGGAGCTTTCACGGCGCACACTTTCAGAGAGCCGCGCAGACGGTTCACAACCAGTGTGGCGAGAGCTTCCTGGTCAACGTCTTCGGCGATGATGAGCAGCGGACGTCCGCTCTGTGCGCTCTGCTCGAGGATGGGGAGCATATCTTTGAGGTTGGAGATTTTCTTGTCGTAGATGAGTATCATGGGGTTGTCCATCACGCACTCCATCTTCTCGGTGTCGGTGACGAAGTAAGGCGAAATGTAGCCGCGCTCAAACTGCATGCCCTCGACGATGTCGATTGTAGTCTCGGTGCCTTTGGCCTCGTCTACGGTGATTACGCCTTCTTTTTTGACTTTCTTCATGGCCTCGGCGATGAGTTTGCCGATGGTCTCGTCGCTGTTGGCCGAAATGCGGGCCACGTCTTCGATTTTCTTGAAGTCGTCGCCTACCTCTTCCGACATATTGCGGATATTTTCTACAACGGTGGCCACGGCTTTATCGATACCGCGCTTGATGTCCATGGGGTTGGCGCCGGCAGCCACGTTCTTGAGGCCGACGGTGATGATTGACTGAGCGAGCACGGTAGCGGTAGTAGTGCCGTCGCCGGCGTCGTCGCCGGTTTTCGAAGCCACTTCCTTCACGAGCTGAGCGCCCATGTTCTGAAACTCGTCTTCAAGCTCTACTTCGCGAGCCACTGTCACGCCGTCTTTGGTGATGTGGGGAGCGCCGAATTTCTTGCTGATGATAACGTTGCGGCCTTTGGGACCGAGTGTCACTTTCACAGCGTCGGCAAGTGCGTCGACGCCTTTTTTGAGCTCTTCGCGAGCTTTGATATTGAATTTGATTTCTTTAGCCATTGTCGTATGTTTTATTTTTCAATTACGGCCAGAACCTCGTTCTGACGCATGATTAAAACTTTCTCACCGTTGAGTTCGACCTCGGTGCCGGCATATTTGCCATAAAGCACCGTATCACCTTCTTTGAGCACCATTTCTTCGTCCTTAGTGCCGTGGCCTACGGCGAGCACTGTGCCTTTGAGAGGTTTCTCTTTTGCAGAATCAGGAATAATAATGCCCGACGCGGTTACTTCCTCAGCTGCCGTGGGGAGGATGAGCACGCGATCGGCAAGTGGTTTAACTTTCATCATTTTGATATATCTTTTAGGTTTTTGTTTTCTGATATTAATACACTGCAAATGGAGTGCCAAAATGCACAATCTGCCATTTTGTCAGTCCCTCTGCCTTATGTCACCGTTATAACAACCGCGAGAGGGAAAATGTTCGACAAACTCTACTTTCGGCGCCCGCTGTCTCACCTTATTTATATAGTTCACGACAATATACCACAATCCGAGGGCTGCGGCCGACGCCCCTACGCACCACACGTCGGGCAATCCGGCCAGCACGAGCACGACCGCTACGGAAATCAGAATGGCAACAGGCATTGTCAGTTCAGCCCACGACGGAAGCACCTGAGCACGCATGGTGATTTTTACCTTACGTCCTGTCATATCGGCCGACGCATCGGGGTAGGGCACGACTTTCACGTCGGTCTTGCCGCAAACAGCGCCGAGCGAACAAGCGTCGCAGTTATCGCCCTCGCTCCTAAGACGCACTGTCAGCTTGCCGTTTCCGGCCGCCGAGACATAGCCGTATCTGGTGACATTCATGTTCATGCGGTGCAAATTTAACAAAAAAACACACGCAAGCCAAAAATAGTGTCATAAACATTTCGGTACGTGGCAGCTTCGATGAGATAAATAAATTTACATTCCGCTGAAATTTAGGCATATAACCGAGAATAGATAAAAAATCAGTCAAAAAATTTGGTAAAGCCGAAAAAACACCTTAAATTTGCACTCGCAAAGCGCCGATGCGCCTCAAGGAGAGGTGGGTGAGTGGCTGAAACCACCAGTTTGCTAAACTGACGTAGGAGCAATCCTACCACGAGTTCGAATCTCGTCCTCTCCGCATATGATGAAAAGCAGTTTTACCCTGTACACCGGGGTTCAACTGCTTTTCTTTTTATAAGATTGATTATCTTGGAGTTAGCCGCCTCCAAGCCCGGTCGAAACCCTGTACACTTTGGGGTGGATAAGCAGTGTCATGGCTTTCTCAGTCGGCGCTTTTCGTGGCGCGGCGTTCAGGAGTCTGCTTCTTTTTTGATGTTTGGAATATTAATGTTACCTTTGCGGTCACAAATACTTACACATTCGTTTCATTTTTAACCGTTGTGGCCCGATGTCGGCCTCACTTATTTGTTCTTATGCCGGAATATCGTAATCTAACGAAACAAGAAATTGCTGTACTGTCGGCAAATGGATGCTGTGCCGAAAACTGGTCTCAGATACTTGTACGTGACGGCTTTGACCCGTCACGAGTGCATGCGGTGGAGTTTTCCGGCGAAGTTCGTCTCGGCATACCGGAGGGTCAGTTCTTCCGTCCCGGAGGTGTGTTGCGCCGTTCGCAAATCAAAAATGTCACTCTGCATAATGTGACAGTTGGCGACGGAGTGTACATTAATACTGTCGCTAACTATATCGCCAATTATGACATAGCCGACGGAGCATATATTGAAAACGTCGACAGCATCGTCGCAACTCTCGACTCTTCGTTCGGTGTGGGCACTGAGGTTTCGGTGCTGAATGAGACCGGAGGGCGAGAGGTGCCGGTGTATTCTCGTCTGAGCGCGCAGACTGCCTATCTCATAGCCATGTATCGTCACGATGGAGAAATGGTGGGCAGACTTGCCGGGATGGTCCGTGCCGAAGCAGATGCTTTGCGGGGTAAGCGAGGATACATAGGTCGCAATGCCATGGTGCGCAACGCCGGTACAATCACCAACGTAAATATCGGCGACTACGCCCGCATAAGCGGAGCCACACGGCTTGCTGAGGGCACATTGGCCTCATCGGAGAGCGATCCGGTGTGTGTGGGGCGCGATGTAATAGCCGAGGGGTTCGTTTTCGCCTCGGGCAGCAAGGTCGAGGATGGTGCTGTGGTGCATCACTGTTTCGTCGGGCAGGCAGTAAAGCTTTCGCATCTGTTTTCTGCTCACGATTCGCTTTTCTTTGCCAATTGCAACTGTGAGAACGGAGAGGCGGCCGCTCTGTTCGGCGGTCCGTATACGGTGACGATGCACAAATCGAGTCTGCTCATTGCCGGTATGTTCTCTTTTCTTAATGCCGGATCCGGCTCGAACCAGAGCAATCATATGTACAAGCTCGGACCGATACATCAGGGGGTTGTGGAACGAGGCTCCAAGACTACGAGCGACTCCTATATCCTATGGCCGGCTAAAATAGGAGCTTTCTCTTTGGTTATGGGTCGACATGTGAATCATCCCGACACATCGAAACTTCCGTTTTCCTACCTGATTGAGAACCGTGGCGAATCGTTTCTTGTCCCGGGCATCAATCTGCGCAGCGTAGGCACCATACGCGATGCGCAGAAGTGGCCGAAACGAGACAATCGTCTTGACCCTGACCGTCTTGACTGCATCAATTTCAATCTCCTCAGTCCCTACACAGTCGGCAAGATGATGCAAGGTATAGAACTCCTGAATGACCTTGAACGCACAGCCGGGCTCACGGCCTCGCGTTTTGCTTTCCAGACTATGACCATCGAAGCCCGCGCACTGCGCAAGGGACGCGATCTCTATCGTCTGGCTATTGATAAGTTTATGGGAAATTCGATTATCAGCCGTCTGGGCCGTGAGCGCGTGAGCACGCTCGAGCAGCTCCGCAAAATGCTTGTCCCCACACACCCTTGCGGCCGCGGCCGATGGATCGACGTGTGCGGTCTCTTTGCACCAAAGGCCGAGGTGGACCGAATATGCCGCGAGATTGCCGATGGCACAATCGCTTCACTCGATGTGCTCGAGAGCCGTTGGCAAAAGCTTCACGCCGACTATTACGATATGGAGTGGACGTGGGTGGCATCGGTGTTTGAAAATTGGTTCGGCAAACCGATTGAGAGCATTACCGCCGGCGACCTTCGCAACATTATCAACCACTGGCTCGAAAGCGTGACCACGCTCAACCGGATGCTTCTTGACGATGCGGCCAAAGAGTACTCGCTCACATCACGCACCGGTTTCGGAATTGATGCTCCGTCAAGCGAAGCCGATAATGACTTCTCGTCGGTGCGCGGATGCTACGAGTCTGACCCGTTTGTGAAAATGGTAATGCAACACACCTGTAAGAAAAGCGAGCTTGCACAGACGGCTCTCAGGCTTATCGAAGACTGCTGAGGCATCTGTGGGCGTGATTTTGAGATTTCGCACATAAAAAAGGATGATGTGTATGAAAAAATCGTTGTTATCTCTTGCCGGCGGCACATTCGCACTCGGTATCGTGGAGTTCGGCATGATGGGCATCCTCAGCGACATCGCCGCCGACCTTGGCATCAGTATTGTCAGCGCCGGGCACCTGATTTCGGCCTATTCGGCCGGAGTGGCAGTGGGCGCGCCTTCGCTGTTGCTGTTGCGTAAGCTGCCCTTGCGCCGGCTCATGCTTTTGCTTGCCGGCATGATAGCCCTGGGGAATGCGCTGGTGGCGCTCTCGCCCGATTTCGGTTGTCTGCTTGCGGCGCGTTTCATTTCCGGATTGCCGCACGGCGCATTTTTCGGCGCGGGAGCCATCGTGTGTTCGCGGCTCAGCGATCCCGGCAAAGGCGCTTCGGCGGTGGCTGTGCTCATCAGCGGCATGACGGTAGCCAACCTTGTCGGCGTGCCGGCGTTCACGTTTCTGTGTCAGGCGGTGTCGTGGCGTTTGCCGTTCGGAATAGTGGCAATGACAGGAGCGCTGACTTTCGCAGCCATCAGACGCTATGTGCCTGTGATGCAGCCGCTGCCCGACACAGGTATTAAGGGACAGTTCAGGTTTCTGTCGCATCCGCAGCCTTGGCTGATTTATGCCGGTGTCTTTTTCGGGCAGGCGAGCGTTTACTGTTGGCTCAGCTACATCTCGCCGATAATGACCGAGGTAGCGGGTTTCCATGAATCGGCAATGACAATAATCATGGTGATAGTAGGCGCCGGCATGGTTGCCGGCAACATTGTGGCCGGACGGCTGGCCGACCGCTATTCGGCGTCGCTGGTTACGGCGCTGATAGCTTCTTTGATAGTTTTGCTCTTGCCGCTCGCTTACCTTTGGGCCGGCAGCAAGACGGCCTCTACTGCTTTTGCTTTTGTCCTTCCGGCGCTTCTATTCGGGCTCGGCGGACCGTTGCAATACATCATAGTGAAATACGCCAAGGGCGGCGAGATGCTCGGCGGCGCCGGCATCCAGATAGCGTTCAATGTCTCCAACGCCATGGCTGCCGCCCTCGGAGGCATGGTGATAGCCCGCGGCTACGGACTCGCATCACCGGCTCTGGCCGGCATTCCCTGTGCCATTATAGGTGCGTTATCGCTGTTTTTGCTATATCATCTTGAACACAAACACACGCACTGAGGCGAGATTTTGTTTTTAAGATTATAATTTGTAAATTTGCACTCACAACGCGACGAGTCGCGTAATTGTTTCTTAGACTATATATCATGACAACCATTACATCCAATCCTGAGATTCAGCTTAACAAAAACGACCTTGTGCGTTGGCTGGGCAAGCCCGCACGCGAGTTTACCAAAGACGACATCATCAGTTACATCACTGACAACGGTGTCGAAATGGTCAATTTCATGTATCCGGCGGCTGACGGAAGGCTAAAAACGCTCAATTTCGTAATCAACGATCTGGCTTATCTCGACACGATCCTCAGTCTCGGCGAGCGTGTCGACGGTTCGAGTCTTTTCCCATTCATATCTTCCGGCTCGAGCGACCTGTACGTGTTGCCGCGCTTCCGCACCGCGTTTCTCGACCCCTTTGCCGAGATACCTACGGTGACGATGCTCTGCTCGTTTTTTGACAAAGACGGCCGGCCTCTCGAGAGCGCGCCCGAGCATACGCTCCACAAAGCCTGCCGGGAGTTCACCCGCACCACGGGCTACAGTTTTCAGGCCATGGGCGAGCTTGAATATTATGTGATATTCCCCGACGACGGCACCTTCCCGGCCACCGACCAGCGAGGCTATCATGAGTCGGCGCCTTTTGCCAAATCGGGCGATTTCCGCACCAAGTGCATGCAGTATATCGCCGGCACCGGCGGACGGATCAAGTACGGCCACTCCGAAGTGGGAAATTTCACTCTCGACGGCACTGTCTACGAGCAGAACGAAATCGAATTTCTCCCTGTCGCCGCCGAAGAAGCGGCCGACCAGCTTATGCTTGCCAAATGGGTGATACGCAATCTGGCGCACCTCAACGGCCTTGACGTCACGTTCGCGCCCAAAATTACAATAGGCAAGGCCGGTTCGGGCCTGCACATCCATATGCGCATTGTCGACGCCGACGGTCACAACATGATGGTCGGCCCGGACAAGCAACTGAGCGAAACGGCACGCAAGGCAATAGCCGGACTCATGGACATGGCACCTGCCATCACCGCGTTCGGCAACACCAATCCCACGAGCTATTTCCGCCTTGTGCCCCATCAGGAAGCGCCCACCAACGTATGCTGGGGCGACCGCAACCGCTCGGTGCTCGTGCGCGTCCCGCTGGGATGGACAGCCGACGGCGATATGTGCGCCGCGCTCAATCCAGGCAGCTCGTCGGCCGGTATCGCGGCATCCGAAAAACAGACCGTTGAGATACGCTCGGCCGATGGTTCGGCCGATGTCTACACACTCATCGCCGCTCTTGCTGTGGCCGTGCGTCACGGATTTGAAATGTCCGATGCTCTCGACGTGGCACGCCGGTGCTATGTCGATGTCGATATTCATCGGCCGGAATATGCCGACAAAGTGGCCGCACTGCGTCAGCTTCCCGTCGACTGCGCCGCATCAGCCTCCGCTCTCGAGCTCTCGCGTGAAGTCTTCGAGGAGAAAGGTGTGTTCGACCGCGCCATGATCGACGGACAGATAGCGCGTCTGCGCTCCTACGACCGGTCCGAAGCCGAGCGGGCCAAAACCGACCACGCTCTGATGTACGAGCTTGTAAAACGTTATTTCTACTGTTAGAGCCCCGGCTGAATATTTACGTTTACCGCCTGCAAGTCGTGCTTTTCAATCCTAACATTTTCAGATGAAAAGACTCCCCGTAATCATTTCTGTTGCAGCGATCGCTGTGTTTGCCGTGTGTGTGGCACTATGGCAATATTTCAGTGTGCCTGTGTTTGATGACGTTGATTATCAGTATTTTTGTCTTGATACGTGCGAGGATGATTTTTGGGAAATGAGAGGGCCGCTGATTAATTCGTTTTCAGAGGCAGCCGAGTCGGCCTGGAATCACTGGAAACTTGTCAACGGACGTCTTGCCAACATCCTCATGCCTTTTGCTGTCTTATTGCCCTCATGGCTGCTCGCATCGCTTCATGGCATAGTGTCGGGAGCTGTCATGCTGCTTGTATTATTTTTCGGGCTGGGACGCAAGGCATTGTCTTACAGCTGGATTTGTGCAGCGTTGCCGTTGGCGGGATGGAAATTGCTGCCGTGGTTCAATAATTTTTGCGCCGATGCATATATGATGAATTATATATGGCCGTCGGCGTTTATTCTCGGTTTCATGTGGGTCGTGCTGAATCCTGAGGCGCTGAGTTCGCGCCTGAGGACAGCTCTTGCAAGCATACTCGGTTTTGTGGCCGGAATTATGCACGAGGGCTATTCGTTGCCGGCTCTTGTGGTGATGGCAGCTGTGATTTTTATACCGTCATTCGCTCCTGAGAACTATCGCCGCAGTCCGGGCATGAGGCGTCGTGTCATCGTGCCGTTGGTCTTTTTCATGGCCGGTACATTGTTGTGCACGTTTTCGCTTTCTACATTGTCAAGATTAGGTCGCTATGAAGCTGACAATGCACGCGTCTCTTTCGGGCAAAGCTTGATGTATAACTTGAAGTTTTCTTTGCCGTTGTTTGTATATATATTATGTTGCATTATAGCATATTTCAAGGTCGGATGGCACAAGTTGTGGCCGGCAGTTAAGGAGCAACGCGTGTGGATATTGTTTGTAGCATGCGTCTGGGGTTTATTACTCGTTCTCGGTCTTAATGCCGCGAGAATGTTGATGCTGCCCGATCTGGTTTTGCTGATAATGAGTATGCAGATATTCCTTGTCGCTTTCTCCGGCAATATCAGGCCGCTGAAAGGAGCCGCTGTGGTCTGTGTGGCTCTTCAGATTGTCTTTTTTGCCAATTTGTTGCCATATCAGATTAAGGCTTCGGCAATTCTCAACGAATACAGCGAAATAGCCAAATCGCGCGGCGACGGCAAGGTTTATACCGACACTTCGCTGTCGGCAGGCGTGCCCTGGTGGATTTTCGCTCTTGTCCATGACAATATCTCTCCTGAAACATATTTCCGGCACTTGGTGAAAATGATACCGAAGTATAAAGAGCGCCGGAACGTGTGTGCGCTTGTGCTGCCCGCAGACATGCAGCACGTCACTGATTTCGATTCGCTGCCTGAAATTCCGGGCGACAATCCGTTCAGGGGTGTGTATCCTATGATACTTTCACGCAGACCCATAGAGCGCGGAGAAGAAGTTGAGATAGTATTGGGCGAGCGGCTGCCTCTGGTCAATCCGTTGCGTTACGGCCAGTTTGTTGCCGGGCCATGTGTCGCAGTAGTTAGAAACAACCTTCTGGTGCCGGCCATGGAACCCGACACCATCTATGCCGTTTTCATAGAAGATAAATACGGCCGTGTCTCACATCAGGAGTTTGTGGAGCTGAACTATCCTGTGACCCGTTAGCGTGTTTCAGATTTCAAACAGGCAGGCGTCGCCGTAGCTCAGGAATCGGAAATCGTGGTCGAGGGCGTATCGGTAGACCCTGCGCCAGTCGTCGCCAATCATGGCCGAGACAAGGAGCAGGAGCGTAGAGCGAGGCTGATGGAAATTGGTAATCAGACCTTTGACTATCCGATACCGGTAGCCCGGCGAGATGATTATGCGCGTCGAGGCCACAAGCGTGTTCTGTCCCTGCTCTTTGAGCCGCGAAACGATTACCCTCAGCGCGTCGCCGGTGTCGAGGTGAGGATGAGATGGCGAATAGGGGTACCATTGCTCAACCTCTCCGTTGTAGATGCCCTGATGCATCATGCACCCTATGTGGTAAAGGCTTTCGAGAGTGCGCACCGTTGTGGTGCCCACGGCGTAGACGCGTCGGGGCGTTTCTGCCAGCTCCTCGATAAGGCTCAGAGGCACGGCGATACATTCGCTGTGCATCACGTGGCGGCTCACATCGTCGTCCTTCACCGGCTGAAAGGTGCCGGCGCCCACATGGAGCGTGAGCTCACGGCGCGGTATGCCGCGCCTCGTTATCCCATTGAGCACGCTGTCGGTGAAGTGCAGTCCGGCAGTGGGAGCGGCCACCGAGCCGCGCATGCGGGCGTAGACGGTCTGATAATCGGCCGAGTCGGAAGCCTCGGTGTCACGGTTGAGATAGGGTGGGATGGGGATGACTCCGGCGGCTGTGATTACCGAAGCAAAAGTGCAGTCCGGCCGGTCCCAGTCGAAGCGAATGACCGACGAGGCGCCGTCGCGGCTAAGGCGGGTGGCGGTGACTGTAAGAGGATGGCCGTCGACTGATGTAAGGAGAGTGAGCGTGCCGTCTTTCCATCGCTTGCTGTTGCCCACAAGACAAGTCCATGCACATGACGACGTCGAAGCGAAATTGTCGGCATAGTCGACCGGCGTATGCGGTTCCAGACAGAAAATTTCTATGGCTGCGCCGGTGTCCTTGGCAAAACGCATACGGGCGTTTATCACACGTGTGTTATTATATATGAGCATAGCGTCGTCGGGAAGCAGTCCGGGCAGCTCGGCGAAGATATGCTCCTCAATGTCGCCTCCGGGGCGGCGATAGAGCAATTTGCACTTCTCGCGCTCGGCCAAAGGGTGTTTGGCTATGCGCTCGTCGGGCAAATTGTAGTCAAAATCTCGGATATCTAAGTTTTTTTGTGACATTTCGGTGGCAAAGTTACTCAAAATTTGCGGGAAAGTTTTATCTTTGTCAAAGAAAATAGGAGCAAAACAAGCGCTCCGGCTTAAAATATGGCAAAACCAGGCGATACAGTAAGATATTTAAATTCGGTGGGAGGCGGTAAAATCACTCGCATCGAGGGCAATATTGCATACGTCGACGAAGACGGATTTGAAACTCCCGTGCTTCTGCGCGAGTGTGTGGTAGTGCAGAATTCAGGCTACTTCCCTCCTCTTTACGACACCCCGAAGCCGACGGCAGCCACCAAGAGCGGCGCCGATGGCACAAAAGCACAAAATGCCGCCGAGCCGGCCAAACCGGAGCCGGCAGATTATGCCGCCGAGTTGCCATATATCGAGACCAAAGCCGGCGAACGGCTCAACGTCGTGCTCGCTTTTGAGGCCGTCAACCCAAAATCGCTGAGTACGAGCAGCTACGAGGCTTACCTTGTCAACGATTCGAATTACTACCTTTCGGTGCTCTATCTCAGCCGTGAATCAGACAGCGAACAGTGGACGCTGCGCCGCGCCGACACCATCGAGCCGGGCATCGAGCTTCTCCTTGAGGAGTTCGACCACGACGATGTGTCGGCGCTCGAGCGCATATGCGTGCAGATACAGGCTTACAAAAAAGACAAACCGTTTGCCATGAAGCCGCCCGTGAGCGTGGAGCTGAAGCTCGACGTCACCAAATTTTTCAAATTGCACTGCTTCGTTCCCAATTCTTATTTCGACCGGCCCGTGATTGCGCTTCCGCTTATCACCGACGACGAGCCGGCGAGCCGGCCGGACATTGCCGCCATAATAGACGATGCAAAGATGCAGCGTGAAGCGGCTTCAAAAATCAACCGCGATCGCAAACCGGCACACCGCCCGGACGTGAATAAGCCAAAGCACGTACGCGAAAAGTTTTTGGAAGTCGATCTGCACATTGCCGAACTTGTAGACACCACTGCCGGACTCTCGGCCTCCGATATGCTCAACCTCCAGATCGATACCTTCCGCCGGGTGATGGACGAGCACATCGCCGACAAAGGCTTCCGCATAGTCTTTATCCACGGCAAAGGCGACGGCGTGCTGCGCAAGGCTCTGCTCAAAGAGCTTTCACACCGCTACAAGACCTGCCGCTGGCAAGACGCTTCGTTCAGGGAATACGGATTCGGCGCCACTCAGGTCGAAATTCACTGACAAAGTCCGCGATAAAAAACCTTTTTATATTCATCATTTCCTTTCATCACATTTTCCCCGACCACCTACTCACATTATGATAATATGTTTTACCGGAACAGGTAACTCACGCATCGTAGCCGACCGGCTGCAGGAAAAGCTCGGAGACGAAATACTCCGTCTGCCGCCGGGACTCATGTCCGACCCCTCGCGAGCCATAATCAACGTCCCCGACGGACGCATCATCTGGGTATTCCCGGTGCATGGCTGGAATATGCCCCATGTTGCCCGGAGAGTCCTTCTTGAGTCAACGTTTGTCACACATGGCGAGGTGCTCAATTACATGGTATGCACCTGCGGCGACGACATAGGCTACACCGACCGGGAGTGGCGGCGGCTTGTACAAAAACGCGGATGGAAAGACCTCGCTGCTTTTTCGGTGCAGATGCCCAATACGTATATCGCCATCCGGGGCTTCGACGTTGATGCCCCCGAAGTAGTGCAGTCCAAGCTCGAGGCTATGCCCGGGAGGGTCGATGCCATAGCGGATTTTATTGACGGGCATCCGACGGATGTGCATACCGATGTCGTGCACGGCTCGTGGCCCGGAGTCAAGACTTCGGTGATGTATCATTTGTTCCGCAAGTTCTTTTTTGACCACCGCAAATTCTGCGTCATCGATGCCTGTACAGGCTGCGGACGCTGCGCGCGCAATTGCCCGATACAGAACATAACCATACAGAACGGACGTCCCCTCTGGCACCGCGACTGCATCATGTGTCTGCGTTGCTACCACCTGTGTCAGCACCATGCTATCCGTTACGGCAGTCAGGGAGATGGCAAGGGTCAATACCTTGCTCCGGGCTATATACTCAATTCGTGACAGAGCGGCGACGTCAATGCATTATTTGAGCATAGCGGCAAGTTCGGCAGGTGTGAGTTGCGGCGAATATGTTTCGAAAGGAAGGCGCAACGAGCACCCTTCGGCATAACGGCTGCAGCCGTAGGCGGTGCGGCCTTTGAGCAGATGCCCTTTGCGGCACATGGGGCATTTGATCTGTTCGAGTCGCTCGACAGGCTTCTGAGTGCGCGGTTTGCGCGGCTTTTTGGGCGCCGCGGAGCCGGTGTCCGGGGCTTTTTCGGATTTTGATTTGGTTTTCTTGACAGTGAGAGAGGGAGCGTCTTCCACGTCTATGACACGGGCGCTGTTGTCGGAGAGCACGTTGATTACGATTTCAGAAATCAGTGATTTCAGTTCGGCGACAAATTCCTGCGCGGAGTATTGGCCGCGCTCGATGCGTCGGAGCTTGTTTTCCCATATTCCGGTGAGTTTTGCACTTTTGAGCAGCGGCTCCTGTATGGTGTCGATGAGGTCGATGCCGGCCTGTGTGGGGAGGATGTTTTTGCGTTCGCGGCGCAGGTAGCGGCGGCGGAAAAGAGTCTCGATGATGGCGGCGCGTGTCGACGGGCGTCCGATACCGTTCTCTTTCATTGCTTCGCGCAGTGTCTCGTCGTCGACAGTCTTGCCGGCGCTTTCCATAGCGCGCAGCAGTGTGGCCTCGGTGTAAGGCTTGGGAGGCTGGGTGGTCTTTTTGACCACTGAGGGCGTGTGAGGTCCGCTTTCGCCGGGCTGCATCGGGGGCAGTATGCGCTCGTCGTCGCTTTCGTCGGCTTCTTTTTTGTTGTCGAAGAGCACCCGCCAGCCGGGCGAGGTGATTACTTTTCCGGTGACTTTAAAGTCGGTTGTGTCGACAGTTGCCGTAACCGTGGTAGTGGTGAACTCGCAATCGGGATAGAAAACGGATATGAAACGCAGGGCTATCAGGTGATAGAGCTTGCGTTCGTCGCCGGCAAGCACCGCGGGGCTCTCGCCTGTGGGGATGATGGCGTGGTGGTCGGTCACCTTCGAGTTGTCAAATACTTTCTTGCTCTTGGGCAGCCTGCGGCCGTCGAGAAGCTGAGCGGTGAGGGGCGCGTAGGGGGTCATGGCGCGCAGTATACCGGGCACGTTGGCGTAGATGTCGTCGGTGAGATATGTGGTGTCGACGCGCGGGTATGTGGTCACTTTCTTCTCGTACAGCGATTGTATGTGACGCAGAGTTTCGTCGGCGGTCCAGCCCAATTTTTTGTTACATTCGACTTGCAGTGAAGTCAGGTCGAAGAGGCGCGGGGGCGCTTCGCGGCCTTTTTTCTCTGTCACGGAGGTTACGGTGAGCAGGTGGGGGCGCAGTTTCTCGGCAAGCGCCAGAGCTTCTTGCTCCGAGCTGAAGCGCAGCCCCTGAGCCGAAAATTCGGCGTCGCGATATGTGGTGCGCAGTTCCCAGTAGTCTTCGCTGCGGAATTGTGCGATTTCTTTGTGACGTTGCACGATGAGTGCGAGGGTGGGGGTCTGCACTCGACCAACCGACAGCACTTTGCCGGGCGAGGAATATTTGAGCGAATAGAGGCGCGTGGCGTTCATGCCCAGCAGCCAGTCGCCCACGGCACGTGAGAGTCCGGCGAGAAACAGATTGTCGAAATCGGCCTGAGGACGCAGGTGAGCGAAGCCGTCGCGGATAGCGCTGTCGGTCAGAGATGAAATCCAGAGACGTTTTACCGGGCACTTTACGGCCGCTTTCTGCATCACCCAGCGTTGTATGAGTTCGCCCTCCTGACCGGCATCACCGCAGTTTATCACTTCATCTGCTTTTGCAATCAGACTCTCGACAACTTTAAATTGTTTCGTGATTCTCTCTTCGGGTATTACCTTAATGCCGAATCGGGAGGGAATCATGGGCAGCTGCCCCAGACTCCATCTTTTCCACATCTCGGTGTAGTCGGCAGGCTCTTTAAGACAGCAGAGGTGGCCGAGAGTCCACGTTACGACATAAGGGCAGTTGTCGCCGCAGATGTAGCCATCGCGCGCGATGTCGGCGCCGAGTATTTTGGCCAGATCGCGGCCTACGCTCGGTTTTTCGGTAATGCAGAGTATCACGTGAGAGCAGGTGGATTATTCAGCCTCTTGTGATTTCGCTTCTTGCCACAGGGCTTCCATTTCAGCAAGAGGGAGGTCGCACAGTTTGCGGCCTTGCTCCGATGCGCGGGCTTCGATATGGTTGAAGCGGCTGATGAATTTGCGGTTGGTGCGTTCAAGTGCGTTTTCGGGATTAACTTTGTAGAGGCGCGCGGCGTTGATGACGGCAAAGAGCAGGTCGCCGAATTCTTCTTCGAGGCGGTCGGCGTTCTTTGAATCGATTTCGTGCTGCACTTCGCGGTACTCTTCGCTTACTTTTTCCCACACGTCGGCCGGTTTTTCCCAGTCGAAGCCGGCGTTGGCGGCCTTTTCCTGTATGCGGAAAGCCTTGACCAATGCAGGTAGGGCGGCGGGCACGCCTTGCAGCACGGTGTGGTTGCCGCCGCGCTCTTTGAGTTTGATTTGCTCCCAGTTCTGCTCCACCTCATGCGCGGTGTCGGCGTGCACGTTGCCGAATACGTGCGGATGGCGGAATATGAGTTTGCGGTTGAGCGCGTCGGCCACGTCGGCGATGTCGAAAGCTTCTTTTTCGCTGCCTATTTTGGCGTAGAAGAGGATGTGCAGGAGCACGTCGCCGAGCTCTTTGCATATATTAGGGTCGTCGTTGTCGAGCAGAGCCTGGGCGAGCTCGTAGACTTCTTCGATAGTATTGGGGCGCAGCGACTCGTTGGTCTGTTTGGCGTCCCATGGGCATTTCACGCGCAGAATGTCGAGAGTGTCCATCACACGTCCGACAGCCTGCAATTGTTCTTCTCTTGTTCGCATGGTGAATGAGCTAAACAAAGTGTTTAAGTAACTCTTATAAATTAGTTAATAATTATCTTTTTTCAGGTAACCCTACGGGCTGATACATCCTTATTCGTCTTTTCGGCGCTTTTCTCGCTGTCGCTCAGTCGGGTAGCTCGCTACGCTCCATCGCTCCGGCGCGAAAATCTCTCGAAAATACTTCGTAATTATGTATCAGCTAATTTATGCGAGTTACTTATGAGTGATAAGATGACAGTTATTTCTCTTGTCGGTAGGCTTCAAGGCCTTGGTTGAGCCATTGCACGAAGCTGTCGACGTTCTCGTCGTAGTCGCGGGCCGGAGCGAGAGGCTTGCCCTGATTGTCGAGGAGCACGTAGTAGGGCTGTGAGTTGATGTCGAATTTGTGGCGCTGCAGGTAGCTCCAGCGGTCGCCTACGGTTTTGATGCGTGTGGTGCGGCCGTACTCTTCTACGGTGTATGGCTGTTCGAGGGGCGTCTTCTCGTCGACGTACAGTTTGATGAGCACGTAATCGTTTTCAATGACTTCGCGCACGGCCTGAGTGTCGAATACGGCCATCTCCATTTTGCGGCAGTTTACGCAGCCATAGCCGGTGAAGTCGAGGAGCACGGGCTTTTCGTGCTTGGCAGCGTAGGCCATGCCTTCGTCGTAGTCGTGAAACTCTCGGTACTCGCCTCCGTAGAGGTTGAAATCCTGAGTGGAGAGCGGCGGCGCGAACGCGCTCACGGCTTTAAGAGGCGCGCCCCACAGACCCGGCAGGAGGTAAACGGCAAATGACAGCGAGGCCACGGCCATGAAGAGTCCGCCGACGGAGGTGTGGCGGCTTTCTGTATCGTGGGGAAGTCTGAGCTTACCCAATAAATACAAGCCCAGCAGCACGAACAGCACAATCCAGATGGAGATGAACACCTCGCGGTCGAGAATACGCCATCCGTAGGCCAGGTCGGCCACGGAGAGGAACTTGAGCGAGAGAATGAGCTCGATGAATCCGAGCACGACCTTGACCGAGTTGAGCCATCCGCCCGACGAGGGTATGCTTTTGAGCATAGACGGGAAGAAGGCGAATGTGGCGAAGGGAAGCGCCAGACCAAGAGCAAAACCGCCCATGCCGAGCGCCGGACCGAGTATCTCGCCCTGAGCCACAGCCTCGACAAGGAGCGTGCCGATGATGGGACCGGTGCATGAGAACGAAACCAGCACCAGCGTGAAGGCCATGAAAAAGATGCTCAGCAGACCCGATGTGGCTTCGGCGCGCGAGTCCATGGCATCGCTCCAGCGCGACGGCAGCTTGATGTCGAAAGCTCCGAAAAACGAGACTGCGAAGAGCACCAGCAGAGCGAAGAATATGAGATTGAAGACGGCCGACGTAGAGAGCTCGTTGAGCTTTGCCGGGCCGAAGATGGCGGTGATGGCAAGTCCGAGCACGAGGAAAATCACGATGATGCTCAGCCCGTAGAGACATGAGTTGAGTATCGAGCGCGCTCTGCTCTTGTTGGATTTGAGGAAGAAACTTACGGTCATCGGTATCATTGGCCACACGCATGGGGTAAGCAGAGCCAGGAGACCGCCCAAGAATCCCATTATAAATATCGTCCAGCCCGATGCGCCGGCCGATGAGGTGGCAACTGAGGTATTGAAGCCTTCGCCCACAGGTGCCCACCATTGCGATGCATCGTCATCCGTTGCAGGCTTTGCCGTGCTTTTGGCCGGAGATTCGGACGTGACTGTCACACTGTCGGTTGCGGCAGCCGAAGCGGGATTGCCGAAGGTTACGCTGAATTCCTCTTCGGCCGGAGGCGTGCAGGTGACGTTGTTGCAGGCCATATAATAGATTGTGCCCGAGATTACGGCGCCGGCCGATGATTTGGTTCTGAAACGCTGTGTGAATGTCACTGTCTTGTCCCACCAGGGCAGTTCGAGATTCATCATCAGGTCGAGATGTTTCTGCGGGACCACCGATGGCTCGGGCGAACCTATGAGTTCGAGTCCGTCGGCGGGATTTATCACAATGCGTGTGGGATTGGTGCGCACGCCGGGCACGTCGGGAATGTCGCTGCCGTAGATGTGCCAGCCGTCGCGTATGTCGGCTTTGATGCGGAGGGTCCCCTCTGTCGCCGACTCGCTTGTGACAATTGTGGTCCATGTAACCGGCCGCTCGACGGCAGCAGTTGCGAGCATGGGCAGGAAGATGACCGAGAGTAAGAGTATGAGATGCTTAGCTTTCATTATTTATGAGATGAGGGGATGGTTACGGGAAGACTGACAGTCTGCGGAGGCGCGCAGTTGAGGCCGGTGCAGCCGATGTAGGTAATATCGATGTTGCATCGCGCGTTTTTGGCGTCGGTGACCTTAAACGGCTGACTGAACGTGACTGTGCCGGCGTCCCAGTATGGCACGTCGACACCGAACACCTCGTCATGCTTCACCTTGGGAGCGGGCGAGACCGTGATTTTGCCGTCGAGGCGCAGGCCGCTGAGGGCAAATGAAATCTCGGTGGCCACCGGAGCCTCTTTCGGCACAGTGAGGCCGTAGATATGCCAGCGGGGAGAGACCTCAGCCGTGATGGTGATAATTCCGGAAGTCTTTGATGTCATTTCGGCTTTGGCGCTCCATGAAGCGGCCTGCTGAGCGCGCCCGAAGAGCTGAGCCGAGCATGGCAGAGGCACGAGCGATATTATTAATAAAGTAAAAGCGAGGATGTAATGTTTCATCTTTTGTTACCTGAACGAAAATTGACTTTATATGCCTGCACGGCTTCCGAGGTGATGCTGATGCTCCCCTGAATCGGGCCGTACGGCAAATTCCATTGCAAAGTTACTCAAACGAGGGCAGAATTGCAAAATTTATGTTGCCGCCAAAGGTTAAAAAGCCTGAAAATGCTTTGCCTGCCGGCTTTTTAACCCGCCGATTGAGCGAGAATTAGAAAAAAAACCGTAACTTTGCAATCAAAAGTTATCTAATCAGTAGAATGGAACTAAGTAAAGTACTCTACATCTCGCAAGAAATCGACCCATACGTAAATCCCTCACACATCGCCGTTACATGCCGTCTTGTGCCCCAGTCGCTGCAGGAATCGGGCATCGAAGTGCGCACGTTTATGCCCAAATACGGCTGTATCAACGAGCGTCGCAACCAGCTCCACGAAGTGATACGTCTCTCGGGTATGAATATTGTAATCGACGATACCGACCATCCGCTGCTCATAAAAGTGGCCACCTTGCAGCCGGCCCGTATGCAAGTGTACTTTATTGACAATGACGACTACTTCCACCACCGCGCCGCCACCGATATGGAGACTGTCAACGACCCCGACAACAACGGCGACCGCATGATATTCTTCGGCCGCGGAGTAGTGGAGACATTGCGCAAACTGCGCTGGTATCCGGCGGTGATACAGTGCTCAGGCTGGATCACTTCGCTCAACCCTCTCTACGCCAAGACAAAATATGCCGACGATCCGGCGTTCAAATCAGCTAAAATCGTGCTTTCGCTTTTTGCCGATGACTTCGAAGGCAAGCTCGACGACCGCCTCAAGGCCAAGCTCATGCAGGAAAAACTGCCTGCCGCCGCTCTCGCATCGCTGCCCGACACCGCCCCGGGCTATCTTGACCTTATGCGTCTGGCCATCGATCATGCCGATGCAATAGTAGAGGCACAGGAAGGCGTAAACGAAGAAGTTCTCGCCTATGCCTCAGCCTCGGGCAAGCCAATGCTCCGTCTTGCCGACATCGGAGACAATACCGCCGAAGCTTATACCGCTTTTTACAAGTCACTATAATCACACCTCTTTCAACCTACGCAAATGAGGCTTACATCAATTATTCCTCTTGCTTTCATCCTCGCTCTTGCAGCCGCTCCCGCATGTCAGGACGATGACAACACCATCGGTTCGACCATCGTGCAGGACGATGTGACTATAACCGTCGATTCGGCCTTCACCCTCTCAGGATACACAATTGCCAATCCCAACGTGCGCTCAAGCACCGTCAGTCAGCTTATCGGCCGCATCGATGCCGATGCTTTCGGCACCATATCAAGCGATTTCGTCACGCAATTCATGCCGGCGTCGCGATTCGACACCACAGACGTCACAGTCAACGACATAGATTCTCTGTTGCTCGTGATGTCGGTTGTCAAAGGCGATTTCGTAGGCGACTCCATAGTGCCTATGGGTCTTACCATTTATCCCCTTACCAAGCTCCTCCCGAGTCCAATTTACAGCGATTTCAATCCCGAAGGATACTATGACCCGACGCCGCTGGCTTCGTCGATTTACAATCTGTCGACCGCTTCGGCCGACACAGTCGTGAGCTACAACTACCGCCAGATACGCGTGAAAATGCCTCTTGAGCTCGGCCGAAAATTCTTCTCCGAGTACAAGCGCGACCCGGCGCAATTCTCCTCTCCCGATGCTTTCGCCAAAATCTTCCCCGGATTATATATCAAAAACTCTTACGGCAGCGGCCGCATCTCTACCATCTCTTCTACAATGATGAGCCTCTACTTCCATAAGACAGTGAAAATCACCGACTCGTCGACAGGAGAAGAGCGCGACTCCATAATCGGCGCCGTGGGCAACTATTTTGCAGTCACACCCGAAATCATCACCAACAACAATATTTCGCTCTCAGTGTCGCCCTCGATGCAACGTCGCGTCGACGAAGGCCAGCACATACTAATGGCTCCCACCGGCTACGATGTCAGAGTGCGTTTCCCCGCTCCGGAGCTTATCGCAAAATTCAACGAAAACAAAAACTTCCTCAAAGTAGTCAATACACTCTACTTTACCCTGCCGGGTGAGAAAATTGCCAACGAAGACGGCATCGAGCCTCCCACGACTGTGCTCCTTATCCCTGAATCGAAACGCGAAGAATATTTCGCCGGCAATGACCTGCCCGACGGCATCACGGAATTTTACGCAACATGGAGCACCTCCGACAATGCGTATGTCTTCAGCGATATGAGCAAATATCTTGTGTATCTGCTCGAGAAAGATACAATAACCGAGGAAGATTATACCTTTGTCATCACTCCCGTGAGCCGAGTAGAAGAGGTAACCGACGAATACTACGGTACCACATCGCTCGTCTCGCTCAACCCCTATATGGGCAATCCGGCCATGGTACGGCTGCTGCTCGACAAGGCGAAAATCAAACTCACATTCACCTCGCAATATGTAGGCGCAGAACTTTGACACTCTGCACTTAATGTACCGGGGTCTGTGTATCATAACATTTAAATTCCTAATCCGTCATGAGACTTATTATTGAAAAAAATTACGACGAAATGTCGCAGTGGGCAGCCAACTATGTGGCATCCTGCATCAACGCCGCAAATCCCACTCCCGAGCATCCTTTTGTGCTCGGTTGCCCCACCGGCAGCTCGCCTCTCGGCATGTATCGCGCTCTCATCCGTCTTAACCAAGAGGGGAAAGTGTCGTTTAAGAATGTGGTGACATTCAATATGGACGAGTATATCGGCATTCCGCGCGACCACGCCCAGAGCTACTATACTTTCATGTGGACCAACTTCTTCTCCCACATCGATATTCTCCCCGAAAACACCAATATCCTCAACGGCAACGCCGATGACCCCGTGGCAGAGTGCGCCCGCTTCGAAGAAAAAATCAAAAGCTACGGCGGTGTCGACCTCTTCATGGGAGGTGTAGGTCCCGACGGACACATCGCTTTCAACGAACCCGGTTCGTCGCTCACCTCGCGCACCCGCATCAAAACCCTCACAAGCGACACTATAATCGCCAATTCGCGTTTCTTTGACAACGATGTCAATCTCGTGCCCAAAACGGCTCTGACCGTCGGTGTCGGCACTGTGATGGATGCACGCAAGGTGCTTCTCCTCGTCAACGGTCACAACAAAGCCCGTGCGCTGAAACACGGCGTAGAGGGTGGCATCTCACAGATGTGGACCATCTCGGCCTTGCAGATGCATCCCCACGCAGTGATTGTGTGCGACGAAGCTGCCACCGACGAACTGAAAGTTGGCACTTACCGCTACTTTAAAGACATAGAGTCGGCCAACCTCGACCCCTCGACACAACTCAAATAATCACCATACGCAACCGACGCGCCCGACCTTTCCGGTCGGGCGCGCCTGATTATCAAGAATAGCTAAAATAGCTGAGATAGCTAAGATAGCTAAATTAGCTAAGACAGAAACCTTGCTATCTGTAGCTGTTGACAGCCCGGGCTATGCGCGATATTTCGGCTTCGGTAATGGTCGCGCTCACTGGCAGACTCACGCACCGGCGCGAGATGTCTTCTGTCACCGGCAAAGACAGTGACGCATATTCTTTGTAGCAGGGTTGCCTGTGAGGCGGCGTGGGGTAGTGTACATCGGTGCTGATGCCGTGTTCCGCCAGATGTGCGCGAAATCTCTCACGGTCGTCGACGCGTACCACATATTGATGCCATACCGAGAGGTCGGGCGACGAAATTATCGGTTTCTCTACAAGCGGATTGCTTATGAGTGTGTCGTACAACGAGGCCACATGACGGCGCAAGTCGCACACTTCGGGCAATTGTCTCAGTTTCAGAGCCAGAACGGCCGCCTGTACCGGGTCGAGACGGCAATTGTAGCCTTTGAGTATGTTTTTGTACCGTTCGCGACTGCCGTAGTTGGCCAGTGCGCATATGGCGCTGGCGAGAGTCTCGTCGTCGGTGGTGACGGCTCCGGCATCGCCAAGAGCTCCTATATTTTTTGTCGGATAAAAACTGAAAGCAGCCGCATGGCCGAGGCTGCCGGTGGTGTATAACCTGCCGTTGTCGCGAATTTCATCGTGCAAGGCGATGCCGGGGACGGCTGACTGCGCGCCTATTGCCTGTGCATTGTCTTCCACTACGATTAGATTGTGTCGTAGGGCGATATCGCGCAATGTCTCGTCCCAGCAAGCGCGTCCGTACAGGTGTACGGTGAGTATGGCTCGAGTGCGCGGACCGATAAGAGTTTCAACGCGCCTAGAGTCAAGGTTCATCGTGTCGGGGTCGGGCTCGCAGAATACGGGGATGAGTCCGGCGTCGGTCACGGCAAGTATCGAGGCAATGTAAGTGTTGGCCGGTACTATGACCTCGTCGCCGGGAGAGAGTTTGTCAAGGCTTACGTATGCTTTGAATATCAGGCGCAGAGCGTCGAGACCGTTGCTGACGCCCACGGCCAGACGCGTGCCTGTGAGTTCGGCGAGTGTATTTTCGAATTGTTCGACTTCATAACCGCCTACATATCGACCCGAAGCAACCACGCGCGATATGGCCCGGTCGATGTTGTCGAGTCCGAAATATCTGTTCTCGCGGAGCAGGTCGATGACGGGAATTTTGGCCGGCTCGGGAGCTTTGTCGGCTGTGAGTGATAGGAACTGATTGTAGTCGCGCACGTAGTCGCTTTCGCGATATGGTTCGGTGGTGAGGACCATCGAAATAGAGCCGGTCGAGAAGTCTTTGAGTTCGCGCCATATGCCGGCCGGGATGTAAAGGCCGCGGTCGGGACGGTTGAGCAAGAATTCACGTCGGTTGCGGCCATCGTCGACAATCACGGTGAAACTGCCGCTGACGGCTACAATGAGTTGGCGATCAGCGAAATGCGAATGTCCGCCTCGGGTTGCTCCCGAAGGCACGTCGAAGAGGTAAAAGACACGTTTGACCACGAAATCGGGCATCGCGTCGGCCAATTCCGACAACCGGGGTTGTGCGCTGTCGGAGTCATTGTTGGTAGAAACGCGGTGTGCCGGGAGTTGCACAATACGGCATTGTTGCACGCTCGATGCAGGGTGCGGGTCATTGCCGTGGCTGCCTGTGTCGGATTCGGCCGTATTCTTTGCGTCGGACGATTGAGGAGCGTACTCAATTACGAGCCCCACGGAGTTGGTCGAGAATTGTTCGATTTTCCACTCGGTGTCGGCAGGCAATGCAAGAGCGTGATAGCCGCGCCTGAGTGTTGTGCGCGAGATGCGTGTGTTGTCTCCGGCAGTGACGACATCGAAACTGCCGCTCAGAGCAATGACAAGCGACCGCGTTCCGGCCGGGTTCACAGCCGGGAACACGGCTGCATCGGCTGCGTCGTAAATCCAGTATACGCGTTTTATGGGATGACACAGCAACTCGCCCTCCTGCACGAAGGCAAGATTGCCTCTTGGGTCGCGCACAACGGGGAGAGTCTCGGTCGTCATCTGATTATTGTATTTCGCCTTTGGCAAGACGTATGAGGTAGTCGCCGTAGTCGTTTTTAATCATAGGCTGAGCCAGCTCTTCAAGCTTTGCGGCGTCGATGAATCCGCGTCGGAAAGCAATCTCCTCGAGCGCTGCCACTTTCAGCCCCTGACGCTTCTCGATGGCTTCGATAAATGCAGAAGCCTCCATCAGCGAGTCGATGGTGCCGGTGTCGAGCCAGGCGAATCCGCGGCCGAAACATTGCACCAGCAGGCGTCCCTGATGCATGTACATTTCGTTGAGAGTGGTGATTTCGAGCTCGCCGCGTGCGCTGGGTTTCACTTGGGCGGCGAGTTTCACCACATCGTTGGGGTAGAAATATAGTCCGACCACTGCTTTGTCGCTTTTGGGCACGAGGGGTTTCTCTTCAATGCTTAGAGCGTGTCCGTTTTCGTCGAGGTCGACCACACCGTAGCGCTGAGGGTCAGGCACGGGGTAACCGAACACGGTGGCCATGCCCTGTGCGGCATGCTCCACGGCTTTGCGCATCATGCCGGTGAATCCCTGGCCGTAGAAGATGTTGTCGCCGAGCACCATGCACACGTCGTCATCGCCGATAAACTCTTTGCCGAGTATGAAGGCCTGAGCCAGACCGTCGGGAGAGGGCTGCACCACGTAGCTGAATTTTACGCCGAGGTCGGAGCCGTCGCCGAGCAGACGCTCAAATCCGGGAAGGTCGGTGGGTGTGGATATGATGAGTATGTCGCGTATGCCTGCGAGCATGAGTACCGATACCGGATAGTATATCATGGGCTTGTCGTAGACAGGCACGAGCTGTTTCGACACTGCGCGGGTGATGGGGTAAAGACGTGTGCCGGAGCCACCGGCCAATACTATGCCTTTCATATTGAATGACTGTGAATTAAGTTTTAACAGAGCTCCTCTCATGCGCATCGGCATGGGCGAGGAGCGACGGTATATTCTCAGCGGTTGGCGTACATCTGTTCGTAGTATTTCTGATAGTCGCCCGATGTGACGCTTGCCACCCATTCGGGGTTCTCGAGATACCATTTTACGGTTTTGCGGATGCCTTCGGGGAAAGCAGTCTCCGGGGTCCAGCCGAGCTCGCGTGCGATTTTTGCCGGGTCGATGGCGTAGCGCATATCGTGTCCGAGACGGTCGGTGACGTAGCGGATAAGAGATGAGGCTTCGGGCTTTCCGGTGAATTCGGCCAGAAGTTTGATTACCTCATGCACGATGTCGATGTTCTGCATCTCATTGAACCCGCCGATGTTGTAGATTTCGCCGGTGCGGCCTTTGCGGAGCACCAGGTCGATGGCGCGGCAGTGGTCGCGCACATATAGCCAGTCGCGCACGTTGAGGCCTTTGCCGTAGACAGGCAGTTCCTTGCCGTGGAGTATGTTGTTGATGAGCAGAGGAATAAGTTTCTCGGGGAAGTGGTATGGGCCGTAATTGTTGCTGCAACGTGTGATGTTGACAGGCAGGCCGTAGGTGTCGCGGTAGGCCATCACCATCATGTCGGCGGCCGCTTTCGATGCCGAGTAGGGCGAGTGGGGGCTCATGGGAGTGGCCTCGGTGAAGAATCCTTCGCCGTATACGGTGATGTGGTCGCGTCCGGGGGTCACGGCCTTGATGTCGTCGGGAAGCTCTACGCTCATGCCGTCGCAGTCGCGCGAGAGTGTGCCGTACACCTCGTCGGTGCTGATTTGCAGATATTTGTGTTCGCCGGGTGAGGGCATCCATTTTGCACGGGCACATTCCAGAAGGTTCTGCGTGCCGAGAATGTTTGTTTCGAGGAAGATGCGCGGATTGGTGATGGAGCGGTCCACGTGGCTCTCGGCGGCAAAGTTGACTATGTAGTCGGGGTCGTGCTCGCACAAGAGCTTCTCTACGAGGGATTTGTCGCCGATGTCGCCTTTGACGAATGTAACGTTGTCGCGGGCGATTTCGTCTTTGATAGTGAGCAGGTTGCCGGCGTATGTGAGTGCATCGAGAATGATGATTTTCACATCGTCGCCGTATTTTTCAAGAAGATATTTTACGAAATTCGAACCGATAAATCCGGCGCCACCGGTTACGAGATAAGTTTTCATAAAAAGATGCTGAGAATCTTTATTATTAATTAGATGAAAAATAGTTATACGGTTTTCGGCGTAAAGTTACGAATTTTTATTTGAATCAGGGCAATACGGACACTAAATTTTTAAAGTCGATTATAATATGTGTCTGATATTTGGAGTTTCTAACATATTTTGTTACATTTGCAAGCAAATTACCTATAATTACGCAATGGCAAAAGAATACTTTATTATTTACAATGGTCGACAGGTGGGTCCGATGCCCGTGCGCGACCTCATGCAATACGGCCTTAACCCACATTCGCAAGTGTGGTGTCAGGGTATGCCCCAGTGGGCCGAAGCTTACACTGTGCCCGAAGTGATGGGCGTAATCAACGCAGCAGCAGGCGGATATTCAGACCCGGGCGTCTCCGTGCCGCCTCCCGCCCCCGACCCCATCCACATCACCGAGGGAGGATCTAATTCTACCCCTCATAACAATTACCCGCACAACAATCGATATAATTATTCCGGCTCGCCGCAGAAGAGCAACATTGCTTTCGGTCTGCTGGCCATTTTCCTCGGTTTCTTAGGCATACAGTATTTCTATGTGGGCAAAACTACCGGCGGCATCATCTGCCTGCTGCTCTCGTTTGTGACCTGCGGCATTTGGAATATCATCACTTTCATTCAGGGCATACTTGTCATCTGCATGAACCAGTCGGAATTCGAGCGTAAATTTGTCTATTCTAATTCTACATTCCCGATTTTATGAACAAATACATAATCGCAGTTCTCGCTCTCGGCGTGGCTCTCGGAGCAGTGGCCGAGGATGAGAAAACCGACTCGGTGAAGGGATTCCAATTCACCGATGTCAAGACAGTGAAAACAACTTCGGTAAAAGACCAGAACCGTTCGGGCACATGCTGGAGCTTTTCGGGCACATCGTTTTTCGAAGACGAAGTGATGCGTCAGAGCGGCGACTCGCTTGACCTCTCCGAGATGTTCAGCGTGCGTCATTGCTACGATGAGAAGGCGCGCCGCTACGTGCGCAACTACGGCAGCGTGAACTTCACACCAGGCGGTCAGATACACGATGTGGCTTATGTGATAGAAAAATACGGCGCGGTGCCCGAAGAAGTCTACGCAGGGCTTAACTACGGCGAGAAGAAGCACGACCACAGCGAGCTTCAGGCCGGTCTTGAGGCATATCTTGCCGCCGTTGCCAAGAAACCGGGCAAGAAACTCACGACCGCATGGACAAAAGCAGTCGACGCTATCCTCGACTCTTATCTCGGCGCGCTCCCCGAGGAGTTCACCTACAAGGGCAAAACCTACACTCCGCAATCTTTCGCCAAAAGCATCGGCCTGAATATCCCTGACTATGTCAGCCTCTCGTCGTTCACACATCATCCTTTTTATGAGGAATTTGCCCTCGAAATCCCCGACAACTGGCTCAATAAGACCGTCATCAACGTGCCCATGGAGGAGATGAAGGCCGCCGTCGACAATGCCGTAGAGCACGGTTTCCCCGTGGCCTGGGCAGCCGACGTGAGCGAACCCGGATTCAAATGGTACGACGGTGTGGCTCTCCTTCCTGTCGAGAAACAGGAGGCCGACCTTTCAGGCACCGAGCTTTCGCGCTGGGTGACACTCTCCGACAAAGACCGCGCTGCGGAGAACTATAATTTCGACAGCGGAAAAGTCGATGAAGTGGCTGTGACTCAAGAGATGCGTCAGGAGATGTACGACAATCAGACAACCACCGACGACCACGGCATGGAAATCGTGGGCATCGCCACCGACCAAAACGGCAAACGCTACTACAAAGTAAAAAATTCGTGGGATCGCAACCAGAAATACGGCGGTTTCATCTATGTGAGCGAGCCCTATTTCCTGGCAAAGACAATCAACGTGTATATGCATCGCGATGCGCTGCCCAAATCGCTCGCCAAGAAAATCGGCAAATGATCAAACCTCATGCTTACGTCTGAAAATATCGCCGACGGCAAGTAATAAATATGAAACTGCATAGAATCTTTATCGGGGCGGCCATGGCCGCCCTCTTTATAATGTCGGGCTGCAAACCCTCCGAGAGCGCTTATCGTGAAGCTTACAACTCGGCAGTCGCCGCCCGCGCATCGGCACACGGAGCAGATTCCGACGCTACGTATACGCCCGTGATTCCATATCTCAAAAACACGCGGATGGTGGCCGGCGCCGATACCGTCGACGTCAGTCACGTGGCGGTAATGGTTATCAAAGACGGCGGAGGCCTGCGCGAGAGTCTTAAACCATACAGCGTGGTGGTCGGACAGTTCAAGCAGGTGTTCAACGCCCGGCAGATGAGGGAGAGGATAGTTGACCGGGGTTATCCCGGAGCCTTTGTGGTGCGCGACGGCGAGCCTCGCTACTTTGTAATCGCCACATCAGTGCCTACTCTCGAAGAGGCACGCGACGCAATGCAGAAAATCAAAACCGACACTGCCAACTTCCGCTTTCACAAGCCTGTGCCGTTTATCCTCTCGCGCCGGAGATTGTGAGACAGAGACAAGACTTATAAGACGTATACGATTTATAAGATTTATAAGATTTATAAGACTTATAGGAATTATAAGATTTATTACCCCCGCACATGTCACCTGAGCGCATCAACGACTATAAACAGATAGCCCGTCTGGGATTGCCTATCCTTGTCGGACAGCTCGGCATGGTCGCCACCGGATTTGCCGACAATATCATGGTGGGGCGTTATTCCACAGAAGCGCTCGCCTCGGCGTCGTTTGTCAACAATCTCTTCAATTGTGTGGTATTCTGCATCATCGGCTTCACTTACGGTATACTGCCTCTTGTGGGCGCCTTGTTCGGCGGCGGAGAGCGGCAGTCGGGCAAAATAGGCGGACTGATGCGCAACGCGCTGGCAGTCAATATTGTCTTCACAGTATTGCTGACAGCAATTATGACCGTGGTATATTTCAATCTCCATCGCATGGGGCAGCCCGAAGAGCTGTTGCCTTACATCAGGCCTTACTTTCTTCTGTTTCTTTTCGGACTGCTGCCGATATCAGTGTTCAACGTATTCGCGCAGTGGAGCTACGGCATACGCAACACGCTGATGCCGATGTGGGTGGTGCTTGCGGCCAATGTGCTCAATGTGGCCGGAAACTATCTGCTCATCTACGGCAAATTCGGCTGTCCGGAGCTCGGGCTCACCGGCGCCGGCATTGCCACGCTCGCCGCCCGTATGCTTTGCTCCGTGTCCATATTGTGTGTGTTCGGCTTCCGCAGCTCTTATCGTCCTTTCCGCGAGGGGTTTGTGAGCGCACGGCTTTCGAGAGATGCCGTAAAGCGAGTGTGGGGCACATCGCTGCCGGTGTCGATGCAGATGACCTTTGAGAGCGGTTCGTTCTCTTTTGCGGCGATAGTGGCCGGGTGGATAGGCACCATAGCGCTCGCATCCTATCAGGTAATCGTCATCACCGGCACGCTCGGATTCTGCCTGTACTACGCTGTGGGTTCGGCAATCGCCGTGCTTGTCTCCAACGAGGCGTCGGCAGGAGGAGCGGCTTCGGCGATGCGCCGCGTGGCATGGTCGGGTTATCATGTTATGCTCTTTGTTGCCTCGTGCAGCACTTTCACGTTCATTTTCTTTGCCCGCTACATCATCAACGTTTTCACTTCCGACGCACAGGTGCTCGCCACCACGCTCACGCTCATATTCCCACTCGTGGTCTATCAGCTCGGCGACGCCACTCAAATCACCTTCGCCAATGCCCTGCGAGGCACCTCGAAAGTGATGCCGATGCTCTGGATAGCTTTCGTGAGCTATATCGTAATAGGGCTGCCGGCCACATATCTTATGGCTATCCCGGCCGGAGGAGGCGTCTACGGGATAGTGATGAGCTTCTCGGTTTCGCTTTTTACGGCCGGAGCGCTCTTTCTCGTCTACTTTCTCAGAGCCACCCGGGTCAGCATTTGAGAGCCATCTTGCTCTTTTGCAGCAGGAGAGAAGCATAGATGCTTTCAAACTTTCGTTGCAAATTTTAATGAAATTTTGCTACATTTACAAGGATTTCAGATAATGTTTTTCTACCTTTGTCAAAATAATTTTTCCTTCACCTTAAATACCGCTGTGTAATGAACCGAAAAATGCGCAATTTCATACCATTAGTTATCATCATATTATTAGGCATCTTTTCTATGAATACATCAGCACGAATCGACAAACCGGATTTTGCCTTTCCCAAAACCGTGAGCGCCGACGCTCGCCAGGCGATGGCAAAAATCGACGTGACCAAGCCGCTCTCGCTTGCGGATCAGGACCTTTATCTTTCATTACAGGAACAGTACATAACGGCTCAGGTGCTCATTGACTCAGACAAGGCTCCCGAACTGATAGAGAATCTCACTGCTGTGATACCGACGGTGAGCGACGCCACATTGCGCTCACTGCTGCGCACCCTGCTTGTGAAAATGTACGGCAAGTATTATAGTGATGATCGCTGGCGTTTCGACCGCAGGGAGTTGCCGCTCTCGCCATTGCCCGACAACATCTCGGAGTGGAGCGGCGAAATGTTTCGCCTGCGCATCGCCGGGCTGGCAAAAGAAGCGATGGACGAGGCCATATCCGACTCGACTCCCGTCGCCGGCTTTGTCCGTTCGATAGAGATTCCCGACACTACATCCGGTATTTGCTATCCGGCCGTGTCGGATTTCGTGGCCGCGCAATTGGCAGAGATATGCGCGGACAGCAATCTTGATGACGAGGCAAAAGATATCGCCGCCCGCTATGCCGCCGCGACAGCACCCGGCACCGCGCCTTACCTTGTGTGGCGGTTGAGAAAAATTACAGGCGAAAGCAACAGCAGTGGCCGACGCGAGAAGTTCGTTGAGCTTTACCGGACCTCGGGCGACAATCCGTACAGGGCGCTTGTCCTGCTGGCAATGTCGACATCCGACGGATATTCAGAAGATTTTGATATATATGATTATATAAACGAAATTGAAGAAGGCGATCGTGAAACTTCCGTAACACCCGGATTGCAAGACACGCCCGAGACGCGCTTTAAAACTTATCTTGCGCAGGAGATAGAAAAGACACTCTCCGAGAGCGGCAATACTTTCCTTAGCAAGGAACTACGCTCGGCGCTGGCCAAGCTCTGCGCCCCGTCGGCACAGTTGCAATACCCATCGCTCGTCAGCGGTGATAAAGTTGATGTCACTGTCGATGTTTCATCGGCTTCAACACTCAAAATCAACGTTTACCGCATTCCGGACAATGTGGCCGGCAATTATCGGTTATTGCGTGAGAGAAAGTATGGCAGCCCGATGCAAACGCTCACCTTGAGCTACCCCCATCAGGCGCCGTTCAACGTAATAGACACCGTGACCGTGCAGTTGCCGGAATACGGTTACTATCTTATACTCCCCGAGGTGAAAGGAGCCAAGGCAGGTGATTATTATTATGGCGAAATGGTGCGCCGCGTGCCTGTTATGCCCGTGGCGCTTTCGGGAGTAGATACCCCCGGCGTGGTGATTGCATCGTCCTGCGACGGCGAACCTATGCCTGATGTCACCGTCACCGGATATTTTGACGCTAAGGTACAGGGCAAAGCAGTGACCGACCGCAAGGGTCTGGCATCATTCTTGCCGGGCATCCGTGTTTCAGATATTGTGGCACGTGCGCATGGAAGAGATTACCGGTTCGATAATTTACGATTAAGGTATTACGCAGGCTCCGGACAGGAGACGCCGACCAATCGCGCGCAGGTGCTCACCGACCGTGCCATCTATCATCCCGGCGACAAGCTCAATTTCATTGCCGTGTGCTATTCCGACACCGCACGGCTCATTCAAGCCGGACTCACGATGCAAGTCTCTTTGCATAATGCCAATTCGCAGAAGGTTGATTCCGTATCCTGCGTCACGGATGACTTCGGCCGTATCCACGGCACTTTCACAATACCCATAGACGGACTTACCGGCAATTTTCGCATTTCAGTAGCCAACGAACGAAAGCATGCCGGCTCGGCAAGCGTGATGGTGAGTGATTACAAGATGCCTGAATATGAGTTCGCCGACCTCAACGTCTCGCGCGACGCACCGGAGCAAGGCTGCGTCACCGTGTCGGGAAGGCTGGTGACATACTCCGGTATGCCTGTGGCCGACGCCGAAATCGATGTTATTCTCACTCCGGTGAAATTCAGGTGGTTCTGGCAGAAACAGTCGGCCGTGGCGTCGTTCACTGTAAATTGCGACAGCGATGGACGCTTCTCGGCGGTATTCACTCAGGATATGCTTAAAGGTAAAGACAGCGATTTCTTCAGCGCGTCTTTCTCCGCACTCTCGCAGGCCGGCGAACGCATTACCGAGCAGACAACCTTCTCTGTGGGCAAGCCCTACGTGGTCAGCATCGGCCTCGACGTCACAGACATCAACGGCGAGAAGCCGTTTACAATACCTTGCTCGGTGCTCAATCCGCAGGGCGAAAAACAGAATGTGGCTCTGAGCTGGTCGCTCAGCGACAAGAACAAAACGACCGTGGCCGAAGGCGCTCTCAACGGTTCGATTGACCTCCGGAGCGTGCGCCCCGGACGCTACACGCTCACCGTAGAGCCCGTCGACACTCTCCTTGCCGACCCTGCCAAAAAGTCAATAATAATATATAACGTGAAATCCGGCATCGTCCCCGTCGACAACGGCCTGTGGTGCCCGGTGAGCAAAATAGAAAGCCATGAGGCCGCCCGCCGTGTGCTCGTAGCCACCGCGGACGACACCACGTGGGTCTATACTTGCGTAAATGTCGGTGACAAGGTAGACCCTGTAAAGTGTCAGCTTCTCAAGCGCGGATATCACTACATCGACGCCGAGCTACCCGAAGGTTGTCACAGTGCATCGGTGAAGATTTTTACCGTCAGAGACTGCAAGGTTACTGAAATCAATATTAATGTTGATGTGCCCTGGAAGCGCGACCTCAAAATTGTGGCCGAGTCGATGCGCGAACGCCTTACCCCATCGACATCAGAAACATGGCGCCTGCGCATAACCGACAGCGACGGCAAGCCCGTGAGCGCAGCCGTGGTGCTCGACCTCTACAACAAGGCTCTCGATGCCCTCGCCGAACACGATTTCAGTCTGCGGCTGAGCCAAAAACAGACTGAAAACACCCTCCGCGTCGTCTTCCCCGACAATCGGTTAATCAGCACTCGGGCCCAACGCAATATTCCGTTCGATTGGGCAATTATCCCCGACAATCCGGAGTTCAGATATCTGGATTTGCAGACGAGATTGCTTTACGACTATGCGATGCCCATGGCAAGATCGCGGATGATGTACAGCAAGTCCATGTCTCCGGCACTGAACGCCTCGGCCGAGGTGGAGGAAGAAGCATCGTACGACGATACAGCAGTTGCCACAGGTGCTGCCGACGCAGGCGAGGCTGTCGGTTTCTCCTACCGCGAGGCCGAAGTGCCTATGGCTCTGTGGGCGCCCATGCTCACCACCGATGCCGACGGCAACCTCTCAATCACATTCACTGTACCCAACGCCAACACGACATGGCGCCTGCTGTCGGTGGCATGGGACAAAACCGGAGCCACCGGCTCGATGATACGCGATTTCATCGCCAACAAGCCTCTGATGGTGCAGCCTCTGATGCCGCGATTCCTGCGACAGGGCGATACTGCCGATATCAACGCAACAGTCTACAACAACTCCGACTCCACTCTCACTTCAAAGGTGACATTCGAGCTTTTCAATCCCCTCAGTCAGGAACTGATATCGGCCGAAGAGCGTGTGGTGACCCTTGAAGCCGGCGCGCAGACTGTGGTGCGTTTCTCCCTTTCGACACTTACAGGCAATCTCGGCTCCATGTCGGCCGTAGGTGTAAGAGTAAAAGCAATCGGTGACACTTTCGCCGACGGCGAGGTCACCGTTCTGCCGCTGCTCAGCTCGATGGCTCAACTTATCGAAACCGAACCCTTCTACCTCAATCCCTCCGACACCGCCTTCACCACCACACTTCCCGACGGTGAAGATGCGCGACTGAGCATGACCTATTGCGCCAATCCCGTATGGACAGTCGTGTCGGCCCTCCCCGGACTGCGCGAACAATACGACTACGCCAACTCGGCCGCGGCCGCCCTCTTCTCAGCCTCCACAGCACGCGGACTGCTCAAAGACAATCCCGAAATGGCCAAAGTGCTGCGCATGTGGCATGAGACTCCCGGCGACTCGGCTCTGCTGTCGCAATTGCAGAAAAACGAAGACCTCAAAATAGCTCTGCTCTCGGCCACGCCGTGGGTTGTGAACGCAATGAACGACACCGAACGCATGAACCGGCTCAGCCTCATCTTCGACGACGATGTCACCCGCACTGTCATCGACAAAGCGGTCGCAACACTCTTAAAATATCAGCGTTCGGGCGGCGGATTCTCCTGGAGCGACTGGTCGGACCGCCCGTCGTATTGGGTTACGCTCAACGTGCTCGGAATGATGGGCGACCTGCATCATTTCGGTTGGTTGCCTATGGCACCCGGCTTGCGGCAAATACTGAAAGACGCGTTGAGGTACGTCGACAATTATCCCGACCGCGAGACTGATATTGTCTATACGGCAATCCGTCCGCTGTTGGCTGATTATGTGTCGATTACGGCCAACGGACAAAAAGTCATCACCCGGACCATCAACGACATCCTCGCTCGCTGGAAAGAATACACTCCCGACTACAAGGCCATAGCCGCTCTGGCTCTCTACCGCAACAACTACCGTACAAAGAGCCGTGAACTGCTCTCGTCGCTCGAGCAATTTGCCGTAAGCACCCCCTCGCAGGGCGTGAAATTCCCCAACATCAATTCGCTCGCGGCCTATGGATGCGTGCTCGAAGCATTTGCCGAAATCGACCCGCAGAGCCCGATGGTCGACGGTCTGCGCCAGCAGCTCATCGTGCGCAAGCAGGCCACCGACTGGGGCTCGTCGGTTGTGACCTCGCAAGTGGTACGCGGCATCCTCAGCTGCGGCACAAAGTGGACCAATGCCCCGGTGCACACACGTATTGATGTCGGCGGCGAGCTCCTTGAGCCCGCAAACACGCCCTCTGCGGCCATTGGCGACATACGTCTCAATCTCTCGCCCTACGCCGGACAAAAGCTCACACTCACACGCGGAGAAGACGCGCTCAACGGTCCTGCCTACGGCGCCGTCTACGCTCAGTTCAAACAACAGATGCAGGATGTAAAAGCCGCATCGTGCGACGACCTCTCGATTGAGAAACGCCTTTACCGCCGCGCAGGCACAGGCTGGGAAACCGTCGACTCGCTCACCGTGGGCGACAGAGTGAAAGTAAGCCTGCTCATCACCACAAAGCGAAACCTGAGTTATGTGAGCGTTGTCGACGAACGTCCGGCGTCTTTCGCTCCCGCCGATCAGCTTCCGGGTTGGATTTACAGCGACGGAGCCGGTTTCTATCGCGAAAACCGTGATGCCGTGACCAATCTCAGCATCGACTACCTCCGTCCCGGCACTTACATTCTCGAATATGAGATGAACGTGCAGCACTCGGGCCGCTACTCATCGGGAGTGGTCTCGGCCCAGAGTCAATACGCACCCGAAATTTCGGCTCATTCCTCCGGCACCGTGCTCGACATCTCAGCAAAATGACCTCCGGTAAATAATGCACAATAACAATCCGCCTACCATGTCACTGCAGGAAATACTCGGCGTCGTCAACGACATACTTGCCAACAACGTCCTCATTGTGCTGCTTATAGCCGCCTCCTTGTGGTTCACATTCCGCACGCGCGGCGTGCAGTTCCGCATGGCAGGCGAGATGTGCCGGCTGCTCGTAAACTCGACAAACAAAGACAGCGCCGGAGCCTATGATGCCGACAAGCACCGCCATGTGTCGTCGTTTCAGGCTTTTGCGGTGTCGATAGCGAGCAGGGTGGGGACGGGCAATCTTGCCGGAGTGGCAATGGCTATCGCAATAGGCGGACCCGGCTCGGTCTTCTGGATGTGGGTGATAGCGTTGCTCGGAGCGGCCACAGCCTTCATCGAGTCGACTCTCGCTCAGCTCTTCAAGGTGCGCGGCAAGGACTCATTTGCCGGCGGCCCGGCCTACTATATACAAATCGGCATCGGCCGACGCTGGTGGGCGGTGACTTTTGCCGTGCTCATCACCCTGACTTTCGGTATCGCTTTCAACACCGTCCAAGCCAACACAATAGCCGACTCATTCGCGGCCACCCTCGCCGTACCGCGTGAGCTCACGGCTTCGGCGCTTGCATTGCTCACGCTCGTCATAGTGTGGGGAGGCATCAGCAGCATAGCGCGGTTCAGTCAGATTGTCGTGCCGGTGATGGCAATCGGTTACATCATTCTTGCTCTTGTGGTCATCGGTCTCAATCTGCCGCGCATCCCGGCCATTCTCCTGCTTATCGTCGAAAATGCCTTCGGCCTCGACAGCGCCGTCGGAGGCACAATGGGCATGGCGCTTGTGTGGGGCATCAAACGCGGACTTTTCTCCAACGAAGCCGGCGAAGGCTCGACACCCAACGCCGCCGCCACGGCCTCGGTGAGCCACCCCGTGAAGCAAGGCCTGATACAGGCTCTCGGCGTATTCACCGACACGTTGCTCATCTGCACAGCCACAGCCTTTATCATCCTTTGCAGCGGAGCCCGGACCGGCGGCCACGATGGCATCGTGCTCACGCAGACAGCGCTCGACCACGAAATCGGTGACAAAATCGGTGTCACCGGGTTCGGTTCCGGATTTGTGACCACGGCAATTTTCTTTTTCGCATTCACCTCAATCATAGCCAATTACTATTACGGCGAAACCAATCTGCGGTTTATCAAAAACTCACCGGCCATCATCCTTGTCTATCGTCTTGTGGTGGCGGGAGTGGTGTATTGGGGCGGTGTGGCCCGTCTCGACATCGTGTGGAGCTTCGCCGACGTGACCATGGCAATGATGACGATATGCAATCTCGCCGCACTCGCGGTTCTGGGCAAATATGCAATACGCTGTCTGCAAGACTATCAGATGCAGAAATCACAAGGACTCGACCCTCGATATCACGCTTCAACAATACCCGAAATAGCCGACAAGACTACGTGTTGGCCTTAAACGACTACAATTTATGAAAAAACTCATTCTCACTCTGCTGTGTTTTGCGGCCGTTTTTGTCGCCCCGGCTCAGTTGCCCAAAGTCTATGACGAGACGCTCGACCCCATTGCGCAGCTCGACAGCGCAATCGTAAAGGCACGAGCCGGGCACAAGCGCGTGCTCGCTCAAGTGGGCGGAAACTGGTGTCCGTGGTGCCTGAGATTGGCCGATTTTATAGACAAAGATGCCGAAATCAAGCAACTCGTCGATAGCGGTTACGTCTACATCCACCTCAACTATCCCCGTCGCGGCGCCTCCGAGGCTTTGCGTCAGAAAACATCCGACGCCGGCCGGTTCGGTTATCCGGTACTTGTAATCTATGACCCCGACGGCACTGTGGCGCACATTCAGGACACCGCTCTGCTCGAAGCGGGCGAGGGATACGACCGCGAAAAGCTGATACGCACTCTCAGAGCGTGGATACTGCCCGTTACCGATAAATAATCTTGCAAATACATCTTAAAACCTTGCAATTTTATTTCATACCTTGATTGCAGTTTGTATCTTTGCGATACAGACCGTAAGTAACTCGCATAAATTAGCTGATACATAATTATGAAGTATTTTCGAGAGATTTTCGCGATGGAGCGATGGAGCGTAGCGAGCTACCCGACTGAGCGACAGCGAGAAAAGCGCCGAAAAGACGAATAAGAATGTATCAGCCCGTAGGGTTACCTGAATTAAAATAATTATTAACTAATTTATAAGAGTTACTTATTACTTGAAATCTAATCCCCGGAGCCTATGTCAGATATTATCTCCAAGAACCCTTTCAGACTGCTTGGCGTGACTGTAAATGCCTCGCCGAGCGAAATATTGCGCAACAAAAACAGGATGAACGCTTTTCTGAAAGTTAACAAGCCTGTAAATTTCCCCTATGACCTTTCTGATATATTGGGAGCGCCGGAGCGCACGGCTCAGACGGTGACGGAGGCCGATACTACCCTCACAGTCAAGGAAGACCGGATGCGTGCCGCGCAGTTCTGGTGGTTCGGAAGCTCTGCGCCGGTCGACGAGACGGCTTTCCGTCATCTGGCTTCGGGCGACATTGACGCCGCTATCGGAGTGTGGCAGAAAGTCTCCACGATGTCGTCGCTGGCCAACGCCGCTGTCGGTCATCTCATCAAAGGCAACTACCATCCGGCCGCGGTGGCTCTGTCACAGCTCTATGGTCAGTATGCTCAGGATTTTGCAAATGCGGTAGACGTGCCGTCGGCCACGCGCGATACGCTTGTGTCGTCGTTTGTGAGCACGCTCGTCGCTGAGTTTGATAACGTCGACGCAAGTATGCTCACCGGAAGCGATTATCCCGACTGGTGGAACGAGTCGGTGCGCTCAGCCATCGTCACTCCGATAGTTGCAAAGCTCAACGAAGCCATAAAAACGGCCAAAGATCAGAAAGGGAAGGGCTACCGTAATCGCTTCAAAGCAGGCATCGAGCTCGACGCGACAGCCGCGCCTTTGCTCAGAGAATTGCGTAAAGTGGTCAAAATAACCGATATAGAGCTGGTTTCAATCTCCGACAAAGTCGCCAACGAAATACTACAGTGCAGTATCGACGCTTACAATGAGGCCGATGACGTGTATTTCGCCGACGACGCTCTGAAACTGCTGCGCAAGGCCAAGCGTGTGGCGATGGGCGCAATGGTAAAGCAACGAGTCAAGGAGAATGAAGAAACGATAGTCGATTTGATCAATTCGCTTCCTCCGGCTGAAGTTAAAGCCGAAAACGATGAGCTTGAACAGCTGACAGCGAGATACAGCAAAATGGCTCAATCGGCCGACAATGCCTCTTCCTACTTCCTGCAAGCGACTGCAATACTCAAGCGCATCGGAGCGAAACTCCCGGCCGACAAGAATGACTATCTGATAAACCGCAACTCGGCAGTGGTCAATTTCACTCTCGGCATGCTCGTAAACTGTGTCAACAATGTGCAGACAGGATTGCATGAAAATATGGATAAGGACGCTTTTATCGCCATCCGCGAGACCATTTATCGTGCGCGTCAAGTCACGCTTTCGCTGCAGTCGCTCACAGTCGATACCGAAACGAGAAATCGCCTGAATCAAAATCTCTCCGTAATAACCGATATTGCCAACAATCTGTCGCAGGTCAAGACCGAAAAATCGCTTGGCGATTATCTCAGCGGATGCTGGACTTATATTCTGATTATTGTAATTATTTCATTGATAAGATCATGCATAGGTTAATAACAATATACATAGCCGCGCTCGCTATTATGTGTCCGTCGTCGGTAACGGCTCAAGACGCAGACTCGACATGGGTGCAAAACTCCGTGCAGCAGCTGCAGAAAGACAATCAAAGGCTGCAGCTCACCGTAGACCGCCTGTCGCGTCAGGTCGATTATCTCTCGCGCCGGCTGCAGACAGTCGAAGCGTCGGCCGCCGACTCGGCTGCGGTCATCAGTACCCGCGTAGCCGATGTGCGTTCCGACCTCGAAGCATCGTCGACCGGACTCAGCAGCCGTCTCGACGGCATTGACAGCAAAGTCACGGATGTCGACGCCTCATCGCAGGCCAAGTCGGGCCGGGCGTTGCTTATGGCAATAATCGGGTGCGCCGCGCTCGTGCTGGCTCTGATTGCAGTGTACGTCGTGCTGCGCAAGAGATTCTCACGCGACGACAACCGTCTTGACAATCTCGCATCAGAGGCGCAGAAAGCACGCGAGCAGCAGGTTGAGCTGGACCGGCGTCTGACTACTGTAATTGAACATCAGCTCTCGCTCATCAACGCCTCCGCACCGACCGACGACCACTCGCTCGCCCTCATGGTGGCCAACGAAATGGCGCGCATCGAGCAGAACCTCCGCTTCATGGACCCCGATGCAAAGGGAGTGCGCCAGCTGCGCAACCGCTCCAAAGCCATTTTCGACGCGCTGAAAAAGAAAGGCTACGAAATGCCCGAACTCATCGGCACGGAGTATAAGGAAGGATACAACATGGAGGCCTCGGTCGAAGAAGACGATACGCTCGAGCCAGGCAAGATGATTATAAAGCGCGTGTCGCGTCCAGCCGTACTCTTCAACGGCAAGATGATACAGTCGGCACAGGTTGTGGTAGCATACAACCCCGACTGACGCCGAGACAACGAAAAAGAAAATAATAAAACCATATATCATGCAAAAAATCACATACGGCATCGACTTGGGCACGACCAATTCGGCCATATCAAAATTTGACAACGGCAGAGCGACCATAATCAAAAATTCGCTGCAGAGCGACACCACGCCCTCTTGCGTCGCCTTTCCCCGTCAGGGACGTATCACGGTAGGCGCCCGCGCCCGCACTCAGCTCGAGAAAGATTACATATCGGCGTTCAGAAAACCTGATTATCAGCCTGTGACATTTATCGAGTTCAAGCGTCTGATGGGCACCGACCACGTGTACGAGTGCAGGAACTACGACGGCAATCTCACCCCGGAGACGCTCTCCGGCGAGGTGCTCCGTACCCTCCGTCGCGATGTGCTTGACGACGATGTCAAGACGGCCGTCATCACCGTCCCGGCCATGTTCACCAACAACCAGAAGGATGCCACCAAACGCGCGGCAAAACTCGCCGGATTCGACTATGTGGAGCTTATACAGGAGCCTGTGGCCGCATCCATTGCTTTCGGACTCGACTCAAAAATGAAAAACGCCTACTGGCTCGTGTTCGACTTGGGCGGCGGCACATTCGATGCCGCTCTGATGCGCATACAGGACGGTGTGATGCAGGCCATCGACACTGCCGGCAACAACCGACTCGGAGGCAAAGACATCGACCGTGCCATTGTCGACAAGCTCTTTATGCCCTACTTCACCGGACACTTCACAATCGATAATATACTCAAGAACAACAGCGCGGCGTTCTGCGATATGTGGAAAGCAAAAGCCGAAGAGGCAAAAATTCAGCTATCGTTTGTCGACTCTTACGAAATCGAAACCGACCTCGGCGAAGATTACGGCACCGACGACCTCGGCGAGGAGCTGAGCATGTGCCAGACTCTCACCCGCGACCGCCTCGACAGCGTGAGCCGTCCAATCTTCCAGCAGGCCATCGACATCACCAAACAGCTGCTTGAGCGCAACAACCTCAAAGGCACCGATCTGGGCGCTCTCATCCTTGTGGGCGGCCCCACCCACGCTCCTCTGTTGCGGCAGATGCTGCGAGAGCAGATTACACCCAACGTCGACACATCGGTCGACCCCATGACCTGCGTGGCCGCCGGCGCCTCGATCTACGGCTCCACTATCGACGTGCCGGAGCAAGTGGCCGATACCAAACGCGACCGCTCGAAAGTGCAGTTTTCACTCACCTACTCGCCTACTTCTGTCGACGAAGAAGAGTGGGTGTCGGTCTCGCTACTCAACGACAAAAGCGATACCGGCATCACATCGGTTGAGATAGAAATGACCCGCGCCGACGGCATCTACACCTCGCCCCGTACGCTTGTCAACGATGCCGGCGACGTTATCTGCCTCCCTCTGGCCAAAGGCAAGGCCAATATTTTCGACATACGCTGTTTCACTCCCGACGGCAGCCCCGTAGACTGCGAGCCGAATCAGATTTCCATCATTCAGGGCATCAGCGGTCTGGGCGACTCAGTGCTCCCGCTGGCCATCGGCATCGGTGTCATCAACGAAGAAGGCGTGGAGGTGTTCGAGCCGGCTCACGGTCTGGAGAAAAGCCGCAAACTGCCCTCCACCGGTACGGTAATGGGAAAGAAGACCCTCCGCGACATACGTGCCGGCGTGGACACCGATACCGTGCGCATCTCGATCTATCAGGTTGACGAAGCCGATGCACGCACACGTGTGCTCTTCTGCGAGCGACAGTATGACATTTCATTCTCGGGCGACGATCTCCCTTCCACTCTCCCCGAGGGAAGCATGATCAATATCAGCATGCACGCCGAGAAGTCGGGCACGCTCGACAACGTGCAGGTGGAGATTCCTTATCTCAACCTCACTCTCGACCTCACCGACCGGATAGTCTCGTCGCGCACCCAGTCACCCTCGCATCAATACATAATGCAGGAGATTGCCGCTTGTCGCCGGCAGGCCGACGAACTCGGCGACCAGCAGATGAAAAACCGCCTTAACGTGATTGCGCAGCGATATCTCAACGATAAGGATTCGCGCGAAACGGCCGAATCGGTCATCGCTGAAATACGCAACGTGGGCCGTGAGCTCGACCGCAAACAGAATATGGGCGAGTGGGACCGCGAAGTCAAGAAACTGCAAGGCATGTACACCGAGCTCTGCGGCGACCAGCAGAAATACGGCAATGCCCAGACACAGAATCTCGTCGAAACTCTCGGCCGCCAGATGGACAAAGTGGTGGCTTCGGGCGATGTGGCGCTCGTCAAGGATTTGTACCAGCAGATGTGGCAGCTCGACTATCGCCTCGCCGAGGTTGAATTTTACATCGCTTGGATCATGCAGTGGAACAATGAGTTCAACTCCCGTGCATGGAGCAATCCCGCCCGCGCCCGCGAGCTCATCAACCGCGGACTGGCAATCATAAATCAAACTCCGACAGCCGAACAGCTCAAGCCCATCGCTTTCGAAATCATGGACCTACTGCCAGAGCAGCAGCGGCCCACAGGCACCTTAGGTAAATAATAATAATTATTACGCAACTATATGGTTTTCAAACCGAAAGAATTAATTGACGGACGCTTTGCCGTGGTTTTCCCCATCAAAAAAGGCGCCACGGCCGAGACGTACCGCGTAAAAGATACCGATGGTACGCGCTATTTTCTCAAACTCATCGACCCCATGCAGCTCGATGACTGCGCGGTCGAGGCCGACGGCACCCCGCGCGAGATAGTACTGTTGCGCGGTATCGACAACCCCGGCGTGCCGCGGTTCGTCACCGACGGCAAGGTGACGGTCTCCGGGCATGAGTATCGTTATTTCGTTACCCAGTTCCTCTCGTCCGAGACACTTGCCGACCGTCTTTCGCGCTCACAGACACTGTCGGTCTACGATGCCAGATGTGCCGTGACAGCACTCCTCAAAGTGCTTGACTATCTGCACAATCTGCCCGAACCTGTCATCCACAACGAAATTACGGCTCTCAATACACTTGTCGACCTCTCGGCCGAGGATTTGTCTACTTGCCGCCTGATCGATTTCGGTTGCGCCCGACGCGCCGACGATGTGTCGAAATTCAACATCGAAGGTCTCAACTGGTTTTATCTTGCCCCGGAGTGCTTTGACGGTATGCCTTGCCCGCAGAGTGATATCTATTCGGTGGGTGCGTTGCTCTATCAGCTCATTTTCGGTATGTTGCCCTGGTTCTGCGACCTCTCGACCATCGACCCCGAGAAACGTATGCCTTACCTTCTGCGTCAGAAACAGACACGGTTGCTGATGCCTCAGCTCGAAAAATTCGAACTCGACGAGCGCTTGCTCAATGTCATGCGCAAGGCGCTCAGCGCCGACATCGACGACCGTTTCCAATCGGCCCGCGAGATGCTCGAGGCCATCAACGGTCAGGCTCCGATTTCATTCACCGACCAGCCGGAGGCCACAGCAGCCGACCGCAAGGATGCCTTCTCTGCTCAGAGCCGTGGCGGCGGATTCGCCGATGTCGCCGGTATGGAGCATCTCAAGAAAATGCTCGACGACTCGGTGCTCAATGTATTGCGCAATATCGAGAAAGCCAAAAAATACCGCCTGCAGATACCCAACGGCATCTTGTTTTACGGTCCTCCCGGCTGCGGTAAGTCGTTCTTGGCTGAAAAGTTCGCCGAAGAGGCCGGTTACAATTTCAAGATGGTGAAGTCGTCGGATTTGGCTTCCATCTATATCCACGGCTCGCAGCAGATGATAGGCCAACTTTTTGAAGAAGCGCGCAAAAACGCTCCGACGATATTGTGCTTCGACGAGTTTGATGCCCTCGTGCCGCAGCGCGGCGAGCATGGCAAGGAGATGCAGAGCGGCGAGGTAAACGAGTTTTTGACACAGCTAAACAATTGCGGCAGCCGGGGCGTGTTCGTGATAGCCTCGACCAACCGTCCGGATATGATTGACCCTGCCATACTCCGGCGCGGACGCATCGACAAGATTGTGTACATACCCATGCCCGATGCCGCCGGCCGTGCGGCAATGTTTGACCTCCATCTCAAAGGCCGTCCCTACGATTCCAACATCGACTGCGAGCGTCTGGCATCACTCACCGAGCGTTATGTCGCCTCAGATATCGCATACATCGTAAACGAAGCCGCCGCCAAGGCAGCTTTCGACGATGTGAAGATTTCGCAACAGATGCTCGAAGACGCCATCGCTTCCAATCCTCCCTCTCTTTCGCCCTCAGCCATAGCACAATACGAAAAGTTGCGCGAAAAGATGGAAGGACTGGCCGAAACGCGCCGACATGTCGGATTTAATATCAAAAAAGATGAATAAACAGCTCAAAATCAACACCGTCTTCGCCTTTATGGCAAGCGACGGCAATATTGCTCCGGAGGAAGTGCGGGTGATGCGCAACCTCTGCGGCGAAGAAGTCACCGATGACACCCTTAACAAAATGATTGCCGACCTGCAAGCCGCCGGCGACGCATATTTCAGCAACTTTCTCCGCTCCGTGACCGAAGCGGCTCTCTCCAAAGCCGACGCCCTCGAAATCATGCGTGTAGCTGTGGATACTGTGCTGGCCGACAACTGCATCGAGTACGGCGAAGTGCGTCTGCTGCGCCGCTTGCGCGAGCGTTTGCCTCAGCTCACCGACGATGAGATTATGGATAACGACCCCCGTGTCGATGAATACTGGTTCCAGCCCGATATCAACGCCTCCCGGCCTCACAACATCGACTATACGCACATCACGCTTCCCAAAGTCATCCTCAACGCATAATACGAGCGGCCGCCTACTGGGAAGTCGTGAGCGGGTCGCTCACGACACAACATCAGGCGCCGGTAAAAAATTCCCCCCTCAGGGGATTGTT
>JBJEDE010000005.1:0-68762 GCA_051871795.1 Muribaculaceae bacterium | reverse complement strand
TGCAGGTATGGCTATGCTCTTGAACAGGCTTACACCAAATTAACAATCATTATGAAACACCCTCTTAATCCAAAAAATCTTACTTCCGAGTCTGTTTCAACTTTAGGTTTATATCAGATTTACAGTCGATTACGCAATCAAGGTATTTACTTTGCCATTTACTCCGCTATGAGGGGCAATCATCGAGTGATTAAATTTGCAACAACAAAATTTAATCCTTACCATGATGCTAAAACGATTTTTAAATCTGACCATCGCCGCTATACTGCCATTGCTTGGAGCGGCATCAGTGACATTCAATGTCCTGACACCCGACGGGACAAAAAAATGCTATCTCGCGGGCACATTCAACAACTGGGACGCAACAGGAGCTCTTGAGATGCAACCCTCAGGCACAGACAATATGTTCACACTCACCGTCAGCGAAGCCGAAGCCGACGGACTGCAGTACAAATATCTCTGCGGTACCGATTGGGCTTATGTCGAGAAAGACACCTCGGGCAATGAAATCGGCAACCGCACGCTCCCGGGCGACCCCGATATCGTAGGAAGCTGGGCTTCTGTGCCTCAGTGGGACATCCGGACCATCGAGCTCACACTCAACAATATTCCCCGTTTAGTCAAAATCTATGTTCCGGAGGAGTACGCTACGACAGCCGCACAATATCCCGTGATATATTATGTGGGCATACAGCAGCGCTATAACAACGCCGGCTCCGACACCGACCCGGGCGACGACTTTTTCGGCGCCGTGTCGTGGAACGCACATCAGACCATGGAGACAAACGCCGCTGCCGGCGCCCAGCCCTATATCATGGTTTACGTGCCGGCAATGACTGCCGAATGTACGATTGCACCCGACGGTCATTTTGCCGGTTCCGGTCAAGCCGATGCTTTGCTCAAAGATCTGGAAAATGTAGTGATGTCGTACATCAGCGATAATTACCGCACTGCGCCGGAGGCCGACGCCAACATAATCGTGGGCTCGGACTATAGCGGCATCTTTGCTCTGCACGCGGCCTACACACGTCCCGACCTGTTCGGCACTTGCGTGAGCATGTCGCCGATGATCTGGGCCAACCGCGACGTTATTTGCGCCGAGGCGTCGGCTCTCGCCGGTAGCGACGCACGCAGGCAGAAATATTTCATTACTTACGGCTCGGCCGAACCTTCGTGGATGGGCGAGGACGCAGTCGCCGTCAGCTCAGCTATGGGCGACAAAGCGCTCGTGCGCTGCGTAAGTTTCGACGGCGCGTCGCACGAAGACGAATCTTTCGGCCTCTCGTTTGCCAACATCCTGCCTTGCCTTGCCGACGGTTCGCTCCCCGACTCTCAAATCAAATCTTCAACAAAGAGAAACGCACAACATCGTGCCATATCCGACTTCCCGTCGCAATCCTACACCCTCTGGGGAGGCACTTCGTCGACCGAACTCGCTCTCATAGGCGACATGACCTATACCTCTTCGTTCTTCAAACCCGGTACGACGACCCCCTCCGAAGCATTTATCTACACCCAGACTTTGAGCACGGATTATAAGTCCAACTACTACTGGAACGTCAAAAACTCCGACGGAGAATACGTGCTTGCCTCCAATGCCAAAGTATCGTTCAAAGCTGCAAAGAGCCAAGATTCATGGATTCAGTTAGCTCTGTCTGCCGGACAATCGCTGAGCAAAAAAGACGCCAAATATGACGCCTTCTCAATGGTGAACGGCGACGGCACCAAAACAGCCATGACTTCAGCACCGGGCTATACTGCATCGGCTGCCGGTGTAAAATTCAACACCTCCGACAAAACGTTTACCATACATTACGGAAGTGTAAACTCAGGTTCTGACATGGGCGCAATTACCGGTGAGTACGCAGTCGGCGCCAATTGTCTTGAAGCCGATGTAGTGTACGACTACAAAACCAATGCCGTAAACATAACCGAAACAGCCTGGGGACAAAGCTTCGACGATGTCACAGTCACCTCTTTCACCGCCGTGCCGGCCTCTGCCGCTGTCGGTGTCCCGGTCAAAGTGACCTTGAGCATCGACGGAGTGTGCGACGCCTACATCAACCAAATGTGCAATTTCGGCACAGCAATGCCGGTTGAACTTAATGCCGATGGCAACGGCGTATATTCTTTCTCGTTCACTCCCGACGCCGAAGGCATATACACCTTCACAGCCGGCCTCTCCCGAGGTGGCAACACCCTCGACGACGCTGCTCAAATCAACGTAAGAGCACAAAAGACAGCCTCTCCGGGCCAGCCTGTTCTCGTCGTTGACCCTTACAAGAACGTGGACTGGGAATCGACAGGCCGCTATAAGGCAAACTTCCATACGCACACATCTCAATCGTTCGATACAAGCATTTCCACATCCGCAACCGTCGACAGCTATAAATCGGCCGGATATAAAATACTTGCGCTCACCGACCACGACGCCAATCCTTATCCCTGGTCACTCTTCAGCCTTTACAATCCCGAGGCGGAAGACCGCGACGCTGCTTCACTCGATATGCTTGCCGTCCCGGGCATTGAATTAAGCAAAGACCGCCGCAACAGTTGGAGCGAAAAAACAGGAGGCGAATTCAACCACCACAACGGTCTCTTCACCGGTCGCCGCGGTATGGAATTTATGTCGCTCCGCGAATCTTACGCCTACACCGAAGCATTGGGCGGCATGACGATAATCAACCATCCCGGTCAGTACTGGTCCATCTCTAAATCCTATGCCGAAGGAGAGAAAAACTCACCTTCATGGCATGCCGAAAATTTCCGGCTTTACAGCTCGCTTATCGGTCTTGAAGTTTACAATCAGGGCAACCGCCGGCCCAACGACCGCATTCTCTGGGATGAGATTCTAAGCATTAACATGCCCGACTGCCCCGTATGGGCCTATTCTTGCGACGACAGCCACAATGCAAGTCAGTATTTCCGCAACTATCAATATATGCTGATGCCGCAACTTACCATAGAAGACTTGCAAGATGCAATGAAAGCCGGCTGCCTGATATGCTCTTATGAACCCGCCGGAAGCGGCGCCGCCTCCGCCCCGACCGTTCGCTCCATATCGGCCGACACCGAATGCCACACGATAACTATCAACAGCGACGATGCCGACCACATAGAGTGGATTTCAGGCACTCACCTCCTTACGGATTCCGACCCCTCGTCTCGACGCAGCACAATCGTAGGCCTCGGCAAAACATTTGATTTCAGTAACTTTGCCGGATCATACGTGCGCGCCCGTCTCGTCAACGACAACGGCGAGACTGCCGTACAGCCTTTCGGATTCACCGAAGATATGTCTTCTTCTGTCGAATCGATTCAAGTTTCGGATGAGGCAACCGCACTCACCGTCTCACCAAATCCGGCAAGCGATGTCGCGACCATAAGCTGCTCAGACCCCATGATACGTGTCACTCTGCTGAATAAGGCCGGTGCCGTTGCATACTCCGCCGAGTGCGCTCCCACCTGCACATTACAGATTTCAGTCGACAATCTTTCACCTGATTTATACATCTTGGTGGCAGCCACCGAAAATGCCGCTTACGCAGCTAAATTGATCGTCAAATAATGTCCCGGCGACAAAACGTCAGATCGTCGCATGACATAAACTGCGGCACATTTCTCACTTCTCCCGTCTTGTGACGAGGCTTCTCTCCGCAGCCTTCCGCTTGCGGGAAAGGTAAGCGGCAAAAGCATAACAGTCCGGAAACGCTGGCAACCGGCCCCGGCACGGACTGTTATGCTTTTGCTGTATCTCACTCGAAGTGCTTTCACTGCAAATTTGTCGCAAAATTTGCAATTACAAAAATTTTGTAATTTTTTGTGATTTTATAGAATTTTATTACCTTTGCGTTTTTAATTTATAATCTATAAGAAATAAACACATGAATTTTAATCAAAGCCTCACTGCCATTGCTGCCTTGGCGGCAGGAATGGCTCTGTCAGGGTGCACCGACAGCGATTACGACCTGTCGGATATCGACACCACGGTAAAGGTGCAGGTCAACGACCTTGTCGTACCGGTAAATCTCAGCGAAATTGTACTTTCCGATGTCATAAAAATCGACAACAACGAAGGTGATATAATACGCGAAATCGACGGCGAATATGTCATCCTCAAAAACGGCGATTTTAACTCCGACGACATCAAAGTCGAGGAAACTGTGGTCAATTCCGACGCCACCAGACCGATTGTAACCACCGTTTACAAATACAACGGTTCGGGATATCTTCCTCCGGAATTCACTAACCCCGAGCAAATCTACCGCTATGAGGTAACCGACGCCTTTACTACATTCCGCAGCTCGACCAACAATATCCCGACCAACATCCGAGATATCGAAAGCGTGGAGACATCATGGACCTTGAGCGTAGACATATCTCTCAGCGCAGCGCTTAACATATTCTCAAAGATGGCATTCCACAACATCGTCTTCACTCTGCCCGAAGGCCTGCAAGGTCCTGAAATTGCAGCAGACGGTTCGGTCAAAATCCCCGATTTCATTCTCAACGGCAGTCATCTCTCCCACCGCTTCGACGTAGAGATTACCAATGTCGACATCGCCGCTTTCAAGGCCGACCCCGACAACAGCTACACTTTCACCCCCGGTCCCTTAGGCTCGAAAGGCTCGCTGACTATGGAAGGCAAAATCGGACTCAAATCCGGTGAAATCATAGTTGAAACCGCTTCGGCATCGGCTTCCGCGCCCGGAAGCGTGACCATGATTACCGCACCGTCATTCTCTCCGATTAGAGTGAACACCTTCACCGGTATGTTCTACTACTCAATCGACAACTTCAACGTGTCAAAAATCGACATTTCAAATCTGCCCGACTTCCTCAATCAGAGCGGCACCGACATCGTGCTCACCAATCCGCAGATCTACCTGTCGATCAACAATCCTCTGGCATCCTACTCGCTGCATCCCGCAAGCGGGTTGAGCATAACCCCTTACAGAGGCAACACCCCCGGCACTCCCGCCTCGCTCGACGCCGGTGAATTAGTAAGCATCGGCAGCGACAAAGGCGTGACCGGCCCATACACTTTCTGCCTCTCGCCCGAAACGCCCGACGAAATGTACGCACCCTTTGCCGGAGCCGCTCACGTGGGATACGCATCTCTGAGCTACGTGCTCAGCGGCGACGGTATGCCCACATCGCTTGACGTAAACTTTATCGATCCGGCCGTACAGGGACATGTAACCAAATTTGCCGTCGGCCGTCAGCTCGACCGCGTAGAAGGCAAATACACATTTTATTCGCCTCTCAACCTCAAACCAGGCTCAAAAATCGTATATTCCGACACCGAAGACGGCTGGAGCGACGACACCGTAGAAAAACTCACCGTAACCTCCCTCAAAGTCAACACTACCGTCCAAAACGCCCTGCCCCTCGACGTTGAGATTTCAGGCTACCCCATCAACACCAAAGGCGAGCAGTGCCGCGACGCAGCCACCGGCAAACCCGTAACAATCACGCCGGTATCAGTCAAAGGCAACACCTCCGCAGATATAACTCTCTCAACCGAAGGCAACATCACCGATCTCGACGGCATCGTATACAAAGCCACCGTCATCTCCGACAAATCAGAGAACCTCAAGCCCTCAGGCACACTCAAACTCACCGACATCCGCGCCACCGTGAGCGGCTACTATCTCGATGAACTCTAATCAGAAAAAACGCTTGGAAATGAAAACAATACACAACATACTGCGCCGCGCCATTCTTGTGGCGGGATGCGCCGCTTGCCTCACATCACTCACCGCCGGTGCTCAACACCTGCAGTCGGGATATTTCGACAGCAACTTCATGTACCGCTACCGCATGAATCCCGCCTACGGCAACGACGGAAAATTTTTCATCGCAATGCCCGCACTCGGCAACCTCAACGCAACCACGCAGGGCAACGTCGGCCTCGACGCTTTCATCTATAATGTGAACGGCAAAACCACTACCTTCCTCAACCCCGAAGTGAGCGCGTCCGAGTTTATGAGCTCAATCAAGGACAAAAACCGCGTGGGCGCCAACATCGACGCAACCATCCTCGCAGGTGGATTCAAGGCCTTCGGCGGATACAACACCGTGACATTGAGCGCACGCGCCGATGTCGGCGTCTATATCCCCAAAGCACTGCTCTCTCTCGCCAAAGAAGGTATCTCCAACGGAGCCTACAATATCACCAATACCGGCGCACGCGCTCAGGCATGGGCCGAACTCGCATTCGGGCACTCACGCAACATCAACAAACAATGGCGCGTGGGCGGAACACTCAAGTTTCTCCTCGGCGGCGCCAATATGGAAGCAAAATTCCACAGCGCCAACATCGTACTGGGTCAGGACAACTGGGTAGGCGAAGTCAACGCAGACCTGTACAGCAGCGTCAAAGGCCTCACCTACAAGCACGACTACAACGACCGCACGCAACGCCACTACGTCAGCGGCATCGACGTCGACAACACCGGACTCAACGGCTTCGGCATGGGTCTCGATCTCGGCGCCGTATTCACCCTCAACAAAGACTGGGAGTTCTCTGCTTCGCTGCTCGATCTCGGATTCATCCGGTGGAGCAACAATATGCTCGCGACCACTCACGGCCCACAGACAGTCGTGACCGACAAATACACCTTCGGTATCGGTAAAAACAAAAACGATGACTGGGACCGTTTCCGCGACGACCTCTCGATGCTCTACGAACTCGACGACGCCGGTGATCAGGGAGGACGCACCACTGGCGTGGGCGTGACCATGAACCTCGCCGCTCAATACACCTTCCCCCTTTACCGCGACCTCACCTTCGGGCTGCTCAACACTTCCCGGTTTCAGGGCGAATACACATGGACCGACTTCCGCCTCTCTGCCAACGTTCAGCCCCTCAAATGGCTCTCCGGCGGCATCAACCTCGGCGTAGGCACTTTCGGCGCATCGTTCGGATGGCTCATCAACTTCAAGACACGCGGCTTCAACTTTTTCCTCGCATCCGACCGCACTCCCGGCAAACTCGCCAAGCAAGGCGTGCCCCTCAACTCCAACATCAACGTCAGCACCGGTCTGAACTTCACATTCTGAGCCCTCGACCGCCCCATACACGCACAGCCGCTGCCCCTCCGCAGCGGCTGCGCTTTTTTAAGCCAACTCAGTGCCAACCCGTAAATCTTACTCAGGGATGAGGCCGAAGTTTACTTTCGTGGAGCGAGGGAGCAACAAGGTATTGCATATTCTGAACGATTTGTTTAACTTTGTGGCCGTCTACGGTCGCGGTTGTGTCTGCGTGGGCACGAACGGTCTTGATCCCCCTTCACTGATGCAGTTCGACGGGGCTCTGTATGGCGCACAGGCGATTGACAACCAATAGGTTAATCGATGTTATCTAATTTTTTTATCTTTTACTGAAAGTTTTTTAGTAATGAAAAAGATAAATTTCGCTTCGCTTTTTCTGCGATTGAAACGTGGCTTAAAAGAGGCCGTACTCAATTTTTCGTTAGAGAAACTGTTTACTTTTGGCATTAAAACCGATATGCCGCAGCGACAACTCATAGCGGCTTACGTCGGTTATGCCGTGGTCGGTTTTATTTTGCTTTGTCTGCCGTTTGCGCATAAGGGTGAAATCGGCATTATCGACAATCTGTTTACTGCGGTGAGCGCAGTATCAACCACGGGGCTCTCTACGGTGGATGTGGCGACTCAATATACGTTTTTCGGGCAATTGGTCATACTCATGCTCATACAGATGGGCGGATTGGGCTATATGACGCTCTCCGCGTTTATTATGCTGAAAATGACCGGGCATTGCGCCAAGGGTAATATGAAGTTGTTTAATGCGCAGTTTGCCTATCCAGAGGGCATGGATCTTCAGATTCTGCTCAGAGGCATGGTCAATTATACCTTCCTTTTTGAATTTCTCGGTTTCCTTTTTCTCTGTCCGTATTTTATCTTTAACGATATCTCACAGCCGGTGTGGTCGGCGGTATTTCATTCGGTGTCGGCGTTCTGTACGGCCGGATTCAGCATTTACAGCGACAATCTGATGCAATTTCATGACGACGTGTATGTGAATGTCGTAATTATGTTTCTGAGCCTTATGGGTGCGATGGGCTTCATAATGATGACAGATATCAGGAATGTCTTTACGCGTAAACATTATAAAATCACGTTTACCTCGAGAGTGATTCTTGCCATTACCGGCGGACTGGTGGTGTGGGGAATGTTGCATCTGTTCTTTTTTGAGGATTCATTTCGCACGATGCCCGTGGGAGAGAGACTTCTGGTTTCGCTGTTTCAGTCGGTGTCGGCCATGACAACTGTCGGATATAATACGGTCGACATCAGCCTGCTGGCGCCTATCTCGATGTTCATCCTGCTCATAGCCATGTATATCGGAGCGTCGCCCTCGGGCACCGGAGGCGGTCTGAAGTCCACCACACTGTCGGCAGTCTATGCCTATACCAAGTGCAAGCTGCAGATACGTAAAGATGTCTCGCTAAAAGGGAATATCATCCCTCATTACAGGGTTGAGATAGCGCTTACGACAGTATTGTTCTATACGTTTATTCTTATATTCGGGATATATCTTATCGGTATGTTCGAGCCCGACAGTGTAAGTTTTCTCGATATCGCGTTTGAGGCGGCCTCGGCATTGGCGACGGCCGGACTGTCATCGGGCATATTGATCGATATGACGGCAGGTGGAAAGATTGTAATCATCATCATGATGCTTATCGGCCGAGTGGGAGTCATTACATTCGGCAATGCGCTGCTCATACATCATTCCAAGAATAATGTATGTGAGAAAGGATGCGATATAGCGGTGTAAACAGCCACTGATGGCGCCGGATGGGAGGTCGAGCTTGTCTTCGGCGGCATCGCCTTATTAAATTTTTATTAAACTTTCGGCCTGTCGGCCCGCAATTAAAAAGTTCTCGTTAATTTTGCAAAAAAATGGAAAGGGCTAAAAAAATACTTGTGGTCGATGACGAGGAGACGCTTTGCGATGTCCTCTCATTCAATCTTGAGACCGAAGGATATGAAGTGTCGGCCGTTTACAGCGCCGAGGAGGCTCTGACACATAATCTTTCGGATTACGACCTTGTGCTCCTTGACATAATGATGGGCGAAATTTCCGGAATACAGCTTGCCCGCATAATCAAAGGCAATCCGGCCACGGCTTCGGTTCCGATTATATTCTGTACAGCCAAAGACACCGAAGAAGACATGATTAAAGGTCTCGATCTCGGCGCAGACGACTACATAATGAAGCCTTATTCGCTCAAAGCTGTGCTTGCACGTATCCGCACCGTGCTCCGACGCACTGCATCGCGCACGCCCTCAGGACAGGAGGCAAGCGATGAGGTGACATACAGAGGTCTGGTCCTGTCAAGGCGCAACCGCACCTGTCGTGTCGACGGGACTGAGGTGAAGATGCCAAAAAAAGAATTCGAGATTTTGCTGAAACTGTTGTCGAATGTCGGACAGGTTTTCTCACGTGAAGAACTGCTGAAGGAGATATGGACAAATGAGGTGGTTGTGCTCGACCGTGTTGTCGATGTCAACATCACCCGCATCCGACAGAAAATCGGTCGGTACGGCAAGAATATAGTCACGCGTTCGGGTTACGGTTATGGGTTTATCGAATAAGCTTACATATCCGCGGCGTCTGTTTCTCTGGCTGCTCGGCTATTCTGCTCTTCTTGTAGGGTGTTTCATCTCCTTTCAGTATTATAGGGAAAGAGAGTTCAAGGCCGACGAGATGAACGCCCGTCTTCAGATGATAAACACGTATATCCTTACTGAACTGTCGCAGGGCGAGAGCATTTCGGATATAAGTCTTCGCGATTTTCATCCTTTCGATGATCTGAGGGTAAGCGTGATAAAGGCCGACGGGACAGTAGCCTATGACAACACAATCGACACGCTCCCGGGCAAGAATCACCTTGACCGCGAGGAAATAAGACAGGCAATGGCACATCGTACGGGCTACACTGTGCGCCGGCACAGCCAAAGCACAGGCGATACCTATTTTTATTCGGCTACTAAGGGCGACAACGGATACATAGTCCGCACTGCCGTGCCTTATTCCATGTCATTGAGCACGTTGCTGAATCCGGATTTCAACTTTTTGTGGATCATGGGTGCCGTCGCTCTGGTCATGTGTGTGCTCGGATATTTAGCCACACGACGCCTGGGGCAGAATATTACACGTTTGAACCGATTTGCCGATGATATGGAGAAGGGGGCCCGCATTTCCGACGAGGCGCCGTTTCCAAACGACGAACTGGGCGCGATTTCCAATCATCTGGTGAGTCTGTATGCCAAACTCCGGCAGGCTCTTTCCGACAGAGACAGCGAACACCGCGCCGCCTTGCGCGAGCAGCTTGAAAAAGAACGGATAAAGAAACAGCTTACCAATAACATAAACCATGAGCTGAAAACCCCGGTAGCGTCGATTAAGGTGTGTCTGGAAACGCTGTTGGAGCATAAGGACATCAGCAGCGAGCAGCACGACCGGTTTCTGCAGCGGTGTCTGATCAACGTCGAGCGGTTGCAACATCTCATCACCGATGTAGCCCTTATAACACGCATGGACGATGGCCGCGCTTCAATCTCGAAGGAGAAAGTTGATCTTTCGCAGATTATCCGCGATGTAGTCAGCGACCGCGACATCATCGCGCAATCAAAAGGGATTGTAATCGAGAATGATGTCGACACGGCTCTTGAAATGCCGGGCAATCCGTCGCTCTTGGAAGCAGTATTCAATAATCTTATTGACAATGCCATCGCTTATAGCGGGGGCGATACCATCAGCATCAGATTGCTTTACGAAGACGACAAGGAGATTATCCTCACGGTGTCGGACAACGGTGTCGGGGTCGCCGAAGAGCATTTGCCAAGACTCTTCGAGCGATTCTACCGTATAGACAAAGGGCGGAGCCGCGCCGCCGGTGGCACTGGCCTCGGCTTGTCAATAGTCAAAAATGCCGTCATGCTTCACGGAGGTACAATAACAGCGGAGAATGTCAGAACCGGCGGCCTGTCTTTCAAGATAACGCTCAGTAGATAGTCGGCATTATCGCAATTAACGATACTTTAATATTTATGAAAAATCCATGAAATCATACGAAAGTACCTTTGCACTGAAAACCAATAATAACAGTAACAGTGAAAAAAGTAATTTCGTTAATCGTGGGTATGCTTGCCATAAGCTTAACCATACAGGGAGCGGACTCCGGCGGCTCCCGCCTGCTCAAGGGACGTATTTTGGACAATGAACACAATCCTCTCCCTGGCGCTGTTGTCATTCTTGATGGCAAAGCCCATTCAGCAGTGGCTGATGCCGATGGGTTCTATTCCTTTTCCAACCTTGAGTCAGGAACTCATAGACTGAATATCTCATATCTGGGTTTTGTCCCGGTATCCCAAGCCATCGTTCTGGCAGACACGGATGTAACGCAGGATATTATAATGTCAGACTCCTCCAAAGAGCTCAACGAAGTTGTGGTGACAGGTGTATTTTCGGGTCAGCAACGTGCCATAAACGCGCAGAAGAGCAACATAAATGTCACAAACATCGTTTCGGCTGATCAGATTGGCAAGTTCCCCGATTCAAACATAGGGGATGCCCTGAAGCGTATAAGCGGTATCAACGTGCAATATGATCAGGGAGAAGCCCGTTTCGGACAAGTTCGCGGCACACCCGCTGATTTCAGCTCCGTGACCATCAATGGTTCAAGAATCCCCTCGGCAGAAGGTGACATTCGCAATGTGCAACTTGACCTTATTCCGTCCGACATGATTCAGACTATCGAAGTCAACAAGACTCTGATGCCTGATCAGGACGGGGATGCGATAGGCGGTTCGATAAATCTTGTCACCAAGAACTCTCCCCGCCGACTTACACTTAACGCCGTAGCGGGGACCGGTTACAACTGGATAAGCCGGAAAGCGCAGATGAATTTCGGTCTCACCATAGGCAACCGGTTCTTCAATGACCGTCTTGGCATTATGGTTTCGGCTTCCTATAATAACGCCCCGTCCGGTTCTTACAATACTGAATTTATCTGGGGAAAGGATGATGCCGGAAAACTCTATCTATCTGATTACCAGATACGCCAGTATTACGTCACACGTGAGCGGCAAAGCTATTCGTTGTCAGCGGATTGGAAATTCAATGATTTCAATAAAATATGCTTCAAGGGAATTTTCAACAACCGCAACGACTGGGAAAACCGTTATCGCACGACTTTGAAAGACATCACACCTGACGGAGTCGCGGATGTACGTGTCCAGACAAAGGGTGGATCGCACGATAATCGCAATGCGCGTCTCGAACGTCAGCGTACTATGGATTTTACCCTCGGTGGTGAAAACCGGCTCGGTTTCCTGAGCCTTGACTGGAGAATCGGATATGCACGTGCCTCCGAAGAAAGGCCCAATGAGCGATACATAGACTTCCGGTTGAAGAAGCAGCATTTTTCATTTGATCTGTCGAATCCGCGAACACCTTTCGCAACACCCGACGAGGGTTCGACAATGCTCCTTGACGACAAATTCTCTCTTAAAGACCTCACTCAGCAACAGGAAGACATAACGGAACAGGACTTGAAAGCGTCGCTTGATTTCAAGACTCGCCTCAGCGACCGTTCAAAATTGAAATTCGGTTTCAAGTTTGTAAACAAGACAAAAGATAAGGAGATCGATTACTATGAATATACCCCTGTTGATAAAAAGGGGTTCAATAAAGACGCTTTGGCACATTCGGTTAATGAATCCACCGACCGTTTCATGCCGTCATCCCGCTATCAGACAGGTTCATTTATAAGCAAACAGTTTCTGGGGAGCCTCAACCTTGATGATGCCTCCTTGTTTGAAAAGGCGCAGGTTGCCGAAGAACTTGCTGGAAACTACAATGCCAGAGAGAACGTGACAGCAGGTTATATCCGACTTGATTCCAGAATCACAGATAATCTGAACTTCACCGGTGGATTAAGGGTCGAAAACACAGCATTGCGTTATACCGGCAGAATTTATGATGACGAATCGGGTACAGTATCAAAGACCGACACTGAATCGTCAAGCTACATAAACTTCCTCCCCTCCATGATATTCAAATGGGATGTCAATAAGGACTTCATGATACGTGCGGGATATAATCAGTCGATTTCCCGTCCTAAGTATTCGGCATTGGTGCCAGGCATGAACATCAAGCGTGGCGACAACGAAATCGTAATCGGCAATCCGGGACTTAAAGCCACGACCTCGCACAATATAGACCTCAACGCGGAATATTATTGGAAATCCATCGGACTTGTATCAGCCGGCCTCTTCTATAAACGGATTGAAGGCTTTATAGTCGATGAAGTTTCATTCAATCATGAATATGAAGGGCACGTGTGGACCAAGTTCACGCAGCCTAAGAACGGCGGTAACGCCAATATCTTCGGCGCGGAGTTCTCTTACCAGCGCGACTTCAGCTTTATTGCTCCGGCTCTAAGATGTGTCGGACTCTACGGAACATATACCTATACCCATTCCAGAGTCACGGATTTCAATTTTGAGGGCCGCGAGAATGAGAAAGGATTGAGCCTTCCCGGTTCTCCGGAGCATACAGCCAACGTGTCGCTCTACTTTGAGAAATTCGGACTTTCCGCCAGACTATCGTTCAATTATGCTTCGGACTTTATTGATGAGATGGGTGCTAGCAAGTTTTATGACCGCTACTATGATAGCGTGAAATACATGGATTTCAACATAAGTTATACATTCGGAAAGAAGACAAAATTCACAATCTATGCCGACTGCACAAATCTACTGAATCAGCCGCTACGCTACTATCAAGGTAGCAAAGACCTCACCATGCAGCAGGAGTATTATGGAGTGAAGATCAACGGCGGCATAAAAGTTTCATTCTGACAATCACAAAACAAATAATGACAATATGATACGAAAATTATTCATCACGGCAGTAGCCGTTGCCTCGGTCATGTTTTCATCCCTGACCGCATGGGCACAAAACGAAATTCCCAAAGGGGATATAAACCTCATCGTGGCATCCGATCTTGGACGCAACGGGTATTATGACCAAAAGAAGGTAGCGGCCACAATGGGAGATGTTGCTGAACAGATAGGCCCTGATGCGGTGCTTGCCCTCGGCGACACACATCACTATGAGGGTGTGGAAAGCGTGTCCGACCCATTGTGGATGACCAACTACGAACTTATCTATTCTCATCCTGAACTGATGGTGCATTGGTATCCAATATGCGGCAACCATGAGTATCGCGGCAACACACAGGCTGTAATTGACTATTCCAAAGTGTCGCGTCGCTGGGATATGCCTGCGAAGTATTACACCAAGGCCTTCAAGGACGGTGATACATCGTTGCTGGTGGTATTTCTTGACACTCCTCCGCTGATTGACAAGTATCGCAAGAAATCCGACACTTATCCTGATGCAACAAAGCAGGATGCTGATGCTCAGCTCAAATGGCTGGATTCAGTTTTGTCTGATGCCTCTGAAGACTGGATTGTAGTAGTGGGTCATCACCCTATATTTGCTTCTACCGACAAATCTGAGTCAGAAAGAACCGATATGCAGAAACGAGTTGACACCATATTGCGCCGTCATAACGTGGATATGTATATCTGCGGACACATACATAATTATCAGTATATAAAGAAACCCGGCTCAAAAATTGATTATGTTGTAAACACTTCCGGCTCAAAGACAAGAGTCCCCGGAGATATCGAAGGGACTGTTTTCAAAAGCGACGCACCCGGCTTTTCGGTGCTTAACGCCGACCGAGAATCTCTCCGATTGAATATGCTTGACAAGGAGGGCAATATCCTATATACAGTGAAACGAGACAAATAAATCTTCTAATTATCAATTTTCTGAGGCTGTATCACGTTGATGCAGCTTCAATTGTTTCACAATAGCTTAAAGATTTTGAAATATTCATGAAATGTTTTCCCGGTTACTTTGCACTGAAAAAAGTAATTTGAGAAAACAATGGAAATACTGTTCCTCTGTGTAGTGATTTTTCTGTTCCTGCTGGCGGTGTTCGACCTGTCGGTGGGGGTAAGCAACGATGCTGTCAATTTCTTGAACTCCGCGATAGGTTCGCGGGCGGCATCGTTCAAGAGAGTGTTGATAGTCGCCTCTATCGGAGTATTTATCGGGGCGGCGATGAGCAACGGGATGATGGATATTGCCCGGCATGGTATATTCCGACCTGAGCATTTCTCGTTCTATGACCTCATCTGCATCTTCATGGCGGTGATGGTGACCGACATCATACTGCTCGATATTTTCAATTCGCTGGGTATGCCGACCTCCACCACCGTTTCAATGGTGTTCGAGCTTCTCGGAGCTACATTTGTAGTGGCTTTGATAAAAATGGCCGGTGGTATCGACCTCGGTTTCAACGACCTGCTGAACACCGAAAAAGCCCTGTCGGTAATACTCGGAATATTCCTTTCGGTAGCGATAGCGTTTTTCTTCGGAACTGTGGTGCAATTTCTCTCCCGAATGATATTCTCCTTCAATTACCGGAGCAATCTCAAATGGAAAATCGGGATTTTTGGAGGCATCTGCGCCACAGCGATTGTTTATTTTCTTCTTATCAAAGGCGCTAAAGACCTTACATTCATGACCCCGGAAGTCAAAGGATGGATTAAGGCCCATACCGGACTGATCATTCTCTGCTGTTTCGGATTCTTCACGATATTGATGCAACTGCTGCATATATGCAAGGTGAATGTCCTGAAGATAATCGTGCTTATGGGTACTTTCTCTCTGGCAATGGCATTCGCCGGAAATGACCTTGTGAACTTCATCGGTGTTCCCTTGAGCGGTCTGGCTTCATATCAGGACTATATCGCCAACGGCGGAGGCGACGCTCACGGATTCCTGATGGATTCGCTCAACGGTCCGGCAAATACTCCAATTTATTTTCTCATTGGCGCGGGCGTGATAATGGTCGTATCCCTCGCCACATCGAAGAAGGCGAAGAATGTCACCAAGACAGAAATCGGCCTCGGCAGTCAGCAGACAGGCGATGAGATGTTCGGTTCTTCAAGAATAAGCCGACGCCTGGTGCGTTGGGCGCTTTCGTTTTTGAATTGGGTGAGAAGTGTGACTCCGCCACGGGTGCGCCGGTGGCTCGGCCGCAGATTCAATGTGGATGAGACAATATTGGCCCAGGGTGCGTCGTTCGACCTGGTCCGAGGTTCGGTGAATCTTGTGCTCGCAGGCGCATTGATTGCGTTGGGTACATCGCTCAAACTGCCGCTTTCGACCACATTTGTCACCTTCATGGTGGCGATGGGCACCTCGCTTGCCGACCGAGCATGGGGGCGCGAGAGCGCGGTGTTCCGCATCACCGGAGTAATTTCCGTTATCGGCGGTTGGTTCTTAACGGCCGGCGCAGCCTTCATCGGAGCAGGAATATTGGTCGCAGCCATGTACTACGGAGGTCATTGGACAATGATTCTGCTCGCAGCTCTTACCATATTTATTATCATCAGGAGCAACCGGCGGTTCGGCAAGAAAAGCGATTCCGAAAACGGAGGTGATGTCCTTTTTCAAGCAATCATATCCACTCAGGACAAAAAGCAGATCTGGCCGATGCTGCTTATGTATATCACTGAGCAACAACAGGGATTCTTAGCATACGCGGAGGAAAAATACCGCGACATTACAGCAGCCTTCATCGGTGACAATGCCGGAGCGCTCATCAAGGCGGAGTCAAGTCTTTCCAAACAGAAAACCGTGCTGAAAAACGCCCGGCGTAAGGAAACACTTTGCCTGCGGTATCTGACACGCGAGATGGCTATAGAGAAAAGCACATGGTTCTACCTCAGCAATAACCTCTGCATGAATATTCTCTACAATCTGCGGCGCATCAACGAGGTGTGCAAGGAGCACGTGGAAAACAATTTCATGCCCCTGCCGCCTTACTATGCCTCCGAGTGCGAGGAGCTGCGCAACAGCATCACCGGACTGATGGATGACACATTGGCGTTGATGAAAACAGGCAATCTTGAGCCCATCGGAGAGCTTCGCCGCCGCTGCGACGAGATAAAGGATATTGTATCCGACACCTACCATCGTGCACACGATCAACTGCGCGACGGTGATACCTCGGCGATGTCTGTCATATACGTCTATGTCAATATGCTTCAGGAAACGCAGGAGATGGTGTCGTCGATACGCAAATATCTCCGCGCCTTCGCAAAACTGTGCGACCCGGAGTTCCGCAGCCGCCCTGCTTTGTCTGCATTTACGGTCGATTGATTCAGAACCTGTGGCCTAAATGAAAAAAAATCAATAAAATAGAGGTTTTTTTTCGCAAAATTGAAAAATTATTGCGATATTTGCACTCGCAAAACTAAAGCAGCCTGCACAAAGCTGCTTTTTTATGCCGAAAAATTAATGTTAACCTCATTATAAAATCAATATGACAAAAGCTGAAATCGTATCAGAAATCGCAGGCGCAACCGGAATCGACCGCGCAAATGTGCTCGCGACCGTAGAAAAATTCATGGAAGTCGTGAAAGACTCACTCGCTCATGGCGAAAACGTTTACCTCCGTGGTTTTGGCAGCTTCATCGTTAAGGTACGTAACGAGAAAACAGCTCGCAACATATCAAAAAACACCACTATCATCATCCCCGAGCACAAAATTCCCGCATTCAAGCCCTCTAAGGTGTTCATGCAGGAAGTAAAATAATTCACTCCCGCCCCTCACTCGCTCACAATCAATATACATTAATCTTTAATATCGCGTAATATGCCCAGCGGAAAGAAAAGAAAAGGCCATAAAATGGCCACCCACAAGCGTAAAAAACGCCTGAAAAAAAATCGTCATAAGAAGAAATAACTCTTATTGACCAGCCACAAAATAAGAACATACATTCCGGGGATAATATTTACAACTATTCGCTCCGGAGTGTATGCTCTTTTTAATTTACAATCTCACTATCAGTTTAAAGAATGAAAAGCGAACTCATTGTCGACGTCCGGCCCTCGGAAGTGTCAATCGCACTGCTTGAGGACTCAAGGCTCGTGTCGCTTCAGAAAGAAGCGCGCAACATAGCCTACGCCGTCGGCGACATCTACCTGGCCAAGGTGAAAAAGCTGATGCCGGGTCTGAATGCCGCCTTCGTCAATGTGGGTTACGATAAAGACGCTTTTCTCCACTACCTCGACCTTGGCCCCAGGTTTGCCTCATACAAGCAGTACATAACGTCGCTGTTGGGCACTCCGGACAATCCTGCCTCACGCACCTCCGACATCCCCTCGGTGTCGAAAATGAGACTCCTGCCCGACATCGACAAGCACGGCACCATCACCTCCGAGCTAATAGCCGGACAGCAATTGCTCGTGCAGATAGTCAAGGAGCCCATCTCGTCTAAAGGTCCGCGACTCACCACCGAAATCTCGTTCACTGGACGCTACATGGTGCTTATCCCTTTCAGCGATAAAATTTTCATCTCTCAGAAAATCTCAAGCACCGAAGAGAAACTGCGTCTGCGTCAGCTCATCGCATCCATCAAACCTAAAAACTTCGGCGTGATAGTGCGCACTTCGGCCGAAGGTAAAGGCGCCGCCGAACTCGTCAACGAGCTTCGCACCCTTGTGCAATGCTGGCACGACGCCGTAGAGAAATCGCGTACCGCTACTGCCCCCGCGCTTGTCTTTGAAGAGGAAAGCCGCATCGTGGGCATGCTCCGCGACGTATTCTCGCCATCGTTCGAGGCCATACACGTCAACGATGCGCTTGTCTATGAGCAGATACTCAAATACGTGAGCCTCATAGCCCCCGACCGCAAGGATATAGTAAAGCTGTACACCAAAGACACTCCCATATTCGACAATTTCAACGTCACCAGGCAGATTAAATCGTCGTTCGGCAAAACCGTTTCATTCAAGTCGGGCGCTTACCTTATCATCGAAACCACAGAGGCTCTGCACGTAATCGACGTCAACTCCGGCAACCGCTCGAAAAGCGCTCCCGACCAGGAGAGCAACGCTCTTGAAGTGAACCTTCGCGCTGCCGACGAGATAGCCCGGCAATTGCGCCTGCGCGACATGGGAGGCATCATTGTCGTAGACTTTATCGACATGAACAAGGCTGAGCACCGTCAGGCTCTCTACGACCATATGCGCGAACTGATGGCCAACGACCGTGCCCGTCACAACATTCTGCCTCTGAGCAAGTTCGGCCTGATGCAGATTACCCGTCAGCGCGTGCGACCCGCCATGGACATCACCACTGCCGAGACGTGCCCCTCGTGCTTCGGACGCGGCACCGTGCAGCCCTCGATACTCTTCACCGACACCCTCTACGAGAAGCTCGACTATGTGGTCAACACTCTAAGACTCAAAGATTTTATCCTGTACGTGCATCCTTACGTCGACGCCTATATCAAGAAAGGTTTCCCCTTGTTCCGTATGTGCGACAAATGGCGGCGCAGCCTCGGCGGCTCGTTCCGCATCATTCCCGATCAGAGTCTGACCATGCTGCAGTATCGTGTAATCGACAGTGCCGGCAACGAAATTGACCTCAAAGAGGAGAAGGACATGAACTCCTCATCGACCGAGAAAACCAAAGACAAAGCCAAGAAACGAGGCGGAGAATAATCCGCAATTATCATTACCTGCAAAAACCGTGGCGCAACGAAAGATAAATATCGTTGCGCCACGGATACTTTTTGTCGGGAAGTGTCTTATACGGCTCAGAGCGATGAATAGGCCGGTGAGAATGTGTCGCCTAAATCGGGATTGCCTGTGTAGATGCCTTTTTTGAGCCAGCGCACACGCTGGTCGGACCGTCCGTGGTTGAAGCTGTCCGGCATCTCGCGTCCGTATGCCTTGCGCTGCAGATAGTCGTCGCCGATTTTGGAGGCCACGTTTATGGCGTTCTCAATGTCGCCGTCCTCGATTGAGCCGAACATTTCGTTGTCTTTGTAAGCCCACACGCCGGCATAAAAATCGGCCTGCAGCTCCAGACGCACGCTTATTTTGTTGGCTTCGGTTTCCGACAGGCTGTTCATCTTCTCGTGAGCGGCTCCGAGTGTTCCAAGCTCGTTCTGCACATGGTGGCCGACCTCGTGGGCAATCACGTAAGCGTAGGCGAAATCGCCGCCACCGCCGATGTTTTGCTCCATATCCTTGAAAAAGTCAAGGTCGATGTACACTGTCTCGTCGGCCGAACAGTAGAACGGTCCGGTCTGTGATGTGGCGTGTCCGCATCCGCTCTGCACCGAGCCGTGGAAGAGCACCATTTTGGGCGGATTGTACGTGCCCCAGCCCTGACGCTCGAATTCGGCAGTCCAAACGTCTTCGGTGCCTGCGAGCACTTTTGATGCCAGGTCGGCCAGCCGTGCGTCCTCGGGCGTTTCCACATATTCCGACTGCTCGGAGCCGAGGCCGCCACCGCTCACGACGTTGGAGACTATGTCGCCGATATTGCCGCCTGACAATAAGGTGATTACTGCTACGGCGATAACACCGATTATGCCGCCGCCAATGCCTATTGTGCGTCCTGAAAGGCCGCGGCGGTCTTCTACATTAGAACTGTTGCGTCGTCCGTCGAGTCGCATGAGATTGTGAGTTTAGGAGTTAATGAGTAAATTAGTTTATGGGTGAAGATGTTTTACTTTGCGTCAAATTACAGGGCTTTTAACCGATAAACTCTTTAAACCTATAAACATATAACCCCCGAGTCCGGTTTGTCAGCCCCGGATTATTTAAATTCGGCAAAGCACAGAGGCAGCAGCGATGCCACGGAGGGGAGGATGTAGCAGGTCTCGGCGCCGTAGAGCACCACGCGTACCGGCGCACCGGCCAATGTCTCGTATTCGAGCAGTGCCTGACGGCATGAGCCGCATGGCGATGTGGGTAGTGAGGTGAATTGCCCGGAAGTGTCGCGGGCGGCGATGGCTATGGCGCGGAATTTCGCTTCGGGATAGCGCGCATGTGCATAAAAGCAGGCCGAGCGCTCGCCGCAAGTGCCTGAAAACGCGGCGTTTTCCTGATTTGAGCCTACGACGGTCTCTCCATTGTCAAGAGCAATCGCGGCTCCAACGTGAAAGTTGCTGTAAGGCACGTAGGAGCGATAGGTGGCGTCTTTGGCTAAATCCACAAGACGGCGGTCTTCGTCGTTGAGCTCCGTGTAGGGCATTGAGGTTACGGTAACGGTTACGTCAAACTGATTCATGGTCGTTCAGGGTCAAAAGGTTAAACGAATCTGTCGATGCATCCTATGAGATGCCTGACAGTAACGTTATAATTGCGAAGTTAACGATTAAGTGTTTTATATGCACGCGATTTAATGATTTTTAACCATATCGCGGCGTTATATTTCCGTAGCTAAGGTTATGTGACAGGCCGATTGTTCGGGACTGAGGTGCTTTTACCGGACCCTCGGCACTGTATTGGCCACGGACAGATGCTCCAAATTTTGCGTCTTTGGCTGATTTTGTGTCAGATTTATCTGAAAAATCGGTGAGATATGTCATTTTTTTGTAACTTTGCACATTATATCTACCATTCTCACAAATTTAGCTGATAAACCGACAGCACTATGAACGATTACATGAAAATCCGTCTCGACTTCGACCCTTGCAGCGAGGATGCCACAGATCTGTGCGCAGCTCTGCTGGCCGACGTCGGATATGAGAGTTTTGTTCCTGACTCCGAGGGACTTACTGCTTATGTCCCTGTCGACGGATATAGCGAAGGCAGCCTCAGAGAAGTGACAGATAATTTCCCGATGGACTGCCGTATAAGCGCCAAGTCCGAGCTTGTGCCCGGACAGGACTGGAACACCGAGTGGGAAAAACATTATTTCCAACCCATCGTGGTAGGCGGCAAGTGTGTGGTGCACAGCACATTCCACACCGATGTGCCCGAAGCTGAATATGACATTGTTATTGATCCGAAGATGGCTTTCGGCACCGGTCATCATGCCACCACATCGCAGATCATCAGCAAGCTCCTGCAGCTCGACCTCGCGGGCCGCTCTGTGATAGACATGGGCACCGGCACGGGAATACTTGCAATACTCAGCGCCATGCGCGGTGCATCCAAGGTGACAGGTATCGAGATTGACGCCTTCGCCTATGCCAACGCACTTGAGAATGTGGCGCTTAACTCTCATCCGGAGATTGTGCTCGTCAACGGCGACGCCGCCGCGCTCGCACACGTGGAGCCGGCCGACGTGTTTATCGCCAACATCAACCGCAACATCATCACCGCCGACCTTCCGCATTATGCCTCATGCCTGAAAGAGGGCGGAATCATGCTTTTGAGCGGTTTTTACGAGCATGATATTCCGGTGATAACAGAAGCGGCCCGCCCCCTCGGGCTTAAGGAAGCCGGACACACCACCGAAGGCGACAACTGGGCATGCCTGCAACTGATTAAGACACTATGAAGTATACGCCCATCATATTATCAGCGATAATGTCGCTTGCAGCCTCGGCGCAGACGACGCAACGGTCAGCTCCGGCCGACACTTTGCAGCCCGAGCATCAGACCATACGTGTAATCGAAGAGTCGACTCTCGTGGCGGTGCCTGCCTCAACCGACAGCGAGCCGGCCGGGCAACCAGCCGCAAAGACTGTAGCCACGCGAGGATTTGCATGGGGCGTGGAACTTGCGAGCAATATCGATATGGGATGTGACGATATGTCATCGCTGGCGTTCGACGCATATTTCGGCTACCGCGCACCGGTATTTCCTATCCTCGGTGCGGGCGCCGGAGTGAACGTGCCCTTGTCCAACTCTGCGCGTTCGATACCTCTGTTTGCCATTTTGCGCACACATTTCACCCCGAGCAACTCGTTGATTTTCATGGATGTGCGCGGCGGTCTTTCGGTCAACTACCTTGAAAACGACAAGCGGCAGACAGGCGCCTACGCCTCAGCCTCGGTGGGCATAAATCTGGCTCGCGGAGCATCCTTCAGGTCTTACCTTATGGCCGGGTATTCGTTCTACGAGCGTCGTGACTATTTTGACGACAACAGAGACAAGGTTATTCTTCCCTCGCTCCATCTTGCTACCGTAAGGTTTGGTATAAGTTTCTGACAGTCTATGATAAAAAAAGTTGCAATAACCGTTTTGTTCGCCTTTGCGGCAGCGCTCGCCGCTGTGGCGCAGGATAAATTTTATAGAATCAATGTAGGCGATTTCGATGAGCTCACAGTCGTTGACCACCTCAACGTGACCTATCGCTGTGTTCCCGATTCGGCCGGTATCGTCACATTCAGGGTCAATCCGGCTCACGTTTCCGATCTTTGGTTCGAGAATAAGAATCTCAAGCTCAAAATCCAGAACGACGGCCTGGAACCTGACTCTATTTTCACCGATATCACTGTCTACAGCACCACACTGAAATCGGCCACCAACTGGGGCAACGCCGTTCTCTCAGTCGACTCCCTGCCGCCTCTCACGCAGTTCAAAGCCAAGGTGATAGGCAACGGCTCGGTGGTGATAGACCGTATACAGGCCACGCAAGTCAACGCTTCGGTGCAGGCCGGCAACGGGCGCGTCTACATCGCCGGGAAGGCACATACCGCGTCGCTGCAGCTCATGAGCGCAGGCTCGATTGAGGCCGGCGCGCTTGCCGCTTCGGTGGTGCGTTGCCGCATGTACGGCACCGGATCTATCGACTGCTCGCCCTCGGAGGAGCTGAGCGTGGCGGGTCTCACCTCCGGCACCGTCTACTATAAAGGCAAGGATGTCAAAGTGGTGAACCGCTCGATAGGTGCAAAGATTGTGTGCATCGACAGCGACAAGAAGCCCTGACCGCGACTGCACAAGGCCGTCCGGTCTCCGAAATCATCATTTAGCCTCGATCATTAAATGTCAGAATCGCTCAAAGTGCGCACCGCCAGGGCTGTGAAGTGGAATGCCGCCGACCGCATAGCCTCGCAGGCGCTTTACGCTGTCACGGGCATCGTTCTGGCTCGACTGCTCTCGCCCGAGGATTTCGGATTGGCCGGAGCTGTGCTTGTGTTTCAGGCATTTGCATCGCTTCTGATTGACAGCGGATTCTCATACGCGCTGCTCCAGAGCAAGCGACCATCGCGGCTCGACTACAGCACTGTGCTGTGGTTCAATCTTGCTTGCGCGCTCATTATATATATGATTCTTTTCGCCTCGGCGCCACTTGTGGCCTTGTGCTTCGGCGGCGACGAGCGGTTGATACCGATATCGAGGGTGATGTTTCTGTCTTTCATCCTCAATGCCTCGGCCATAGTGCAGGTCAACCGTCTCACCAAAATGATGAACGTGCGGCCACTGGCGATGGCCAATGTCATAGCTCTTGTCGGCGGAGGTGTCACCGGCATCTGGCTTGCCGTCGCCGGTTACGGCGCCTGGGCCATCGTGTGGCAGAGCATAGCCGTAGCCGGACTGAAATCGCTGGCGCTGTGGCTGTCGAGCCGGTGGTTGCCGTTGCTGAAGTTTTCTGCCGAATCGCTACGCAAGTTTTTTGCCGTGGGGTCGGGCATGATGCTCACCTCGCTGCTCAACACGATATTTACCTACATCAACTCATTCATCATCGGCAACCGCATAGGCATGGTGCCTCTGGGCTATTACACTCAGGCCGACAAGTGGAGCAAAATGGGTGTGATGTCGATACAGCAGACGCTCACATCATCGTTTATACCGCCTCTGTCCGACGCGCAGGACGATCGGCCCCGGTTTCTGCGCCTGTGCAGCAAGATGAACCGTATGGCGGCCTACGTCACCATGCCGTGCCTCATTGGTCTCATGGTGATGGCAACGCCGATTTTTCATTTGCTTTTCGGTACGAAATGGGACACCTCGATAGCTCTCTTTGTCCTGCTGCTCGCACGTGGCATATTCACTATCCTTTCGGCACTCTACAACAACTATCTTCTCGCTTTGGGCCGCACGCGCAAGATTGTGAGGCTCGAGATGGTACGCGATGTGCTCTCAATAGTTGCTCTGGCGGTGACCATTCCCTACCTTGGCCTGTCAACAACAACCGATATCGTCTGCGGTGTGAGGATTCTGCTCTACGGGCAACTCGCCGCCGCCTTTCTTTCGTGGATGGTGACGCTGATGGTGACCTGTCGTGAGACCGGAGCCTCACCACGTCGGTTCGTTCTTGACCTCGCCCCATACGCAGCCTTGTCGCTCGCTGTGGCGGTGTTGCTGTGGATAATAACGATGTGGAACGTGCATCCGGCTCTTATCCTTGCACTGCAGGTTGTGGCGGGAGGAAGTATCTACCTTGCTGCCAACGCTTTGCTTGGCTCGCGCGTGCAGTACGACGCCTGGCAATATATACGTGGAAAGATGAAATGAAAGCGCTGCGCCTTATCCTCTCCTCGCTGCTCGCCATAGCCGGCGTCGTCGTGCCTTTTTGGCTCATGCACCATGGCATCAACTATCAGGACGAGCCGTATCAGATGCTCAACGCCCTGGAGTGGGCCGAGACGCCCGTTGCTCCGCTGTCGGCTCTCGCCGGGTGGCTGTGGAGCAAAGCGTTCGGATTTACGTTGCTTGCTTTCAGGTCGTTTGCTGTAATCTGTACACTCTTGTCGGTGGCATTGGCGGCGGCTGTGCTCTACCGGCGCACGCACAGGCTCGATTATGCTCTTGCCGCCTTTGGCGCCGGGGCGCTGGCTCTGGCGTGGGTGCCATCGAAATGCTACCTCTACGGCTGGGACAGCCTTTCTATACTCCTGGTCACGGCTGTCATGGTCGCAATAGCGGCTTATATGCGGAGGCCGTCGTGGATTCGCGCCTGTGGACTCGGATTTTTGGCAGCTCTGGCCACACTCTCGCGATTGCCCGATGCGGCGGTGATGCTTCCGGCGCTTGCTGCCATTATTGTCTCAGGGAATGCACGCAAGCGGCTGACAGTCTGCATTGGCACATATGCAATTGTCCTAATATTTTGTATATGCGCTATATACGGCACGCCCGGAGCTTACTTTACCTCGCTTAGTGAGAATATGATAAGCGGACACGACCTCGCGTATATCATGCAGGGATACCAACGCACGCTGTCGGCAACGTTGCACTTCACTTTGCTTGCAGGGGGTATCGTCATGTTTTTCAGAATATTGTCTTCGCTCGGAGCGTTCGTTATCGCTTGTATCGTCCTCCTGTCAGGGCTTGTGTTCCCTCCGTATCCTCTTGCCACGGTAGCCAATTTCCTTAGTCTCGGCTGCCTTTTGGCCTTTTCCGCCTACTGTATTGTGAGCGGAAAAAAGCAATCTAACATACTTGTTGCTGTTGTGCTTGTCACAGCCTTCTGTGCCACTGTCGGCTCCGACATGGGGTTCGAAAAAGTAATCACTGTGCAGGCCGTAATTCTTCTCATAGCCGAGGCGCCTGACCGCGTCCGCCGCAGTCTGATGCTCGCCGCCGCAACAATGTTCGTGATTGTGCTCCGGGTGGAAGTTCCGCGTCAGCGCGAGCGCACGTTCGAGGACAAAGGCTACGGGTATACCGCCACGCAAGTCACCGTATCGCCGTTTCGCGGTGTTTACACTACGAAGCTAAAAGCCTTCGAGATTGAGCACCTCCAATCAGTGACCGACGAGTGGCAAAAGCAGGGTGGGGAAGTCGTGGTTTTGGGCGACTGCTTCCACTATGCCGTTGACCTCATAGCCGGACATAAGCGGCCCGACAAACTGCGTCATTACTACCTCATTGACAACCCGGGATACTTCGCAGAAGCCGCAAAATTGATTCCGGAGGCAACCGGAGGCAACGTGATGGTGATTGCCTCGCGGCCTTTCGACTGGCGGTATTCCGGCATAGAAGCCACTGACCACTTCCCGGCCTTGCGCCGCTACCGCGCCATCTACACCCCCTGTTTCACCATTTACACCCCTGCCGGCGCCACTCCCCCACAGCCACCGGCCGACGAGCAATGAAATCGGATTATCCCGACACGGTGCGAAAAATTTTTATAAATTTTTTTGGTGGTTAATATAATTGGTTGTATCTTTGCGGTGCAGGCCCGGCAAAACTTACTTCTTCAAAACTTTTACTCGGTTTTATTTCAGTTTTGCGATTGCCTGCTTTTTTTGTATACGTCCGTTTTTCGCGACATCAGGCCGCTTTTTTGCTCCAACACTGTCAAAACACACCGCCATGAACAGCATATACGATTCCGCACTTCAGAAAGTGGCGTTGCGCCACAATGCCATTTACATCCATCGGTCATCGGTCGACAATATCCCGTTTTCGACACTGCAGTCACACACGCTTTATGCTTTGGGCGAATTCAGGAAATTCGGTATCGCTCTTTCGGAGCGAGCTTTGAGAGCGTTCAACACTCTCGGGCCTGCCGGGCAAGCCGATATAATAAAGACGCTCAACGCCGTTTATGCCACAGAGATGAACTGGACGCCGCTTGTGCGCGACTGGCTTACTCCCACCGGACAGACATGGCTCGATATGGCATATACATTCTTATATAATGTGGCCGACAGGGTCGAAGGCGGCAATTATCCCGGCACGCGTCTGCGATGCGGACACGTGATACCCGACGGCGTATTCGACATTGAGCGTTACACGGGTTGCCCTTTCTGCGGCATGCCTTTTGAGACGAGCGACAAAGTCAATTACGGCGGAGCGTCCGAGCTCAGAGTCCTTGATGTAATGGGCGATGCCGCAATGGATAGCCTTCTGCGCAATCTGCTGGAGATGAGGACTCCGCTCGATGTCTCTCAGCTCGAATCGCTTTCGGTTTTGCTGCAAAGATACAATATGCCTCAGGGAGTACAAATCCCGATGAAAGAAACTCTGGTGGCGGTGATGCATTTCTGCATCACGTCCGGCCGTCCGGAGCTGTTGCTCGGTCTTGTGACTTCGCCCGGCGATGTATTGCGCTATTTATGGTTTGTGCACACCGGCCAGCTCAAAGTCATACGTCCCAAGACATTGCTTAATCAGACACAAGACGCATGGAGTCAGTTTTGTCCTGCTCTTGACGAATCGGCAAAACTGGTCTCGGAGCGCAAGAAGGCTCTGCGCTTGCATTTCACGCGCAAGACGGGGCGTATCGTGGCGTGGCTGCTCAATACGATGGAGATGCCGGCCGAAGAGATGTGCCGCATCATGCATCCCCGGCGCGAAATGTGGGTGCACATGATACGCGCTCTTCACTTGCCCGAATATGCCCGACGCAAAGGCAACGGCAAACTTGCCCGCTTGCTCGACCGGTTCTATCGCCGTGATTACCTTGTCACACAAGGCGCGATAGACAAAGCTCGGCTCGCTTATGATTTTGAATCGACGATGCAGCTTCTGCGTCTGCAGCCCGGAGTGTTTGCTCGTCAGCTTTTCGCCAATATGCTATGGTTTGATGCCGCGAAAGTGCTTGACCGGTTCCGCAAGGTGCTCCCTCTGCTGCCCACGCGCCTGATAATCGGCCTTGGCAATGCCGCCGAGAGTTATTTCAGTACCGAAGACAAGGTGCGGCCGGTGCGCATTATCACCGGTCAGGTAGTGAAGGTGGAGAAAAATCCGCTCATTTACTCTCATTCCGACGAAGCACTGTACGATATAGTCATAATGGTCAAGGGATTGCTCACCGAGGCTCTGCGTATGAAATATGCCGTGATGCCGGCTCCAGGCAAGCGTCATATCTGCATCGACCCAGTGCTCGATGACTGCGCCATGCCTGTGAGCGACCGCTCGATATCGGTTCAGGATGTGGGCAGTGCTTTGCCGGGCATGAAGTTTGACATCATCGGCGACAAAGTGCGTCTTTTCCTCTATTGGGGCGAAGGCATGCCGGCGCAGCCGCTCGACCTCGACCTCTCGGCCGTAATCATTTACGATGATCACTCCCGGACTTGCAATTTCAGCACTCTTACAGTATGCGGCGCACAACATTCAGGCGACATGCGGTGGATACCCGACAATGTAGGTACGGCCGAATATGTCGAGCTTGACTTGCCGAAACTGAAAGCGTCAGGTGCAAAATACGTGATGTTCAGCGCCACAAACTATTCCGGAGGAGAGCTTCCGCCCAACACCCGCGCCGGCTGGATGTCATCGGCGCAACCGATGACGGTCGACGACACGACCGGTGTGTCATTCGACCCCTCCTGCGTGCAGATGATGATACGCTTGCCGCAAAACATAACGGGCCGTACCGTGCATTTCGGCATACTTGACGTGGAGAGCTCAAAAATCATCTATATCGAGGTGCCTGATTCGGAGCAGGTGGTGGGCTCATCGTCGGCCGGCGCCGTAATGCTGCTGCTTAAAAAATTGCGCGACAAGCTCACTCTCGGCGGTGCTTTGCGGATGATGGCCGACGCTCAGGGTCTTGAGATTGTGACGGCCGACGCACTGGCCGACAATCCCGACCTTGCCGTCGACACCTTGATATACGATGCCTCGTCGCTGAGCAATATACCCGAACTGATGCGCACGCTTTTGCCCGACTGACCAACCTACCCCCTGTTTCCTACCCCCTGCTTCCTATCTCCTATAATTATGATCGCTTCCGACTCTGCCGATCGTGTGCTCACAATATATAAGGCCTCGGCCGGTTCGGGCAAGACATATACTCTGACCTACGAGTACATTCTTGCCCTGCTCGCGGTGAAAAATCCCGCCACCGGCGAGTATCGCCTCAATCATGCCCGGTATATGCCCTCTGGGGTGCAGTCAAACCGTCACCGAGGCATCCTCGCCATCACTTTCACCAACAAGGCCACCGAGGAGATGAAAAGCCGCATCACTTCGCGATTGCACGACCTTACCCGCCTGCCGGCGCCCGGAGAGAAAGATGCCGACTATGCAGCCGAACTCTGCACCGTCACATCATGCACACGGCAGGAACTTGCCGAATCAGCCAACGAAGCGCTGAAACAGCTTCTCTACGACTTTCACAACTTCAACGTCTCCACCATCGACTCGTTCTTTCAGCGGGTGCTTCGCAATTTTGCCAGAGAGCTCGACCGGCAGGGCGATTTCGAAATCGAGCTCAGCGTCTCAGCCGTGATGAGCGCGGCCGTTGATGCCATGCTCGACGACTTCAACGTCTCATGGCGTGAGAAGAAGAGTCTCGAACGCTGGCTGTCCGATTACATGAAAAGCGCGATAGAGGAAGGCTCGAAATCCAACATACTCGACCGCAATTCCACGGCTCACCGCAAGCTCGTAGGTCTCATATCATCCATCACATCCGAAACTTTCGCTCCATACGAGAAGGAGATGAAAGAATATTTGCTCAACAGCGACAAAATCAGCCGTCTGGCACGCGCTGTCAAAGAGCGCATCGGCGAGTTGCTCAAGATTTCGGCCGACGAGGCACGTGAACTTATGGCGCAGGCCGCGGCTCTGCCCAAGACCGGCGGTATGTCGAAGAGGTGTCAGAATCTGATAAACGACAAGATTATCGGTTCGGCCGATATGAAGTTTAAAGATGTGCTCACTCAGCTCCGACGCGCCGAAGAGGCAGATGATTACTATAACAAAGGAGCGACCGCGCCTGCCTCGTTGCAAGACGAAACACGGGCGCTTATATACCGCTGTATGCTCCGACGTGTGCGCATCGAAGAGCTCAGTCACATATCCAAAGGCTTGCACACGCTCGCTTTCCTTTCGTTCGCATGGGGATATCTCGACCGTCTGCTCACCGAAAACAATGTCGTGATGCTTGCAAGCGCTAATTCGCTCATCTCACGTATCATCGACGGCAGCGACGTGCCGTTTATCTACGAACGTCTGGGCGTAAGGCTCCACCACTTCCTCATCGACGAGTTTCAGGACACGTCGACCATGCAGTGGGAAAATCTCAAACCGCTGGTGGCCAACTCGGTGTCGGAGCGTCACGATAACCTGATTATCGGCGACGTGAAGCAGTCGATTTACCGATTCCGCAATTCCGAACCCGACCTCCTGCACCGTCGTGTACAGGAGGACGACTTTCCGCTCTATGCCAGGTTGCGCGGCGAGCTTGACAAGGACAACACCAACTACCGTTCGGCCGTAGAAATCGTAAAATTCAACAATACCCTCTTCTCGCTCTTGCCACAGATGCTCAATGTGCCGGGCTATGAGCACGTGGTACAGGCCATACCGCCAAAAAATGCCGACTGTCACGGCTTTGTGCATTTCATCCCCGTGATTCAGGACGAGAATGAAGACTCCGACAAAGGCGAACAGCTCACCGACGAGGAGAAAATGCTGAAAAAATTTCCCTCACTGCCGTTAATGGCCTCGGAGATGCGCCGGCAGATAGACGAGGGAGGCTACCGCTACCGCGACATAGCCGTTCTGTGCTCCAAGCGCGACGAGTGCGCCGCAGTCATCGAATATCTGCTCAAAAATCATCCTGATATACCCGTTCTCACCGATGAGGCGCTTTACCTCGTCAAGTCACCGGCCGTAAAGTTGATTATCAGCGTATTGCGATTGATTTCCAACGTGCGGTCGGCCCGCGGCGACTCAGGCTCCACCGGCCACGAATATGCCACTTTGGCCGATATGAATCTCGCTGTGAGCCGCTACGAATACTTTGTTTCCGACTCGGCGTCTGACATCAGCCCCGAAGAGGCTCTGAGCAAGGCACTCTCTGATACCGAGACCGTAGACGACGCCGTGCGTGGCATCCTCTCCTCGCATCCCGCCTCGCTGCAGGCCCTCATTGACAATATCATATCGGCGCGTGTGCCGGAGAAGATGCGCAGTGAGCAATTGCCTTACATTATGGCTCTGCAAGACTACGTGGCTGAATATTGCGAACGCGGATTGCAGACGGTCAACGCCTTTCTGCGTTGGTGGGACGAGCACAGCGCAAAATTTTCCATCCCTCTTGGCAGCGACATCGATGCAGTGAATGTGCTCACCGTGCACAAGTCCAAAGGCTTGGAATTTAAATGTCTGCACATACCTTTCGCATCGTGGGAGCTGCTTTCAAAAAGATACCTATGTGATGCCAGATGGATAGAAATGCCGCGCCTCGACGGTATAGACGTCGAATTGCTGCCGCCGATCGTCCTGCTCGGCACCAATACGTTTGACAACTGCCCGGAGAGTGTTTTCTACGACGAATTTCAGCGGTATAAGGCCGAAGGAGTCTCCGACACGGTCAATCTCACCTATGTGGCCTACACACGCGCAGCATCAGAGCTCATCGCATATTACGACCCCCAAAAAGGCATCGGGCAGAACCTGCGCAACGCTTTCAGCCAGAGCTTTTATCCCGACGAACACGATGTGCCCTATACCGTTGACCTCGCTTCCTGCTTCGACGAGGCGACGGGCGAATTCATTCTCGGCTCGCCCACAAAGGCCATGGCCGAAAAGGAGAAAACAGAGGCCGCAGAGTCCTATTGCCCCTCCTATCAAGTGTGTCACCGACCTGACGCTCAGGTCATAACTTCGGTCGACAGTGTGCTCGAACTCGACCCCGACATTGATGACTGCCCTCCGCCGTCCCGACGCAAAGGCGAAGAACCGCCGCAGGTGCGCCGAGGCAATATGATGCACGAAATCCTCTCCAACACCCGCCGCTACGACGATCTGCCTCAAGCCGTGGCTCTGGTGGCAGCAGCAAGCAATTACGATGCCTCCGAAGTGAAAGAGGCCGGCACATTTCTCGCCGAAGCGCTCAACCTCAGCCGCGACAATCTCGCACGATGGTTCAGAGATTATGAGCGCGTGCTGTGTGAACAGTCAATCTACATCAACACCGGTACCTCCCTCCCGGCGACGAGACGCCCCGACCGCATAGTCTTTCTGCCCGACGGCACGGTCGAAGTGGTGGATTTCAAATTCACATCCGAGGAACAGCCCGAGCACATCGACCAGGTGCAGGAGTATGTGACCGTGCTCCGCGCGATGGGCTATAAAGTCACAGGCGGCTGGCTGTGGTATCCGCTTCTCCCCGGCTCCCCCGTGGTGACGTGTATGAACGGATAGTATTTTATGAATTAAATGCCTGTTTTTAAATTTAGTACTTTGCCAAAATGATATTTCATAATTGTCATAAATTGGTTGTTATATTATTTTCATTTCTTCCCATACTGTCATTTGGGGTGATTCTGCCGATTGAGAATCCTTGTTTTCCTCAATATGGCATAAGATTTTTGGCCGCTCCGGTAAAATTCGACAGTATCAATCAAAGTGCAGAGTATAAAGAATTAACGACAAATATTAATGTTTTGGTAAACAGGAAAAATGACAGTTTGATTTATTCAGTTTCTTATAGTAATGAACTGCTCCTAAGATGCTCTTATCCTGCCGATTCTGTATTGTCGTGGAAAAAGACCGGTAACTATGAATCCTATGCCGAAAAATTTATTTTCAACGGTTGCGATTATTTCGTGCTTCCGGGCACTAAACTTCAATACAATGACTCTATTTACAACGAATTTCCTGTTATGATTCTGAAAACAAATTATAAAGAGAACAATTGTTTTGCTCCGGGAGTTGAGTTGTTGGTGTTTTCAGACTCTGATTACCCTATTTTAAAAGTAATGGAAAATGGGTGTTTACATGGCGACAGGATTCTTAATGGCAATATATATAAAGAGTCTTATGACATTTCCGATACATTGACAATACGTGACAAGTTTTACAAGTTGTCAGCCATTGATGCCGATAACAATTTTATGGAATTGGAAGAGGTCACATCCCCGGCCTATCGGGCGAAAATTCCGGATAGCGTCATGTCAGTATTTCACCCTTATTTTATAGGGAAGGAATATTTGTTCATTGATTTTTGGGGCACATGGTGCAGTTCATGCATTAAATCTTTTCCGGAGCTGAAACGGCTGTACGAAATATATGGAGAAAAGGCAGGATTCTTTTCAATATGCTATGATTCATTACAAAATTGGGGAAAAGCTAAAGACTTATTTTCCAGTAATAAGATACCTTGGCCTATGATTTTAGACGAAATCGGTGCTAATGAGTCGATAGTAAAGCTACTTGTGATAAATAACTTCCCTACATTTCTGATTGTCGACAAAGACGGTTATATCCATCAACTTTTTTACGGCGAAAGCGAAATTCCGAGCCTTTTCAGAGCAATGAACGCAATAGAATAGAACTAACCCCCAAGTATTTATGAGACTTGACATAGTGTGGAGTATAGTTAAAAGACGTGCATGAAGAGTGTATTGTCTTACGGGGGAGTGGTGCGCGGCGGTCATTGCATCTCTTCTTCGTCGTATTTTTGGTAGAGGAGGTCGTTGTAGGGGAAGCGCGAGAGGTGTATCTCTTTGGCTTTTTCGTATATCATCCGGCGAAGAACGTCGATATTGATGCCTTTGCGGGCCGAAATGAAGACGCAATTGTCTTTCAGTCGCGACATCCACGATTGTTCGAGCTCTTCGAGGGAGATGTTCTCGCGTGTGCGTTCGGTGAGGTCGTTGTCGTCCTGAGGGGTATAGGAGAAGGCATCTATTTTGTTGAAAACCAGAATCGTGGGTTTGTCCGAGGCGCCTAATTCTTCGAGAGTGCGGTCCACTACGGCTATCTGCTCTTCGAAATTGGGATGCGAGATATCGACCACGTGCAGCAGTATGTCGGCATCGCGCACTTCGTCGAGTGTGGATTTAAAAGAGTCGACAAGGTGAGTGGGGAGCTTGCGGATAAAACCCACCGTGTCGGTGAGCAATACCGGAAGGTTGTCGATTACGACTTTGCGCACTGTGGTGTCGAGAGTGGCGAAGAGCTTGTTTTCGGCGAAGACATCGCTTTTCGAGAGCACGTTCATAAGCGTGGATTTGCCTACATTGGTATATCCCACCAATGCCACGCGCGTGAGTTTGCCACGGTTTTTGCGCTGTATGGATTTCTGTTTGTCGATGGCTTTCAGTTCCTCTTTCAGTCGCGAAATGCGGTCGAGGATAATGCGGCGGTCGGTCTCAATCTGTGTTTCGCCGGGACCGCGCATGCCGATACCGCCGCGCTGGCGCTCAAGGTGCGTCCACATGCGCGTGAGCCGTGGCAGCAGGTATTGATACTGAGCCAGCTCGACCTGAGTGCGGGCAGTGGCTGTCTGCGCGCGTCGGGCGAAGATATCGAGGATGAGGCTCGTGCGGTCGAGCACTTTCACTTTTAGCTCGCGCTCTATGTTCATCACCTGTTTTGTAGTGAGGTCGTCATCGAAAATCGCCATTGAGATATCATTGTTCTCGACATATTCGCGTATCTCGTCGAGCTTGCCCTTGCCCACAAATGTACGGGGGTTGGGATAGTCGGCTCTCTGAAAGAAAGTCTTAACCGTCTCTGCTCCGGCCGTGTCGGCCAGAAAAGCCAGTTCGTCGATATATTCACGGGCGCGCTGCTCGGGCTGCGCAGGTGTGATCAGGCCTACGAGCACGGCGCGCTCGGCCTCCTGTATGGCGGATGTATTTTTCTCAATCATAATGCAAAATTACGAATAATTATATTAAATAACAAAACCTGCGATTGCTAAGTTGAACAACACAATGCCTGATACCCCGAGACATGATTATTCTACGCGTTCAAAGATTTTTGTATAATTATTTTTGTAATTTTTGAAAATTTGTTAACTTTGCGCCTGTTGAGCCGTACGAGTGGCTCGACAATCTTGCTTATTCCTATTCAGAGGATGACTTATTTGCTTAACATTCAGCTTGTTGGTGTTGACAGCCCCAAGGTTTGGCGACAGATACGCATCTCATCCGAGATGTCGCTGTATCAGTTGCACATAGCCGTTCAGACAGCTATGGGCTGGACCGACAGTCATCCGCACTGTTTCTCCGCGCTCAACAGCGAAGGCGATACAGAAATAATCCCCACCTGCGACGAGACCGGCAAAAGCCTTGAAGTGCGCATCAAAAAGCACCTTTCGCCCGAGCGGCCTGTAATGCACTACATCTACGATTTCGGCGACTACTGGGATCATGAAATAAGGCTCGACGGCGTAATGCGCGAAGTTACGGTCTTTCCCGAATGTACCGGTGGCGGCGGCGCCTGTCCGCCTGAAAACTCGGGAGGTCCGGCCGGATACCGAGAGCTTCTCGCCCGAGGCGAAATCAGCCGGGAACGAGCCGCGATATTTTCCGCAGACCAAGCCGACGCTGCGCTTACCGACGTTTTCCTTAAATCAGTACTTGACAAATAGCCTGCCCGACCGACTGCCTTAAAATAAATAAGAATCGATACCTCATTAAAACTAATCTAAGTTTCGCCTGTGGCACAAACCGAGCCCGACGCAACTTTTTCAAGACTCAACATTGATAAAAGACAACCTGAATCGACAATCATTGTCCGGCTCGCCTCACGACGAGCAGACCGTGCTCATCTGCCCCGAGCCTTGCGCCGGCGGCACTACGGCAGGTCCTGCGATCCGCAAACTCAGGAAGCGTGTAAAGGAGCAGGACGCCGACAACAAAGCCGCTACACCGGTTGCAGCTCTCCCGGTTGCCGCTGAAGCCGACACTCCCGTCGATGCCGACAGCGCCACAGCGACAACCGACGACACCGACGCCCAAAATCCGCTGACGATGCTCACCCTGCCACGCCACAATTTCTCCTCTCAAGAGGTGTCTGATAGGCTGGGATGTCTCGGTATGTTTCTGGCAGTGATTGCGGTAGCTTGCTTCTTGATATCCCTCACCTGACACCGGTTGCGTCCGGGCAACCATTAACTGCATTAACCACTCCACTCACTTATGACACAACAAGCCATCACACAGCTCTGGAATTCCTACCTCCAAGGAAACACATTCGCCGGCACATTGGCCGGCATGTTGCTTTATGAAGGGCGTGCCGTGCAGCGCAATGCTCCCGACGGCGCCCGGTTGCTCCGGGAAATGATGGACAAAGGGGTGAAATGGGCGCAAAATCTCGTGCTGTACATAGAGCGTGTCAACCCCGCCGACCCCATGCTTATGCAACACGCCGTGGTTAGCGCTGACGCCATGCACCAGCTCGACCGCTTTGCCCGACAGGGCGACCCATGGGCCGTGACAGCGCTGGGCATGATACTGATTTCGGGAGCCGGCGCCGGTCAGGACATTCAGTCAGGAATGCAATACCTGCAATCTGCCGCCCAAGCCGGCGTGATTATGGCCTCCGAGCTTCTGCAGGACCTCAACAGTCCCGCCGCTTCCGGCACAAACGACAACTCACGCCCTGCCGGTGAGAGCGTCAATACTGCTCAGGCACCGGCCGAGCAGAAAAAGGGTCATGCCATCGACAGCCTCAAAGAGCTCATCGGCCTTGACCGGGTGAAACGCGAAGTCGAAAGCCTCGGCAACTTCGTGAAAGTGCAGCGCGAACGCCGCAAAAACGGCCTGCCCGAGATGAATGTCTCTTACCACTGCGTATTTTCCGGCTCGCCGGGTACAGGCAAGACCACCGTAGCACGCATCGTGGCCGAAATTTATCACGAGCTCGGAATACTCAAAAAAGGCCACCTCGTGGAGGTGGCACGCGCCGATCTCGTGGCCGAATACGTCGGACAAACTGCGCCTAAGACTAATGCAAAAATCGACGAAGCCCTCGACGGAGTGCTCTTCATCGACGAGGCCTACACTCTTGCCAAAGGCGACGGCAACGACTTCGGTCAGGAAGCCATCGACACCCTGCTCAAACGCATGGAGGACGACCGCAAGCGTCTCGTAGTGATTCTGGCCGGATACAGCAACGAAATACGCACCTTCATAAACTCAAACCCCGGATTGCAGTCGCGCTTCAACCGATACATCAACTTCGAAGACTACAGTGCTGACGAACTCATGCAGATTTTCGCGCAGAGCATACGCAAAAACCAGTTCAAAATCACGCGAGAAGCCTTTGAGGAAGCCATGCGAGTGATTACGGAAGCCGTAGAGCACAAAGACGCCCATTTCGGCAACGCGCGGTTCGTGCGTAACTACTTCGAACGCGTCATACAGCGTCAGGCCGACCGGCTCGCGCGCTTGTCCGGAATCACCAAGGCCGACCTCGCACGCATCACCGTCGAGGACGTGAGCGAGTGACAGAAACGAAAATTTTGGCCTTACGGGCGGTTATCTCAAAAATTTTCACTAATTTTGCGCAATAATAATTGATCACTGTTGCATTGCGCAAATCTATAATATATTTGCTCGTGATTGTGGCTCTAAGCGCCACAGCGGGCCGAGGTACTGTATTCTCACCTCAGCAACAGGGGCAAGCTCCTGAAAGCCTGCGTGTTGAGAGCAAGCATCGGCATCCTGCGCCCACCGACACATCCTTCGACCGGGAGGTGCCGGAGGTGACTGCGTCTTCACGACAGCTTCGCTCCGATTCGGGCCTATATTCCTCTCCTTCATCCGTCGCAACCGACAGTCTCCCGTCTGCGCTCGCGGCCGCAGATTCAGTAGCGTCCGACTCTCTGACTCCTAAAACGACAATAAGCCGAATAAACCGGCGGAAGGTCGACCTCGACGCTCAGGTAGTGTTCAAGTCGTCAGACTCGACGGTGGTCATCCGCCGCGACTCGTGCCTGATGTACGGCGAAGGCGATGTAAAATACGGCCAGATAAGCCTCACGGCCGACAACATCGAGATGGACCTCCGCGACAACACTGTATATGCCGTGGGCTCGCTCGACTCGATAGGCGAAATCGTAGGCAAACCGGTATTCAACGAGAAAGGCACCGACTACGAGGCCAATACGATGCGCTACAACTTCAAGACAAAAAAGGGATTTCTCACCGACATTGTCACGCAACAAGGCGAAGGATATGTGAGCGGCGGCGTAACAAAAAAAGACGAGGACGACAACTACTACATGGGCAATATGCGCTACACCACTTGCAGCGACACCGAATGTCCTCACTTCTATTTCCAGCTCACCAAAGCCAAAATGCGTCCCGGCAAAAACGTTGTCACCGGGCCGGCCTACATGGTGCTTTCGGGCCTTCCGCTGCCCATAGCAGTGCCGTTCGGCTTCTTCCCCTTCACCGACAGCTATTCTTCCGGCATCATCGTGCCCACTTTCGGCGACGACTATCAGCAAGGATTCTATCTCAGCGACGGCGGTTACTATTTCGCTATCTCCGACAACATCGACCTTGCCCTCACCGGCGAAATCTACACAAAAGGCTCATGGGGCCTCAGTGCACGCTCCACCTACGTCAAGCGATACAAATATCACGGTGCGTTCAATATCAGCTATCTGAAATCGAAATACGGCGACAAAGAAGACCCTGATTTTTCCTCATCGTCCAACTTCCAGATTACATGGAGTCACAGCCAGGACGCAAAGGCCAATCCCAACATGACTCTGTCGGCATCGGTCAACTTCACCACCACCGGATATTCGCGCAACGACCGCAACTCCTACTATTCAAGCTCGTTCACCGACAACACCAAGAGTTCGACGGTCAACCTCACTTACCGCTTCCCTAACTCAAAATGGTCGCTGTCGTCGACAATGAACATAAGTCAGCGTATGCAGGACTCCACGCTCGCCGTGTCGTTCCCCAACTTCACGCTCACTATGAACCAGACGGCTCCTTTCAAGCGCAAAAAGGCCGTAGGCGACGAAAAGTGGTACGAAAAAATCAAACTCTCCTACAGCGGACAGTTTCAGAACTCGCTCACTGCCAAGCAAAACGAATTTTTTAAAAAATCGCTCATCAAAGACTGGCGCAACGGCATGAAGCACTCCGTGCCCGTCTCGGCCACGTTCAACCTCTTCAACTACGTCAACGTCACCCCCTCGCTCAGCCTCACCGACCGTATGTACACCTCCAAAGTACGACGCGCATGGGACGAGGTCAACGGTGTCGAGACCATGGACACCACATATAACTTCTACAACGTGTGGGACTTCCAGGCATCGGTGTCGATGGACACCAAAATCTACGGTTTCTTCCGTCCGGCCAAATTTCTCGGCGACAAAGTGAAAATGATACGCCACGTGCTCACTCCGTCCGTGTCGTTCACCGCCGCGCCCGACTTCGGCTCCGGATTCTTCGGATACTACGGCCATTACTACCGCCCGCAGGCCGACGGCACCAAGCAGCGCGTCGACTATTCGATGTTCCCCAACGCGCTCTTCGGTGTGCCCGGGCGTGGCAAAACGGGCGCCGTTTCGCTCTCTCTTGCCAATAATCTTGAGATGAAGGTTAAATCCGACGCCGACTCCACCGGCGAGAAGAAAATCTCGCTCATCGAGAATCTTACCCTATCGCAAAGCTACAACTTCGCCGCCGACTCTCTCCGCTTCTCCGACATCAGCTCCTCGATTCTGCTGCGTCTCACCAAAGGTTTCAACCTGAACCTCAACGCCACATGGGATGTATACACCTACGCCCTCAACGCCGAAGGCAACCCGGTGAGAGTCGACAAGCTGCGCATCTCCGAAGGCAAGGGCATAGGCCGCCTTCGCTCGACAGGCACATCTTTCTCCTACACGCTCAACAACAGCACTTTCAAGCGCAAGAAAAAAGACTCCGACTCATCATCCGAGGACTCCGGCTCCGGCCAAAAGTCCGACGACAACAGCAACAATAGGCCCGGTCAGGGAGGCGGCGACGGCAACAGCGAGCTCTCCGACGCCGACTTCACCGACGGATACTACAACTGGACCATACCGTGGAGCCTTACATTCAACTACTCAATTAATTACGGATACGGAGCCTTCAATAAAGAAAAAATGGAGTACGACGGCCGCATAACCCAGAACCTCTCGCTCTCAGGCACTATCCGCCCCACGCGCAATTGGAATTTCGCCTTCTCGGCCAGCTACAACTTCGACACCCACAAGATTGCGTACATGAACTGCAACATAACCCGCGACCTGCACTGCTTCACAATGGGCGCGTCGATCGTGCCCGTGGGTCCGTACAAAAGCTACAACTTCCACATTTCAGTGAAATCGGCCCTGCTCTCCGACCTCAAATACGACAAACGCTCCTCACAAAGCAACGGCATCACCTGGTATTAATATTCTGAGAAATGGTAATCGTAAAACGCCTCTATACATTCATGCTGCAAAGGTTTCTGCCTCTGCTGCTGATGACGTTTGTGATTTGCCTCTTCATCGTGATGATGCAGTTTCTGTGGCGATACATCGAGGATCTTGTGGGCAAAGGCCTGTCGATTAAGGTCATAGCCGAGCTCTTCTTCTACGCGGCCATCACAATGGTGCCCACGGCGCTGCCTCTGGCCGTGCTGCTGGCTTCGCTGATGACTTTCGGCAATCTCGGCGAGAGATTCGAGCTCACGGCAATGAAAGCCGCCGGCATCTCCCTGCTCAGGATTATGAAGCCGTTGATTGTCTTCATGGTTCTGCTGTCAATAGGCTGCTTTTTCTTCCAGAACAACATACTGCCCATTGCGCAGACCAAAATGTACACCGTACTATTCTCCGTAAGGCAGAAATCGCCCGAAGTTGAGATACCCGTGAGGTCGTTTTACGACCAGATTCCGGGCATGAACATATACGTCGAGCGCAAAAATCCCGATTCGGGCATGCTCTACGACCTCATCATCTACGATATGAGCCGCGGACTCGACAACACGCGCGTGATTCTCGCCGACTCGGGCAAACTCAACTTCACCGAAGACAAAACGCGTCTGTTTCTGCACCTTTACCGTGGCGAAATGTTTGAAAATCTGCGCGAAAGTTCGATGGGCGCGTCATCGTCAAGCTACCTGCCGTTCAGGCGCGAAAGCTTCTCCGACAAGCAGATATACTTTCTCTTCGACGCCAACTTCAACCGCATGGACGAGGGTACCATCCGCAGCCAGTACGTGGGCAAAAACGTGCTTGAACTCAACCGTTCAATCGACTCCATCGCAGGCGTGGTCGACTCGCTCGGCACCGCTTTCGGCATAGAGCAGAAAGAGAAACCGTATCTCGGCCTCAACCGCTACCGTATAGAGTACACCGACGGTGTGGGTAAAACCAAAACACCCGTTGCGCTTCCCGAAGTCGACGCCGACCTCAACATCGACTCGCTCTTTGCCGGCCCCACGCCGGCTCTGGCCAAAACCTACGTTGTGCAGGCAATCAACAAAGCCAACATCCGCATGCGCGAATTTGACTTCCGCGCCTCCATAATCCTCGAGCAGGAAAAGCTCATGCGTCGCCATCAGATTGAACTGCAGAAGCGATTCACGCTCTCGTTTGCCATCCTTATCTTCTTCTTTATCGGCGCGCCGCTGGGCGCAATCATCAAAAAAGGCGGCATCGGCACACCGCTTGTCATCTCAGTGCTGCTCTTTATCGTCTACTTCATCTTCGACAACATGGGCTACAAAATGGCCCGCGACGACAGAGCTCCGGTGTGGCTGGGCATCTGGCTCAGCTCCATTGTGCTCCTGCCCTTAGGCATCTTCCTTACCTACAAAGCCATAGGCGACAGCAACGTGCTCAATATCGACGCTTACCGCGCCTTTTTCCGGCGTCTTGCAGGCAAAGGCGACAAGCGCACGCTGGAGATTAAAGAAGTGATAATGGACGAGGTGGACATTCCCGTCGCCATCGAGTTGACCGACCGGCTCGATCGTGCGCTCATTCAGGCTCAGGAGCGGCTGAAACGTAAATGGAAATTAACACGCCTGCTGCGCACACAGGACCTCGACGAGGTGAACGACCTGATGAGCAATCTCATCGAATATCTCTCCAACTCCCGCTCGATGCACATAATAGACTGCATCAACCGATATCCTTTCAGAGTGAACAGCCGCAATATCCTTAACGTTATAGATACGACCCGACGACTCGCCTCTATGCTCAGCGCAGAGGTTGAACCGAACCAAATAAATGCATCTACCGAACATGAATCAGAAAATAACTCTTGACACTATCGAAGACGCCCTCAAAGACTTCGCCGAGGGCAAGCCGGTGATTGTTGTCGACGATGAAGACCGCGAAAACGAGGGCGATATCATCGTCGCTGCCGAGAAAATCACCCCCGAAACAGTCAATTTCATGCTCAAAAACGCCCGCGGCGTGCTTTGCGCCCCCATCACCATATCGCGTTGCAAAGAGCTCGGACTCATGCCTCAGGTCGAAGACAACACTTCGATGCTCGGCACTCCTTTCACCGTCACAGTCGACAAGCTCGAAGGCTGCACCACCGGAGTCTCCATCCACGACCGCTGCGCCACCATACGCGCTCTTGCCGACCCCGACAGCCGGCCCGAAACCTTTGGCCGCCCCGGCCATATTTGTCCGCTATACGCTCAGGATCAGGGTGTGCTCAAACGCGCCGGACACACCGAGGCCGCCGTCGACCTCGCACGGCTCAGCGGACTGCGTCCCGCCGCCGCACTTATGGAAATCATGAGCGACGACGGTTCTATGGCACGTCTGCCCGAACTTCGTCTCCACGCCGACGAATGGGGAATGAAACTAATATCGATACGCGACCTCATCGCTTACCGCCTCCGCTCGGAGCGCCTCGTCGAAGTCGGCGAAGAAGTGGAAATGCCTACCGCTTACGGACATTTCCGCCTGATACCATTTCGCCAGATCAGCAACGGCCTCGAACACATTGCCCTTATCAAAGGCGACGTTGCCGACGGTGAACCCGTGCTGGTGCGCGTACATTCGTCGTGCGCTACCGGCGATATTTTCGGCTCGCTGCGCTGCGATTGCGGCGAACAGCTGCACCGCGCCATGCAAATGATTGAGAAAGAGGGACGCGGAGCCGTCATTTACCTCAGCCAGGAGGGACGCGGCATAGGTCTGATGGATAAAATACGCGCCTACAAGCTCCAGGAACAGGGACTCGACACCGTCGACGCCAATCTCCACCTCGGTCACAAGGCCGACGAACGCGACTATGGCGTTGGCGCCCAGATACTCAGTCTCCTTGGCATTAAAAAGATGCGACTGCTGACCAATAACCCCAAAAAACGCATCGGTCTTGAAGGTTACGGACTCGAAATCACCGAAAACGTGCCCATCGAGGTAGCTCCAAACGACGCCAACCGCTTCTATATGCACACCAAAAAGGAGCGCATGGGCCACAATCTGCACAACGTGTGACACTCGGCGAGTAAATGAGTTGAAGAGTTGACGAATAGAAGCGTTGATGAGCAGACGGATTATCTGAATGACAGAAAGCTGCTGACTCTAAATTTATAACATTCAAAATTCAACATTTCACATTCAAAACTCCTTGCTCCTCATTCGACATTCAAAATTCGACATTCAAAATTCTTAACGATGGACATCAAGACAATAGGCATCTGCAGCGATCATGCCGGATATGAACTCAAATCAATTATCGAAGGCTATTTAGAATCGAAAGGACTGAAATACAAAGATTTCGGCACCAACTCCGAGGCGAGTTGCGACTATCCGGACTTCGCCCATCCGTGCGCTCTCGCTGTGGAAAAAGGTGAATGTTATCCCGGCATAGCAATGTGCGGCTCGGGCAACGGCATAGCCATGACCCTCAACAAGCATCAGGGCATCCGTGCCGCCCTGTGCTGGAACACCGAACTGGCCTCGCTGGCCCGCCGTCACAACGACGCCAACGTGCTTGTACTCCCTGCCCGGTTCATCGCTCCCGAGGTGGCTCTCGCAATTGTAGACACTTTCCTTACCACCGACTTCGAAGGCGGCCGTCATCAGCGTCGCATCGACAAGATAGCCGTGAAATAACAGCTCCGCAACAAGGCTTTCCGGTTATATGCCTCGCCGACAGACGGCCCGGGTAATGTGAAAGTTCTCAACCGCGAAATATTACTTCTTGCCGTGCCGGCGATTGTGTCCAATATCACAACGCCGGTGCTCTCTATTGTCGACACCGCCATTGTGGGCCACATCGGGTCGGCGGTTTACATCGGCGCCATTGCCGTGGGCGGCTCGATGCTCAACCTCGTGTACTGGCTCATGAACTTTCTGCGCATGGGCTCGTCAGGACTCACGGCTCAGGCCTATGGCGCCGGCCACATCGACGAATGTTACGCTGTGGTGCGACGGGCGCTGGTAACAGGAGCAGTTTGCGCCCTTGCACTCTGGCTGCTTGCGTTGCCGCTGTGCCGTGCGCTTCTCTTTTTTATGGATGCCGACAGCCATACTTCCGCCCTGGCTGCCCGCTATTTCTACATCGTCGTTTCAGGCGCCCCGGCCGTAATGGGCAACTATGCTCTCTCGGGCTGGTTTCTGGGTATGCAGGACTCGCGCACGCCCATGTGGATGGCTCTGATCACCAATATCGTAAACATTGCCGTCAGTCTCACGCTTGTAGTCGGTTTCGGGATGAAAATCGAGGGCGTGGCGATAGGTACGGCCTCGGCTCAGTGGGCGGGACTGATCTACGGACTCGCGCGGCTGCTGCGACGCTACAAATCCGACCGCCCGGGAGCCGTAAACACGCTCGGGAACAACGCGCTCCGTCGCTTCTTCGCCATCAACACCGACATCTTCCTGCGCACGGCCTGTCTGGTGTCGGTCACGCTGTGGTTTACGCGCACAGGCGCCCGTCAGGGTGTGGATACGCTTGCTGCCAACGCTCTACTGATGCAGTTTTTCCTCTTCTTCTCCTACTTTATGGATGGCTTCGCTTTTGCGGCTGAGGCTCTGTCGGGCAAATATCGCGGAGCCGCAAACACGGCAGGTCTCAGGCGGTGCATCCGGGCGATTTTCGGATGGGGAGCGTCATTATCGGCTGCTTTCGCGGTGATTTATCTCCTTGGCGGACGCGGAGCGATAAGTCTGCTCACCGACCGTCCGGAGGTGGTGGCCACAGCCGGCGGCTACGTGTTGTGGTCAGCTATGGTGCCCGTGGCCGGCTTTGCCGCTTTCGTATGGGACGGTATTTACACCGGGCTCACTCTCACGCGCCGTATGGCTCTGGCTATGGCGGTTGCTGCTATTGTGTTTTTTGCCGCGAGCTACTCGCTTGTGCCCGTCATGGGCAATCATGGTCTGTGGGCGGCTTTTCTATGCTTCCTGCTCAGCAGAGGCGCGATGCAGACATATATGTTCTCAAGATTGAAACCGTACACAACCGATTGAACAAGGCATTATCAGCTATTTTAAGTTTTTGACCCGGCAGGCGGTACCGTGGAGAATGAGTGTTGTGCCGGTTGAGCCGGTGAGTGTCCAGTAAGGAGTTTTCACAATGTATTTTACGCCCGGAATGAGACTTTCGCCTGTGGAGGTGCGGTAGAACGAGCTTGTGCCGTCAGTAGCTGTGACCACTGAGCGCCGGTCGTGGCTGATCCCCCACATATTCAGTGTTTTTATCCATAAGCCGGGCTTGCCGTTGGCTTTGCGGCCATAAGCGGTGAGCTCGGGGTTGTCGGCCGCCCTGATGGCATTGTTCCATTGTGAGGCGTTGATGTGATTGTTTAGCAACTGGGGCAGAAGCGGTGCGAACAGATGGATGTTGAGCAGAAAAGCCGTACGCGCCGACTCTGGTCGTTTGAGCAGAGCCTGCGCCGAGGACTCAGGAGTGTGGGCCGACCGTTGTCCGGTCCGGCGTTTCGATTGCCAGCGCCGGCGCAGTGAGCGCAACAGCAGTATGATTCCGGCGGCTGCCGCGAGAGCGGTGATGAAAGCCAAGAGGCTGTGTTGAGGTGTCATGGCTGCTGTGTCGAAAGGTCATGATTATTGGTCGCAGGGCGACGAAGGCGCGTAGTGGTGGGCGTGCGGACACACATGCACGGTGCCGTCGACGATGAGGTGTCGGTTGGCCATTGCGGAGATTGTCGACATCTCGTGCGAGACAAGGAGAACGGTTGCTTTTTTTGCAATGTCGGCTATGATGTCGTAGAGGTGTGGCTCGAAGTGCTTGTCGATATAGCTCAGGGGTTCGTCGAGGACGAGCAGTTCGGGGTTGGAGATGATGGCGCGGCCCAGAAGCGCGCGTTGGAGTTGTCCGCCGGAGATGCGTCCAATGGGGCTGTTGCGCAGTTCTGTGAGCCGAATGAGGTTTAGCGTCTCATCCACGCGCCGGTTGCGCTCGTCGGATGATATGTTGCGTTGTGCGAGAAGTCCGGAGGCAATGACTTCGGTTACGGAAATAGGGAAATGGGAGTCGATGGCGTTTTTTTGCGGCAGGTATCCCACCGAAAGATTTTGTGAGCGTGTGATTGAGCCGCCGGTGGGAGACAGCAGACCGAGAATAAGGCGCAGTAGCGTTGTCTTGCCGCCGCCGTTGGGACCTGTGATGGCCACGAAATCGCCTTTGTTTACTTCAAAGTTTACGTTTTGGAGTATGGTGCGGTTGTCGCGCACCATGCTCACGTCGCAGAGCTTAATTATCTGTGGTGAGTGCATTGACGATGGAGTTGAGTTGTGATTCCCAGTCGGCGTCGAGCGGGTCGATAGTGACCATACGCGCACCGAGGGCATTGTTGATGTTTTCGGCTTGCCGTGAGTCGTAAGCACGCTGGAAGAAGAAAACTCTGACGCTGTCGGCACGTGCCTGATCGACGATTTTTTGCAGAGAAGAGATGGAGATTTCTTTGCTCTCTTGCCCTACGGCTATCTGGCGGAGCCCGAAATCACGGGCGAAGTAGCTGAGCGAAGGGTGCCATACGGCGAATGCCCGGGCGTGAGCGGCTGAGAGCCGAGCGGCGGCCGAGTCACGTGCTTCCTGTATGCGTGATGTGAAGTTGTCGAGCCTGTTTTGGTATATTTCCTTTCGGGCCGGGTCGAGTTTGCAGAGCTCGCGAGTGAAGTTGGCGGCCATAATCAGGGCGTTGTCGTATGATGCAGACAGATGCGGGTCGACGTCGTCGTGAAAGTCGTGATCGTCGTCGTGATTTCCGGAGTGTGAGTGCTGATGTGTGCCGGTGATTAAATTGATGCCTTCGGATGAGTTGATGATGTCGACTTCGGCAGGAAGCGAGCGGGTGAGGGTTTGCTCAAAGGGCAGTACTCCGGTGACGAAGAATGTTTTAGCGCGGGACAAAGCCATACGTTCGCTCATAGCCGGGTCGTAGGCTTCGGGATTGGTGCCCGGGGGGAGAATTGTGACTATTTCGAATGTCGAGTCGGCCAATTCAGACAGAATACGAGCCTGCGGCGGTGTGCTGACCGCTAAAACAGGCTTGTCGGAGGCTTGTCGCGATGAGCAAGCGGCAGTGAGCGCAAGCAGTAAAATCAGTGGGAAAAACTTTTTCATAGACACAAAATTACAAAAAATTCGATTATATAACACGAAATTGGCCAAAAGTAATTACCTTTGCATATAAAAAAGTGGGCAAATGAGAGATATTGAGTTGTTGTAATTACTCTAACTCTCTGGTAGCCATACATTTACTTTGTTTTACGAATTTGCAAAAAAAATTACACCATCTTTTCCATGATAATCGACGGACAAAAACTATGGGTCACAGCCAAAGACTATCTCATCATCACCTTTGGTATCGCTCTATATGCATTCGGCTTCTCGGCATTTATCCTTCCGGAGAAAGTCGTCATCGGAGGCCTTGCGGGTGTGGGCACGATAGTTTATTTCCTTACCGGCATCCCGGTGGCTATTTCGCAACTGGTCATCAACCTTGTGCTGTTGGCCATTGCATATAAGATAGTGGGCAAGAATTTCGTGTTCGGTACGATTTTCGGCGTAATAATGATCTCGTTGTTCATCGGTCTGTTTGTTCCTATATTTCAGGACGGATTCACTAACGAACCGTTTATGAACGTGGTGATTGGCGGCGTGTTATGCGGTCTCGGTATCGGATTGGCATTTACTCACAACGGTTCTACGGGCGGTACTGACATCATCGCGGCAATTGTCTCGAAAAAGTCAAACGTCACCATCGGGCGCATGATTCTCTACACCGATGTGATTATTATCTCATCGTCGTTCTTTATCTTCCACCATGCCGACAAGATGGTATTCGGCTACGTAGTGCTGGTGCTTGTGTCGTATGTGGTCGATATGGTGGTAAATACCAACCGTCAGGCGGTGCAGTTCACGATTTTTTCGTCGAAGTGGCAGGAGATAGCCACGGCAATCAACAACGAGGCTCATCGCGGCTGCACGGTGCTCTCCGGCATGGGCTGGTACAGCAAGAATGAAGTGAAAGTGCTTCTCGTGATGTGCCGCAAAATCGAGTCGGTGACAATCTCACGTATCATCAAAAGCATCGACCCCGAGGCATTTCTCACACAGGCCAATGTCAACGGCGTGTACGGCAAAGGATTCGACGAACTCAAGGTGAAGATGCGTGCGCCTCAGCACAATTCTTCTGTCTCGGAGCGCATATCCAAGGATGTCGCTTCAGATATGCGAGGTCATTAATTTATTTAAGAGATCGGGCAAAGGCGTAGCATTGCTGATGCTCTATTTGTAAGGAATCTGATATGCAAGACGAAATAAATCAAGAGGCTCCCAAACTCAAGCGCACTGTGCTTGATGCAGAGGACTTGGTGGCTATGATGCCGAAACTCAAAGGGCACGAAAAGTTTGTCGATTGGTTGCTGCGTGTGCTCGATGTGGACAAGGTCAACGCAGTCCATTCCAGGTATTGCGACACGCCCGGACCGCAGTTTGTGGCCTCGCTGCTCGAAGATTTCCGTATCAAGCTGCGTGTCGACGGCGAGGAAGTGCTCGAGAGCCTTCCTCAGGGAGCATTCATCACAGTGAGCAATCACCCTTTCGGCGCTCTCGACGGCATCACGCTCATTTATCTCATCACACGCTATCGCCCTGAATATAAGGTGATGGTGAATATGGTGCTGAACTATATATGGGCCATGCGCCCCAATTTCATAGCCGTTGACGCTCTTGCCAGCGATGACCCAAAGAAGAAGGCGGTGTCGATGGCCGGCATCAAGCAAGCCATAGAGCAGGTGCGTTCGGGCAAGCCGTTGGGATTCTTCCCCGCCGGCGCCGTGTCAAAAATCAATTGGAAAGGGCAGTTGCGCGACCGTGAGTGGCAACCCTCGGTAGTGCGGCTCATCAAGCAGCTCAAAGTGCCCGTAGTGCCGATATTCTTTCATGGCAGCAACTCATGGTGGTTCAACTTCCTGGGGCTTGTGTCGTGGCAGCTGCGCACTCTCAGACTTCCTGCCGAAGTGTTCAGGAAATGCGGCACCGAGCTCCATGTCTCGGTGGGTCAACCCATCAGTGTCGAGGAGCAACAGGCTCATGCGTCAAGCGTCGAGGAGCTTGGCGAATTTCTGAAATCGCGCACCTACGAGTTGGAAAAGATAAAATGAAAGCAACCTCTGCGGTTACAATCTATATATTTAAGTGACAGAAACACAAAACGACATATCCCAGCAGTTGCGTCAGGTGAAGGCGCGTCTCGGCATCGTGGGCAACACGCCCGCACTTGTCGAGGCCGTGCAGCGCGCGCTTAAAGTCGCGCCCATCGACCTGTCGGTGCTTGTCACCGGCGAAAGCGGTTCGGGCAAAGAGTTCTTCCCCCAGATAATCCACCTTTACAGCCCGCGCAAACACGCAAAATATATAGCCGTAAACTGTGGCGCCATTCCGGAGGGCACTATCGATTCGGAGCTTTTCGGTCATGAAAAAGGCTCGTTTACGGGTGCCGTGGCTTCGCGCCGGGGATACTTCGAAGAGGCCGACGGAGGCACAATTTTTCTCGACGAGGTGGCCGAGTTGCCGCTTACGACTCAAGCGCGGCTTCTGCGCGTGCTCGAAACAGGTGAATTTATCAAAGTCGGTTCGTCGCAAGTGCAGCATACCAACATCCGCGTGGTGGCCGCGACAAATGTCGATATGGTAAAGGCCGTAGCCGAAGGGCGATTCCGCGAAGACTTGTATTACAGGCTCTCGACCGTGCAAATCACCGTGCCGCCGCTGCGCGAGCGCGGCCGCGACATTCTCCTTTTGGCCCAAAGATTTACTTCAGATTTTTCAGAGCGATACCGGATGCCGGAAATCACGTTTTCGGAAAGTGCGCGTGCGCTGCTGCTGAGCTATCGATGGCCGGGCAACGTGCGGCAACTTAAAAATGTGGTTGAACAGGTGGCCCTCTTTGAGGCGGGCGAGGAGGTGAACGCTCAGGTACTGAGCCGATACCTCCCCGATGATGCCCCGGCAGCGTCGGATATCGGTGTCATGACTCCGGCACGTCAGACATCGAGATACGACACCGAGCGCGAAATGCTTTTCAATCTTATATTCCGACTTCAAAAAGAAATCTCCGCACTCAAAGCTCAGGTTGAAAGCCTGCACGCCGGCAGCACGCCGGCCGATATGCCCCTGCACATCACGACCGCAGCCATCACTCCTGCCCCCGAGGAGGAGCCCAAGCGGCGCAATCTGCCTTCGGTTATCGAAGTCAGTTCGCTGGAAGATATGACATTGGCTGAGACAGAAAAGGAAACTATACGCCGTGCGCTCGACCGCAACGACGGCCGCCGAAAGGAAACCGCACGCGAGCTCAACATCTCGGAGCGCACACTCTACCGTAAAATCAAAGAATATGGCCTCGAGTAAATCATCAATATTAAAAACAGCGGCCAGGTGCGGCTTTGTCAGAGCGCTGGCTCTGGTTTTGGCCTTCGTGGCCTCGATGGCCGGCAGCTCGTGCCACGTGAGCTATACATTCAACGGCGCCTCGATCGATTATAACGTCTACAGGACGATTTCCGTATCGCAATTCCCTATACGTGCGGCGCTGGTGTATCCGCCGCTGCAACAGATGTTCGAAAACGAGTTGCTTGACTATATCACGCGCAACACCCGTCTAACTACCGTCGACGGAAATTCAGACCTCCGTCTCGAAGGCGAAATCACGCAGTACTCACTCTCGCCGCAGGCTGTCACCGAGGACGCATATGCCTCCAAAACACGTCTCACCATCGGTGTGCGTGTGAAATACATCAATACCAAACAGGAGGGCAAAGACATCGACCAGACTTTCACCGCTTACCGCGATTTCGACGCCTCGGAGATGCTTACCGATGTGCAGGACGAACTTTGCCGCCAGATTTCAAAAGAACTCGTAGATCTTATTTTCAATGCAACATTAGGCGACTGGTAACAGCATCGCCACAGTATTCTGAAACCGTATTATGTCTCTTGCCGACACGATATTGCAGCTCCTCGACAACCCCTCGTCGCCCGTCTCACCTGATTGGGTCGACAAGATGGCCGAGCGTCATCCGGCGTTCATCTTTCCCGGTGCGCTGCTGGTGAAACGCAATCCCGGAGCTGTCGATGCCGAAAAACTAAGAGATTTGAAACTACATCTGTTGCTTAATGTCTCCGATACCGAGGCACTGAGCGAAATGGTCGACATCTCGGGTGATGATTTCGCCAACCTTTATCCCCGCATCGCGCAGGAGCAGCCTCCCACGACCGAGAGCGCAATCGCAACATTTCTCGATGCCTACGGATGCTCGTCAGACAATGAAACTTCCACTCTCGAACAGCTCATCTTCAATCCCGCACCGGCCGATTATTTCTCAGAAGAAGAGCTCGGCGAAGGCGCCGGCGAAAACGGTATACCCGTTTTGCCGCCCGAGTTGGGCAGAGCGTTATCGCCACTCACCGAAGAGACGGTGGATCAAACAGTCGAAAGTGACAATAATGCGACGAATGTAACAATTGAGCCATCTCCGGTGCCCGAGCCGGCCGGAGAGCAAAAAGAAGCGCCGACCGACGAGGAAAAGATTGCGCCTAAGGCCGACGACAGCCTTCTGAGCGAAAGTTTGGCTAAAATTTTCATAAAACAGGGGCGATATGAGCGCGCTTTTGAAATTATAACCAATTTAAGTTTGAATTTTCCGAAAAAAAGTGTTTACTTTGCAGACCAATTGCGTTTTCTGCAATTGCTCATCAAAAATCAGCATTATCAACAGCAAAATAAGTAAATCATATCCAATATGCTTCACGTAATTGTAATAATTCTTACCGTAATAGTAGCAATTCTGCTCGTCGGCATTGTGCTTATCCAAAAATCAAAAGGTGGAGGCCTGTCATCGCAGTTCGGCGGCGCCAACTCAATGATGGGCGTGCGCCAGACCAACAGTTTCCTTGAAAAAGGCACATGGTGGCTCGCCGGCATCCTCGTGTTCCTGTCGATTTGCTCGGTGTACACTATGCCCAAGGCCGCACACGGAGTAGAGATACGCTCAGAAGCTGCTGCAACAGCGCCTGCGCCCGCGTCAAACCAGTTTGACACACCTGCCGCAGCACCTGCAGCCACACCTGCTGCCGCACCTGCCGAAACGGGTAAATAATTGCGCCAAGGCAAGCTGTACATTACGGTCATTAGAGCCCGCCGGGCGCTAATGGCCTTAAAGTGTATATAGTTTAACAGTAATGACACACTGATGCAACGATCTGATTTTGAGATAATGGCTCCGGTAGGCAGCTACGAGAGCCTGCACGCCGCCATCGATGCCGGCGCCGACGCCGTATACTTCGGCGTACAGGGGCTGAATATGCGCTCCAAGTCGAGCGCCAATTTTACACTCGAAGACTTACGCTCGATAGCCGACACTTGCGCCCGAGCCGGAGTCAAGACGTATCTCACCGTCAATACGGTACTCTACGACTCCGACATGGCACGCATGCACGAGATCATTGATGCCGTGGCAGACTCGGGAGTCTCGGCCGTCATCGCATCAGACATCGCCGCCATCCTCTATGCGCGCAGCCGCGGAGTGGAGGTGCACATCTCCACACAGTGCAACATCACCAATGTCGAAGCGCTGAAATTTTACTCACAGTGGGCCGACGTGGCGGTGCTGGCGCGCGAACTGAATCTCGACCAGGTGGAGACAATACATCGTGCCGTTATGGAGCAGAATATCACCGGTCCGGCAGGCCGTCCAGTGCGCATCGAGATGTTCTGTCACGGCGCTTTGTGCATGGCGGTGTCGGGCAAGTGCTATCTGAGTCTGCACGAGATGAACTCAAGCGCCAACCGCGGCGCTTGCACACAGATATGCCGCCGTGGCTACATCGTCACCGACCGAGAGACGGGCGACGAACTCGCCATAGAAGACAAATACATTATGTCGCCCAAGGACTTGCGCACCATCCACTTTCTCGACCGCATGATCGATGCCGGTGTGTCGGTGTTCAAAATCGAAGGACGAGCACGCGGACCTGAGTATGTGTCGGTTGTGGTCCGTGCTTACGACAAGGCCCTGCGCGCCGTTATCGACGGCACTTACAACAAGGAGACCGTCGACGGTTTGACCGAAGAGCTGAGCAAAGTTTTCAACCGTGGATTTTGGGACGGATATTATCTCGGACAGCGTCTGGGCGAGTGGTCGGGCAAGTACGGCTCTTCGGCAACGAGGGTAAAGCATTACATAGCAAAAGGAGTCAAGACTTTTTCGAAACTCGGCGTGGCTGAATTTATCATGGAAGCCGGCGAGCTGAATGTGGGCGACGAGGTCATCATCACCGGACCCACTACCGGCGCCGTGTTTCTAACCATCGACGAGATACAGGTCGACTGCCGCAGTGTGGCCAAGGCGGTCAAGGGTGAGAGCTTTTCGATAAAAGTTCCGTCCAAGATTCGCCCCAGCGACCGTATGTACCGCTGGGAAGAAACCGGAGTCAGACCTCAGATAGCACCATCTTCGGTCGACAAGCCTGAATTATCCGCAGGAGACAACGCCTGCGACTGACCCCCCGGCCCATGCAAGCATTTCTTGTAAATCAATCCAAAACCCGTGACCCCTTATGATTAGAAAAATATACAACTGGTGCAGACGTTATGTGTCGCTCATGCTCATTCTGGTGATACTGTTTGTGGCCTACACGCTCTTTTTGCAGGAAAATTCGATATTCAAATTTGTCGAATACTCCAACACAATCGACAGTCTGAAGGTGGAAATCAACACTGCTACCGATACAATGTTATATTATAAAGAAATGAATTCGCGTCTGAGCACCGACCCCGAGGTCATGGAGCGTGTAGTAAGAGAAAACTTCAATATGGTGCGCGAGGGCGAGGATGTATACCTATTTGAAGATGAATAAGACAGCTATAATCACAATTTTGCTCGTGGTCGGTTTGCTTCTTTTGGCTGCCGGCACGGTGCTTCCGCTGTTTGCAGGATTGCAGTTTGCAACATTCCGCATTATCTATGCATCAGGAGCCGCCATGGTTCTTATATCGCGGCTTTTCTCGCCTTATCGCGGCGACAATCTGCGTCTTAAACGGTTGCACCGGCTTGAATTATGGAGCGCCATACTCTATTGCGCGGCCGCGTTCTTTCTTTTCTATCCCGGAGGCACTTTTCAGCAGGCGCTTGCCTTCACGCTCGCAGGCGCGGCGGTGCAGATTTATGCTTCAGTCATGGTTTCCATAGTATCGAAACAAGAAGCTGATAAACAATAGCCTATGTTGCCCGCGTCGCCACGTCGCCCGTTGCTCGAAGTGAGCGCTCGCAATGAGTTGCTCATTCTCATCTTTGTGCTTGTGCTGATGACTGTGCCGTGGCTGGGGACTACATTTTTCAACTCAAAAGGCGAGCCGCGCGAGGCCATCGTAGCGGTTTCGATGCTGCAAAGCGGCAATTGGGTGCTTCCCACCACCTATGGCGGCGACATCCCGTACAAGCCGCCTTTTTTGGCATGGATTATTGCTGTTTTTTCGTTGATTTTCAACAGTGGAACGGTCAACGAGTTCTGTTCGCGCCTGCCGTCGGCGCTGGCAATGACAGCCATGGTGACCGGATTCTACATATGGCTCCGCAACCGCGAGGGCAGGGGAGTGGCGTTTACGGCGGCGATAGTGCTGGCCACGTCGTTCGAGGTGTTCCGCTCCTCGGTCATATGCAGGGTGGATATGCTGCTTACTGCTTGTATAGTACTGGCACTGTTACTCATGCACTCGTGGTGTCAGAGCCGCAAGTGGTGGAAAATACCGTCAATCATACTGCTGCTCAGCGGCGCCGTGCTCACCAAAGGTCCGGTCGGCGCGCTCTTGCCGTGTCTGGCCATGGGCATTTATTGTCTTATTAAAAAGGATAACTTCTTCTTTACCGTCGGATGGCTCACCGGCCTGTGCGCGGCATCTATGCTGCTGCCGGCTGTGTGGTATGTGGCGGCGTATGAGCAGGGAGGCGACAGCTTCCTCGCGCTTGTGAGAGAGGAAAATCTGGGCCGTCTCACCGGCTCGATGGGTTACGACAGTCACGTGAATCCCTGGTACTATAATTTGCTGACCATACTCTGGGGCATGCTACCGTGGACTATCGTGACGATTGTGGCTATGTTTGTGCGCAAATGGCAGAAACCGCGTCTCGGCGACGTGGCGCTGTTTTCGCTCACGGCGGCGCTCACCGTGTTGGTTTTCTATTGCATCCCCTCGAGCAAGCGTAGCGTGTATCTGCTGCCCATGTATCCTTTTATGGCTTATGGAGTGGCACGACTGATGGCGGAAACAGCCGAGAGCCGCACCGTCAAAGTTTATGCCCGCGTGTGGGTCTGGATTGTGCTTGTAGCCTCGGCGCTTGTAGTTGTAGTGCCTTACCTGTCGCTTGGCAAATTGCAGATACTTGCTCCGCAATGGTGGCAATGGCCCGCGGCGGCCGTTGCGCCCGGCGTGTGCATCTTTTTGTTACACCGACGTGTCGGTGCGCTGAAATCATTGCCGGCGAGCACAGCCGCGCTGTTCTTCTGTTATCTGAGCGTAGCGCAACCGTTGGCGCTCAATCCAAAAAGCGACCGCGGGCACGTTGCCGAAGTGCAACAATTGCTCGACGCCGACGTGCCGGTTTATACGCTTATAGAAGACAGCCTGATGCGTTATTATACCATAAACTTCTATGTGTCGGACCGTTTGCGGCGCATCGAGTCGGTCGATACATCCGTATTGCAGCCGCCATATGCTGTGCTTGTGCAGGAGCAGTGTCTTGACAGGCTGCCTGATTATGTGAATGATAGTTACGAGGCCGCCGAACTTACGCCTCGCTCATGCGACAACCGCCGCGGCATTATTATCTGTAAAGTAAAAGGGAAATGAGATACGTAGATATAGCGATTTTTCTTTTTGCGCTCTTTTTAGCATCCTGCAAGAGCGCCGAAAGCGACAACGCTGCGAAAGGAGAATATATTACCGAAGCCTCGTTGCTTGATGTGAGCGAGGGCGACGGCTACACGCTTGTGAAAGTGTATGATCCGTGGAACCGGGGCAAGCAGCTCGACAGCTATGTACTGGTGCCGCGCGGCACATCACCCGATTCGCTTCCCGAAGGCACCAGAATCGAGGTGCCCCTTCAGTCGGCAGTGGTTTACTCATCGGTGCATGGCACCGGGATAGCTATGCTGGGAGCCTCTGATGCTATTTCAGGAGTTACCGACGCGCAATATTTCACGCCTTTGCCCAACGACAAGGTGGTAGATTTGGGCTCGTCGCTCTCGCCCTCTGTCGAGAAGTTGCTGACACTGTCGCCGGATGCGATTTTGCTCTCGCCGTATCAAAACTCAGGATTCGGCGAGATAGCCACCCTCGGCGTGCCTATCGTGCAGATGGCCGATTATATGGAAAATACGCCGCTCGGAAGAGCCGAGTGGATGAAACTTCTGGGGCTGCTTTTCGGTAAGAGAGAAAAGGCGGATTCGATTTTTAACGCCGTGAGCCGACGGTACAACGACTTGAGAGTGAAGGTGCAATCATCTGCGTCTCACCGACCGAAGGTGATAACCGAGCAGCTCACCTCCGGCGTTTGGTACGTGCCCGGCGGCAACAGTTATATGGCCAATATGCTCCGTGATGCCGGAGCGGACTATCCGTGGTCGGATGACAAATCCACCGGTTCGCTCCAGCTCAATATTGAGCAGGTGCTCAGTGTCGCGCCCGATGCCGACTTATGGCTCGTGCGCACTTTCGGCTACGATGAGACCAAGAAAAATATGCTTGCCGCCAGCCCGATGTACCGTTATATAAAAGCTTTTGACAATGACGGAATATACTGCTGCAACTCAGCCCGAACCAACATTTTTGACCTCATTGCCTTTCGCCCCGATTCGGTGCTGAGCGAGTATGTGAGCATATTCCATCCCTCGCTCATTGATCATGCGCCGCAATTTTTCCAAAAAGTGAAGTAAAAGCTGCAGTGGTGCCGAAGGTGCCGGTGTTTATTTAACTACTCTCCTCATATGAAATTCAGACCATTCATTATCAGCCTGTTTGTTGCTGTTTCAGCCGTCGCTTTCAGTGCGTACGCAACCGAGGGGCCGGACAGTATCGATTTCACGCGACTTGAAGAAAATGTTTTGCACGGTACACTTCCCTGCGGCACGCAATACTACATAGTGCGTTCGTTGCGACCGGCTTACAAGACAAATTTCTACCTTCTGAACAACATCGGCTCCACAGTCGAGGAGGACAACGAGCGCGGGTTTGTCCACTTCATCGAACATATGGCCTTCAACGGCACGAAAAACTTCCCCGGTAGAAGTTTTATATCAGACCTCGAGCGCCATGGAGTGAAGTTCGGCTACGACATCAACGCATACACCGGTTACGATGCCACGGTATACAATATTTCCAACGTGGATATGACCGGAAGCGAAAAGATGGTTGACAAATGCTTGAAGATACTCAAGGATATAGCGCAAAATCTCACACTCGCCGACGATGCAATAGAGAAAGAGCGCAAAATCATATATGAGGAGTGGCGTCAGGGCGCGACGGTCATCGACCGCTACATTCGCCGGGCATATCCGGTGATTTTCGGCGAAGGCAACCGTTATGCTACGCGACTGCCGATAGGCGACCCGGACGTGCTGCTGAATTTCAGTCCCGACAGTCTACGGACATTCTATCGTAAGTGGTATCAGCCACAGCATCAAGCTGTTATGGTAATTGGATATGTCGAGCCACTTGAGGTTGAAAAAGCTATAAAGAAAATTTGGCGCGATGTGAAACGGCCGGAAAATCCCTCAGTCAGGCAGTGGGTGCAGATTCCGGACCATAAGGGCGTGCATGCTACAGCCTTCACGGATAAGGAGTTTCCAGGCTCGCAGATTGACTTCTGGTGGAAATTGCCCGTTCCGCCACGCGATCAGCGACGCACTCTCGAGTATTTTCAGGAGATGATGCTTTCCCTTATCGTCAATGAAATTATGACAAGTCGCATACAGGATGTGATGCAGGAAGAGGACACGCCGTGGACATCGGCAATGTCGGAGTATGACGATTATGATTCGGCCGACTCCAAAGACGGATTCCGTCTGTTTGTCCTTTACGATGTCAAAAATCGCGACCGTGCACTCACCAGGCTGATAGCCGAAGCCAAACGCGCAGCATCTTTTGGTGTCACATATTCTGAGTTCGCTGCTGCAAAGGAGACGCTGAATGTGAGATTCCGCCGATATGCCGATGAAGTGTCCAACAGAAACAACAACGATATCTTCGACGAAGTTTCCCAATATTTTCTCAAGGCGATACCGGCGCCGTCGCGCGAGGTGATGCGCGACCATGCTTTGCAGTTTTTGGACACCATCAATGCCGGCACTGTTTCGGCGCTTATGAGTCGCATCTTGCGTCCGGATAATCTGGTGGTTACGATTGCGGAAAACTCGATTTTCAATGCCGACATACTCTCGGCAGGGCTTGCGGAGCGCGTCGACAGCATCTGGCATAGTTTGACAGTAGAGCCTCTTGCTGACAGTTGCGACATTTACAACCGACCTATTATGGATTATGTGCCCATGCCCGGAAAGGCGCGCCAAAGCATCGACCTAAACCCGTTTCAGGGCAAGATGTTCGCCCTTTCAAATTTTGCGAAAGTCATCGTCTGCACATCTCGCGTAGTGGACAACGAGGTAGAATTTCGTGCTGTGAGGCGCGGAGGTTTCTCTCAGTGGATTGATGCCGGTTACGGCGAGGCGATGTTGGGAGACGATATTGTCGACATCGGCGGTCTTGGCTCTTTCTCGGCAACTGACCTTAACAAACGGCTGCAGTCTAAGGACATAACCGTAGTCACGGAATATGACCCATATTTTGAGGCCGTTTCAGCAACGTGCCCACCCGACGATATTGAGACGATGCTGCAACTTATCCACTTGCGCATGAGCGACATCAGGCGCGACAGTGTGGCGTTCGACAACTGGAAGAAGGCGGCCGCCGGATATTTGAGCAATTTTTACGACACGCCTGAGGGCAAGTTGGCTATGGCCGCTGACAGTGTTGTCTACGGAGATCAAAAGCCTATGTGTCATTCGCTGACAAAGGCCGATGTCGAAGCCATTGATTACAACCGGGTCCTTGATATCGCCCGTTCACGCATAGCCGACGCAGCAAAATATACTTATATTATTACCGGTGATTTTGATGTCGACTCTGTCGTGCCTCTTGTCGAGAGATATATCGGCTCGTTGCCTGAATCTGTAAATTTCAAACCCGATACAATTGTCCCTGCCGACCGCAAGGCGCTTCCCGGCAAACGCATGTTTGAGTTTGATGTTGCCTCTGTTGTCGAGTCGGATGTCGTGAATCTCTATTACGAATTTGCCGCGCCTTACACACTTAAAGACGATATGTCGCTCGAAATACTTGTCAATATTCTGGATGACAAACTCTTGCAATTGCTGCGTATCGACTCCGGAGCCACGTATAATGCCACTGTGAATAGCCGGGCAAGTGAAGTTGACAGTCTTTATTCGCTGTCGGTGAGTTTTGAGTGTGCCCCCGGAGCCGGCCGCGGTCTGGTTGCCAAAGTTTGTGATGCGATTGCCCAAATTGCGGGTAACGGCCCTGATAACGAAAAATTTGCATCGGTCAGATCGTACCTCTGCGAGCAAAAGTATTTGAATGTGGCTCAGCAGCATTATCCCATGGAATACTTTACACATCTCGTTCTTTATGGCAATGACAATGTTGCCCTTCGGCCGTTTGTGATGGAAAAAATCACCGCCGGCGACGTGCAACGCATGGCCCGGGCCATGATCAATCCCGACACCGACGCTACTGTGATTATGCGCAAACGCAATCTGTCAGGTGTCTCAACCGATGCTTCCGAGGCAGTGGAATAACCAAAATTTTCTCGTTCGCACATCTTTTTGACAGTTTCCCGGTATTGTGCCAATATTTTTTTGTAAATTTGCACTTGTCTAATTCTTGATAATATGCTTTACTCAATGACCGGATTCGGTCGCGTACAGATCGAATTTGAAGGCAAAAAATTAACGGTTGAGATTAAATCGCTTAATTCCAAACAGTTGGATATGTCGGTGCGCCTGCCTCAGCCTCTGCGTATAGCTGAGGCAGAGTTGCGTAACGTTCTGGGCGCTAAGCTTCAGCGCGGCAAAGTCGATGTGAATGTGACTCTTGAGCAACTTGGAGGCGAGGCTGCCGTGAAGTTCAACCTCCCGGTGCTCAAAGCCTACAAAGAGCAGATTTCAGATCTGTCGCGGGAGCTTGACATTCCCGAACCTGCCGACTGGTACAGCGTGCTGCTGCGGTTTGCCGACACTATGCATGCCGACCAGTCAGACGTAGCCGATGCCAACACGATATGCATGTTGCTCGACGGTGTCGAGGGTGCGTCTGAATCACTTATGGAACACCGCCGCGAAGAGGGTTTGCGTCTTGAGACTTTCTTCGCTCAACGTATCGACAAAATCGCCGACTTGCTTGCGCAAGTGCCCCGATACGAAAACGAGCGCATTGCCAAAATCCGCAGCCGTATCGAAGACGGACTCGCGTCTATTCCTAATGTCGAGTACGACAAGGGCCGACTCGAGCAGGAAATGATTTTCTATATTGAAAAACTCGATATCAACGAAGAGAAGCAGCGTCTGGCTCAGCATCTGAAGTATTTCATCGAAACAATGGATGACACCGACGGCGGCCAGGGCAAGAAGCTCGGATTCATAGCTCAGGAAATGGGTCGTGAAATCAATACATTAGGCTCAAAAAGCAATCAGGCCGAAATGCAGATTCTCGTTGTGAAAATGAAAGACGAACTCGAACAAATCAAAGAGCAGGTGCTCAATGTAATGTAATCGTGAAAAAAGGACGAATCATAGTGATCTCAGCTCCCAGCGGCACGGGCAAATCGACCATTATCAAGCAAGTGTTTGACCGTGGCGATGTAAAATTGCAGTTCTCCGTTTCTGCCACCAACCGCGACCCGCGTCCGGGCGAGGTAGACGGCGAAAGTTACCATTTTCTCTCCACCGACGATTTTCGCCGCCACATCGCCGCCGACGATTTTGTGGAGTGGGAAGAAGTCTATCCGGGCCGTTACTACGGTACGCTGCGCTCCGAGATTGAGAACAAATGCAACAGCGGCAGCGACATCATCCTTGACATCGACGTAAAAGGCGGTCTCAATGTTAAGCGGATTTTCGGTGACCGGGTGCGCACAATCTTCATTATGCCCCCTTCGATAGATGCTCTGCGCGAAAGACTCACCTCTCGCGCAACTGACACGACAGAAGTAATCGAACAACGGCTCAGCCGCGCCGGCTATGAGATTTCTCAGGCCGATAAATTCGACATGGTTATTGTCAACGACGATCTTGCAACGGCCGTAGACCGCACTCACGACGTCATTTCGGAGTTCATCGACTCGGAAGTCTGATTTTTTACCTATTGTCAATATTTCTTTATGCCAATGGAGACAATCGGAATTCTCGGCGGGTCGTTCAATCCAGTGCACATCGGCCATATGATGATTGCTTCTTACCTTACGCAGTGGAAGATCGTCGACAAGGTGTGGCTCACGCTCTCGCCCCGCAATCCGTTGAAAGACACGGCCGAGCTCATCTCTGACCTCACGCGCCTGTCGATGCTCAAAATCGCTTGCGCCAACATTCCGGATATTGAAATCTGTGATATCGAACTGTCAATGCCACGTCCGTCTTATACTATCTCGACTCTCCGGATTCTCGCAAAGCGCTATCCGACAAAACGCTTCAAGCTCGTTATCGGCAGCGACAACTGGAACATCTTTCAGCAATGGAAAGATGCTGACGAGATACTCGACAACTTCGGTGTAATCGTTTACCCCAGGCCGGGCAAACCAGTGAGTGACAAGCCTGTCGACGGCATGGAGGTGGTGCATCCGCCTATGGTCGATCTTTCGAGCACACTCATAAGGGCAGCATTGGCCAAAGGAAGAAACATGAACTGTTTCCTCCCGCACGGTGTTTACGACTATATTATCCATAATAATTTGTACAAATGAAACACACAGGATTATCCCCAAACCAATTGGCTTTCCTCGCCCTTGCCAACGAATATTGTGTGGCTCTGGAGCATGCATCGGAGACGGATCCCGACGAGTTCACCGACGCTATGTTGCGTCTGCTGCCGCGTCTGTATATTTCCGCCACCGACCTCAGCAACGAAAGCTATGTGGAGGAGTATATTCCATCGGCTCTGGAGGAGGATTATTACGATTCAGTGATGCGTTCGGTGGCTATGCTTTACGGCGAGAACGATACGTATCTCGAAGTTTTTGAGGAGGATATGAAATATTCCGACACGCCCATTGCGGCCACTGTCTCGGAGTCGCTTGCCGACATTTTTCAGGTGCTTTTCAATCTTGTCGAGGCCGTCAAGGACGCCCCCGGTGAGTTGGTGGACCAATATCTGTGTGCTGTGCGCGACGATTTCGGCACCTATTGGGGGCAGACGCTCTGCAACGTGCTGCGAGCAATCAATGCCATCAAATATAACTGACCGGTTGCCTGTAACCTTTACCGGAAGTAAGGGCCGTTAATATTTATTGTCGAACCGGCTCTTATAGTCAAATCTGCTCTAAGTCGCCGGGGTTTCTACCTTCCTGTTTCCGTGGCCTTCGGTATCGGACCTGTGTAGCGCGCAGCCACCGAGCTGCTGACGAGCGTGATGGTGTATGTTTCGCCGTCTTTGCTCACTGTGACAAGTCCGTCGCCGATGTGCGTTACCTTTTTCCCCTCGCTGCCGAATCGGTAGAGACAGGAGCCCCAGTTTTCAAAGTCGATGCCGATGCCATAGATGTCGCCGGGATCCCAACCTGCTCGGAATGTTCCGGGCATGGCTTTGTCGGAAACCGTGTATTTGCCTGCACTTAGTGTTCCGTCGGGTGCATGGATTTCAAGGTCGAGCATCAGACCTTCGCCTGTGTATTCTGTTTGCCAGGTCACAGGATTGTAATTCATCACTACGGTTTTCTGGGCGGTTTTAATGGATATGAAATCATCGGAGGTCTGTTTCACCGACAGCAATTGGGGCAGTTCGGTGTATTCCGTCTCTGCTTTGACCGGTATCTCGCAGGTGAAGCGGATTGAGTGGGCCGGCAATTCGGCGATGCCGCTTAGCACATTGCCGTTGAGACTCGTGTACAATGTGCCCGATGTGATGGTCTGCGAGGCCTCACCCGGTGCGATGTTTCCGCTTTCGGTCAACTCCGTGAATTTTGCGCAGAGCAGCCCCGGATTGTACTCAAAGCTATATTCGCCTCCGCCAATGTCTGCAAGTTTCTGATATTCTGACAGCTTTACGGAAAATTCGTAGCTTTCGCCGTTTTGCACGTCGCCGATGAAGTGCAGGACTACACCGTCGGAGCTTTCGTCGCATGATGCGAGCGAGGCGAAGGTCAAAGTTCTGGCTGTAGGCTTAAAGTCTATGGCGACGTTGCCTTTGACAGTGATGTCCTTAGTTTTGTTTGTGCTAAGCGTGCCGCTGAGCGCGTAGCCGGCGCCGTCGGGTGTTAGGGTCAGAACGGCTCCGGAAGCCCTTTCCCGGAGATCGGAGGGGTTGGAAAAATGCAAATCAGTGATGGTCCCGTGTGCTCGCGTTTCGTTGCTCCGGTAGGTGCCGGCAGGCAGCGACAGCGAGTGCGATGTCAGTGTCATTGACAGGATTTTTCCATCGTCAGACGTGAAATCTATACTGTAGCAGTCGGTGGTGAGATAGCCTTCTGTTGCGGCGATTTCTGCTTTTACGGCTGTAAAGTCAGTGACCGGCTCTTCCTCCGGTCTGGCAGGCTCTGATGAGCGGCCGCATCCGCTTAATATAATGCAGCATAATATCAGGGCAACATGGATTGACTTGCGTGACGGCATTTGATGTGTGGTTATGTTGTTCTTTTGCGAATTTATTGCAAATATACACCTTTAATTCCGATTTAATGCTTATCTTTGCAGAAAAAAGTAAGTAATGATACGTACGTGTTTGTCTTTATTAATAGCGGCAGTAGCTTGTACTTTGTCGTTTAATTCCATCGCTCAGATACCAATGAAGTTCCCTCAATCTTTACACCAAGGCGACACCATCGCCCTTATTTCCCCGGCCTCCTCTCAGCGTACCGAAACCATCGATTCCGCCATAGCCGTGCTTCGCACATGGGGGCTTGAAGCTGAGTGTATGCCACACGCTAAAGGCCGTAACTTCGGCTCTTATCCCGCCACCGACGAGGAGCGTCTCTCTGATCTCGTTGAAGCGTTTTCTAATCCTAAATACAAGGCAATACTGTGTACGAGAGGCGGCTACGGGTGCAATCATCTTATCGAGCACGTCGACCGCCGCATTATTTCAAATAACCCCAAATGGCTCATAGGCTATTCTGATATTTCGGCTCTCCATGCCCTGATGCGCAGCGCCGGTGTGGCTTCAATTCACGGTCCTATGACCTCCCACATCGCCAACGAACCCGACAGCGACCAATCGATTGTGTATATGAAGCAAATCCTCTTTGACGGCTTGCCGGTCGAATATCACGCCGACCCTGCTCCGTATGATCATTTTGGCAGGGCAACAGGTCGCCTTGTCGGAGGTAATCTGATGGTGCTCAATGGATTGTCGGGTACAAAATTCGATATGCTCGATGCCGGCAAAGACGAGCCTGTGATACTTTTCATTGAAGATATTTCTGAAAAAATATATGCCATCGAGCGAGTGCTTATCCGTCTGCATCTCAGTGGCGTGCTTGACCGCGTCGACGGAATCATTGTCGGTCAATTTACAGATTACAAGCACGATGACAACTTTTCCTCGATGGAGAGCATGATATATACCTGGCTTCGCCGCTGGGGCTATTACGACAAAAAGGATTTTCCCATCGTCTTTAATTTTCCTGTCGGGCACGTTACAAAAAACTACCCCATGGTCGAAGGTGCTATGTCTACACTTACCGTCAATCATGACGGCGCCACACTCCTGATGGAGGCCGAATGACGGGTCGTAATAGCTGACATTAATTCATATATACTCCGACGCGCTTCGGTACGCCTGCTCCGGTGCAGACGGTGCAATATTTAGTGCCTCTTTGCGTTATAGATGTATGATTAAAAAATTATTATATATTCTCTTCTCGGCCATTGTCGCCGCTTCGATGTTCACAGGATGTATCGAAGACGGTTTAACACATTCGCCCTCCGACTCCCCGGCATTTTCGGTGGATACGCTCAAAATGGGTGTGGTGTTCACTGACGCACCCACGCCAACCTATAGTTTCAAAGTTTTCAATCATAATAAAAAGGGTCTCAACATCAGCAGTGTTACCCTAGCGGGCGAGAATCCTTCGATTTTCCGTCTCAATGTCGATGGTTTTGCCGGAACCGAATTTCATGATGTGGAGATTCGTGCCAAGGATTCGATATTTGTTTTCGTTGAAGCCACACCCCCGGCCAATGGTGAGCTTAAACCGCGTCGCAGTTCGGCTACCGTCTATTTTCAGGTCAACGGCGTTACCTATCCGGTAGTCCTGACCCTCGACGGACAGGACGTAGAACGCATCTCGGCGCTAAACGTCACTTCAGACCTCACACTCAGTGCGTTGCGCCCCTATTTGGTGAAAGATTCAATAGTCGTTGCACCCGGAGCCACCCTTACGCTCGCCCCGGGCACTACGCTGCTTATGCACGATAAGTCGTATATTGCTGTAGACGGTACGCTTATCTCCGGCGGCACGCCGGAGCAGCCCGTGCGTATCACAGGCGACCGCATGGGAAATGTCATACCGGATGTTTCTTTCGATATTATGTCACGACAGTGGGGTGGGGTATGGTTCTCGGCCTCCTCGCGCGGCAATTCTTTGCAGTTCACAGAGATAAGCAACACGACCGACGGCGTCAACGTCTTTGGCGACGGCACAGCTTTATCGCCCGTGCTCACTCTCCGCAACTCTCGTCTGCGCAATTCCGGAACACGCGTGCTCACCGCTGTAGATACCTATGTCGATGCGCGTGGTTGCGAGTTCGCCGAAGCTGCCGACGGACTTGTACTCCTCAACGGCGGCACTTATCGCTTCGACCTGTGCACCTTGGCCAACAATTATCTCTTCTCGGCCATCTCCGACGCCGCCTGGATTTTCCCCGATGCTCTGAAAACGCCACAGCCGTCGCCGGCCAATATTCCGACCAAGGCTTACATCACCAATTCAATAACTTATGGCATTGGCTCGGATTGCAACCCCGGCGATCTTACCGGCCATGACATCCGTTTCGAACGTTGCCTTTTCAAGGCCGACGGCAAAGATGACGACAATTTCATCTCAAGTCTCTGGAACGTCGATCCGCTTTTCTACACCGTAAGAGAAGATTACTTGTTCGACTACCGCTTGCAGCCCGATTCGCCTGCTATCGGTGCGGCTTACGTTTCTCTTTCTGATGTTTCGCTTGGCGTTGACTATTACGGAAATTCACGCAATATCGATCTCGGCGCGTATGTGTATGTAAACCAATAGGATATGTTGCAAATAGGAGATACTCTTGTCTCGCTTGATGTGGTCGAACGCTTCTTCTGCTGCGACCTTGATAAATGCCTCGGTCAATGTTGCATCGACGGCGACGCCGGTGCGCCTGTAACCGAAGATGAAATTGAGCAAATCAAACGTGTTCTGCCCGAAATCATCGATGACCTTTTACCCGCTTCACGTCGCAAAATTGAAGAGTGCGGGCTCGCATACACCGATCCCGAGGGCGACCTCGTGACTCAGATTATCGATAGCGGCAACTGCGTCTTCTCTACCTACGGTCCGGGAGGTATGTGCCAATGCGCCTTTGAGAAGGCTTTCCGTGAGGGACGCATCGATTTCTACAAGCCCGTTTCGTGCCACCTTTACCCTTTGAGACTCAAAGAGTTCCCCACGTTTACAGCTGTCAATTATCATCGGTGGAAAATATGCAAATGTGCCGAAGTGCTCGGTCGGTCCAAAGGCATCAGAGTGTATCAATTCCTGAAACAGCCTCTCATCCGGCGTTTTGGCGAAGATTGGTACAATGAACTCGCATTCACCTGCGAGCAATACCTCCGTCAATTCCCTGAGTCATCGCTTCCCTCCGACGATTAATACGCCGGGCGCACATGATACACTTTCTTCCCCCCCCCCCGATCGAACCGGGTACGCCTATACGCTAACTTCATTCCTGTTTATCGCTTCGCTCAACCGACACCACATTTCTATACAACTATGATTCTCAGCGTCAGTCAGATTCTAAGGCTTATTCGACGCTTTTGGCCGTCAATGCTTGTGATGTGCGTAATCCTCTACGCCACTCTTACTTCCGATCCGCTTGGTGGAGAGCCGCTTCCGGCAATTCCGCACATTGATAAACTGATACATTTTCTGATGATGGGCGGCTTGGCTTCCGCTATTTTCTTCGACATTCGCCGATACAAAGAAATCACCATCGACGGCACACGCCGACAATCGCTGTCACCGTCCGTTATTATATGTGTCGCCCTCGGTGTGACTTTTTTCAGTATTTTCGACGAATGGATGCAAGGTCAGCTGGATATCGGCCGGCCATCCGATATCAACGACGCCATTGCCAATCTTCTTGGCATTATCACTGCCTCAATTCTGGCACCCCCGGTTTTGCGCCGCATCTATCGCTAATTTTGGTCGCCACAATATCTGCCAATTATAAGATATATACGACTTATAAGATTTATAAGATTTATACAGGTATACAACATTTCAAAAAAC
>JBJEDE010000004.1:0-70542 GCA_051871795.1 Muribaculaceae bacterium | reverse complement strand
CCAACTTCAAAGAGGGTCTGAGCGTGCTCGAGTACTTCATCTCTACTCACGGTGCCCGTAAAGGTCTTGCCGATACGGCATTGAAGACAGCCGACGCCGGTTATCTCACCCGCCGTCTGGTGGATGTGGCGCACGACGTCATCATCACCGAAGAAGACTGCGGCACTCTGCGCGGCCTTGTTTGTCACGAAATCAAGAAACACGACGAAGTCGTTGCGTCGCTCGGCGAACGCATCCTCGGCCGAGTGTCGGTTCACGACGTTGTCGACCCCCTCACCGGCGAGCTCATCGTGGCTGCCGGCGAAGAAATCACCGACGCAATCGCCGACCGCATCGACGCTTCTCCCATTGAGACTGTAGAAATTCGCTCAGTGCTCACCTGCGAAGCCAAAAAAGGCGTCTGCGCCAAGTGCTACGGCCGCAACCTTGCCAACAACCGCATGGTGCACAAGGGCGAAGCAGTCGGCGTCATCGCAGCACAGTCAATCGGCGAGCCCGGTACACAGCTTACACTCCGTACGTTCCACGTCGGCGGTGTGGCATCCAACGTGGCCGCCATCTCCAATATCACATCGCGCTACGACGGTGAACTCGAAATCGAAGAACTCCGCACCGTAACAACCGACCAGACAGGTCCCAACGGACAGCCCGTCGAAGTCGTTGTGGGCCGTATGGCCGAAATGCGCATCATCGATTCCAAGACCCGCATGATGCTCACACACGCACCTATCGCATACGGTTCGAAACTCTTCTTCAAAAACGGTCAAAGCGTCAAGAAAGGCGATGTAATCGCCGAATGGGACCCCTTCAACGCCGTTATCATCTCCGAGGTTTCCGGTAAAATCGACTACCGCAACCTCACAGAGAATATCACTTACCGCGTAGAAGTCGACGAGGCATCCGGACTTCAGGACCGCATCATCATCGAGAGCAAAGACCGCTCCATGGTGCCCGAAGCCGTCATTCTCGACGAAAACGGTCAGGAGCTCAAGACATACTCTCTCCCTGTGGGCGCCCACCTTATGAAAAACGAGAACGACGAGATTAAAGCCGGCGAAGTGTTTGTACGCTTCCCCCGCTCGACATCCGGCGCCGGCGATATCACCGGCGGTCTGCCCCGTGTCACCGAGCTGTTCGAGGCCCGCAATCCCTCCAACCCCGCCATCGTGTCGGAAATCGACGGCGAAGTCAAATACGGCAAAGTCAAACGAGGCAACCGCGAAATCACCGTCACCTCCCGCGTTGGAGATGTCAAAAAATATCTCATACCTCTGTCCAAACAGCTTCTCGTGCAGGAAGACGACTTTGTGCGTGCCGGCACACCCCTCTCCGACGGTGCAATCACGCCTGCCGACATCCTTAACATCATGGGTCCGACAGCCGTGCAGGAATATATCGTCAACGAAGTTCAGGACGTGTACCGCATGCAGGGCGTGAAAATCAATGACAAGCATTTCGAAGTCATTGTACGCCAGATGATGCGCAAAGTCAACATTCTCGATCCCGGCGACACACAGTTCCTCGAACAGCAGATTGTCGACAAACGCGATTTCATGGACGAGAACGACCGCATCTGGGGCAAAGTCGTGGTCACAGACCCCGGCGACAGCGACAGCGTGTATGTGGGACAGATAATCTCCGCACGCAAGCTCCGCGACGAGAATTCGGCCCTCAAACGCCGCGACAAACGTCTCGTCGAAGTGCGCGACGCCATCCCTGCAACCTCTGAGCAGATACTTCAGGGTATCACACGCGCCGCTCTTCAGACTTCAAGCTTCATCTCGGCAGCCTCCTTCCAGGAGACAACCAAGGTGCTCAACGAAGCTGCAATCAACGGCAAAACCGACACGCTCGAAGGCATGAAAGAGAACGTAATCTGCGGTCACCTTATCCCGGCCGGTACCGGTCTGCGCGAGTATGAGCGTATCGTAGTCGCAGGCAAAGACGATGTCCGCGCCGATATCGAAGAGGCCGAAGAAATCATGGACGTAGACCACATCGAGCTCGCCGACTGAAAAATCGGCATAAGACCGGAAGTTCCGGCCCGTGCCGGTTGCAAAACAGAGAAAAAATCTCAAGCCATAATCTTTATATCCCGAAAAGAGGCTGTGTCTTAACCGACGCAGCCTCTTTTAATAATGGGCGGTTCGTGAGTGTCTATCTTACGACAATCCGATTCCATCCGCCTGCTGCTTTCCCTGAGGGTGTCTGCGTAGTCGTGCGACACATAGATTACTGTCGCCTGCTCCTTTTGTCGTGAGCGAGGCCGCTCACGACTTCCCGGTAGGCCGCTCGGCACTTCTCGGTGGCATATTCTTACGCCCGTAATATATGATTTTTAATCTGTAATAGTCAATATTGTTTGTTGTTTAGGGAAACTATGCAGGCATATTTTGAGCTGAAGTTTTCCGTTTTGTTTTGTTAAATTACAATAAACCAATCATATAAAATTTTACGTGTCGCTCGAAGTTTACCAAATATTTTATTGATATAAAAATAACAGTTGCTAAATTGTAATGATTAATTGTTGTTAATTTTTAGCGATATATTTGTCGGTTCAGGATAATATTCGTAATTTTGACACCGTTTTGGCGAGTGAATAGAAATGCAATTTTGCATCTATGGCCTTAACCGATCAAATACCGGAATATAATCCTTCTACATAATTTTCGTCATTCATTATGATACAGACTGTTGTAAAGCGAGACGGCCGTGTTGTCGGCTATAACGAAGAAAAAATTAAAGCGGCAATACGCAAGGCGATGCTCGCGACCGAGACCGGCGAAGATGAAGCGCTCATACAGCGCATCACCGACCGCATAGGCATGACCGGCGATGAACGCATGACAGTCGAAGAAATTCAGGATCGTGTCGAAATCGAGCTTATGAAATCGTCGCGCAAGGATGTGGCAAGACGCTACATTGCCTACCGCGACCAGCGCAGCATAGCGCGCCGGGCCAAAACCCGCGACATCTTTTTGGAAATCATAGAAGCCAAAAACAACGATATCACGCGCGAGAACGCAAACATGAACACCGACTCGCCTGCCGGCATGATGATGAAATTCGCTTCCGAGACCACCAAACCATTTGTCGATGACTATCTGCTCAGCGCTGAGGTAAAGGTGGCTGTGCGCAACAATTATATACACATCCACGACAAGGATTATTACCCCACCAAGTCGCTCACTTGCGTGCAGCACCCGCTCGACCGCATCCTCGAGCACGGATTTGTGGCCGGTCACGGCGAGTCGCGTCCGGCAAAGCGCATCGAGACGGCCAGTGTCATTGCCTGCATCTCGCTTGAGACGGCGCAGAACGAAATGCACGGCGGACAGGCAATACCGGCTTTTGATTTCTATCTTGCTCCCTTTGTGCGCAAGACATATCAAGAAGAAGTGCGCACCCTTGAGCAGCTCAGCGGCGAGGATTTGTCGTCGCTCCTCGATGCCGATATCAAGGACTATCTCAACCTGCCGCTCGACGCTCTCGAAGGCAAGGAGCGTTATCAGCAGCACGCCGTGAATCGCACAGTGGCGCGTGTGCACCAGGCCATGGAGGCCTTTATTCACAATATGAACACGATACACTCGCGCGGAGGCAATCAGGTGGTGTTCAGCTCGATAAATTACGGCACCGACACCTCGGCCGAGGGCCGGTGCGTGATACGCGAATTGCTCAACAGCACCTATGAGGGCGTAGGCAACGGCGCGACAGCCATTTTCCCCATTCAGATTTGGAAAAAGAAGGCCGGGGTGAACTATCATGAAGGCGACCCTAACTACGACCTCTACCTGCTGGCCTGCAAGGTTACAGCCCGGCGATTCTTTCCGAATTTTCTCAATCTCGACGCCACATTCAACCAAAGCGACGAATGGCGTGCCGACGACCCCAAGCGCTACCTCCACGAGGTGGCCACGATGGGATGCCGCACACGTGTGTTCGAGAACCGCTACGGCGAGAAAACTTCTGTCGGACGCGGCAATCTCTCCTTTACAACAATCAATATCGTACGCATTGCCATCGAGGTGATGAATATCAAAGATACCGACGAACGTATACGCCGGTTCTTCGAAAAACTCGACGAAGTGCTCGACATCACAGCCCGGCAGCTCGACGAGAGATTTCAATTTCAGAAGACGGCTCTTGCTAAACAGTTCCCGCTGGTTATGAGCGTGCTCTGGAATCACTCCGACCGGCTTAAGCCCAACGACACTATCGAGTCCGTCATCAATCAGGGCACTCTCGGCATCGGCTTCATCGGCCTTGCCGAATGTCTGATAGCGCTTACCGGACACCATCACGGCGAAAGCCCCGACGCTCAGCAACTGGGACTGCGCATCGTGAGTCACATGCGCAGCCGTGTCAACGAATATTGCGAAACCTACGGACACAACTACTCGGTGCTCGCGACTCCGGCCGAAGGACTCTCGGGCAGATTCACCAAAAAAGACCGCGCAAGTTTCGGTGTCATCCCCGGCGTGACCGACAAGGACTATTACACCAATTCCAACCACGTGCCCGTATATTATCACTGTTCGCCGCGTCACAAGGCACAGATCGAGGCGCCGTATCATGCCCTCACTACCGGAGGTCACATTTTTTACGTCGAAATCGACGGCGACGCCACACACAACGAGAAAGCCATCATGCAGATTGTGGACCTGATGGACAAATACAACATGGGCTACGGTTCGGTCAACCACAATCGCAACCATTGTCCCAACTGCGGTTACGAAAACGCCGACAAGGATATGCACAGCTGCCCCAAATGCGGCGCCACGTTCGAAACCATCCAGCGTATCACCGGTTATCTCGTGGGCACTACCGACCGCTGGAACTCAGGCAAACTCGCCGAACTGCGTGACCGCGTGGTGCACAGATGATGAAGGCACGTGTGCTTGACATAATAAGAGGCACCACAGTCGACGGCCCCGGATTCCGCACTTCGGTTTACCTGGCCGGATGCAGCCATCGCTGTCCCGGCTGCCACAATCCCGAATCTTGGGATTTTAATGGCGGAATCGAGATGGATGTAGATGACATTCTCTCCGTTGTGCGCGAGGAAGACTTCGACGTTACCCTCACCGGCGGCGACCCCATGTACCGTCCTGAGCTTGTGTCCTGTCTGGCCGCCGGAGTAAAGGCAATGGGGCACACCACATGGGTCTACACCGGCTTCACGTGGGAAGAAATACAGGCCTCGCCCGAGTTGCTTGCTGCGCTTGCCGACGTCGAGGCAGTAGTCGAAGGCCCGTATGTCGCCGCCCTCCGCGACCCCGACCTCCTTTTTCGCGGCTCATCCAACCAGCGCATAATCTATCTAAACAAATCCGTTGAGCCGGAGTGATTCGCGTACAGACAAGACTGCAACGCTTATGCCGCCGCAAACAAACGTAAAATTCTGATTGCTGAAATGCGCAATCTCAAAAATTTTGCCTAACTTTGTGACTCAAATTCACTGATGGCATAAGAGGCGAGGGTACCCGTTGTCTTTTGTCGAGAGTGTAATTTTTACAAATACCTGAGCTAAAACCTGTTGCCGTGGCAAAGAAAATCGTTGAAACTCCCCTGATGAAGCAATATGTCGAGATGAAGGCAAAGCATCCCGACGCTATATTGCTGTTTCGCGTGGGCGATTTTTACGAGACTTTTTCCGACGACGCCATAGCGGCCTCGGAAATATTGGGCATCACTCTTACGCGCAGAGCCAACGGCGCGGCGCAGTATGTCGAGTTGGCCGGATTTCCGCATCATGCGCTCGACTCGTATCTGCCCAAACTCATCCGCGCCGGCAAACGTGTGGCCATCTGCGAGCAATTAGAAGACCCGAAACTCACCAAAAAGCTCGTCAAGCGCGGCATTACCGAGCTTGTCACTCCCGGTGTGGCAATGAGCGACAATGTGTTGAATCACAGGGAAAACAATTTTCTTGCAGCCCTGCACTTCGGTAAAAATACTACGGGTGTGGCTTTTCTCGACATCAGCACAGGCGAATTTCTTGTCGGCGAAGGCACCGTAGACTATTGCGACAAGCTGCTTGCGAGCTTCGCTCCCAAAGAATTGCTCATCGAGAGCGGCAACCGCGCAAAAACCGAACAACTGCTGAGCGCCAGATACCTCACTTTTGACCTCGACGACTGGATCTTCACCACCGATGCGGCCATGGAGCGTCTGCTCAAGCAGTTCAAGACTGCCGGGTTGAAAGGATTCGGCGTGGATAAAATGTCATCGGCGATAATCGCTGCCGGAGCCATCCTTCACTATCTCGATATCACTCAGCACACCAACATCTCGCACATCACATCGCTCTCGCGCATCGAGGCCGACCGCTACGTGCGCCTCGACAAGTTTACCGTACGCAATCTCGAGCTTGTGGCTCCGATGGCCGAAGGCGGTATGAGCCTCCTTGAAGTCATCGACCGCACGGTGAGTCCGATGGGAGCACGACTTTTGCAACGATGGCTCCTTTTCCCGCTCAAAGACGTAAAGGCGATAACCGACCGTCATGAGGTTGTGGAATACCTCATGCGTAATCCCGAAGCCCGCGAGACTCTGCTGCACCAGCTCAGCCACATAGGCGACCTCGAACGGCTCACGGGCAAGGTGGCCGGGATGCGCATCACTCCTCGCGAGATGGTGCAGGTGGCGACAGCACTTACTGCGCTTGTGCCCATCAAGGAGATGTGCGCCGCCGCTCCGCTCACTGCGCTCAACGCAACAGGCTCGAAACTTAACCTTTGCGAAGAGCTGTGCGAGCGCATAAAACGTGAGATACTGCCCGATGCGCCCAATGCGATAGGTAAGGGCGATGTGATAGCACGCGGCGTGAGCGCAGAGCTCGACGAACTGCGCACCCTCGCCGGAGAAGGCAAACAGTACCTTCTGCATCTGCAGCAACGCGAAATCGAGGCCACCGGCATCACTTCGCTCAAGGTGGGATATAATAATGTCTTCGGTTACTACATGGAGGTGACCAATACCCACAAGGACAAGGTGCCTCCCGAATGGATACGCAAGCAGACGCTTGTCAACGCCGAACGCTATATCACTCAGGAGCTTAAAGAATACGAAGAGAAAATACTCGGCGCCAACGACCGCATCCTTGCTCTCGAAAGCGAGCTCTACGGAAAGTTGCTGAGCTATATGCAGAGCTACATACCTGTATTGCAGACCGATGCGGCCATGCTTGCCCGCCTCGACTGTCTGCTGTCGTTCACACGCGTGTCGTTGGACAACAAGTACAACCGTCCCGTAATCGACGATTCGCTCGATCTTGAGCTTGTAGAGGCTCGACACCCGGTGATAGAGCGACGTCTGCCTGCCGGCGAGCCGTATATCTCCAATACCGTGCGTCTTAATAATGAGAAGACGCAGATAATGATGATCACCGGTCCGAATATGTCCGGTAAGTCCGCGTTGCTTAGACAGACGGCTCTCAACGTGATTCTCGCTCAAATCGGGTGCTTTGTGGCCGCCGACAGCGCCAAAATCGGCATCGTAGACAAGATTTTCACCCGTGTGGGAGCCTCGGACAACATTTCGCTCGGCGAGTCGACGTTTATGGTCGAAATGACCGAGGCCGCCGCCATTCTCAACAACATATCGTCGCGTTCGCTCATCCTTTTCGATGAGCTCGGACGCGGTACATCGACCTACGACGGCATTTCCATCGCACGTGCCATCGTGGAGCATTTGCACGAGTTTTGCGGCGTGCATCCCAAAACTCTTTTCGCCACGCACTATCATGAGCTCAACGAGCTTGAAAAATCGTGTCCCCGGGTGGTGAACTACAACGTCTCGGTGCGCGAAATCGACGGCAAAGTGGTGTTTCTGCGCAAGCTGGCAAAGGGAGGTTCGGCGCACAGTTTCGGTATCCATGTGGCGCGACTGGCCGGTATGCCTCCGAGCATAGTGTCACGTGCCGAGGAGGTGTTGCACGAGCTTGAGCAATCCGGTCACCGAGGCGATATCCCGATGCCCACGAGCGACGCCTCCGACGGGATGCAGATGCGTATGTTCGAGCTCGACGATCCCGTGCTGAGCCAGATACGAGACCGCATAATCGGCCTCGACATCAACAACCTCACGCCGTTGGCCGCACTCTCGACGCTCGCCGAAATCCGCGACATCATCACCGGAAAATAACCGTCGCCACCCTGCGTGTGTTCCTGTTTTACATCACATATACTAACCGTACCTAAATTTTACACCATGGACAACGAACTTATTATCAATATTGTAGGCTATGCTGCAAGCATCTGCATGATATTGGGCTATATGCCTCAGGCCATAACCACCATGCGCACTCGCGACACCGACGGAATAGCAATGCCGACCTTCATAGCAATGGGGCTTGGCAGTGTCTTCTTCACGATACAGGGATTTCTGCTCGCCAACTGGCCGTTGGTCATAACCAACGTTATCACAGCCATTTGCTCAATTATAATATCAGGTATCAAGATATACAACGATTACATCCGAAAGCCCAGAGGACGGTAGTCGGAACAACCTCATACGAGTCTGAGCCACTCACACCGAGACGTATCCTTTTTAAGAAATATTTTGAAATATCGGGTAAATGTTGGAACAAAAGGTGACATAATGCCTGATTGTTCCAACTTATTTTTACGTTTTACTGCAACCCCTTTGCGCATAAAAATTTTTGGCAGTAATTTTGCAAACAAATATCGTGGCTGAGGCGTTGTTTTTATACTTGCAGCAGGCAGATAATCCGTTTTATACTATAAACTTATGAGGCTTAAAATCTCCATATTACTTTTAGTTCTTTCCTGTGCTTTGGCGGCTCCGGCACAAAATGCAGTGAGCCTTGACTCGTGCCGCAGTATGGCACTTGCCCGCAACAAGGGCTTGAGTATTGCCCGGGCCGGCATACAAAAAGCTGAATATCAGAAGAAAGAAGCCTTTGCAGCTTATCTTCCGGCCATCGATTTCGCCGGTGGGTATATGTACAATCAGAAAGAACTATCAATCTTCGATAAAGATCAGCTTCTGCCCACAAAGACTTTCAATCCGGCCACTCAGAGCTACGAATTCAATCTGGCTAAAAATCCGATGACAGGCGAGCCGATCAAAGGTCCGGACGGACAATACATCCCTGAGACAGTGGCTCTTATCCCGAAGGAAGCCATGACCTACGACATCCATAATGTCTTTTTCGGCGCCGTGACACTCACACAGCCGATATTTATGGGAGGCAAGATTGTGGCCATGAACAAGATAACAGGATATGCTCACAAACTTGCCGAAGCCATGCACCGCAGCGAGGCCGAAGATGTGATTTATGCCGTCGATGCCGCCTACTGGCAGGTGGTGAGCCTGAAAGCCAAGCATAAGCTGGCGCAAAGCTACGTCAATCTTCTCGATACGCTCGACCGCAATGTGGGACTTATGCTCGCTCAGGGAGTGGCCACCAAGGCCGACAAGCTCTCGGTCGATGTCAAACTCAATTCGGCACGGGTCGATTTGCTTAAAGTTGAAAACGGGCTTTCACTCTCCCGCATGGCGCTTGCACAAGTGTGCGGACTTCCGGTCGACACGGTTTTCACCCTTGAGGATGAAGATAATGACCGGGTGCTTCCCGAGCAGATGCCTTCGCGTGAATATAATATGGAGGAAATCTATGCCGCCCGGCCCGATTTGCAGGCTCTGCGTTACGGCATCGACATCACGGCACAGCAGAAAAACGTGGCCCGCGCAGCCATGATGCCCAACGTTGCCGTTACAGGCGCTTACTCGTTCTCCAATCCCAATATGTTCGACGGCTTCAAGAAGCGCTTCTCCGGCGCATTCTCATTCGGCGCCGTGGTCACTATACCCATATGGCACTGGGGCGGCAATTACAACAAATACAAGGCCGCTGCGACCGACGAAACCATTATGAAACTCAAGCTCTCCGACGCCGAAGATCTTGTCAGCCTGCAAGTGAGTCAGGCTGCCTACCGCTCCGAGGAGTCGCTCAAGACATATCTTGCCACACAGTCCAATCTCGCCAGTGCCGACGAGAATCTGCGCACAGCCACCATCGGATTTCGCGAGGGAGTGGCTACCGCCGACAATGTGATGGAGGCTCAGACAGCATGGCTCAAGGCCAACTCCGAGTGCATCGACGCAATGATTGATGTGAAACTTTGCGAAGCCTACTTGCTCAAGTCGCTCGGACGTCTCAATCAATAAAGTTAACGCATTTATATTCAGCTTAAAAAGTAATATTCAAATATTATGGACGAGACCCAGAAAAAAGAAAACAGAAATCTGATGCTCACTCTCGTTGCAGTAGGTGTCGTTCTTGCTGCCGTGGCGGTAATCGGCTTTCTGTTTATGAACAAGCCCTCCGAGATAGTCGAAGGGCAGGTTGAAGGCACCACTGTACGCGTTTCGGGCAAGCTCATGGGACGCGTGGCAGAATTTTACGTGCGCGAAGGCGACAGTGTGCACGCCGGCGACACTCTCGTGCGCATCCATTCGGCCATTGCAGAGGCTCAGCTACAGCAGGCTCAGGCCATGCAGGATGTGGCCCGCGCGCAAGACAAGAAAGTCGACGCCGGCACTCGCAAACAGATCATACAGGCTGCCCGAGATTTAGTGAGTCAGGCCGAAGCGTCGGTCACTATCACCGGCAAGACCTACGAACGCATGCAGAATCTCTATTCCGAGGGTGTAATCTCAGAGCAGAAACGCGATGAGGCTAAAGCTGCCTACGATGCTGCAAAAGCGGCTCTCGGAGCGGCCAAAAGTCAGCTTTCGCTCGCTGTCTCGGGCGCTCAGCAGGAGGATAAAGAGAGTGCCGCAGCTCTCGTGACAGCCGCCGGAGGCAATGTGGAGCAAGTTGAAGCCGTTCTGGCCGACAGCTATCTCACCGCACCTTGCGACGGCACCATCGACGACGTGTATCCCGAGGTCGGCGAACTTGTCGCTGCCGGCGCGCCGATAATGAATGTGCTCAAAACCGACGATCGCTACGTGACGTTTAACGTGCGCGAACAGTTGCTCAACGACCTCACAATGGGCAAGACATTCAAGGTGAAAGTACCCGCTCTGGATATGAAGGAGATGGACGTGACCATATATTATATCCGCGACATGGGGTCGTATGCCACTTGGCAGGCCACCAAAAGCACGGGCGACTGGAGCTCGCGCACATTTCAGGTCAAGGCACGGCCTACCGACATTCCGGCCAACCTGCGTCCGGGCATGACTGTCATTTTCGACAAATAACCGCCTGTCCGGTACCGGGATTCTATAATTTGTCAGCTATCGTCAGGCAATCAATCATATAGTCAAAAAATGGATTTTAAGGCTTTGAAAAATACGATGTTGCGGCAATTGCGTCAGCTCTGCGCCCGGCCTATGCTATGGGTCATGATGGTGCTCGTGCCCATTGGCTGCACACTCTTCTTTTTGAGCCTCATGGACGAAGGATTGCCCAAAAAAGTGCCTTCGGGCATGGTTGATAACGACCACTCATCGCTCTCCCGCAGCATAACAAGGCAACTTTCGGCCGGCGAACTGGTTGACATTACCTCCGACTACGAAAGCTACGCTTCGGCAATGGCCGATGTGCGTTCCGGAAAGATATTCGGTTTCTTTGTTATCCCGATGGACTTTCAGCAGGACGTATTCGCCGGGCGCACCCCCACATTGGAGTATTACAGCAATATGACCTACTTTGTGCCGGGCACACTCGCGTTCAAGGGCTTCAAAACGGTGGCTGTAACATCGGCCGGAGGCGTGCTGAAAGCCACGCTCACCTCTACCGGCATCACCGGAGAGACTACCGACGCACTGCTTCAGCCTGTGGTCATCGATGCCACGGGCATAGGCAATCCGTGGACCAACTACACTTATTATCTTACGCCGTCGTTTATGATTGCCCTGCTTGCGCTCATGGTGATGCTTGTGACAGTTTACACTATCACCGGCGAAATCAAGCACGACACCTCACGCGAATGGCTGGCTACGGCCGGCGGCAATATATGGACGGCTCTTGCCGGCAAATTGCTGCCGCAAACGTTCATATTCTGGCTCACCGGACTTGCAATGGGGGCTATCATGTTCGGCTACAACCACTTCCCGATGGCCGGAAATATATGGGGCATGGCCTTTGGACTTTTCCTCTTTGTGCCCGCCTCGCAGGGGTTCGGATTGCTGGTTTGCTCTCTGATACCCAATCCGCGTCTCGCTTTGAGCGGCGTGAGTCTGCTGGGCATACTTACTTTCTCATTCGCCGGTTTCTCGTTCCCGGTCGAAGATATGTACGGCGCCATCGGCATCTTCGCCTATCTGGTGCCCACACGCTATTATTTTCTGATATATATCAACACCGCACTCAACGGCTTCCCGCTTTACTATGTGCGCTGGTGCTTCGTGGCTCTGGCCATGTTCCTGCCGCTGGCATTGATCTTCGTGCCAAAGCTCAAGAAGGCGTTGCTTAATCCCGTCTACGTGCCATGAGAAGAGTTTTTTCGGGCATATCATCTTGGTTTTTGCAAGTGGCTATGGCTTTCCGCACCACTTGGTATGAAGTCGTGCACGATGTGGGAGCGATGATTTTCTTTATACTTCTGCCCCTGTTCTATCCCGTAGTATATACTCTGATTTATAATCCGGAGGTGGTGAGGGAAATTCCCGTCGCCGTCATCGACGACTGCCGCACGGAGGCTTCGCGTCAGTTTGTGCGTATGGCCGATGCCGCGCCCGAGATTGATGTTTACGACTATGTGCCCAATATGGCCGATGCCAAGCGCCTCATGGCCGAACACAAAGTCTATGCGATAATGCACATTCCGCACGATTACGGCAAGAGTATCAATACCGGCCGGAAGACGACAGTGACTCTTGTGTGCGATATGAGTCTGCTGTTGCGCTACCGTGCATTGCTCTCGGCCACCACTGCGCTGCAGCTCAAACTGGCGCAGGACATCACAGCCGCCAAGGTGAGCATGATGGGCATCGACAGCGCCGGCAATATCAGCGGTCTGCCTATCGACAGCGACAGCCATTTTCTGGGCGATACGCAGTCGGGTTTCGCATCATTCATCATCCCCGGCATCGTAGTGCTCATCCTGCAGCAGAGCATGGTGCTTGGCATTGTGCTGCTCGGAGCCACCGCAACCGAAAGACGTCGGCGCAACCGTGGCCGCGACCCGCGCTACGAAGGCGTTTCGTCGGGCGCGTCGGTCTTGGGCAAGGCTCTGTGTTTCATTACATTCTACCTTCCGGCCACAATCTATGTGCTGCATTTCGTGCCTGAAATGTTCGACTTGCCACACTATGGCTCGGCTGTCGATTACCTGCTTTTTATCTTCCCGATGCTTGTGGCCGCCGCTTTCTTCGGTCAGGCATTGACCGGACTGGCCCGTGAGCGCGACGACACATTCCTGATCGTGGTGTTCTCATCGGTGGTGATGCTTTTCCTCTCAGGACTCACATGGCCGCGCTACGCGATGCCCGAAATATGGAAAATAATCGGTGACTTCGTTCCGGCCACGTTAGGTGTCGAGGGCTTTGTACGCATCAATTCCAACGCTGCCACGCTCGCCGAAAATGCCGGCAACTACATCGGACTGTGGGCGCTCGCAGCGGGATATCTGGCAATAGCCGTACTCGTAGAGCGACACATCCGGCGCAAATACAGCAATTTGCCCGGCCCCGGCGCTGAATGATGACACGCAGAGGACGTCTTTGGCTCCCCGATAGGTCGTTTTTTAGCGAAAAATGCTTAAATATAGAGTCAAGGTGCGCGTGCGTGATGAAAAATGCGTAAATTTGCAATTCAATGCCCGCGGGCAGAGCGGCCTCGATGCCGATGCCTTTTTTGACCGGGCGAATCGCATTATTTACACATTTTTTCACAATGAACATCATTAGATTTCTCTTTTTGGCCGTGACCGTGCTGTCGGCGCCTATAGCCATGGCTTGTACGAGCCTGATAGTCACAAAAGGAGCGTCGGCCGACTCTTCGAATATGGTCACATACGCCGCCGACAGCCACGTGCTCTACGGCGAACTGTATTCACAGCCGGCCGCCGACCATCCCGACGGCGCGATGCGCAAGGTATATGACTGGGACTCGGGCAAATACCGTGGCGAAATAGCCGAAGTGCCTCACACCTACGCCACCATCGGCAACATGAACGAGCACGGCCTCACCATAGCCGAGAGCACATGGGGCGGCCGTCCCGAGCTCGAGGGCTCGGGTCTCATTGACTACGGTTCGCTCATCTACATCACCCTTCAGCGCGCCCGTACAGCCCGCGAGGCAATTAATGTGATGACAGGTCTGGTTGACCGTTATGGCTACGGCTCGGAGGGCGAATCGTTCTCTATCGCCGATGCCGACGAGGCTTGGATAATGGAGCTTATAGGCAAGGGCAAGGATGATCCCGGCGCCGTATGGGTGGCTCGACGTGTGCCGGACGGATACATAAGCGGCCATGCCAACCACTCGCGCATCCATCAGTTCCCCCTTAACGATAAAGAGACGCTCTACTCTCCCGATGTCATCGATTTCGCGCGCAAAAAAGGCTACTTCACCGGCAAAGACAAAGATTTCTCTTTCTCACGCGCTTATGCCGTCTACGACATGGGAGCGCTGCGCGGATGTGATGCCCGAGTGTGGAGTTTTTACAACAAATTCACTCCCGGCATGGATGCCTACCTGCCGTGGATTACTCTCGGCAAGGGCGATGTTATGCCTCTTTGGGTGAAACCTGAGCGAAAAATCAGCGCCAACGACATGAAATGGATGATGCGTGACCATTTTGAAGGCACTCCCCTCGACATGACCCTCGACATTGGCGCCGGCCCCTACGACGTGCCTTATCGCTGGCGTCCGATGACATTCAAGGTCGACGGCAAGGAGTACACGCACGAACGCGCCATCGCCACACAGCAGACCGGATTCTCGTTCGTCGCCTCGGTTTCTGACTCACGGCCGGAGGCCATGCGCGGCATACTGTGGTTCGGCGTCGACGATGCCAACACATGTGCCTATGTGCCGGTATTCAACTCTACGACCGAGGTTCCCTACTCACTGCGTCCGGGCAACGGCGATATGCTCACCCTGTCGTGGGATGCGATGTTCTGGGTCAACAATTACGTTGCCAACCAGGCCTATAACCGCTATTCGCAGATGATTCCCGACATACGCCGCGTGCAGTCGGGCCTCGAGGATGCCATGAGCGCAGAGGTGGCCGATGCTCAGACTTCCGTCGCCTCCCTTCCGCGGACCGAGGGCGCAGCCAAATTGCAGGAAATGACTCTCCGCTGGGCCGACAAGGTAACCAAAGACTATAAGGCGCTTGGCGACTTCCTGCTTGTCAAATATCTCGACGGCAACATCAAAGCCGAGGAGAACGGACAGTTCAAGCGCACAGAGACCGGAGCCTGCGCCACTCCGAAATGGGGCGGATACAACGAGCGCTACTACCGTTCGATTGTTGACGAGACCGGCGACCGCCTGCAAGTGGTGCCCGTAGAGTGACGTCAGGGTGCGGGTTTGCACCCTCGTATGTCACGATACATTTTATTGCTCTTGCCCGTCGATCAGACTCTTGAGCAGAGGCAGCATAGCGTGCGCGAAGTCGCTGAATCCGGTATCGGTGAAGTGATAGTTGTCGACCGTCGCTTCGGGGTTGACGAGCACTTCCGAGGCTTCAAAATACCTCACGTTGGGGTCTGAGGCGGCGATGCTGTCGTACAGACGTCGTAAGGTGGCGTTCTTATGTGTGAGCGTCGAGTCGACCTCAGTGCTGAACCTCGATACCGGAAACATCGGGCTCTCGACAAAGACAATCGGAGTCTCGGGCCGTTTGGCGCGGAGTGTGTTGTAGAAGGGTATCAGCTTCTCTTCGAGGAGCTGCGCCGTGCAGTTGGGCAGACAGTCGATGACATAGACCGACGCGTCGGCTGTAGCCATCAGACCGGCAATTTCGGGGTCAAGACGCGCGTTGCCGCTGAAGCCGAGATTTACGACCTCGCGGTTGAGAAGTCTTTGCAGAATGTTGGTGTGCGCCATCCCCGGCCGCGAGGCGCATCCGCCTTGAAGTATGCTCGTGCCGTACATCACCACCGGTCGTCTCAGCGGCAGTGCTGCCGCCGGCATCTTCACTATTGCAGTCGAGTCTACGCCGACATATATCGAATCCACGCCGTCGTAGAGCGAGAGGAAGAGCATATATTCACGCATCTCGGGCTTCATGTCTTTGGCTATCAGCGAAACAGACTGTTTGTTTGACAGCGACGGACGGGCGCTTCCGAGCGTAGTCCACGTTGAGTCGGGTTGCATCACATACAGGTCAAGTCCGCGTATTCCCGTGGGTGTCATGTGATTCATGTTGAATTTGTTGAGCGATTTCCATTTCAGCCTTATCTCCGATGCATCGGAGGCAAAGCGGATTGAGAGCCCGGCGCTGTGCAGCCCCAGACTCCAAAGATCGCTGCGAATAGAGTCTTTGAGCTCATCCGGCAGACGTGAATATTTTTTAGTCGCTTCCGGAGCCAAAGTGCCGTAAAGCGGAAAATCTTCGAGCGAAATGTATTTCGGCTCCGAGGCCCATGTGCTGCAAAATGTGGCGACAAGGGCGAACAAAATTGATAGTTTTTTCATCGTTCTGGTATCAGGCATTGTGGATTAGAGAATTGCTTCCGACGGCGCGCAGGCCGTTTGCAACGGCAAAATTAACCCAAATATTCCGAATTTCCAAGCGTTAATATCCATTATCTCCAATCTTTTTTCCGTATCTCTTTATCCTTCTGAGTGACGTTTCCGAAAACCGTTCAAACAGGTGACAGAGTCGTTGTCGAGAGACCGTAAGCGACTGGGAAGTGCCGAACGGTCTCGTTCGGCACATAGCATCAGGCGATGATTATTTTGTGCCGCGCGAGCCGCACGGCACTTCTCGGTATAGGGAAGCGTCAGACTTAGAAGACGTGAGCGGCCTGCTCACGACCTCCCGGTAATTCGTCCGGCACCTCCCGGCGGTGATAAACGAATAATTATTATTTCAATTTTTTATGCTATAATTTCCATAAATCAGAAATTATTCCTACATTCGTGGCATGAAATACCTGTTTACCATTTTCTTGCTTTATTCTTTCTGTTTTCTTTCGGCTCCGGCCATTCCACCTACCTATTCCGACAACGCAGACGACATTTTGCGAGTTCTCGACAGGGAAGCGGGCGCCTACGAGCGATATGAGGCTGTGGTTAATCGTCGCATCGACAGCCTTAAGAATATTCGTGGAAACTCGGCAGACAAGCTCATGTCAATTGCTGAGGCCAACCGAAAATTCAACCTCGACACAGCCTTAGTTTATTATCGCAATGCACGCTTACGCGCTATCGATGAGGACAACGATTCGCTTGCCATTGTAGCTCTGTTGCGGTATGCCTCGCTGCTGCCTGTCTCGGGCTATTCGGCAGAGGCCGAAAGACTGTTTGACACAATCGACCTTTCGGCGCTTTCGGCTCCGCTTAAGATTGAGTATTTCCGAGCGGGCAACCAACTGTTCTTTTACTCGGCACAGAGCCGTTCCGACCGCGAACTCGCCAACAGTTATGCACGGCGAGCCGGAGCTTACACCGATTCACTTCTCGATTACCTCACTCCCGGCTCGTTGGATTATATCTTTTACAGAGCCCAGAGCAATATGCTGCGAGGCGACCGCACGCTTGCTCTTGCCGATATCTCGGAACTTTTGGCAAAGTGCGACGAAACTGACCTGAGGTATGCCATCGCGGCGTCGATGGCTTCATATTATTATATGTCAGACGGGAGTTCCGACAAACACCGCATCTATATTCTGGCACTCTCGGCGCTATCCGACATCAAGAGCGGACGCCATGAGATGACTGCACTTCAGGAACTCGCCAAAATTCTTTACGAGCGCGGCGATCTTGACCGGGCCGAGCGATATATGCGACTGGCTCTGGATCTTACCCTTCGCTCGGGTGCAAAAATGCGCGCCGTAGAGTCGGCCGACCTGTTGCCGGCATTTCTGACCTCAGCCCGAGAGAAGGCACAAACCTATTCCCGTATTATCTTTGTCATCTCAATAGCTCTTGCCGCAGCGACAGTGGCCATCGTACTTCTCCTTTTGCGCATATATCTCCTGCGTCGTAAGGTAAAGACCACGCGGCGCGATGCTGCTGAGTCAACCATCATTCACGACCGTCACATACGCAATTTGCTCACTCTGTGCGGCGAATGTCTCAATCGACTCGAAGACTTCAACCGGGTGACCTCACGAAAGATTAAGGCCAATCAGGTAGCCGACCTGCATGAAAAAATACTTTCCGGTAAGATTGTGCACGATGAGTTCGCCAGGTTTCTGAACTCTTTCGACGCGTCATTTCTCGACACCTACCCCGATTTTATTGCTGATGTAAACGTGCTGATGCAACCCGACAAACAATATGCCGAGCCGGCCGACAAAACCCTTACTCCCGAGTTGCGTATCATTGCGCTCATTCGTCTTGGTATCGACGACTCGGGCAAAATAGCAAAAATGCTCGACCTTTCGGTCAACACCGTCTACGCTTACCGCAACAAAATCAAAAACCGTGCAATCAACCGTGATAAATTCGAGCAGGAAATAAAAAACCGGCCGAATACACCCATATAATCCTTTATATTTTGTGAAATATTTGTATTTTCCAAACAATTGAAACACAAATAAATAGCGATATATTATGTTTATATTTATTTATATTCACATTTTATATCTCTTTACAGTAGAAAAATTGATTGTAACTTTGCGGTGTAAATAATTTTAGTCTAAGATTCAGGGTTATTATTTAGGATAAAGTAGAAGAAAAAGTAAAAAGGATTTACAAAAAATGGTTTTAGGTATTTAGTGTTAGAGACACAAAATTAAGAAAAGCTGCACCGAGAGGTGCGGCTTTTCTAATTAATATAGTTGCCTTAATCGCTGGCTCTGAATTTTGGATTATATGAAGTTGCCGCCCGAAATATCATAGAAGCGGTCAAAGAATTCTTTGAGGCGACGGATTACGGTTTTCTTTTTCTCTGACCTTCGCTCTCCGGCGTTGCCGAACAGTCTCATCGGTGGCATGATTTCTGCTATACCCGTGCCGCTTTCGCGAATTTCTCCATTCCGGAATGACTGCATGACGAAATCAAGAGTTTTATCTCGATTAAGGTTTTCTTCTTCGATGATGGTTTCAATCTCTTTGAGTCGGCTCCGGCGCACAAACTCGCTCCATTGGTCGTGAACATTGGTGTCAGGTGTATGGCTCTCGATGAACTGACGTATCAGCTCCTCTTTGTTGCGAAGGTCGGGTGAAGCCTGTACCGACTTAATTGTCTTGATGATTATTTCACGGTCATGACTGTCTTCGCCGTTGAGCTGACCGACAAGGAATAGGATGTAGTCGATATTGATTTCAATAGACTTCATCAGTTCCATCTCGAACACGAGGTCATCGTTGATGTTGGCAAGTTCGCCTCCTTTGGGTCGGTATTTTTCGTGCAATTCGTTGTAGAAACTACGGTAATCGAGAAAACCTCCGTTAAGGTCGATTATCTCGTTGCCGGCGAACTCATCGAATGTGAGCAGTATATTCAGGGCGCGGAGTATTGTGCCGAAGAGTTTGATATACTCCTTCTCGGATGTTTCACCTACCAACGGGAAGCCGCTTATCGGGAATTTGGTCAGAAGCTCATCCACAAGCTCTTTCCATCCGGGGAAATGCCTGTTGTTCTCATCATAGCCGAAATAGTAGTCATCGAATGCTTTCAGCAGGATAAGTCCCCCTGCGTTCTTGTTTCCGAATCGTTGGAGACATTCGTTGGTAGCTTTTTCAAGATTTCGGAAACAGATGATATTGCCGTGGTCCTTTATGGAGTTCAGTATTCGGTTGGTTCGGGAGTATGCCTGTAACAGTCCATGATAACGCAGGTTCTTGTCGACCCAAAGGGTGTTGAGCGTGGTTGCGTCAAAACCGGTGAGGAACATGTTTACCACAATGAGCAAGTCGATTTCGCGGTTTTTCATGCGAAGCGACAGGTCTTTGTAGTAGTTCTGGAATTTGTCGGCACTTGTGTCATAGCTCGTGCCGAACATCCCGTTATAATCCTTGATGCACTTTTCAAGGAACTCGCGGCTGCTTTGGTCGAGACCTGCTGTATCTTCGGGCGATTCATCCTCTATATCGACATTGGGCGAATAACTGTATATTGTAGCGATTTTCAGCCGTTTGTCAGGCTGCAACTGTTCCATCTGCCTCTGCAGCTCCGTATAATAGAGTTTCACAAACGGAATTGATGCTACGGCAAATATCGAATTGAAGCCTGTGAGCCGTGTTTTCTGTTTTTCCTCTTTCACAGCATTGCGGTCACGGGCAGAAGCCACCTCTTTTACATTGACAAGGCGGCTGAACGAATAGCTGCGGGCATCGCGGCGCGTTTTCTGAGCGAAGTGGTCGAGAATGTATTTCGTTACGAGCGATATGCGTTGCGGGGCCATCAGCGCACGCTCACGGTCGATATTGCTTACCATTTCATCAAGCACCTCGTCCTCTTCACGCATGGTGCGTATATAGTCTACCTTGAACGGCAGTACGTTCTCATCGCGGATAGCATCTACAATAGTATATATGTGAAGCTGGTCGCCGAAAGCTCCCTCTGTGGTGGTGAACTCCACATTGCGGATCGAACCGGCGTTTTCAGGAAAAATCGGAGTGCCGGTGAAGCCGAACATATGGTATTTCTTGAACTTCTTGACGATAGCCTTATGCATGTCGCCGAACTGCGAGCGGTGGCACTCATCGAATATCAGCACGATGTGTTGACCATATACCTTATGCTGCGGATTGCGGCTGATGAAGTTGGTCAGCTTCTGGATTGTGGTGATGATGATATGGGCGTTAGGGTCATTGAGCTGACGGGCGAGGACGGCGGTAGAACCGTTGGAGTTGGCTGCGCCTTTCTCAAACCGATCATACTCTTTCATCGTCTGATAGTCGAGGTCTTTACGGTCAACTACAAATAATACCTTGTCGATATCGGGAAGCTGTGACGCGAGCCGGGCGGTCTTGAATGATGTGAGGGTCTTGCCTGAACCTGTTGTGTGCCATATATAGCCTCCGCCTTCCCGTTTACCCCATGTTTTAGCGTTGGTGCTGATGTTGATGCGTCGGATGATTTCTTCTGTCGCGGCAATCTGATAAGGACGCATCACAAGCAGCATATTCTCCGAGGTAAATACGCAATACCGGGTGAGGATATTGAGGATGGTATGTTTTGAGAGAAATGTCTGCGTGAAGTCAACGAGATCAAGAATCGGCTCGTTGTCTTTTCTGGCCCAGTAGGATGTGAACTCAAATGAATTGGATGTCTGATTCTTTCCCTTACCTTTGCCCGGGCTTTGGTTGCTTCGTGCTACTGCGTCACGGGTGGTGTTGCTGTAATACTTCGTGAGCGTTCCGTTGCTGATAATGAATATCTGGATGAACTCAAACAATCCGCATCCTGCCCAGAATGAATCCCTCTGATAGCGGTTGATCTGGTTGAATGCGTCTTTGATGCTGACTCCGCGACGCTTCAGTTCAACATGAACCAGCGGCAGACCGTTGACAAGAATAGTGACATCATAACGGTTATCAAAAGCTCCGCCTTCCGGCACATACTGATTGATTACTTGTAGTGAGTTATTATGAATATTGTCCTTATCAATCAGATAGATGTTGACTTTTGAACCGTCAGGTCGAGTCCAAGCCTTGATATGGTCTTCTTGAATGGTCTTTGTCTTTTCAACGATTCCCTGTTGCGGATTGCCAAGATGTTCGCTGAAAAACTGTTGCCATTCATCATCCGAGAATTTGATGCAGTTAAGGCGTTCAATTTGTGTGCGGAGATTGTCGATCAGTTCTTGCTCAGTCTTGATGGGGAGATAATCGTAAGCCTGACGGGTGAGTTGCTTGATGAAGTCATCCTCCATCTCTGCCTCACTCTGGTATTGAGCGGCACTGTGGTAGCCCGGCTCGAATTCGGCAACCACGGTAGATTCGGGGTTCTCGGAAATCTGGGAGTATTCTTTCATGATGAGGTGATTTTTAAGGTCACTAAGGTCACTAAGGACATTAAGGATTTTAAAGACCTTAAAGACTTTAATTTTTCTAATAGCCTCGCTTTTCTTTGCGGATTCTCGACATTCGCTCGGCAAACCCGCCGTTTTTCATAAAATCTGCGCTGAGCTGCTGAAGCTGACGGTAAAGCAAGTAGTCGGCTTGATTGATGAGGATAATAGCCATATTGGCTATTGTTTCCGCCGGTCGAGTTTTTACTATTGCCATGAAATAGTCGGCATCATTGTGCTCTCTGCCAAGCCTTCGCATGGTCTCATATTCCACGCTTCCTTTTTCCCATTGTCTTTTATTTCGTGTTTTCAGAAAATCCTCGAAATCTTCCAACAATTCCCTAAGGCTTGCTTTTGCCACATTTACTAATTTTATTTCAGTTTTTGCTGAGGTCGTAGATGCCGCGCAACCCTCTATTATATTTTGTTTGCCGCTACGTGCAGCCTGTATCATTTGATCCACCGTGCGGTCTCCTTTGCTCAGAAAGTTACTACAGAAAAAGTAGGTGATCTGAAAGATTATATCGCTTTTCTGATAACTTAACAATTTTTTATAGTTCGTTCCCCGATTGGGAATTAATTCATTCATGCTGAGAGTTTCTTGAAAGTTAACAGTTTGTTGCGGTAATAATCGTAGCGCTCCTTGACGGCTGCGATTTCAGCAGGAAGACCTTGAGTCAAGTCATTGACAAGAGTTTCAAAACGATCAAGGATTGCAACGATTTTCTCTTGAAGCTCGATGGGAGGAATAGGAATTATGATTTTATTATAAATTTCTTGCGTCATACTTGGAACTGCTCCGGCTTTGATGGCTTTTCTTTCTGTATTTTGAGTTTTGAGATAATAATACAAAAATTTAGGCTTTACTATTTTCTGATTAATCTTAGTCCAGTAGATGGTGTCAACTGTCCAAAATTTATTATTGACATAATAAATTTTACCTATTGAGCCTTTCCTCGGAAGAAGAACGGATTCTCCGTCATATATATAGTCATTAATATATGTCATTATTCCACCGGATCCATATACAGGTATTTCACCTTTCTCTAAATGCTTGTAATCTTTGCCGTTCATAATCCTCGCAATCTCGCCCATAGTTTTCCAAGCAATTTCGTAACTATGCCCCCCCCCAGGTAGTTACCTTTATCTCTTGCTCATCATCGGTCCCGCAGCCGCAGGCGGAGGGATTGAAGGTGAGTAAGAGATTACGATAATATTCATATTGTTCCTTACGTGCTTGCAGCTCCGCTTGCAGCTCCGCTGCGTGCGCACTGAATGTGTCGAGAATCCTCACGATTTCCTCCTGCACCTCGATTGGAGGAACGGGGATGGGAAACTGCTCGATTGCTGTTCTTGCCAAACGAGGAATGCTTGCCGTGCGAACTCTTGATTTAAGGAATATTTGATTATTAGCAAGCTGATAATAAACATACTTGCTAATTATATTAGAGGAACATATAATCGAATAACAGTCATCAGCACCCCAGTAAGGTATTGCGCTATATCCAATTTCACCGGCAGCCCCAGCCCCTATGACGAAAGTTGTATCTGCAAGAAAATTGGATTTAGTATAATATCCAAGTGGCGTAAGACTATTCTGGTAGACCGGAATATCACCTTCTGTAGCGAGATTATTCTTAACTACTCTGACTCCACGTCTAATCTCAGCAACTTTACCCAAAGTTGTATATTTCAAACCATCGGGACAAAGACGGTCAATCAGTTCTTTCAGCTTACTCATATGGTCTGAATTGCGAATGCAGTGCGTTCGTTATTTGGTGTTACTTTTTAGAAAATCTTCAGCCGGGATTGTTATGGGATGTCCGTTTTCATCTGCAATAACCACATTCTCGCCCAATTTGGCCTTACGCTCGAAGAGTTTTTTCTGCGTCTGACGAATATTTTCGCGAATGCGTTCAAAAAGTCTTATTTCTTCTTGTTCTGACATGATTCTTTAATTTTAGTGAATAAAGGAGAGTTAACTATAATATTACGTTCAACTACAGGTGCAAGTTCCTTTGTGTTGTCGTAAAGTGACCATAAGTCAACTATCGGCACAAATATCTCGAAGAGGTTTCGTAGTCCTGCCCAATAGCGCCGGTGGATAACTTCCTTAGGAATATTATGTCCGCCGGATGCTACGCGCTGGACAACGCGCATCTCGGCCATTTCAGGGGAGGAAAGCCAAAAGAATAATAAAATCACTTGATAACCGGCTTTTTTAGCCTGTTCCACGAGGTTCTTGTAACTCTTTGTGGCGAGAGTCGTCTCTATGGCAAATGTTACGTGCCGGGATAGTAACAAGTCAATGCGCTGGAGCATCAGCTTTCCGGCTTCGATTGCTACTTCTTCGGGTTTGAAAGGAGAAAGTCCTTTGGCGATTTCATCGGCATTTACAAACTCCCGGCAGTCGAGTACTTCCGGCAGAACGCTCATTGACGCTGTGGTTTTACCGGCTCCGTTGCAACCTGCAATTATGTATAACGAGGGCCCATTCATATTGTTTCTTCTTCAAGTTCGCGGATGATGGCATCAATCTCAGCGCGAAGTTGGTTCTCATGCTCGACTATGCGGGCAATGCGGGCATTTAACTCCTTTATATCGGTTTGGGGACGGGTGTCCTCGGCCTCCACATAGCTGCTCACAGATAGATTATAGCCATTCTCTGCAATAAGCGAATTATCAACGAGCGCAGAAAAATATTGCTTTTCTTTTCGCTCGGCATATTCATCAACTATTGCTTTAATATTTTCCGGCGAAAGCTTGTTCTTGTTGCCCTCGTGCACAAAGAGGTTCGATGCGTCGATGAAGAGCGTTTTATTTTCGCGCTTCGATTTCTTGAGAACTATTATACATGTAGCAATCGTCACACCGAAAAACAGGTTGGGAGGCAACTGTATGACAGTGTCAACATAGTTGTTGTCAACAAGATACTGACGTATCTTTTGCTCCTTGCCACCGCGATAGAGCACACCGGGAAATTCTACGATAGCAGCTGTTCCTTCAGTCGAGAGCCAGTGGAGCATGTGCATCGTAAAGGCAAGGTCACTCTTGCTTTTAGGGGCAAGAACACCCGCAGGTGCGAAACGAGGGTCATTGATGAGCAGAGGGTCATCGTCTCCAACCCATTTTGTTGAATATGGCGGGTTGCTGACTATGGCGTCAAACGGTTCGTCATCCCAGTGGCGCGGGTCAAGAAGTGTGTCACCATTTTGTATGTCGAAATGGGCATAGTTGATGTCATGGAGGAACATATTTATGCGACATAGATTGTAAGTCGTGATGTTCAACTCCTGACCGAAGAATCCTTTTTTGACATTCTCTTTGCCGAGCACTTTGGCGAATTGCAGCAGCAGCGAGCCGGAGCCGCAGGCGGGATCATAAACTTTATTGACATATTCGCGATTATGGCTGACAATTCGGGCCAAAAGTTCACTTACTTCCTGAGGGGTGAAGAACTCACCGCCGCTTTTACCGGCATTGGAAGCATACATGGTCATAAGGAACTCGTATGCGTCACCGAAAATATCAATCTGATTTTCGGCATACTCACCTTTGAGGTCTATGTTGCCGATGTTGTTCAGTATCTTGGTGAGTTGTTCATTGCGCTTCTCAACAGTTCCTCCGAGTTTGTTGGAATTTACGTCGATGTCAGCAAAAAGACCTTTCAGGTCAGGTTCACTTTCCGTTCCTATAGCCGACGCTTCGATAGCCTTGAATATTCCGTCGAGCGTCACATTCAGGTTCGGGTCATTCTTGGCTCGTTTACGCACATTGCAGAAGAGCTGCGAGGGCAGAATGAAAAAACCTTTTTCGCGTACAAGGTCATCCTTCGCTCCGGCGGCCTCTTCGTCAGAGAATTCGGCATAATCAAAATCGGCATCACCTGCCGCCCTCTGCATCTGATTGATGTAATTGGTTATATTCTCGGAAATAAAGCGATAGAACAGAATCCCAAGAACATAGCTCTTGAAATCCCAGCCGTCGACCGAATTGCGCAGGTCTTCGGCCGTAGCCCATATAGCTTTGAAAAGCTCTTGTTTTTGTTGGGTGCTTGTTGCCATTGGATTATGGGGTAAGTTGATGTCGGTTGATTTGCAAAGTTACAAAATTATTCTGAAATAGGAAGAACTTAATATTGTGAGCTTTGCGTGCGCAAATATACAGAAAGAGACGGGCAAGATTCTTGCCCGCCTGTGTTAAGTTTTGCTTTTCGGGTTGTTTTGTGTATTGTACGTCCTCGGATTTTCAACGACAGGCCGGCTATCAGTGGGTTGAATATGAAGCTTGGTCGGTGGTTTTGACTTTGATGTCGCCGGTGCGGGATTTTACGCTGAGCGAGCTTTGGTCTGAGTTGACGATCGTTCCGTTTGTTGCCGTCAGATTTTCTATGTCTACCGACGACTGGTCTCCGGTGCTGATTGTGATGTTTTTAACCGAAATGTTGTCGGCGCTTATAACCGACTGGTCTTCGGCTCTGAGTGTTATTGAGGTTGCAGTGAGATTGCTGCAGAAGTCGATGATGCTTTGGTCGGAGGAACGAATAGTGGAATTTGCTCCCACGTTGCCGCGGACCGATACCGAACATTGGTCCGAGGTGTTGAGAGAGGCCAGCTCGGGAAGTGTGACGTAAATTGTAGGCGGGGTGCGGTGAGCAGCTTGGCGCATCTCTATTTGTTTGCATGAGATATGCAGAGTATTGCCATTCTTTTTAACGATGAAATAGTCGCTGATGTTTTCCGGCACGGTGGCTGTGACTGAAAATTCTTTGCCGGTGGTGATGTCAACATTGGCTTGCATATCGGCAGTGATTGAATTGAAGTCGGCCTGATTATAAGTGATTTTGACTGATTTAGCAGAGGGGACGACCCGGTTGTGCTCGCCGCTCACGACTTCCCGGTGACATCCGTACTTCTTCTTCCCGGAGGCAACTTTAACCATCGAAGGAACTCTTTTGCATGGAACGGACGCACGGGATGTGCGTCCGTTTCATTTTGGCTATGGGTTGTTCGGCGGTGGAGAATTGTGACGCCGGGTCAGATGGAGAGGCGGCGGAGGGTCTCCATGAGCTCGGTGTTGACGGGCTTGTCGTTTTTGATTGCTTTGAAAAAGGGCACGTATACGATTTCATCGTTTTTGATGCCGATCATCACGTTGCGCTGGTCTTCCATGAGTGCGTCGATGGCCGCCGAGCCCATACGGGATGCAAGGATGCGGTCGTAGGCAGTGGGGGAGCCGCCGCGCTGGAGGTGTCCGAGGATAGATACGCGCACGTCGTATTCGGGGAACTCTTTCTCGACGCGTTCGGCCATTGCCATGGCTCCACCGGTGATGGGGCTTTCGGCAACGAGTACGATCGAGGAGTTTTTGCTCTTGCGGAAACCGTTTTTGATGAGCTCGCCGAGTTGGTCGACTTTGGTTGAGATTTCGGGGATGATTGCGGCCTCGGCGCCTGATGCTATGGCTCCGTTGAGGGCGAGGAATCCGGCATCGCGTCCCATGACTTCGATGAAGAAGAGTCGCTCGTGGGAGGTGGCTGTGTCGCGGATTTTGTCCACGCAGTTCATGATGGTATTGAGCGCCGTGTCGTAGCCGATTGTCGAGTCGGTGCCATAGAGGTCGTTGTCGATTGTGCCGGGCAGACCGATGCAGGGGAAGTCGAACTCATTGGCAAAGATGCGTGCTCCGGTGAGTGAGCCGTCGCCGCCGATGACCACGAGGGCGTCGATGCCGTGGCGCTTGATGTTGTCGTAGGCGAGCTGTCGGCCTTCGGGTGTCTGGAATTCCTTGCAGCGGGCTGTTTTGAGGATGGTGCCGCCCTGCTGGATGATGTTAGAGACGTTTTGTGTCTTGAAGTCGACGATTTCGTCGGTAATCATGCCGCGGTAGCCGCGGTAGATGCCTTTGACTTTAAGACCCGAATAGATTGCCGAACGAGTCACGGCGCGGATGGCCGCGTTCATGCCCGGAGCGTCGCCTCCGGAAGTGAGAATGCCCACACACTTGATTTCTGCCATAGTTGTATGATGTTAGAGAGCAGGATGCACAGCTTTGGGTCGCTTTTGGTTTAGATGCTTCTGTGATTGCCGTTGTGGTTTCCTGCTGTATACGAATTATAAAATTATGGTGTAAGGCCTCCGAAGGCTCTTACAGCTGCAAATTTACGAAAAGAATATTAATAAAAGGCATTATGGAGGATAAAAATATTTATACGAGCAAAAAATCGGTAAAATGAGAGCAGAGAGTGGAATTTTTGACTAAAATTCACTAAATTTGCACTTCGAATAAGTCGAAACAGATTGATGTCGGTGTTGGGCGGAAAGTTTTTTTGAATGATTCGCTCATCACTTATTTTTGTAATGCCGCAAGATACATTGCCACATAGATCCGATCCGTGCCGCATCGACCTTGATGCCGTGCTTGATGCCAAACTGGGCTCAAAGGCCCGGTGGGTGCCTCAGTTTGCCATCGATTGGCTCAAGCGTACCGTGCATCAGGAAGAGCTCAACGAGATCTTGAGCCGCTATCCCGGGGTGGAGGGTGCGGAGTTTTGCGACGCGATGCTCAGAGAGTTCGGTCTCGACATCGAGGTGAGGTATCCCTGCGGTGTCCCCGACAAGGACGACCGCCGTGTGATAATCGTGAGCAATCATCCTCTCGGCGGTCTCGACGGAATAGCGCTTATATCATGGGCAACAAAATTTTATGGCGTGGAGCCGCGATTTGTTGTCAACGACATCCTCATGGCCGTGAAGCCGCTGAGGAGGGTTTTTATTCCGGTGAACAAGCACGGGGCGCAAAGCCGCGAGAGTCTTAAGGCTCTTGACGAGGAGATGGCGGGTGACCGTCCGATAATCATATTTCCGGCCGGGCTTGTGTCGCGCATGCGCTCAGGAGGCGAGATACGCGACCTGAAATGGAACAAGATGTTTGTGACCAAAGCTTTGCAATTTCACCGCGACGTGGTGCCGGTGCATTTCGGCGGTCATAATTCTGATTTTTTCTACAAGCTGGCCTTGTGGCGCAAGCGGCTCTTTGTTCCGTTCAATATCGAGATGCTGTATCTGCCCGACGAATTGATGAGATCGCGGAGTAAACATTTCACTGTTACGGTTTGTTCGACTATTGGCAGGCAAGCGTTTACAGGCGAGCGTCCGGCCGCCGCAGCCAAAAAAATCAAACATTTAGTGTACTCATTAAACTGATATGAATCAGAAAATTATTGACCCTGTCGACAGTCAGGTAATTGAGCAAGAGCTCAAAAATCAATATTATTTGCGAGCTTCCAACAAGGCCGGCAATCAGATATACGTCTTTGATGCAAAAGATGCGCCTATGGTGATGCGCGAGATTGGCCGCTTGCGCGAGATTGCCTTCCGCACAGCAGGCGGCGGCACAGGCAAAGACTGCGATATAGATGAATACGATCTTATGGAGCCGGCTTGTCACCAGCTTGTGGTGTGGGACCCCGACAGCAAGCTCATTCTCGGTGGTTACCGCTTCATATCAGGCAAGGAAATACGTTTCAAGACCGACGGACAGCCGCGCATCGCCACAAGCCATATGTTCCGTTTCTCCGACAAGTTTATCAGTGATTATCTGCCCTATACGATTGAGCTGGGGCGGTCGTTCGTGCGTCCGGAATACCAGTCGTCGCGCGCGGGAGCGAAGGCGCTTTATGCGCTTGACAATCTGTGGGACGGACTCGGCGCGCTCACCGTCAACATTCCCGACACCCGTTATCTATTCGGCAAGGTGACGATGTATCCGAGCTACTCCACCGAGTGCCGCAACATGATACTCTATTTTCTTAACAAGCACTTCCCCGACGGCGAATCTCTGGTTACGGCCATGCACCCGCTGGATACGCACATCGACAACGACGAGATGGCCCGGACATTCACCGGAAGCACTTATAAGGAAGATTTCAAGATACTAAACAACGAAATCAGAAGCCGGGGAGAGTGCATTCCGCCGCTCGTGCATGCCTATATGGGGCTGTCGCCCACGATGCGCACCTTCGGTACGGCCGTCAACGACGAGTTCGGCGACGTGGAGGAGACGGGCATATTTATCAAGGTGTCAGACATCTTCGCCGACAAGATAGCGCGTCACGTCGAGTCATATCATCCCCTCATCGACCATCGGAATTGAGAATATAAGAGCCGGCTCTGTCATAGCTCCGGCATTTGCGTTGCAAAAGATAAAAATCACCCGCTCCGGTTGCCGGAGCGGGTGTTGTGTGTAAGGTTATATCGGAATTACTTGCCTGAGGCGGCGTTGTTGTCAGCGGTAGCGTCGTTGAGCAGAGCTTTGGTGTCGTCGGGGGCAGTTTCGGCGTTTTCAGCAGCAAATTCCTCGGCTGCTTTCTGACGTAATTCGGCTGCACCGGGGGTGTTGTCCCAGTGGAAGGGAACGAAGTCATTGCCCATCGAGTCCCACGATTTTTTCTTGAATTTCAGGATGATGAAGGGCAGAACTACAAATATCAGTGTGCCAGAGATGAGGACAGTGAACCACACTGTGTTGGAGCCCATCCCAATCTGGCTCGGGGGGAAGAAGCTGAAGATAAACGCAGTGAGCGAGCCGATGAAACCTACACCGGAAATGAGCCACATCACACCATTGCCTTTTTTACCCAGACGGAAGGGACGTGCGGCTTTTTTCATCGAGTAGCGCAGACGGATGGCTGCGGCGAACATCAGCAGGTAGGCAATGAGGTAGAGGATGCAGGTGAGCTGTGAGAGTATCTGGTAGAAGCTCTGTACCGAAGGCATGAGCACCATCAGAAACGCAAGCACGGTAACGATGCCGCCCTGTACGTAAAGAATGTTTTTCTGCACGCCGTTTTTGTTGGTTTTCTGGAAAAACTTGGGCAGATAACCGGCCTGACCGACAGCGAATACACCTTTCGACGGACCGGCAACCCATGTGAGCACTCCGGCAAGCACACCGAAGGCAAGGGCGATGGCGATGACAGGCGACATCCATTTGATGTGCAGCGCGCCGAAATAGTTGTCAAAACCGACGAGCAGACTCTGCACAAGGTTGATGTCCTTGGCCGGGATAATCACGCCCAGAGCATAGGTGCCGAGCACGAAAATCGCAACAGTAGCCAAAGCGCCGATAACCACGGCCTTGGGGTAGTTGACGGTAGGATTCTTAATCTCACGCACATGCACGCCGCTCATTTCCATACCGGCATAGAAGAGGAATATCGATACGGCCAGCACAACGTTGTCGAAGTTGGTGAAATCGGGAATGAAGTTGCCGTGCCAGTCCATCTGCGACTGACCGCCGGAAATCAGATATATGGCGGCGCACGCCACAAGAAGGCCAACGGGAAGGATAGTGCCCACAAGACCGCCGATTTTAGAAACCTTGCCGACCCATCCCATGCCTTTGAGCGAGATGAACGTCGCCAGCCAGTAGATGGCGAGAACAACGATTATAGTATAATATTTGTTGGCTGCCAGATGGGCGTCGTAGACGTGATCAAGACCGATGAAGGCCAGAGACACGGCGCCGAATGTCAGCACGGTTGGATACCAGATTGTGCTTTCGATCCATTGCAGCCAGATGCCGAGAAATCCGGCTTTGTCGCCGAATGCCTCGCCCACCCAGCGGAACATACCGCCCTGCTGATAAGGGAACATAGCCGCGAGCTCGGCGGCAACGAGCGACACCGGGATGAGGAATACCAGAGCCGCAAGAATGTAATAGAATGCTGAACTTACGCCGTACTCAGCTTCGGCTGGAAGTCCACGCAGTGAGACCACGGCGACAATATTCATTATGACAAGGGTGAAAACGCCCATTTTTGCGGCCTGCTTCACCGTCGCCTTTACTTGTCCGGAAGAATTTGCCATAGTAATGAAGTTTTAGAAGTTGGACGTATAGAGCGAATGTAGCATTTCAATCGGCGACGACTGAGACGGCATCCGAGCTGAAAATATTGAGATTGAGATTTTGCATAAATGCTTTGATTGCGGCCTGCGCCTTTACGGAGTTTCCGGCTTCGTCGAGAGGGGGAGCGAAGGCGGCTATACCGAAGAGGCCGGGCATTACACCCATCACGCCGCCGCCGACACCGGTCTTGGCCGGAATGCCCGAGGTGAAAAGCCAGTCGCCGGTGTTCTGATAGAATCCGACCGATGCAATCATTGTTGTGATTTTGGGTGAAATTTCCGGGTCGAATATTTGCTTGTGAGTGACAGGATTGAGACCATTGTTGGCGATAGTGGCGCCCATCACGGAGAGCTGCTCGGAAGTGATGCCCAGAGAACATTGCCGTGTGTAGAGGTCGAGGCTCATGTCCACGTCGTCGTAGATGCGGCCGTAGTTTTTCAGAAGCCAGGAGATGGCCCGGTTGTTGAAATTAGTTGCTGTCTCGCTTTCGTAGAGTTCGTCGATGAGAGCGGGAGCAGATGCGCATAGGTCTGTGATGTTGTCGATGATTGCTTTCCACTTGCCCTGCGAATCGCCCTGAGGGGCAATCATCGAGCAAGCCACGATGGCTCCGGCGTTGACAAGAGGTGTCGACGGATGGTCGTTTTCAAGCAGAATGGCAAAAATCGAGTTGAACGGCAGACCGGTTGCATCAGCGCCTATCTGACGCAGCACGCCGGCCGGTGTGTGCTGTATCATGGCTAAAATGGCTGTGGGAACTTTGGAGACCGATTCGATGCCGAAACGGTAGGCGGTGTCGCCGAAATTGAATGTCGTGCCGTCGAGCAGGGTCACGCTCAGTCCGAAGAGTGAGGAGTCGATGTTGGCGAGATAAGGGATGTAGTTGGCATTGGCGCCTCCGGTTATGCCGCGCGAAGCTTCGTAGGCATCCTGTGCGGCTTTTTGTATTTGAGAAACTGTGATATCGCGTCGCATGTTGAAACGGTTTTAAGTTTTTGCCTAAGGGCTGACAGTCTGTTTTATGAAAAGTGGCAGATGGATGCCGTAAATTGATATCCATCTGCCACAGAGTATCATATACGATGAGTCAGATCATATGTGGGTGAGACGTTATTTGCCTGTATGGTTGAACGACTTGCTCACCAGAGGAATGTTTTTCTCCATGGCGATACGCGTTGTGGTAGGATATTCCAGAGCGTTGAGCTCGGTCACTGCCGTCTGGATGTCGTGGAGAAGTTCGTCGCACATGTCGCGGCTGAAGCCTTGTTTGCAGAGCACGCGCATCACCACCATGTTCTCGATGTTGACAGGCATAGCGTAGGCCGGAACCATCCATCCGTGCTGGGCGAGTTTGTCCTGCAGGTCGTATAGTGTCCATTTGGCATCTTTCTGTACTTCGGGTTTCATCAGCCATGTTACGATGGGGTTGGGCACTTCCGACGAGTAAGGCTGGAATTCGGCCATCGACGAGATCTGTCCGTGCAGGTATTTGGCAATCTGCATCGAGTTGTACTGCACGTTGCGGTAGCCTTCGAAGCCCAGGCGGATAAACTGGTAGTACTGTCCGAGTATCTGAGCGGCCGGACGCGAGTAGTTCAGACCTACCTGAGTGACCTCTGCTCCGAGGTAGTCGACGGTGAACGACATATCCTTTGGCAGATACTGTTTGTCCTTCCAGACCACCCAGCCCAAGCCGGGATATACAAGGCCGAATTTATGGCCTGAAGTGCTGATGGAGAGCACCCATTTCAGACGGAAGTCCCATTTCTTCTCGGGGAAGATGAAGGGGAGAATGAAACCTCCGGTGGCAGCGTCGATGTGGATGCAAACCTCGTTGCCGGTCTCGGCGTTGTATTTGTCGAGCGCGGCGTCAAGAGCCTCCACGTCGTCGTTAAGGCCTGTCCAGGTGACACCCTGAATGGCAACGACCGCGAATGTGTTCTCGTCGCACATTTTTATTGCGGCATCGATGTCGAGCGTGGGATGCTCGGTAGATAGAGGCACCTGACGCATTTCGATATTCCACAGTGTTGCGAATTTCTCCCACACAACCTGATAGCCGGCCGAGATTACAAAGTTAGGCTTGTCGTAGGGCTTGCCGGCTTTCTTGCGGCGTTCGATCCAACGTTTCCACGCAGCGATGCCGCCGAGCATACAGGCTTCGGAAGAACCGATGGCCAGTGCGCCTGTTTTCCACTTATTTGTCTCGGGAGTGTTCCACAAGTTGGCCATGATGTTGATACATTTCTGGCACATTACTGCCACACGGGGATATTCCGTCTCGTCGATGTAGTTGATATTGATGGCCTCGTTCATCAGTTTGGTGGCGTAGTCATCCATATAGGTTGTGACGAATGTGGCAAGATTCAGACGGGGCTGAGTCTGTGCGAATGTTTCGTCTTTGACCAATTGATAAGCTACTTCGGGAGTCGAAGGTCCGTCAGGTATTTTCTCGACAGGCGCTGATTTCAGCATTGCGTCCTGTCCGAAGGGTTCGCTCATGGCATCGCCCTTGCGATAGTTGGAGTCAGTCATAATTTCAGGAGATTTGTGTTTTTGCTATTTATCAGATTAATTTCAGACGGGAGGAATAGAGCCCGGGGGCAGTATCTTTGCCGTTCAATGATTAGAACAAAGCATAGCGATAAAAGTTCAGCGCACGACAACATTTGTCGTTGCACAATGATTGGTTAAGAACAAGAAAGGTTGTGCCAAATGATATTGACACAACCTGCGATGCGCTTCAAGATGGACTCGAACCAACGACCCTCTGATTAACAGTCAGATGCTCTAACCGACTGAGCTATTGAAGCTGAAATGAAAATGAAAAATTGCGCTTCAAGATGGACTCGAACCAACGACCCTCTGATTAACAGTCAGATGCTCTAACCGACTGAGCTATTGAAGCGAAAATTCACCCTTCCGGGCTTTGAAAATGCTGCCCCTCCGGGCTTTGCGGTGCAAATTTACTACGATTTTTTTGATTATGCAAGAGTTTTTGCGTTTTTTTTGTCAGAATTGTCCGCATCGGGCATTTTTTGCTCGTTTATGAATGGCCGGGACGTGATTTGTGCGTCATGATGTCAAGCACAAGGTGGTCGGTTTCGTTCATTCCCCGGCTGCCGATAGCGGTGAGATTGCGTATGCAACGGTCCACGTCGTCGTCGATAATGCCTTCGGATGAGTCGACGCGATGTCCCTCCATTGCCATCATGGCCGAAATCACGGCTGTGGCTGTGCCGGAGGCTACCTTTATGGCGCAGCCGGGTTTGGCTCCGTCGCAGATCATGCCTGTAAGATTGGCAATCATATTTTTAACGGCGGCAGCCACTTCGGGGTATCCGCCCCCCATGAGATATGTGATGCCACAGCTTGAGCCGGTGGCGGCGACCACGCATCCGCAGAGGGCCGACAGGCGTCCGAGGCTCTGCTTGATGTAGATGACCGTGAGATGGGAGAGGGTGAGGGCACGGATGGTGTGCTCCTCGTCGGCATGGCTTTCGTCTGCAAGGATGGCCACAGGGATGGTGGCCGAGATGCCCTGATTGCCGGAGCCGGAATTGCTCATTACAGGTATCTGTGCTCCGCCCATGCGGGCGTCGCAGGCGGCCGATGTGTAGGAGAGGATGCGCGAGAAGATGCTGTCGCCCATGATTGCGCGCTGACGCGGGCAGTGCATGGTTTTGCCCACCGAGTGACCGTAATCGCCTTTGAGGGCAAAGCGGGCGGCGTCGAGGTTGACTTTTGCCGTGTCGAGTATGAAACGTATGTCGTCGAGGGGTGCTGTTGTGGCAAATTGCCATACTTTATGCAGAGTCAGTGCGGTGTCGGTGCTGTTGTCGGCGTTTTTCTCGCCACACGCCGAGCTGTCGGAGATACCAAGGTACACGCCGTCGCGCTCAAGATGTACGAAATGCGTGTGTCCGCCGCTAATCACGGCACGTGTCGTGTGAGATGATGCTTCGACGGTGACATCGATATAGAGCTTGTCGACATCGCCGGGCGCGAGCTCAACGCTTATGCAGTCGCGGTCGATCAGGTCCACGCCTTGTCGTACGAGCTCGGACGTAACGTCTTTGAGCACTTGCAGTTGCAGTTCGGGCCGCTGTATCAGGGCGCCTAATGCAAGCGCTATGGGCAGTCCGGTCATGCCTGTGCCGGGGATGCCTACGCCCATTGCGTTTTTGAGAATGTTGGCGCTGGCTTTTAGCGATATACGCTCCGGAACGCATCCAAGCATCTGTGCGGCTTTGGCTGCGCACAGAGCGGCGGCAATGGGTTCGGTGCAGCCGATGGCGAGGATTACTTCGCGTTTTATCAGCTCGATAATGGCTTTGTTCTCTTTTGCTGAAAGCATTTTATGGCGTGATTAATGTTGAGCGGTTTTATTGTCGGCGTCCAATCGGGAGAGATATAAATGTCGATATATCTGGGCCGGAATAATCATGATGATATATGTTGCTGCAATGATAAAGGCCCATGCAGTCAAACTTATCGGGCATACAGAGAAAAATGAGCTGCCGAAGTCGACAATCAGGACCTGACCGAAGAAAATTAGCAATGCGATGAGTGAGAATTCGGTGCAATTTTTCAGGTCGAACGGTCCGCGGTGCGAGCAAAAAGCTTTGGTATTGAACATGTTCCAGAATTGCATCATTACAAAAGTGGTGAAAAACACTGTCTGCTCCCAGGCTGTGAGGTAGTGTTCGCGGTTGTTCATATACAAAAAGAGGAGGAGAAGGAGCCAGAAGGCCATCCACATTCCGTTGAAGAGAATGAACTGCCACATCCTCCGCGAGAGCATTGGGTCGTTGCGGCGGCGCGGTTTCTCGTCCATCACTCGCGGCGAGGGAGGCAAGGTGGAGAGGGCAACGGCTGCGAAGGTGTCCATTATCAGGTTCACCCACAGCATCTGCGTGACCGTCAGAGGCGAGTCTGTGCCGAAAAACGAACCAATCACTACTACCAGACAGGCTACCACGTTGACGGTGAGCTGGAAAATCACAAATCGCCTGATGTTGCGGTAAAGCGAACGTCCCCACATCACGGCCGATGTGATGGAGACAAACGAGTTGTCGAGGATGGTGATATCGGAAGCCTGTTTAGCCACGGAAGTTCCGGCTCCCATAGAGAGGCCGATGTCAGCGCTTTTGAGTGCGGGTGCGTCGTTGGTGCCGTCGCCTGTCACGGCCACAACGTTGCCCAGAGAGCGGAGAGCCTCGACAAGCCGCTTTTTGTCAAGAGGCCGGGCGCGTGCTATGATCTTCAGACCGGGAGCGCGGGAGGCGAGCTCGTCGTCGCTCATTTCGGCGATTTCTGCTCCGGTGATTATGTTTGATTCGTTGTCGTCGTCGGTCCACAGACCGATGCGGCGTGCGATTTCGACGGCCGTGGCCGGATTGTCGCCGGTTACGATTTTGACGTTTATTCCGGCTTGTTTGCAACGCGAAATGGCGTCGTGTACATCGGGACGCACGGGGTCGGATATGCCCACAATGCCATCGAGACAGAGACCGGAGGCAGATAGTTTGTCGTTTGCAAACGGCGACGTCGCGTCGGGCGCGAGCGTCATGGATGCAAAAGCCAGCGTGCGCATTGCATGATGCTGATATTCGGAGAGTTGCTGTCCGATACTCTCTCGCGTGAGTCCCGGTGCGATTTTCGAGCACAAGGCCATGACTATTTCGGGCGCACCTTTTACGTATAGCATCCTTTGTCCGGTGAGGGGAGAATGGGCCACTGTCGCCATGAACTTGCGCTCAGTGGAGAAGGGGAGTGTGTCGACCACGGTAGCCGCCGCGCGTATGTCGCGGTAGTCATAGCCCGAAGCGGCCATCCACAGCAGCAATGAGGCTTCGGTGGGATTGCCGATGGGAGCCGGCGAGTCGGCGTTTGAATAGTCGAGATCGGCTGTTGAGTTGATTGCAATTGCTTCAGCCAGCGATGGGGTGCATACAGGCACAAGTGAGTCGGACGATATATCGGAGTTTTCAGTGCTGCCGGCGGTATTTTCAGCTTCGGTATATTCTTCGGCCGGTCCGACAGCGAAAAGCGCTCCTTGCACTTGCATTCGGTTTTGTGTGAGGGTGCCTGTCTTGTCAGTGCATATCACTGTCACGGCGCCCATGGTCTCGCAGGCGTTGAGCTTGCGCACGAGATTGTTGGATTTAAGCAGTCGGCGCATGCTGTAGGCCAGACTCAGAGTCACCGACATAGGCAGTCCCTCAGGCACGGCCATAACCAATAGTGCCACAGCCAGCATGGCTGTATGCAGCAGATAGTTTACGAACCTTATCCACTCGAAATCGGGCGTGTGCATAACAAACAAAATGATGCGGCCGATAACTACGAGAACGGCAATAGAATAGGCGAAATATGAAATCACCTTTCCTAATCGAGCCATCTGTTCGTCGAGAGGAGAACGTTCGCCGCTCTCGAGGCCCGATTCGATGGTTACTTTTCCACATTCGGTGGAGTCGCCTACGGCAACAACTTTAATGATTCCGGATCCTTCGATCACTTTTGTGCCACGGAGTACATGGTCGGAAGGATAAGTAGCGTCGGGGTCAAACTGTTCGGGGCAAGTGGTTTTGTGGGCCATTGGCTCTCCGGTGAGCGTTGACTCGTCCACTCCGAGTGTCTTCGCCTCCAACAGTTGTCCGTCGGCCGGAATTTCATCTCCTGTTGACAGAATGACAATGTCTCCCACCACTATTTGCGAGCGGGGCACACAGGTGGTATTGCCCGACCTGATTACAGTCACGGGCTCTTCGTCGTTGATTTTGTTGAGGACGTTAAATTCTCTTGATGCCTTGTATTCGAAGAAAAATGACAGCGTGGTGGCTATGAGGATGGCCAGAAAGATGCCGATCGGCTCAAAATATACGTTGAAATCCGGTGTCGGGTCGGTTTGATATTCATAGTACGAGACTCCTATCGACAGCAGGCCGGCGACAAGGAGTATAACAATCATCGGATCGGTGAATTTCAGCAAGAAAGCCTTGATCCATGACTGTTTTCGGACCGGGGTGATAACATTAATGCCATATTTGGCGCGCGAAGCCTCGACTTCGGCCGCCGACAGACCGGTATATTTTTTGCGTTTGCTCATAAGCCGTATAATATGCCGCCGACAATGATGAGAATTCCGGCCCATTTCGATGCGGTCCGGACTGTGGGCAGCTTGTCGGCCGAGAGCCGGGAGGCCAAAAAGGCCGGGAGGCTGAACCATACGAGCAGTCCTGTGATGATGGCGGCAAATGACATGGTAGGGTCAGAATCTGAGGGTATATAATATCTGTTTTGGTCGTGGGGAGATGCTATCACCGATAATAAGCAATAATGCGGTTTCCTGTCACGACTTTTCTTTCATTATAACGTAAGGAGCCGGCAAATGTTGCCTGTATGTTGACAAATGAGTGTGGAGCACGCCACTCAGAACAGCGTGAGCTGCGGATTGATGAGGCGGAATGTAATGCGGTGGTGCGGCGAAGGGCCGAAGCGTTCGATGGCGGCACGGTGGGCTTTAGTGGGATAGCCTTTGTTGACACGCCAGCCGTATTCGGGGAAATCGGCGTCCAACTCTCTCATGCAGTCATCGCGGTAAGTTTTAGCGAGAATTGATGCGGCGGCAATGTTGGCGAAGCGTCCGTCGCCTTTGACAAATGTTGTGAACGGGATGTCGCCGTATGGCTTGAAGCGGTTGCCGTCGACAATCACAGCTCCGGGCCGCACTTTCAGGCCGTCGAGAGCTCGGTGCATGGCCAGAATGGATGCGTTGAGAATGTTGATTGAGTCAATTTCGGCCGCAGAAACGACGCCCAGGGCCCAGGCCACTGCCTCGCGCTCGATTATGGGACGCAGCTCGCAGCGCTTGCGTTCGGTGAGCTGTTTCGAGTCGTTGAGCAGAGGGTGGTGGAAGTCGTCGGGGAGAATGACAGCGGCAGCGTAGACGGGGCCGGCCAGACAGCCTCGGCCGGCCTCGTCGGTGCCTGCTTCGTATCTCCCTGCGATGTAGCAAGTGGGCAACATAGCGGCAGATGCGTATGGTTTATTGTTTGTCAGGGCCTGTGGTATAGACCAATACTTCGCCGGGCAGAAGCTGTTTGGGCAGTTTGGCCGGCGAGCCGAGGATGGCTGCTGCAGTGGCGATGTCGGGCGCTGAGCCGGTGAATTTGAGCTTTTCTTTCTTGGCGCCGAGATTGGCGATGACAATGGTGCTGCTGTCGCCCTTGGTTCGCGCGAAAGCATAGATGTCGGGGCTTGTGGTTGCATAGCGCACAAGAGCGTCGGGCTGGGCCGAGCTGAGTTCGGCGCGGCGATGTTTCAGATCGTTAAGCGTCTGATAGAATGTGAAATACTCGTTGCGCGGTTCCCATTCGGGCGCTTGGTCTTTTTCGAAGAATTCGAAGGCACGGTTCATGCCGGTTTCCTGTCCGGTATAGATGAGGGGCATGCCGGGGAGGGTGTAGGTGAGCACGGCAAAGGCTTTGGTTAGGTTGCCGAGACGCTGAAATTCAGTTCCTTCCCATGAGTTGAGGTCGTGGTTGGTGACCATGTTCATCATGTACGTGCCGGCGGGGTATTGTTCGGCCTGAAGAGCGAGGAGCGAGTCGATGTCGGCCGCATGGCGTTCGGGGAATTCGGCTTCTTTGAATGTGTACTGTCCGGCGGTGGCGGCGATGGCCGAGAAAAGGTCCTTCATGGGCCAGTTGTACGACATATCGAAGGCGTGGCGGGCGAGGTCGGGTTCGCTGGCCTCGGCGAGCATAAAGAGGTCGGGTTTGAGCGCCTGAAGCACCGGGCGTGTCTCGTCCCAGAAATCGGTGGGCACCTGCATGGCCACGTCGCAGCGGAAGCCGTCGATGTCGGCGGCAGTGAGCCAGTAGGCCAAGGCCGAGCGCATGGCGGCGCGGGTGTCGGGATTGGAGTAGTCGAGTTTATAGACGTCGGTCCAGTCGAAAGGACCGTACATCTTGCCGTCTTTGTCGAGAGCGTAGCGGTCGGGATGAGTGGTGACCCATGCGTTGTCGCAGCCGGTGTGGTTGGGCACCCAGTCGATGATGACTTTCATGCCCAGCTGATGAGCTTTGTCGACGACCTTGCGGAAATCTTCGAATGTGCCGAACTCGGGATTGACGGCTTTGTAGTCCTTGACTGCGTAATAGCTGCCGAGAGTGCCTTTGCGGTTGGCTTCCGAGATGGGATGGATGGGCATGAACCAGATGATGTCGACACCGAGGTTCTTGAGGCGGGGCAAATGCTCGGCAAAGGCGTTGAATGTGCCTTCGGGTGTGAACTGGCGCACGTTCACCTCATAGATTGTGGCATTATCGCTCCAGTCGGGATGTTTCACTGTCGTTGGTTCGGTGGCTTGCGAGGTCAGGCCGAAGAGCGCTGCAAAGAATGTGATTAATGAGCAATTTTTCATAAACGATGGATCTAATATGTAAGTTGAGATTTAGGGTCTGCAAGCGAGAGCGTCGGGTCAGAGCAGATTGGTGCTTCGGAAGCCGCTGTTGGTGCCCCGGCGGTTGTTGTTGTTTCGGTTTCCGCGGTTTTCGATGTCGTAGGGGTTGCGGCCGAATCCGTCTTCGTCTTCTTCGTTATCCTCGTCCTCTTTCGGAGCTTTTTCGCCTTTTTTCAGCTTGGGCTTGTTTTTCTTGATGGCGTAGGGTTTCTGCATGTCGACGGGGGTGTCGTAAATGTTCCAGTTGATGTCGATTTCCCAATTTTTTTTCAGGGCTATTTTTTTCGGGTAGTAGTACATCTCTTCGGGCTGGAGGTTGCTTGCGAGATTGCCTGTCGACCACACGCCGCTTGAGTCGGCGTCGATGTAGAGCCGGGCATAAAACTCGCCCGCGGGCAGAAATTCAAATCTTGCGCGGCCGTCGACAACGGGGCGCACGGCCACCACTTTGTCCGAGCGGTCTAAAATCTCGGCCACCATCGGCAACGTATCGCATCCGGTGATGTTAAAGTTGACGGTTGTGTATTCTTCGAGCGGCTTGACGGTAAATTCGTGCACAGTGCGGTTGTTCCACTTCCCGTATACGTTGCGCACGGCGGCAGAGTCGACTGTGAGGCGGTATTTGGCTCCCGGTGTCCAGTTGTACGACAGATTGCGCTGCATGAGGGGGTCGAGCGAGTCTGCGACGAATTTCACATCAGGAATCACCGACCAAGTAGTGTCATTGAGCGCTTCAAGACGATAGCCGTCGGGAGCGATGGAGCCTATGGGCTCGAACGAGCGGAAGATAAGCGGACGGTATACGTCGTGCGATGTAGGAAGCGCAGAGCTGAAAGAGATGAATTCAATTTTGGGCACAGTGTCGGCCGGTTCGGACTTTTTCTTTTTGTTCTTGGGGTCGCGGAACACAAAGTCGAGTGTGTCGGTTGTCCATGTCACATTGTCGGCGGTGTCGGTGCGCAGATACCGCAGGGCTATTTGCAGCGAGTCGGTGGCAAGCACGCCGGGGTCGGTTATCCAGTATTCGAGCGAGTCGCGGCCCGGGCTTTTTCGCAGCAGGCTCCATGCGGTATCGGTGCGTCCGGCATCCGGGCCGCGCAGGATGGTGAGCGTGGGCAGCGTATCGACCGGGGCCGAGAAGCGGATTGTGATTTTGCGCCGTTCGTCGCGGAGCTTGTCTTTGAGATAGATTGATTTGTAGTCTTCGTTGAAATGACTTAGCAGCAGGTCGTTGGGGAAATAAGCGGTGCCTTGTCGGGCTACGAGGGAGTCGCCGCCGTCGTGCGAGCGCAGAGTGTCGGTTACGGTAATCGGCTCAGCCGATGGAGTGACGAGACAGTCGAGAAAGGCCACGTCTTCCGAGCGGTCCCAGCGATAGTCGCGGTTGATGTCGTTGATGGCATAGACACGGTAGCTGCCGGGTTTGAGATTGCGTATGGTGAACTGCCCGAGCTGGTTGGTGCGGGTCACGCGGTCGGGGCGCAGAGTGCTCACCACCGAATCGGCGTCGATTGAATATGCGCCCACGAGCATACCCTGAGCCGGCTCCAGCGATTTGGCTTCGAGTACGATGCCCGAGATGCGCAGCGAGTCTATGTCCGGGCCGGTGGCGAAGTCGAAAGCAAAGGCATCGAGGAGATTGCCCTCGTTTAGGTCCTGTATGGCATCGGCGAAATCGATGGTGTAGGTGGTGTTGGGAATTAGCGTGTCTTTGAGGTCGACAGTGAGATGACGGCCGTTGGCGCTGACCACGGGCGTGTTGGTCTGCGGGGGTGATACGATAACTTTGTTGAAAGCGTCGTCGAGCTTTATGTTTTCGTCGAAATACAGGTCAAGACGCGTGCGGTTCACGTTGCGTTCGCCGGGTGCGGGCGTTGAGCGCACGAATACGGGAGGCACCTCGTCGCGCGGACCGCCGGACGGATTTCCTATCGAGGCACACGCGGCGAGCAGCAAGGCAAAAGCCGATGCCACGAGTAAGCGTAGCGGTGTATAGCGGTTCTTCATCAAAACCGGGTTAAAAATTCAAAGACAATAGTTTTATTTGGCAAAGATAGCGAAAAAAAGTGAATAATCATGCTTACGCTATTCGAAAAATCGCCCCCGGGTCCAACGGTTGATGTGGTTTGACTGTTCTTGGCTGAGAGCTTGGACGGGCTTGTGTGCCCTCTATGGCGCTCGCGCGAGGCCGCACGGCACTTTCCGGTCAAATGAAAGCGGGGAGCGCTGTGATGGCGCTCTCCGCTATGGGTCAGTTATATTTGCTTGACTATCAGTTGGTAATATCAAAAATAACGATATAACTGGTTTAGTCAATAATGTCAATATAGGTTTATTAGGATCAGTCGATGATGTCGAAGCCGGTGTATTTGCGCAGACATTCGGGCACAATGATGCCTTCGGGTGTCTGATTGTTCTCAAGCAGGGCGGCCACGATGCGCGGAAGTGCGAGCGCCGAACCGTTGAGGGTGTGGCAGAGGTGTGTCTTTTTGTCGTCGCCACGGTAGCGGCATTTCAGACGGTTGGCCTGATATGTCTCGAAATTGGACACTGATGAAACTTCGAGCCAGCGTTTCTGTGCGGCGGAGAAAACTTCGAAGTCGAAAGTGATGGCGGATGTGAAACTCATGTCGCCGCCGCAGAGACGCAGGATGTGCCAGGGCAGGCCGAGCTCTTCGAGCAGGTGCTGCACGTGGTCTTTCATCTCTTCGAGGGCTGCGTAGGAGTTTTCGGGCTTCTCGATGCGCACGATTTCGACTTTGTCGAACTGGTGCAGGCGGTTGAGACCGCGCACGTCCTTGCCGTAGCTGCCGGCTTCGCGGCGGAAGCAGGCCGAATAGGCACAGTTTTTAACAGGTAGCTTGTCCTGTGGAATGATTACGTCACGGTAGAGGTTGGTTACTGGCACTTCGGCCGTGGGGATGAGGTAGAGGTTGTCGAGGTTGCAGTGGTACATCTGGCCTTCCTTGTCGGGAAGCTGTCCTGTGCCGTAGCCTGATGCCTCGTTTACCACGTAAGGGGGCTGCACTTCAAGGTATCCGGCTTTTGATGCCTCGTCGAGGAAGAACTGGATGAGAGCTCGCTGCAGTTTTGCGCCTTTGCCGATGTATACGGGGAATCCTGCGCCGGTGATTTTGACACCGAGGTCGAAGTCGATGAGGTTGTATTTTTTAGCGAGCTCCCAGTGGGGGAGAGCATCGTCGGGGAGGTCGGGCATGGGGCCGCCTGTTTTCTCAACCACGTTGTCGGCGGCTGTTTTGCCTTCGGGCACCATATCACAGGGGAGGTTTGGCACCGAGAGAAGTATGTCGCGAATTTCGTTTTCAGCGGCTGCGAGACCGTCGGCAAGCTCTTTCTGGTTTTGTTTGAGGGCGGCCACCATTTCTTTTGTTTTTTCGGCTTCGTCGCGTTTACCCTGTTTCATGAGGGCGCCTATCTGTGCGGCGAGACGGTTGAGCTCTGCGGCCTGATTGTCGTTTTTGAGCTGAAGTTCGCGTCGGCGGGTGTCGAGCGCGAGCACACGGTCAATGGCTTCCTGACCGTCGAATCCTTTTACGGCGAGGCGTTCCACAACGCGGGCCGGATTCTCTTTGATTTGCTGAAGGGTGAGCATTTATTTGAGGTGAAAATTATTAATCTGTAAAGTTGACTATTGACAGGGAGCTCAGAGCGAAGCGAGCATTTCGCGCACCTTGGCCGAGATGGCTTTGCCGTCGGCGCGGCCTGCAAGTGCTTTTGTGGCAACACCCATCACTTTGCCCATATCTTTGGGTGATGTCGCTCCGGCCGCTGCGATTATGTTGCGGATTTCAGCTTCCAGTTCTTCGGGGGAAAGCGCCTTTGGAAGAAATTCTTCGATTACGGCCACTTCGGCGAGTTCGCCTTTGGCGAGCTCTTCGCGGTTGTTGTCCATGTAGATGGCAGCGCTTTCGCGGCGCTGTTTGGCCATTTTTACCAATATGGCAACGGCTTTGTCTTCGGGGAGCTCGCCGCCGGCTCCGGGAGCGGTTTTGGCTTCGAGAAATTCTTTTTTGATGCCTTTGAGAGCTTCGAGACGCACTTTGTCGCGGGCTTTCATGGCGGCGGCCATTTCTTTATTTACGGTTTCAAAAAGATCCATGTCGGTAGGGTTAAAAACAGAACCGCGGCGAGGGCCGCGGTTCCATATGGTTGAAAGGTCATAGGTTACGACCTGATTATTTGTCTTACGACTCGAAGTTTATTTCTGAACGGCTGACGATTTGCGGCGTGAGTCGGTGAGATAAGCCACGGGAGCGGCCAGATAGATAGTGGCAAGAGTGCCGATGAGCACACCGAATATCATAGCGAATACGAAGCTGCGCACGGCGTCGCCACCGAGGATGAAGATGCACAGGAGCACGAGCAGTGTCGAGAGCGAGGTCATAATCGTACGGCTCAGTGTGGTGTTGATCGACTGGTTGATGGTGTCGTAGAACGATTGCTTGGGATAGAGCTGTACGTTCTCGCGCACGCGGTCGAATACTACCACCGTATCGTTGATCTGATAACCGATAACGGTAAGGATGGCGGCGATAAACGACTGGTCAATCTCCATCGCGAAGGGAAGCATACCCCAGAAGAAGGAGTAGAAGCCGATAATGGTGAATGCGGTGAACGCAACGGCTGCAAGCGCACCGAGCGAGAATGCTACGTTGCGGAAGCGCAGCAGGATGTAGAGGAACATTGCGATGAGCGAGAGGCATACGGCTATGTAAGCGTCGGTGCGCATGTCGTCGGCAACCGAAGGACCTACCTTCTGCGAGCTCACGATGCCTTGCGAGGCGTCGGTTGTGGAGAATTCCAGTTCAGTCATACCTGCGCGCAGATAGGGGTTGAGCACTTTGAAGAGCTTGTCGGTGATTTCCTTTTCGGTGTCGGCTGTCTCGTCGTTGATTTTGTAGTTGGTGGAGATGCGCACCTGATTGGAGCTCTCGATGGTGATGACAGCTACTGAAGAGTTGGGAAATTCGGGAGCGAGTTTTTCCTGAATCTCCTGTACGTTGACAGGCTGCTCGAATTTCACCACGTAGTTGCGGCCGCCTGAGAAGTCGATGCCCTGATTGAGGCCGCGACCGAAGAGCGAAGCAATTACAGCAATAACGACGATACCAACGATTGTGAACGAAATCTTGCGCTGACCCAGGAAGTTGATGTGGGAGTTGATGAACATCTTGCGCGAGATAGCGGTGTCGAAGGTGAGGCTTTCGAACGCTTTGGTTTTGGCGCCCCAGATGAAGAATAGGCGGCTGAGGAACACTGCTGTGAAGAACGAGCAGATGATACCGATGATCAGCGTTGTGGCGAAACCCTTGATGGGACCTGTACCGAAGTAGAGGAGGATGAGGCCGGTGATGATTGAGGTGAGGTTGGAGTCGAAAATGGCCGAGAACGCGTTGCTGTAACCGTCGGCGATGGCTGTGCGCGAGTTTTTGCCTGCGCGGAGTTCTTCTTTGGCGCGCTCAAAGATAAGCACGTTGGCGTCGACTGCCATACCGAGCGAGAGCACGATACCGGCGATACCGGACATTGTGAGCACTGCCTGGAACGAGGCGAGGATGCCGATTGTGAAGAAGAGGTTGCAGATAAGGCAGAAGTCGGCGATAAGACCGGGGATGACTCCGTAGAATGCAATCATGAAAAGAGCCAGAAGCACCAGTGCTACAACGAACGAAATGAAACCGGCTTTGATGGCCTGTGCGCCGAGGCTCGGTCCGATTACCATATCGGAGATGATGTTGACTTTGGCGTTCATCTCGCCCGATTTGAGCACGTTGGCAAGGTCTTTTGCTTCGTCGATGGTGAAGTTGCCGGTGATTGACGACTGTCCGCCTTCGATAGCGTCGTTGACCGAGGGAGCGGAGTAAACCTGATCGTCGAGGACGATGGCCACGGGACGGTGACCGTCTGCGGCGTTGGCGGCTGTGATACGTGCCCACTGGCGGGCGCCTTCGGCGTTCATGCGCATCGAGACTTCGTTGCCGCGCAAAGGATCATAGTTCGATTCGGCATCGGTGACCACACCGCCTTTGAGAGCGGGCTCGCCCGAGGTGGAGCGCAGAGCGTAGAGGGCATAGCCGAGAGTGACATCTGTGTCTTTGCCGTCTTCACCTTTCACGGTGCGCACTTCGGGTTTCACACCCCAGCGGAGCACGAGGTCGGAGGGAAGGATTTCTTTGGCAAGAGGACTCTCGACGAGAGCGTTGAACGCCGACATATCCATGGGGCTCTGCAGATAGCCGAGCATTACGGTCGAGCCGTAGCCCTGCTGGTTGCTCTGTGCCATCTGCTCTACGATTGCGGCGTAGGGAGCGGCGTTGAGAGTGGAGTCACCGGCTGCGCGCTGTGCGAGCTGCATCATGGAACTTAGTACTTCGCTTACGCGGTACGTGTCGTAGAATTCGAGAGTGGCTGAACGCTGGAGCAGCTCACGCACGCGGGCATGGTCTTTCACGCCGGGAAGCTCGAGAAGCACCTGTCCGTCTTTGCCCTGAAGCACCTGAATGTTGGGCGAAACCACACCGAACTGGTCGATACGTTTGCGCAGCACGCTGTTGGCGGCTGTTTCGGTGATCGATTTTACTTTATCTTTAAGGATGCCTACAACTTGCTCGTCGGTTGTGCCGGAGGGCACGAGATTGTCTTTGAATACGACAGAGAGGTCGACGTCGGGCTCGTTGTTGCGATATTGGGCAACGAAAGCGGTGAGCAGGTCGTCGGCTTTGTGCTCTTTGACAAGTGTCTGTGCCGAGTCGATGGCACTTTCGAATTTGGGATCTTTGGCTTTGTTGGAAATAGCGTTGAGCATGTCGGGGATGTCAACTTCAAGGATAACGTTCATACCGCCCTTGAGGTCAAGACCCATGCCCACACCCCATTTGCGTACTTCGTTGAGGGTGTAGACGCCAAGGTACACTTTTTCTTCGCCAACCGAGTCCATGTAGTGCTTGTAGGCTTGGTTGTAGGCCGAGTCATCATTGTTTCCCGAGACATTGAGCGCGTATTCTTCCGCTTTGCTCTCATGTTTCGACGAAACAAACGAGAAAGACAGGTAGAAAATGCACACAATGGCAAGGAAAATGGCTATACAGCCGGCAATGATGCTGCCTAATTTTCCTTTGTCTTGCATGATTTAGAAAATATATTTAAATTGGTTTATAATTTTTTGCAAATTCAATTCAGCTTGCAAAGATACGATTTTTATGCGACTTGTCAAACAGAAATCGTAAAATTTGCAAAAAACGCGTCATGCTTCGGGGTATTTTGTGCGTAAAGATGTTTTTTTAAGGCGAAACAAGCTCTTTTGAGAGGCAGATACAAGATGCCTTTTCTTTGATTGTGCCGTCTCTCAGACACACTCAAAGAAACAGTGTCGATATGCCCTTAATAAATATGTAAAAAATGAATAAGGTCCCGTTCATTTAGGTTTGGCTTGCAGTTCGGAAAATGCTGTAATTTTATGTCCGGGGTCGGAGCGTTATTGTTCTCTGATTTTATGATTATTCGCTGTCGGGCCGGATTTTCAGAGCAGCGTGTGCCATTCTTCCGGGACGGTTACCGAGGTGCCGGCACGCAGGTCGAAGGCTACCATCACCGTGGTGCAGGCGCATTTCACCGTTCCGGTGTCGGGATTGGTGATTTGCTGCTCGAATGTGAGTGATTTTTCGCCGATTTTAGCTACACGTGTGCTTACTTCGACCGGTTCGCCGGGCAGAATCGGCGCCGAGAAGTTGCAGTTGACGTTTACAGCTACGGGAGCTATGTGGCTCAGATCAATCGTGTTGCCGAGGCGGGAGAGGAAGAAATCGGATTTTGCGAGGTCGAAGTACTGGAAATAGATGGTGTTGTTGATATGGCCGAGCATGTCGAAGTCGTTCCAGCGGGGCTGTATGGCGAGTGTGTGCGGAGTGTTCATTTCAGTGTATTATTATTTTTGAGATAACGTTTTCGCCCAATGTTTCGTTGATTTTGCGGCAGAGCGAGTCGGTGAGATAGAGAAGTTCGTTTTTGAGTACGGCCGAGTTGAGGCAAACGTGCATTGTGTCGCGGTCGATCCACCGGCGTGTGGTGCAGCGGTTTATGGTTGGTCCAACGATTTCGGGCCATAGAAAGAGGGCTTGCTGCCGGGCGTATTCGTCGCGGTTTCCTGTTGCGGCAATGGCGCGGTTGATGATTTCGCCCACCGACATGGCTTCGTTCTTTTTCATGGCGAGCTATTATAATAAGGTGAACGATCCGTGATCAACCGTCCACAGGGCGAAAGGAGCTGCCGAAGCGGCCTGCATGACTTCGTCAAGGTGCTTGCGGTTGGTGTCGGTTATGAATATTTGGCCGAAATCGTTGCGCGATACGATGTCCATGATGTTGCTCACGCGTGCGGCGTCGAGCTTGTCGAAGATGTCGTCGAGCAGGAGCAGGGGAGCAATACCCGAAGCGCGGTGCAGGAAGTCGTATTGAGCCAGACGCAGTGCGACGGCGAACGATTTTTGCTGACCCTGTGATGCGGAGCGGCGCACCGGGAGACCGTCGAGAAGCATCTCAATGTCGTCGCGGTGCACGCCGGCCGATGTGTAGCGCAGGGCGGCGTCGCGGGCGCGTCTGAGGTCGAGGATGTCGATGAGCGAGACAGATGGGTCGCTCAGGTGAGATATGTAGGTCAGCGAAGGTTTCTCGTTGCCGCCGCTTATGGCGGCGTAGTATTGCTCGAAGATGGCGGTGAGACGGCGCAGGTTCTCGGCCCGGGATGCGGCGATGACACGTGCCGACGCGTCGAGCATCGTTTCAAGAGCCAGATAGAGATTGGGGTCGCTCACTTGGTCGCGCAGCAGACGGTTGCGCTGCTCGAGAGCCTGGTTGTAGCGTATGAGAGCATCGAGATAGCGTGCGTCGGTCTGAGAGATGAGCATATCAAGGAATCGCCGGCGCTCGTCGGGCGCTCCGGCCACCAGGTCCATGTCGGCGGGCGATGAGAGCACGAGCGGAAATAGGCCGATGTGCTGACTCAGACGCCGGTATTCTTTGCCCGAGCGCTTGAAGGATTTGGGGCGTCCGCGCCGGAGAGCTGCGGAGAGCTCTTCGCGGGCATCGTTGCGCGTATATCGTGCCTGTATCATGGCGAAATCTTCGTCACGTGCAATCAGCATCGGGTCCTGTGCTCCAGTGAAGCTTTTGCAGAAGCTCAGAAAGTATATGGCGTCGAGGAGGTTGCTTTTGCCCATACCGTTGTCGCCCAAAAAGCAGTTGATTTTGGGCGACAGCTGTAATTGGGCAGAGCGGATGTTCTTGAAATTATTTAGAGTAATTTCGTTGAGGGTCATTTAAAAGCCTGGTCGAAAAAGGTGATGTGGTAGAGGAGCGAGTTGGCCCAGTAGGCTTGTGTGTGGTTGCCGGGACGCTCGGTGTAGTCGTGAGGAATTTTCTTATCGAGGAGAAGGCGGTGGAGATTGCGGTTGACCTCGGCGAAGAAGTCGTCGTTGCCGCAGTCGAAGATTATGTTGAGCTGTCCGGGCTGAAGTTTTTCGGCCTGAACGATTGTGGCGTGCTGCTCCCAGTTTTCGGGATTTTCGTCATAAGTGCCGAGCCACTTGGCAATTTTCCAGTTTTTGGGGAATTGCCGTATGTCGACGCCGCCGCTCATCGAGCCGGCCGAGCCGAAGATGTCGGGATGGCGCATGGCTAAGAAAAGGGCGCCGTGTCCGCCCATGCTCAGGCCGGTAATAGCGCGGTGCTTGGCATCGGCGATGGTGGGATAGTTGGTGTCGACCCATGACACGAGCTCGGTGGTGATGAACGATTCCATTTTCATCTCGGGATGCACGGGCGAGTCCCAGTACCAGGAGTCTTTGCCCGAAGGGAGTACAAAGATGATGCCGTAGCGGTCGGCCAGTGCGGGCAGGTCGGGGCGGAGGTGGAGATATGAGTCGCGGCTGCCTCCGTAGCCGTTGAGCAGATATACAACGGGGAATTTTTTGCCGAGGGGGTTGTCGGGGGTGATGACATAGACATCGTCGCCGTCGGGCACGAGGTCGGTCTTTACGTGTTCTACTGCGACGCTCGCGGCAGAGGATGTAATAACCGCCGCAAAGAGCAACAGGAGGGATGTGAAAAGTTTACGCATGGTGTTGAAAATTGGTTTTTAGGTGTTTACGTGCAGAGAGAAAGCTCAGTGCCTTTTGAGGGTGGGGAAGAAAGCGTCGGGAATATGCTCCACGGTGTAGTTTTGCGGTGTGCCGGTGATGGCTACAATGTCGAAACGATATTCGTGCGGAAAATCATTGTGGCGGAGAAAGACGTCGGCCGAGGCCACCATGTGCTGTCGTTTGCGGCGGTCAACGGCCATAACGGGGTCCTCGTTGTCGTCGGAGCGCGTTTTCACTTCCACAAAGACAATGTAGCGGTCGGTCATGGCTATTATGTCGATTTCGTAGTGAAACATATGCCAATTGGTGAGCAGAATGGCATAGCCCTTGCTCACCAGCAGATCGCAGGCGACTTTTTCGCCCCATTTCCCGAGTTCGCTCTTTTTCACGGGCGCTCCGGTGGAATGTCAGAGAGCGAGAAGTTCGTCGATTTTGGCTTTTAGGGTAGCACGGTCCTGGGAGCCTACGGCGCGGATGGCTGTTTTCTTGCCGTCTTTAAAAAAGAGGAGAGTGGGGAGCGACATCACGCGGTATTTGCCCGAAAGTTCCGACTCTTCGTCGACGTTGTATTTCCCTATTACGACACGGCCGTCGTATTCCTCGGCCAGAGAGTCGATTGTGGGAGCCATGCCCACGCAAGGTCCGCACCATGTTGCCCAGCAGTCAACGACCACCGGTTTGCCGCTTTCTATGATTTCAAAAACGTTTTCGTCGGTAAATGTAAATGCCATGATTATGATTGAATTGTAGTTTATGAGAGTTTTTGGTGGCTCAAAGTTAGCAAATTTTTTCGTTTCGGGCAAGAGTAGACGTCTGTTTTATTTCTGTGTTTTGCATCGGGGCGCTACCGCTCAGCAGGGGCAGGCCAGGACCGGCGATCGAAGGCGTCGATGAGCGAGCCCGGGGTGGCGTTGTAGATATACACGTCGGCGGCGTCGGCCCATGAGCGCAGGTCATGATAGCTTTTAAGCGCTACTGCAAAACTCTCTATCACCTGGTGCAGGCGCACGTCGCGATAGACTGTGTCGATGCGCTTTTGTTCTTTTTCCGATTCTTTGTAGAAATGCGGCTGTACGCTGATTACGCGGTTGCAGTCATCGACGTCAAGGTTTCTTATCCATGTGTGGTCGGCTCCGAGGATGTAGATTTCTTTATATCCGGCGAGGATGCCGCATGCGATGGCGGCCACAAGCACGTTTCTTGGACGTGGCATTCCGAGGCCGCGGGAGTAGGCGGCGTGCTCGAATGAGGCGAAGCCTTCGATGCCGACAAGATTGTAGGTCTGCAGGGAGATGTGGCTGTTTTTGAGGATTTCAGCCGGGAGTTTGCCGGCTTCTCTTGCCGGCACAAGGAGAGTAAGAGGCCAGTCGACGGCAGCGAGGTTGTGGCGCAGAGTTGTAAGGTTGCTGTCGGTACCGGCACTGAAAAAGTGAGGGTCGGCAAGAATGTAATAGTCGGGCCTTATCGTGCTGAAATCCGGTGCGTTAGCCGCGAAGTTCACTGCCATTGTTGTGGCTTGGCGCAATTCGGCGGCATGACTGTCGATGGCCCGGCGCAACGACGGGCCGTTGGCCATGATTACCAGAGGTTGTGTCCTGCTCTCTCTGACAATCGTGCATCGGCGCGATTGCAGGAGTATTTTGCCCGCGCTTTTGAGCGATGAGAGGGCGAGAGAAACGAAATCAGAGGCTTGCATCGTCGTAAACGTGAGTGAGCAGATAATTGACAGTGTCGGCCGGCGCGAAGTCGGGAAAAGCCTCGGCGAACGTGTCCTTCCGGCAAGTGTCGGAGGTGAGGAAACGGTACGTATCGCTACTGTACCATATACGGCATAGCCATGCGGGCCATGTGAAGATGCGTTTGTCGTCGATGCGCCGGGCAAGAGCTTCGGCGATGTCGTGAATCGCGTGCGGCGTGTTGTCGGTAAGCAAGTATTCGCCAACGGAGCCTGCGGCGACGGCCACAGCACGCGCCACGTCGGTGGCGTGAATCAACGAAGTGCGGCCTTCCCCGCCGGCCACATGGAAATACGAACCTCGGTATATCGACTCGGCCAGGCGGCGCATACGTCCTGTCATACCGGTGCCGATGATGTTCGGGCAGCGCAGAGTAAGCACCGGAAGCGAACGTTCGCGGCACGCCTCACGAAAGGCTTCAAGGTCGGCATTGTTGCCCTCGAAACTCTCCTGCACGATGCGCACGGCGCACGAGGGTTCCGGATCGGGCGTGAGCTCGGGACGCTCCGGGTCGAAGTCGGGCGTCAGTTCCCGGCGCAGATATGGCACGAGAAACTCGTTGCCACACAGATAAAATAAGATGTTGGCTATATGTGTCATTGCTGTGCAAATTTAGCAATTTTTAGCCGAATACGAAAACTTAGATATCTTAACTATTTCAATTGAACAAAATTGCGCGTACTGGAGTTACTTATGTAGTTTATAATGCAATTATATTTAATTAATATGGAAACAAAAAGCATAAAAGGTACACGTACCGAACAAAACCTCCTTGCATCGTTCGCCGGCGAGAGCCAGGCACGCTCGCGCTACACACTCTTTGCTCAAAAAGCGCTTGAAGAGGGCTATCAGCAGATTGCAGCCGTCTTCCTCGAAACAGCCGAGCAGGAGCTGAGCCACGCCAAACAGTTCTTCTCGCTCCTCGAAGGAGGAGTGGTTGAAATCACCGCCGGCTACCCTGCCGGAAAAGTAGGCAACACGCTTGAGAATCTGGCGGCCGCAGCAGCCGGAGAGCGCGAAGAGTGGAGCGACCTCTACTCAACGTTTGCCGAGACCGCCAAGGAGGAGGGCTTTCCGCGCATTGCCGCTCTTTACAATCTGATTGCCGGAGTGGAGCAGATGCATGAAGCGCGGTATATGCGTCTGCTGGAGCGCCTGCAGAGCGGTCAGGAATTTGAGGAGGAAACGGAAGTTGAATGGATGTGCCGCAAATGCGGATTCACCATCAAGTCGAAATCAGCGCCCAAACGCTGTCCGGTGTGCGGAATGGATCAGGGCTGGTTCGAACGCAAGGCGAATAATTACTGATCAGGCGATTCAGATATTCAATCATAACCGTAAAAGAGGGTGCATCAGAATTTTGATGCACCCTCTTTGCTGCAGTATCTTTTTTAATCTCCACCGGTCATGTCGAGCCAATAATCCATATCAATGCTTTCTTTGCGAAGCAGTTCGCAGAGTATCTCACGGAGTATCTTAGTGTCGGAAATAGCCGTCAGGGGAGTTGCGCAATCGCCGACGGTGACGAAGTATCTTTCGCCGTCGCGGGCTATCCTTGTCGCTTCACACTGTGCGCGGGAAAGATCAATGGAATTGCCGAGGGGATAGACCATCGGTTTGGCGAAATCTTTGTAGAGCCATATCAGCATATCGGTCATCCGCGATATGTCGGAATGCCAGAGGCTGACGGGGCGGTCCTCGCAGTTTCGCGTTATGATGTCGGATATCTGCCGACGGGCATCGCTTCTCTTCGACATCGTGCTATGGTAAATAGTTTTTCTGAAGGACGATGCGGCTTTTTACCTCACGAAGCGCGTTGAAATATGATTCAAGATCACTGAAAGAGGTGCTGACGGGCGACTTTGAGGTCAGTTTGATGTATTTTTTTGCCGCCTTTTTTGCATCTTTGTCTTTCTTATCTTTGCTTTCGGAGAGAGCCAGCAGGATTTTTTCGTTGTTGTTCATCTCAGCCGTGAGATCTTCGAGAGCGGTGTAGACAAAGGCTGAATCGTAGTTGATAATGACTTTGTCGTCGTTAAAACTAACCTTGTAGCCGTACGGAGACCATTTCCCGTTCACATCTTTTATGACAAGCAGATCGGCCGATTTACCGTCGTTCGACAGATTGTGCAGATACATATTGTATGACGGACCTAAATCTGAGGCACTGATCAGTTGCGATATAATTTTCTCGTTACGTATCTTGATGATATACTTAGACACATCTTCCCAATTATTGTACAGAGCTTTGATTCCGGCGAAAAACTCATCTGCATCGAACCATGTTTCCCACCGTGGTTTTTTCTGAAAAGACATGATGATACGGTTTTTGTCGGCGAGATTGGTAAGAGCGATATCGTTGGCATCCATCTCCCTTACCAAATATGTGAATCCGCTTAAATCACCGTATTGAGATTTGAGATATTCTTTGATTTTGGCTTTTTCCTCGTCGACTTGATAATTGGGGTAGTCGGCTTGTGCCTGAGCAAGATACTGAAGTCGGTAGGTGTCCATTTTGAACTCGAAATAGCGGTCAGCGTCTTCTTTCTTCCATTTATCAATCTGTCGTTGGCGATTGAATTTGGCCGAAGCGGTAATCACAGGCTTGCCGGTGAATTTCACCGTAAGTGTGTCGTTCTTGAGTGTCCATTTCCCGTTGTATGTAGCTTTTGCCGTAACGTCATAATACCAGCCGCCGGTGAGCTGCGTTGTGCTTTTATATTTCGTGCCTCTTGCCGTTTTCTTTTTGGTTGTTGTTTCTCCTGCTAATTCCTGGGGCGCGTATTCGGTGTATTCTTTAATGAAGGATGCCGACAGCGTGCCATTGGGGTTGAAAGTATATTTTATGGCAAGGTCCGATGATTCGGGCTCGGAATCAAAACCGTTGTTGTAAGTGTGAAAAGTGTAGGCGCCTGTCGGATGGGTCACATGTCCTTTCTTCCATTCTTCGGGTGTCTGTCCGAAAGATAATCTGTTACTGCCGTCGGGAGATACAAATCGGCCTCCGACAGGATGAAATCCATTTTTAATCCCTTTGGACGGATGCACCTGAATGAGCCCGTAATATATGCCTTTTCCGGGATATTCGATTACAGCGTACATCAGATTGGCGGAAATGACAGACGTATTGGATACGTAGTCGTATTTTCTCCTGTTTGAGAGAATAGTGGCTGTTGAGTGTACGATTTCACCGCCGGGAAGGGTTAAAATATTGCGGTTATTGAGCCAGGGCTGGTACAGATCTGCTATTTGGCCGGGAAGTGAGTCAAAAGACTTGTCGAGAGTGACGGCTGACGATGACAATGAGACTGAAAGCAATATCAGCACGAATAATGTCTTGAATGAATGTAGATTCATGATATTTTTTTGTTTGCAGAGAAATCGGAATAGAATAAAAAGAATAATATTTTTTAATTATAGGCGTATCGGGCTTGTTATAAACCTGTTATGGGCGGAACTCGCTTTTTTCTGTTATAAAAACTCCAACGGGTGATGCAGGGAAGATCCCACATAACCCGTTGGGTGTTATAAATCTTTTTTATATCTATTTTTGTCAGATTGCGTCGTCTTCTACGGTCTCGAGTTTGTCCTCTACTGCGGGAGCGGGAGTGTCTTGTGTGGCGGCTTCGAGACGCTTCATCATGGCGAAGATGAAGGCGGCCGAAATCACACAGAGGGCAATGAGTATGATCCAGATGTACTCGACTTCGAGTTTGTTCCAGAGCATGGCGGGAATGGCTGTGAGGAAGTTACCGATGGCAGTTGCGCCGAACCAGCATCCCATCATGGCGCCTTTGTATTGCGGAGGTGCCACTTTTGAGACGAACGAGATGCCCATGGGCGAGAGCAGAAGCTCGGCGAAGGTGAGCACGAGGTAAGTGGATATCAGCCAGTTGGGGCTTACCAATGTGTCGGCCACGCCCTTTTCGGGCGCCATACCCAGACCGAGCGAGCCTACTGTCATAATTAGGAAGCCGAGGCCGGCCACAAGCATACCGTAGCCGATTTTGCGCGGTGCCGACGGCTCTTTGCCTTTGCGGTCAAGCCATGCGAAGAGGGCTACCGAGAAGGGGGTGAGAGCCACAACGTAGAAGGGGTTGAACTGCTGATAGATCTGAGGCTGGATGCCGCTCACGGGGTCGGGTGTGGTCTGGTAGAAATAAGCCAAACCGGCGAGCGAGAGCACGAATACGGCCAGTGAGATGAGCCGAGCCGATGCGCCTTTGCTCTGGAAGAAACCGAACGCCGCATATACGCCTACGACAATCGTTACGAGAGCCCAGATGTTGAATCCGATGCGGGTGAAGCCTCCGGCCTCGGGCGATGTGAACTGCTGTGCAAACTTGGTGAGGGTGAGCCCGTTCTGATGGAATACCATCCAGAAGAAGATGACCACTGCGAAGACAAGCAGAAGCGCTACGATGCGGCTGTGTGTCTGTTCTTTGGTGAGAGCCGGAGCCGACGTACCGGCTGCACCGCCCTGAGCTTTGACGCCCGTGTTCTGATATGTGCTCTTGCCCACCTTATATATAATGAACGACAGCACCATCGAGGCGCAGGCCACTGCGAAAGCGTAGCTGTAGCCGGTAGAGAGCACCGACATATAGTTTCTGCACCATTCGGCCAATGTTGTCATGTCGGTCGATGCGATGCCGGAGAAAGCCGAAAGTGAAGCCAGGTCGGCGGTGGAGACTGCGTCACCGGCAATCACTGCGTTGCAGATACCGGGCATGGCAGGATTATAGACCAGATTTTCAGCCCCGAGAGCAAGCGAGCAAAGAGCTTCGGTGACCGAGGGGGCAAACATGGCGCCGATATTGATGGCCATATAGAAAAGCGAGAAAGCCACATCGCGCTTCGATGCGTATTTGGGATCATTGTACAGATCGCCTACCATAACTTGCAGGTTGCCTTTGAACAGGCCCGTGCCGCACGAGATGAGCAGAAGTGCTGTCAGCATCAGGTAGAAAGCAGGCGACTCCCATACCGAGCCTTCGGTCATGGCCGTGGGGACAGCCATCACCAGATAACCGATAAACATCACGATGATTCCCAGAGTGACAGTCTTCTGGAAATTCCATTTGTCGGCGATGATACCGCCGATCATAGGCATAAAATAAACCAGAGCAAGAAAAATAGAATAGATAAGGCCGGCAAGAGATGTGCTTAATGCAAACTTCGCTTGCAGGAAAAGCAGCAAGATCGCCAGCATCGTGTAGTAGCCGAAACGCTCGCCGGTGTTGGCCAAAGCAAGCACATACAGGCCCTTAGGTTGGTTTTTAAACATATTGAAAAAAGTAAAAGAATTAATTTGGGGATAAAGTTAGCAATTTTTTACAAAAAAAGCGTTATCCGACACACAAAATTTTGCAAAACGCCGAGAAATTGCTAACTTTGCAACGCAAAACAGGCGCCCGAATGGTGGAATGGTAGACACGAGGGACTTAAAATCCCTTGGCCATCGCGGCTGTGTGGGTTCGAGTCCCACTTCGGGTACACAGTGGGTGTGATGAGGGGATATCCATCTAAGTTTGCTAAAATAGCTATGTCAGCTACACTGCAATGAGGTGACGCGCGAGCACCGGGAGGTCGTGAGCTGCCTCGCTCACGACAAAACGTCGGACGACGGTATTTTTTTTGTGCTGCGCGAGCCGCACGGCACTTCCCGGCCGGCATTTCCCGAAATGTTTCTCAAAAAAATTGCTAATTGTTTGGAATTAAGAGTAAAAAGTTGTACCTTTGCAGTCCGATTATGTCCAAATCAACCAGGGCATGGGTCACAGCAGACGCTTTTGGCCGAGTGTCTGTTATGCTTATGTCAGATTTAATTAACTATTAATCAGTAATTTAAAAAGTGGATACTTTAAGCTACAAAACTCTTTCGCCTAACGCACAGAGCGTAGACCGCCGCTGGGTGGTAGTGGATGCTACCGATCAGGTGCTCGGCCGTCTTTGTGCAAAGGTTGCCAAAATCCTCCGTGGCAAATACAAACCTTCGTACTCTCCCAATGTTGAGTGCGGTGATACGGTTATTATCATCAACGCCGACAAGGTGCGCCTTACCGGCAAGAAATGGACCGATCGCATCTTCCTGAGCTACACCGGCTATCCCGGCGGACAGCGCGAGACCACTCCCGAGCGCCTGCAGCAGAAATCGTTCAACAAGCACATCAAAGCCGGCAAGAATCCTCTGTTCCTGCGCACAATCAAAGGTATGCTTCCCAAGAACAGCCTCGGCCGCAAGCTCCTGACCAACGTACACATTTACAACGGCGCCGAGCATCCCCATGCTCCTCAGAATCCCGTAGTTATAGACATCAACACTCTTAAATAAGCAGAAGTATGACACAGATCAACGCAGTAGGCCGTCGTAAGGCCGCAGTTGCCCGCGTTATTGTTAAAGAAGGCAACGGCACTATCACCATCAACAAGCGTGACATCGAGACATACTTCCCTTCGTCGATTCTCCGCTTCATCGTCAAGCAGCCCCTCACTACTCTTGACTGCGCCGAAAAATACGATATCTTCGTAAATCTCGACGGCGGCGGCTACAAAGGTCAGGCCGAAGCTCTTCGCCTCGCTATCGCACGCGCTCTGGTGAAAATCAATCCCGAAGACAAAGCATTGCTCCGCAAGAACGGCTTCATGACCCGCGATCCCCGCGAAGTCGAGCGTAAGAAACCGGGACGTCCCAAAGCACGTCGTCGCTTCCAGTTCTCGAAACGTTAATATCCTTTTATCGCTCCCGAGCCTGATTGGACATTACAAAATAAGTGTTTAGAATCTAAATCGCAGCGATGGCTTCGTTCCCTACCCTGTGATTGTATTAACAAAGAACGTAAACAACATCAACTAAAATGGCTAACCCCACATTTGATCAACTTCTCGAAGCAGGATGCCACTTCGGCCACCTCAAAAGAAAATGGAATCCTGCAATGGCGCCCTATATCTTCATGGAGCGCAACGGTATCCACATCATCGACCTCTATAAAACTGCCGCCAAGCTTGAAGAAGCAGCAGCAGCACTGAAAAATATCGTCAAATCCGGCAAAAAAGTGCTCTTCGTCGCCACCAAAAAGCAGGCTAAACAAGTCGTTGCCGACCATGCTTCGGCAATAGGTATGCCTTACGTGATTGAGCGCTGGCCGGGCGGTATGCTCACCAACTTCCCCACAATCCGCAAAGCCGTTAAGAAAATGGCCGCTATCGACAAGATGGCAAAAGACGGCACATGGGAAAACCTCTCAAAACGCGAACGTCTGCAGATCACCCGTCAGCGTGCCAAACTCGAAAAGACTCTCGGCTCTATCGCCGACCTTAACCGTCTTCCCTCGGCTCTCTTCGTTGTCGACGTGCTCAAAGAGCGCATCGCCGTTGCCGAAGCCAACCGACTCGGTATCCCGGTTTTCGCTATGGTCGACACCAACTCTGACCCCAACACTGTCGACTTTGTAATCCCTGCCAACGACGACGCTTCGAAGTCTATCGAAATTGTGCTCAACACCGTATGCCAGGCAATGGCCGAAGGTCTTGAAGAGCGCAAAGCCGAAAAAGTAGACACTGCCGCCGCCGGCGAAGGCGAAGCCGCTCCCGCCGCTCCCAAGCGTGAACGCCGCCGCGTGCGCCGCTCTGAGGTAGAGGCTGCCGCCGAAGCCGAGGCTCCTGCCGAAGCTCCCGCCGCCGAGACCGAAGCTGCTGAATAATACAGGTCCACATAACATTATGTCAGAGCTCGGCGCATATCACACCGGGCTCTGATATAATCAATAAACACCTTGCATCCGGCTCTTTGTTTCGTTCTCGCGTCAAATGCATTGAGCGGCAAAAGCCATCCGTGAGGTAAACTTTCGACCGGGAGGTGTCGTTACATATCGAGTCGAGCATCCTCCGGAGATATAATTCAGAAAATTATTTTACATTCACAATTCATAATACCAATACAACTATGGCAGTATCAATGGCAGACATCACCAAGCTCCGCAATATGACCCAGGCCGGACTGATGGACTGCAAAAACGCCCTTGCTGAAACCAACGGCGACATCGACGCCGCTGTCGAAATTCTCCGCAAGAAAGGACAGGCCGTAGCCGCTAAACGTGCCGATCGTGAAGCATCGGAAGGCTACGTCATCGCTAAAGATAATGGCACTTACGCAGCCATCGTGGCTCTCAACTGCGAGACTGACTTCGTAGCCAAAAATGCAGGATTCGTTGCTCTCGCTCAGCAACTTATCGACATCGCAATCGCCAATCAAATCAAATCGGTCGAAGATCTCAAGGCTTTTGCAGTAGACGGTCGCACAGTAGCCGACCTCATCACCGAAGAGACCGGCAAAACAGGCGAAAAAACCGAAATCGGCGCTTTCGAATACCTCGAAGGCCCCTGCGTGGCTTCATATACCCACTTCAACAACAAGCTCGGTGTGATTGTAGCTTTCAACCAGCCCAATGTAGACGCCGAAGCTGCAAAGGATGTGGCTATGCAGGTCGCTTCGATGAATCCCGTGGCCGCTACTCGCGAAGACGTGCCCGAAGCTACCGTTAAGGCAGAATACGACATCGCAGTTGAGAAAACAAAGGCCGAGCAGGTGCAGAAAGCCGTAGAGGCAGCCCTTAAAAAGGCCGGTCTCAACCCCAACCTCCTCGACAGCGAAGACCACATCCAGAGCAACATGGCCAAAGGCTGGCTCACTGAAGACGAGGTGGCCCGCGCCCGCGAGATTATGACCAAAGTGGCAGCTGAGAAAGCAGCCAATCTTCCCGCTCAGATGATCGAGAACATTGCAAAAGGCCGTGTCAACAAATTCTACAAAGACTCCGTACTCATGGAGCAGGAATTTATCATCGACGGCAAACTCACCGTAGGTCAGTACCTCGACAAAGTTTCGAAAGGGCTTGTTGCCATGGCCTTCAAACGCGTAAACCTCAACGCTGACTGATATCCGATTTTCCTTTCACACTATAAAAAGCGGCAAAACCTGCATAGGTTTTGCCGCTTTTTGACTGTCCGCCAGGTTAGGGAGCGAGACCTAAAGATGATGTTTCGTCGGTGACATTGCTCGTGCTCATCGGGAAATCATAAGCACCTCATGAGACCGCGGGATACGATGCCTGATATCGAAGAAGGCAAATCGTTTACAGCAGTTCGCCTTTGCCTTGCCGGATGATTTCAGGCGAAGAGCTGTCTGTAAGGTCGACAACGGTTGATGGCAGGTTGTCACTATCTCCTCCGTCGATCAGGAGCTCGGCATCAAGTGCCGGTATTAGTTCAAGTTGGTCGGGTGTGATGATTTCGTCGCCATCAGAGGCTATTGATGCCGACAGGACAGGATGTCCGAGCATTTCGGTTATGGCACGAGCTATCTCATTATCCGGGATGCGTATTCCCACGGTTTTGCGACCCTTGAAGGCTTTGGGCAGTGTAGGGGCAGCCGGCAGTACAAATGTAAACGGTCCGGGCGTGTTGCGTTTGAGTATTTGGAACGCCCGGTTGTCGATGCGAGCATAAAGTGCTGCCATCGACAAGTCGGAGCAAATCACCGAAAGCATTTGTTTTGCCGGATTTATGCCTTTGGCGGCACACAGGCGTTCGACGGCTTTTTGCGACAGAGCGTCGCACCCCATTGCATAAAGCGTGTCGGTGGGATAGATGATGACTCCTCCGTCGCAGATGGCCTCGACCGCACGCTCGATGTAGTGTGTGTTGATTGATGAGGGAAAAATGGTGAGGCGTTGCATAATTGGTTTATGGCAGTGTGATTCAGGATATTGAGTTGAGCATTTGCTCTATTTCGGTAAGGTTGCCGAAGTTTTCTTTAAGTTTCTGCAATACATTTTTTGCGGCGTCGGTCTGTCCGGATTTTATAAGTGTTTTGGCAACAGCCAACCGTCTTATCAGCAGTGATTTGTCTTCTTTGTCGGCCGGCTGTTCCTCTTCATAAGCCGATGGAGCAGGCGCGGGATAATCTGACAGTTCAGGGTCGTATCCGATTTGGGCAGCCAGACGTCGCAGGTGAGGGTAACGGGGCGCTATCTCTGCTGCTTTGGCCAGTTCGCGACGTGCAAGTGCCATGGCTCCGTTTGTTATGTAGGATTCGGTTTTAAGCAGGTGTGTGTCAAGTTGTTGCTGCTGGTCTACTGTGAGCAGTAATTCTTCGGCTCCCGGCGATGTCTGTAATCCGGCTATTTCGGCCTCGGCTCTTGCTTTGTGCCTGAGAGCCACGGGGTCGTCGGGCTGGTAACGCAGGGCAATAATACACCATTCCAAAGTATTATATGGATCGTGCCGGCGTTGAAATTTCAGCGCACGTGCTATTGCTTCTTCATATCGTGAGTAGCTGTTGTCGTCCATCAATCGAAAAGAGTGTTTTTGTCGGGTCGCGGTTCGAGTCCTAAGTGAGAGAATGCCAGCGGAGTGACTTCTCGGCCGCGCGGTGTGCGTTTGATAAATCCTTCTTTGATGAGGTAAGGCTCGTACACTTCTTCGATAGTGCCCGGATCCTCGCCGAGAGCTGTGGCTATGGTGGTAAGTCCCACCGGGCCGCCGCCGAACTTGTTGATTATTGTCGTAAGTATCTTATTGTCAATCTCATCAAGTCCGTATCGGTCGATGTTGAGCGCTTCAAGTGCATACTTAGTGATTTTCAGGTCGATGCGCCCGTTGCTCATTACCTGTGCGAAGTCTCTCACACGGCGTAGCAATGCGTTGGCTATACGTGGCGTGCCGCGGCTGCGCAGCGCTATTTCCATGGCCGCCTCTTCGGTGCAGTTTGCTCCTAAAAGTTTGGCCGAACGCGCCACGATGCGGCACAGCACCTTGTGGTCGTAGTATTCGAGGTGACATTTTATGCCGAATCGCGCCCGCAGAGGCGAAGTGAGAAGTCCCGAACGTGTGGTGGCGCCGATGAGCGTGAAGGGGCTCAGCGAAAGCTGGACTGACCGTGCGCCGGGTCCTTTGTCTATCATGATGTCGATGCGATAGTCCTCCATCGCTGAATACAGATACTCTTCCACGACAGGGCTCAGACGGTGTATTTCGTCGATAAACAGTACGTCGTTTTCTTCGAGAGATGTAAGGATGCCGGCCAAATCGCCCGGTTTGTCGAGCACGGGTCCGGAAGTGATTTTCATGCTCACGCCCAGTTCGTTGGCAATGATGCCGGAGAGCGTGGTTTTGCCCAGGCCGGGAGGGCCGAAGAGCAGGATGTGGTCGAGCGCTTCGTGTCGCATCCGGGCGGCTTGCACAAAGACCTTGAGATTCTCTACTATCTTATCCTGACCGTTGAACGCGGCGAAGGCATCGGGGCGCAGTGCGCGCTCAAAGTCTTTATTGCTCTCGTCGGCTGTATTGTGTATGTCGAAAGATGTATCCAAATGGTTAATTGTCTGATGGATTGAAGATTCGCGTATATAACATTTCAGGCTTTATGCCGTTGAGGCACATCATGTCGCCGCGGTGGCAGGGTTTGTCGCCGAAGACGGAGCACGGACGGCAGGGCAGGGGAAGCTGCACGATGTCGCAGTCTTTCTGATGCCATGCTTTGAACCCGCAGTAGGGGTGGGTGGCTCCCCATACGCTCACTGTGCGTGTGCCGGCAATGGCGGCGAGGTGCATATTGGCGGAGTCCATGCTGAGCATTGTGTCAAGGTGGCTGATGAGTGCGAGTTCGGCTTCGAAGCCGTATTTTTTGCCGCACAGCGATGTCACGCACGGGTGTTGTGATGCCCACTTCGCGGTGATTTCGGCCTCTTTTCCTCCTCCGCCGAAGATGAAGATGCGGCAGTCGCCACGGTCGGAAATCAGCCTGACCACTTGCTCCATCTTTTCCGGAGGATAAATTTTGCCCGCATGGGCGGCGAACGGCGCTATGCCTATCCATATTTCGCCGGGTTGTTTTTCTTGCCCTGTGATGTGTATGAATGATTTGACATCAGCATTCTTGCCATGACCGTAAAGACCGTGAAAGCGCTCCTCGAGCGGAAGTCCGACTTTGAAAAACGTCTCACGGTAGCGTGCGCGGGATGAAATCAGGGGGAGCATCACTTTGTGGCTTCGTCGGGTGAGCGCGCGTTTGCTGTCGCGTCCTTTGTTCAGTGCGGCGGTTCGCACTCCGCGCATCCGGAAAAAGAAACGCATCGCCATGGTACGCAGCACGTTATGCAAATCTATAAATGCCTCCGGCCTGTATTCTTCACAAAGTTTGCGCACCAGACGGTATAATCCTGCTATGCCGGCATATTCTTTTTTCACGTCTGCTCCGACAATGGTAAGATTCGACGGGGCGTTGACGAATATCCCGGTCATCGAGGGCCGGGTCACGAACACGAACTTTATTTGAGGATAGCACCGACACGCACTGTAAAGCACGGGGATGCACATGGCCACGTCTCCCAATGCCGAGAACCGGGCTGCAATCACGGTTTTCTGTCCGTGAGGGCTATCTTCTGCGTCTGTGTTATTTTGAGGCATACAGCACGGGGTTGGTGTCCGGGTCGTTGTACATTTTCATCTGCCGGTACACCTTCATGTATTTTTTGCCTTCTGCAATGTCGTTTAGAAGTTGATCGATGGCAGAGATGAGGTCGGAACGCTGTTCGAGCAGCACGCCGAGCTTGCCCCGGCATTTTGCGTTATGTTCCGGAGAGGCGTCGGTGCGGGCGGTTTCGACTTGCATGTGGTAGATTTTCAGAGCAAGTATCGACAGTCGGTCCAGAGCCCACGCCGGGCTTTCGGTGTTGATTGTGGCGTCGGCCTGCGGCTTCACGTCGGCATATTGCGTGCGGCAATAGGTGTCGAGTTCTTCGACCATGTCGGTGCGCACCTGATTCGAGCGGTCGATGCGGCGCTTGAGGGCAAGAGCCGCCACGGGATCGATTTCCGGGTCACGGATTATGTCTTCGAGATGCCATTGCACGGCATCGACGAGATTTTTGGCGTAGAGAGTGTGTTCGATTGTTTCCTCTGCGTAAGGGTTGGGCACATTGGCGTCAACGTTGTCGGTGATATGGTAATCAGCGGTTGCGCGTGCAAAAATATCGTAACAATTTTGTGCTGAAATCATCGGTATATTATTTTTTTACAAATGTAGTGATGTTTTGCGAGATTGCAAAATTTATGATGGTTTGAAACACAATTTTTTGGGTTTCTTTTTGGTAATAGCGGTGTAGGTTATTGCTTTGTCTGTATTTTGTATTCTATCTCGAGCGAGTCGAGGATGTTGACGAGTTTGCGGGTTACAGGCACTTTCACAGAGCTTGTCAATGATATCGAACGCTTGATTTTTGGGTCATAGATGTTGAAATTGAGGCTGCCGAGATTTTCTTTGCTGGTCTGGTTCAGTTCCTTGATGAGCGTGGCGAGCTGTTCGCTCATTTCTTCGGGGGTGGCCTTGATGGTGATGCCGTCGATAAGCATTCCTTTCACGTCGTCGAGCAGACGGATGTTCACCACGTTGCAGTCAATCTCCTCGCCGAAGCGGCGTTTCTCGTATGCGCAGGTTACAATTATCGGCGTGCCCGGAATTCCGTATTTGCCGAATTCGAACATATTCTTGCCGAAGAGCCTCAGCTCGTGGCTGCCGGTATAGTCTTCGAGTTTGAGGATGGCAAACTGGTTGCCGTTGCGGCTCAACCGTGTCTGATAGTCGGTGACCATGCCTCCGAAGGTGAAGGTTGTGCCGGCCTCGTGTGGAATGTCGTCGATGCCTTGGATGGTGCAGGTGGTGCCGTAGTTGAGCTCCATGTAATAGGGGTCAAGCGGATGAGCCGAGAGGTACATGCCCACCAGTTCACGCTCTTTTTTTAGCTTCTCGGCGTCGGGCCAGGATGGCGCGTGGGGTATCTCGGGGCGTCCGGCGGTGTTCATGGTTTCATCGTCGAAGCCGAAGAGCGAATTTACTTGTTCTTGTTTGGCTCGCTGGAAGTTGGTGCCGTAGCGCAAAAGCAATTCCGAGAAAGCCTCGTCTTTTGCGTTTACTGCCGGATAGTCTTCGCGGCGCACGTCGGTGAAGCAGTCGAAAGCTCCGGCCATGGCAAGATTTTCTATCACGCGACGGTTCATGGCTCCGGCCGGCACACGCTCCACAAAGTCGAAAATGTCTTTGAATTTTCCTCCTTCGTCGCGAGCTTTCAGTATGGTTTCCACCACATTCGGACCAATGCCTTTAATGGCCGAGAGGCCGAAACGGATATCGCCCTTGCCGTTGACACCGAATTTTGAGAACGACTCGTTCACGTCCGGGCCCAGTACGCGGATGTGCATGGCCTTGCACTCATCCATGAAGCCGGTGAGCTTGGTTATGTCGGTGAAGTTGCGCGAGAGCACGGCGGCCATATATTCCGACGGGAAATTAGCCTTGAGATATGCGGTCTGGAATGCAACCCAGCTGTAGCACGTGGCGTGGCTTTTGTTGAATGCGTAGGAGGCGAATTTTTCCCAGTCGGCCCAAATCTTTTCAAGCACTTCTTTTTTGTGTCCGTTGGCTTGGCCTCCTTCGAGAAATTTGCCTTTGAGGTGATTCATCTTGTCGATGAGCTTTTTACCCATGGCCTTGCGCAGAGTGTCGCTCTCGCCTCGAGTGAAATTGGCCAACAGTCGCGACAGAAGCATCACCTGCTCCTGATAGACGGTGATTCCGTAGGTGTCTTTGAGATATACCTCCATGGCCGGAATGTCGTATTCGATGGGCTTGACTCCGTGCTTGCGCGCGATGAAATCCGGGATATATTCCATAGGACCGGGCCGGTACAGAGCGTTCATGGCGATGAGGTCCTCAAAAGTCGACGGTTGTAGCTCCCGCAGATATTTTTGCATACCGGGACTTTCAAACTGAAACGTTCCTATCGTACGGCCTTCGCAGTAAAGACGGTAAGTTTTCGGGTCGTCGATGGGAATATTGTCAATGTCGATGTCTATGCCCCGGGTTAACTTTATGTTGGCAATCGCCTCTTTGATGATTGACAGCGTCTTGAGACCGAGAAAATCCATCTTTATCAGTCCGGTTTCCTCGATTACTCGTCCTTCGTATTGAGTTACGAGCAGTTTGCCTTCTTCTTTGTCGGTGGCGGTCGATACCGGCACCCAGTCGGTGATGGCATCGCGGCAAATAATCACGCCGCATGCGTGTACGCCGAAGTTGCGGACATTGCCCTCGAGCTGTTCGGCGTATTTCAAAGTGTCGACTATAAGAGGATTGGAACTGTTGAGTTCAGGTTTGAAGTCGTCGACATATTTATAGCAGTTTTTGAGCGTGGGTTTCAACTCTTTGCCGTCAACCTCCGGCATGTGGCGCGGAATGAGCTTGGTAAGACGGTTGCTGTCGGGTATCGGCAAACCTACCACGCGGGCTACATCTTTGAGGGCCGATTTGGCGGCCATTGTGCCGTAGGTGATGATGTGTGCCACCTTGTCTTCGCCGTATTTCTCTGTCACATAGCGCAATACCACGGCTCGTCCGTCGTCGTCGAAGTCTACGTCGATATCAGGAAGCGAGATGCGGTCGGGGTTGAGAAATCGCTCGAAGAGGAGGTCATATTTGATGGGGTCGATCTGCGTGATGCCAAGACAATATGCTACCGCCGAACCGGCTGCAGAACCACGGCCGGGACCGATGCTCACGCCTAATTTCTCGCGTCCGGTGTTGATAAAGTCTTGTACGATAAGGAAGTAACCGGGAAAGCCCATCGTCTTCATGATGTGCAGCTCAAAGTTGATGCGCTCGTCGACCTCGGGCGGAAGCGGGTCTCCATAGCGCTTTTTTGCTCCTTCGTAAGCGAGCTTGCGCAAGTAGTCGGCCTCAAATTTTATTCGGTACAGTTTCTCGTACCCGCCAAGCTTTTCTATTTTCTTCTTTGCTTCTTCCTCTGACAATACAATATTGCCGTTTTCGTCTCGGGTGAACTCGTCGAAAAGGTCTTTTTCGGTGAGCCGTTCGCGATATTCAGCTTCTGTGCCAAATTCTTCGGGTATCTCAAAGTTCGGCATAATCGGAGCGTGATCGATGCTGTAAGTCTCTATTTTCGAGAGTATTTCGAGTGTGTTGTCAAGTGCTTCGGGCAGGTCGGCGAATACGCTGCTCATCTCAGCAGTCGTTTTCATCCACTCCTGCATCGTATAGCGCATACGGTTCGGGTCGTTTAGCTGTTTGCCGGTGGAGAGACATATCAGCCTGTCGTGTGCGTCGGCGTCGCTTTCATTCACAAAATGCACGTCGTTGCTTGCAATTATTTTCACATTGTTCTCTCTTGCAAGTCTTATCAATTGCTCTTCAATCTCTTTCTGACGCTGATAAGTTTCGTGGTTGGCATCGCTGCGTGTAGCCTTATGACGCTGCAACTCAATATAATAATCTTCGCCGAATAAGCTTTTCCACCATTTCACGCGTTTGTCGGCCTCCTCGTAGTCGCCCGCCATGAGCAGACGAGGTATCTCGCCGCCAAGACAGGCAGAACACACTATCAGCCCCTCTTTGTGTGCCTCTATCTCTTTTTTGTCGGTTCGAGGATGAGAATAAAAACCTTCTGTCCAGGCTTTTGATACAATTTTTATGAGATTCTTGTATCCCTGTCGGTTTTTTGCCAATATTATCAGATGCCGACCGGTATCGTGCTTGTCGGTGTGAGTGTGCAGATCCTCGTTGGCCACATACACCTCACAGCCGAAAATAGGTATAAAAGGCTCCTTTCCGGCTTCCTTCAGCTTGCCGTTTTTCTTGTTTACATAATTGAAAAACTCTTTGATACCAAGCATATTGCCATGATCGGTGATGGCTATGCCCGGCATCCCGTCATCGATAGCCTTGTCAACAAGTTTGTCAATCGCCGCCTGACCGTCAAGGAGCGAATATTGCGAGTGCACGTGGAGGTGTACAAAAGAGCTCATATATATTAATGTGTAAACTTAAAATTTTATGCCGAAAATTTCTCTCAAAGTTACACAAAATTACTCACTCACACAATACAGATTTACGGAAATAAATTTCGCTGCACAATTTTTATTGAGCCGCCACACCCATCTATATTATCACCACGTCCGTTTACCAAGATATGCCGTTTACCCGGGAATTGCCGACCGGCCCGGTCGGCACAAAAATCATGAGAATTGCCGACTATCCCGGTCGGCAAATGATACTGGGAAGCGAAGCGCGGCCTCG
>JBJEDE010000003.1:0-23854 GCA_051871795.1 Muribaculaceae bacterium | reverse complement strand
TTATGGTTTTAATCTGCGTATTGCCTCAAGTCGCATTGTGGGGTAAGGGGAAGGTATGCACAAATCGGACAAAATTCACGCTCATACTATCATGATGCATAGTGTTCAAGCTCTTTACTGCAATTGAGATTGCCATTGAGATTGCTTGCGGATTTTAGGTTGTTATTAATTTTTATAGTGTTATTTCTTGTTTTATATCGTTCCATGGTAATGTTTCGGGTGCAAATCCCTCAACGTCAGACGAGGAGGGGTCTGTGGGCGGCAATGTCAACTCCAAGTATATGTCTATATCGTCGTAAATATTGCCGTCTATGTCTCTGTTTTTGAGCCACAGAACAAATTGCTCCGTTACGTCTGCCTTCACGGTGTGGACTTCGTTGTTCACAAGCACAAAGTTCAGCGTCACTTCAAATTTCTGTCCGGCAAGGAGATTTTCTTTGTTGAAACTGTAGGTGTTAAACGTCTGTGTGAGCAGAGCCTCGGTGTAGTCGCTGCTGCGGTACTCACGGTTTACCAGGTTGTAAGCAAAGACTGCCGTCTGCTTGCCGGGTATTTCCGTGGCAAGGTTCACAGACTTGGCAAGTCCGGTGATATACGACGGCTGCATACCTCTGCAGTAGTTTACACCTTTCACATACACGTTTATGTTTACTTTCTTTGTCACGGGATGCTGAACGGTGGGTATTTCCATCGTCACTATGTCGTGAATGTATTCTTCCGGTTGGTCATAGAAATAGTCGTTGTATGGTGGTTCGAATAACACGTTAAGTACGCTTGAAACCGTCAGATAGTCCGGGTATTCATTGTTAAACACCGTGTCTGCAGCGATGTAAGCACTGAAATCTTCAAAATTTTGCTCCGTGTTGAGGTTGATATTCGGCAGTTCTACGCGGCTGTCGTTTATCACTATCAAATTGTATGTTCCGGGGTCAAGATTTATCCTTGGTGAATGCCAGTTTGCGTCAGGCGGCAGCTCTTTCGCAAATTGGTGCGTCTCGGAGTCAAAAGCAAACACTGTCACGCCGTTTATAGGATTATCTCTGTTGTATTTAGCATTTTCCTCCCAGAAAGCCGTCTGACTCCAGTCTATATTCAGCTGCACGAGATTGCGACTTTTTGCGTCATAATAGAGGTGGTCGCGTGCACACGAACAGAGCATCATCACAACGCCGAAAAAAATAATATGCGTGATATTTTTAGCGTTCATGATGCTTTATGCGTTTTGTATGGTTAAACGTATAAACTATTGACACATTGAGAGATACGGGAAAGACGGTTTTCAAAGTATGCGACATCCAAGGATAGTCTTTAACCTTAATAGTACCATATTTTTGTGTGTCATAAACCTGAGTGTATTTCCAGTATTCCGTCTGCAAATAGCCCACGGAGGCGGAGTATTCCATTTTCCACCTTTTGGCAATGTAGTGAGAATAGCCGAAAGTAGGGGATACGTTCCACATTGTGCCTTGAACTCCGCGACGTGTCCACTGCAAGTCGTATTTACCTGTGCCTACAGTCAGTCCTGCAAAGAAAGAGGTGTATGGCTCATCGGTGTTCATAAAGTAATACCTCGGAGTGATTGCACCATAGCGAATTTGCAGAGTTTTGTGGTTTGAAGTATCTCTCCACCAGGGGTTTACGTATGTGCCCTCTATTGTGAACCTGTCTGTGATAGGCACTTCCACGGAAGCGTTAACCACTGTCAGTAAATCGTAGAGAAGGTTTGTTTTCATGAAGAGGATAGGGCGACAGACAAGAGAATCCGGCAGTTCAACAATCACCGACGGCTCGGTTGCCACGGTGTCGCTCGGCACAATTATAGGTATTATCTCCGTTTCTTCCGGTATGCTGTCGCAGGTTTCCGACTCAACATCCACCACTACAGGCTCTTTTGACTCGCCTGTGATGTGAAGTGTCACTTTGGCATAACGCATCTTCGGATACTTTGTCCGTTTTGTATTGCTCCTCAAGTGATTTGTGGTGAGTTCGTCGGTCTGACATTCTATTGCCGAAGAAATTTCCCTGAATGTTTCGGAATGATTGATAAGATAGTCTAAAGCAGCCTGACCTCTGCGGCGAGAAATCTTGCGGTTGATGTTAAGTCCGCCTTCCGGGGAGGTTGATGAGGTGAGGGAGAGGCTTACGGGTTTGATTACGTAAATCTGTCCCACAGAGTCCAACTGCAGGATAAAGTCTTCTAAGAATTTAATATTGGCGGGGTATTTTGCAATATTGCTGCTGCCGCAAGGAAAATACACCGTCACGCTCAAAGTGTCTGTGTATGCCTGTGCTTTTGCTCCTAAACAAAGACACGCAAAAATCATAGCAATGAATAATTTCTTCCATTGTAGGGTGTTTATTCGCTTGTCTGTGTTCCGTTTCATAACAAAAACTTTCCTTCTGGCAACGCAAATATAAACATATTTTGACTAATACGAAAGAAATTCTACTTCTATACGTACAAATATTTACAAAAAATAATAAAATTTAACTATTCTCACGCAAAATTGCACAAAATAGCCCGTATGTGCCTGAAAACAGTGCTTTCGGCACTTTGTTTTGTTACATCAAGAATGTTAATGAATCCTTTGCTCTAAGAAGAGATGCCAATTCTTGCTGCCTTTTGTTCTCATCAGGAATACTTCTATCTACAAAAACCGGCAATATTTCCACTTTTTTGACGTAAAAAAAGTAAGAGCCTTTCATCACTGTCAAACCGCCGCTACAACAACCGTCAGGGGCGACACTTCATCACAGTCCAGTCCCTGAAAGACAATAAGATAGCGCAGCATCTCCAGCAATGGGCCCTTGACCCGGAAGGATGGCACGTCAGCGGACAGGACAACACCGTGACACTTTTTACCGAAGAGTTCGACAAGGTGCGCAACAGAGTACTCTATAAAGAGCGCTGGATAAACGAGAAGAAACTGGAACAACGGCTCATCGTCACATACTCGGAGAAATACGCCCAATATCAGCGCACACTGCGCCAGCAACAGATTGACCGTGCACTCAAATCAATCAAAAACGGCACAGCCCGCCGAAAGAAAAAATCGCCCAACGACGCATCACGGTTCATCGTCGAGACACACTACACCGACAACGCCGAAGTCGCCGACAACACCAGATACACACTTGATATTGAAGCAATACAGAAAGAGGCCCGCTTTGACGGATTCTATGCGATATGCTCCAATCTTGAAGAAGAAACTGCCGTAGAAATAATACGCGCCAACGCACAGCGCTGGGAAATAGAAGACATGTTCCGATGCCTCAAGACCGAGTTCGAGAGCCGTCCGGTGTATCTGCGCCGCAACGACCGCATAATCGCCCACTTCATAACATGCTTTCTGGCACTGCTCATCTTCAAAACCCTCAAACTCAAACTCGAAAAGCCCGACCTCACCACATCCGCATTACGTAAAACCCTCATCGGCATGGACTACCTCAAAATCTGGGGCGAAGGATATATGCCCGTCTTCAAAGGCGATGACACAACAACAGCCATAGCCTCCTTTGTCAGCCCCACAATGCAAAACCAGGTTATCACCATGCGAAACATGAAATCCATAGTAAAGTCCTGCGTTAAAGTGAGTTAAAAACAATACCGGCAAAATATTAGCACATTACCGCAAGGGCTAACGCCCTATAGGACAACTATATACCTATAACCACTGTCAAACTTGAGAATTTAGCAATAATATTTGAATCTCATATCATGTTGTGCTGTAAAACATAAAGACTTTTCAACAAATAATTAACCACTCGTTATCTATTCCGCTACCCCACGATTGTATGGGTTGGGATTTTGCAGTTGAATTTGAGTGATGTTATTGAATTACAATAAGTTAACCGCTCGCTATCCCAAAACGTGATTTGCAGTTGTTAAGGAGTGTGAAATTTGAGGATTTTGAGGTCTGAAATCTTGTTATACAATTTTGATGTAAGTGTTTTGTTATCAAAATGTTCTGCGAAAAATTATCGCAGGTTTTGATAACACTTACTATCCCTTTTTCTTGGAAGATTTTTTGAAGTCTTGGGGTAGCGAATGGGTAGCGTGTATCACTTTATAAAAGGTTATTTTGATACTTTTGGGGGTATTTAGACAAGAAAATCCACCCCAAAATCGAGGTGGATTTTCTTATAACTTGTTGATAATCAGTGTCTAATTCTCTAATAATCAGATTAATACTCATCTTCGTCCCAGAGGAAGTCTTCTTTGGAGGGGTAGTCGGGCCAGATGTCTTCGATACATTCGTAGGTTTCGCCTTCGTCTTCCATTTCCTGGAGGTTTTCAATCACTTCGAGCGGCGCGCCGGAGCGTTGCGCATAGTCAATGAGTTCGTCGCGTGTGGCGGGCCAGGGTGCGTCTTCGAGCTTGGAGGCCAACTCGAGGGTCCAGTATACGTTGGATTGTCGATTGTACATAGTTTCAGGAGCTTTTTGATTAGGGTGGGCAAAGTTACCTAATTTTTGTCAGTATAGCGTGTTGTGGAGGTTAAACTGTGTTAAATTTCAGGGTCTTTGTTCCACACTGTTTCTTGTTGGCCGGCAAGGTGGTTTATCAGACGGCCGAGTACGAAGAGGTAGTCGCTGATGCGATTGATGAACCGGAGTGATTCGGGAGCAACCGGAATGTTGTCGTGAGTGAGAGCAATCATGCGTCGTTCGGCGCGTCGGGCCACGGTGCGCGCTACGTTGGCCTGGGCTGCGGCTGTGAGGCCTCCGGGGAGGATGAATTGGAATTTTGCGGGCAGGAGACTGTCGGCGCGGTCGATGGCGTTCTCGACGGCGGAGATGTCGTCGGCTGTTATACCTTGGGGCTGATATTTTGATTCGGGTTCTGTGGCGAGTACCGAGCCGAGGTTGAAGAGGCGGTGCTGGATGTAGGTGAGCACGGAGCGATGGTCGTCGGGGATGCCGGGTAGGCTGAGGAGGAGTCCTAAGTGGGAATTGAGCTCGTCGACGGTGCCGTAGGCTTCGAGTCGGGGCGACGATTTTGAGACTCGTGTGCCTCCCACGAGTGAAGTTGTGCCTGTATCGCCTGTGCGTGTATAGATTTTCATGTTTCAGGTGTTTTTGTCAGCGTATGTGTGAAAAAAAGAATGAGTAAAAATTAATCCAAAAAAAGATTAACAATTACTCATTCTCCTCTCTCCTCTGGCGGTGCGGACGAGACTCGAACTCGCGACCCCCTGCGTGACAGGCAGGTATTCTAACCAGCTGAACTACCGCACCTCGTTTTGTTTAGGAGTGTATTTCCTTGCTTTTGCGGTGCAAAGTTACGGCAAGATTTTTGATTCTGCAAATTTTTTGGCAATTATTTTTGAAAAAAAATTGCAGTTTTCTGCGTATAAATCAATATCGTCGTGATTATCAATAAAATGCAAAATCCCGCCGTGGGGCGGGATTTTGTGTGATATAGGATGTAAAGCAATTAGAATGTCACTTTGCGTGATTGAGAGCCGCGCACTTCGATGTAGATGCTGCCGACTGCGGGCGATGCCACGCGTATGCCCTGGAGATTGTAGTATACGGGGGCTGCGTTGTTGTCGGCTTCGATGTCTTCGATGCCTGTGAGTGCGTAGTCGGGGAGTTTTGCGGCGGGGGTTGTGTCGCGCTCGGGCTCAGCATAAACGCCGGCGTAGTCGCCGAATTGGTTTTTGAGCCAGTTGATTTTTGAGTTGAGGTGGTTAACAACAACTTGTTTTTTTGCGTTCATGTCAGAGTTGTCGACCACGGGCTGGCCGTTGGCGGGGGTTGGCTTGCCGTCCCAGCGTGCTTTATCGGCTTTGGCGGCTTCGCTGATTGTGCTGACGTATTCGTCAATGTCGTTCATGAGGCCTTCGTAGCAGTTGCTCATAAACCATTTCCATGTTTCGCGCACTTTGGCGTTGAATTTTTCGTTCTGTCGCAGTGAGGGTATCCATGTGTTGCCGAAGGGGTCGCAGTCGTAGAAGAATGCGTCGGTTGAACCGTTGAAGGCGTTGCCCATGTCCCAAAGGGGCGAGAAGTGCCATTTCTGACCTTCGCCGCGGTCGCGGAAGAGGTAGGTGGAGCCGTGGTAGCTTTCGGTGTGGCTGCAGATTTCCTCTACGAGGTAGTAGCGTGCGGCGTCGTCGAGGTCAAGGTACGACCAGAGTGCGTCGCCTTCGGAGGTGTTGGCTTTGCCCACGAGGTTGTTCATGGCCTCGAACTGTTCGCTGACGAAGCGTTTCTGGATTGTGCTGTACTCTTCGGGAGTGTCGAATGTGACGCGGAGTACGTCGAGTAACTGGCCTGAAACGCAAGTCTGCTCGGAGAATTGGATTTGGTTGGTCTCGTCGTAGTTGTCGAGCTCTACGAGGTAGCCGCCGGAAATAAGGTCGGGCTGTGTCTCGTTGTCGGCGAGTTCTTCAACGGGCACGCGGCCGTCGCCGACGCGGATTGATTCGGTGAGGAAGTAGAGACCGCGGTAGTTGCCGTTGATTACTACTTCGACAGGCTGTTGTGAGGGAGTCCAGGGGAGACCGATGCGTTTGCCGAGGTTGAAGCCTGTGAAGTTGCGCAGGTAGCCACAGTTGTCATCGGCGTGAGCGAGAATTGCCCAGTGTTTTGATTTCTGACCCATGCCGAGGAGCACTTGTTTAGCACCGAGTTTGAGCTTGAAGGGTTTCTTTGCGAATCCTTTGCGGGTCCAGTTGCCGCGTCCTTTCATTTCGAGGGGGAGGGGTGCTTCGGCGCTTCCGATGTTTTCACCGGGGACGATTGTGCAACCGTTCATGTCGAGCCAGTATTCACCGGGACGATATACTTTGTCGATTTCTTCAACCTGGAGCTGGTAGTTGTCGTAGATTTTGTTGCCCTGGTTGTCGAGCTTGAAAGAGCCGTCTTCGTTGGTCTGATAGATGTTGATGTAGAGCACGGGCAGTGTGTTGGAGAGGCCTTCAACAGGTCTGTTACCGCCGAAGCCGGAGATGGTGAACGAATTGGCCGAAGCGTTGGGAGTGACGGTGTAGGTGCCGGGGGCTGTGATTTTGAAGCAGCCGTCGCTGCCGGACGCAATTGCCTGAACGGTGCCGTTGGCCGAAATCAGATAGTCTTTGCCTGCGTTGGGCGATGCGGGACGCCATGCGCCGCTCCAGTCGCCGTCGGTAGTGAATGTGAAGTAGCTTTCTTCTGTGACAGTGAATGTGTATTTGCCGCCGGTGAGGGCTGAAGCTGTCCATGCGCCTGCGCCGTTGAGGTAGGCGAAGAATTTAAGTTCGCTGGGCTGAGGGTCAGGGTCAGGGTCATCGCCGCTTTCTTCGCACCAGTAGTTTTTTTGGTTTGCATCGCGTGAACGGAGTACGTATGTTTTGCCGTCGGTGAATGTGAAGTCGACCGACTGGTCGCCGTCGCCGTTATGGAAAAGAATGTTTTCGGGAGCCTGGTCGAGGGTGATGCTCCAGATGCCGTTGCCGTTGTCGGTCATGTCTTTGCCGGGCCAAGCAGAGGTGTTGCCGCCCCAGTAGTGACATTTGACGGATGTCCAGCCGGGGATGGTGACGTCGACGCTGATTGTATAGGTGGATGGGTTTGGGTCATCGCCGCCTTCTGCATAGGCGTCGGGAGTCCATGTGCCGTCGGAGATGGCAGCTTTTGTGAGGTCTGAGCTGAAGTAGATGGCCTTGGTGCCTGCGGGCACGGTGGAGTTGCCCGAGCTGCCGCCGTTTTTGTCGTAGACAGCGTTGAGCGCCTGAGAGCTGAGATCAAATTTTACTGCTCCGGTATCGAATCCGGTCCAGTCGCTGTCGGTGCTTCCGACGGTTGATGACACTTTAAATTCGCCGACTAATGTGACATCGAGTTTGAACCATCCGTCGGTGATGCCGCTGAGTCGGATGGTCGACGGACCCGGTTTCCAGCCCTGGTCGTTGATGCTGCCGCATACGTACACTTGCTGCACTGCGGCCATGGATGTGAAGCTTGCCACACACATTGCCATCATTACGCAGAGCGTAATGAAATACTTTTTCATGCTTAATGTTTTAAAATATAATTGGTTATGATATAAAACGAAGTAGGGTAAGAAGGTGAAAATTTCGCCTGTCTTGTATAATCTTGTGCAAAGTTATTAAAAAATTGATGTTTATGCAAATTTTCTTTTTCTCGTTTCGGGATGTTCCCCGGTGTTTATAGCTGAAAAAGAAAAGCGCACAGGCGGCGCGGCCGAGTGCGCTTTGACGTTGTTTTTTATGTGAATCGATTATTTTTTATCGGTTTTCGTCTCGGGGGCTTTGTAGCGGGCATTGAGACCTTCAACGACCTCGTCGGTGATGTCGAGGGCGGGATTGAAGTAAAGGCCGGCGTCTTTCAGGAGGATGGCGTCGTATTTACGCTCCTTGTTGAAGACAATGATGAAGTTGTTGATAGAGTCAAGAAGCGCCTGCTGTTTGAGCGCCATTTCCTGACTTGCTTTGGCTTCGCGCTGTGCGTACTGGTTCTGGAATGCAGTCTGGTTGCTGTTGAGCTTTTTCATGTCGGCTTCGTAGCTTGCCTGAGAGAGGTAGCCGTTGTTCTGTGCTTTCTGCTGGATGGAGTTGGCCTGATTCTGGAGCTGCGAGGCGAGCTGGCTCTGGTATGACTGGAGCTGCATGGCCATGGTCTGGGCTTCGGACTGTGTGATCTGTGCGAGAGTGTAGTTTTTATAGATTGAGTCGAGCACCACATAGCGGATGTTGATAGATGTCTCGTGAGCTTCGGCCTGAGGAGCTGAGGTGTCGGTTTTTTTGTCGGTCGATGAGCAGGATGTTGCAAAAATGAGGGCAATGCCGGCAATTACGGCGGGTAAAATTTTCTTCATTGATATGAATTAAAGGTTAAGTAACTCTTATAAATTAGTTAATAATTGTCTTAATTCAGGTAACCCTACGGGCTGATACATCCTTATTCGTCTTTTCGGCGCTTTTCTTGCTGTCGCTCAGTCGGGTAGCTCGCTGTCGCTCCTTCGCTCCATCGCGAAAATCTCTCGAAAACACTTCGTAATTATGTATCAGCTAATTTATGCGAGTTACTTATGTGGTGGTATTTGTTATTTCTTTAATGTATAAATATATAAAATCAGTCTTCTGATTGCCGGGAGGCGCAGTGCATCCCTCTTTTGCGCAGTGCGGGATTGTAGTGCACATGGCCGGAGGGGGATTTTCCGCCTTTGACGAACAGCACTTTTACGCCAAGCAGGATAAAAGCAGCCAAAACGAGAATTATAGCGAGAAATACGGTGGTCACAAGCCTTAATTTTATTTTTCGAGTGCAAATATACAAATATCTCGCAAATTTTTAGCTACATATCAAAATTATTTAGTAACTTAGAGGGCGCAAAACCGCAAATTTTAACATTATTTCCGTTTATTGAATATTGCTTAACCTATAAAATTCCGTTTCTCATGACAATCAGAGACCTGAAACCGGCACGCGTGTTCGAAATCTTCGACGAGATCACCAAGGTGCCCCGCCCCTCGAAAAGGGAGGAAAAAATACGTCAATATCTCATTGACTTCGCTCACAAGCATAATATTGAAGTCACAACCGACCCCATCGGCAACGTGCTTATGACAGTGCCCGCCACTCCCGGTCACGAAGACGCACCCGTGGTGATTCTTCAGGGTCACATGGACATGGTTTGCGAGAGCAACGACAAAAACTTCGACTTCTACAACACGCCCATCACTACCATTGTCGAAGGCGAGTGGGTACGCGCCGACGGCACCACCCTCGGAGCTGACAACGGTATCGGCGTGGCCGCATCGCTTGCCGCCATCACCGAGCCCACGCTCGTGCACGGTCCGCTCAAAGTGCTTGTGACTGTTGACGAGGAGACCGGCATGACCGGCACCAACAATCTCGGCCCCGACATGCTCAAAGGCGACATCCTGCTCAACCTCGACTCCGAGGACGACGCACAGGTATTCGTAGGCTGCGCCGGAGGCGTCGACACCACTGCAACATTTACATATAACCGCGAAATGGCTCCGGCCGATTTCCACTACTTCAAGTTCGAAATCTCAGGAGGTCTCGGCGGTCACTCCGGCAGCGACATCCATCTGGGACGTCTCAACGCCAACCGTCAGCTCGCCCGCTTCCTCTTCATGCTGATGAAGAAGCACGACATTGTGCTCTGCGAGATCGACGGCGGCAATCTGCGCAATGCTATCCCGCGCGCCTCGCACGCTATATTCGGCGTGAAAGCATCGAAAAAGGAGGATGTAGTGGTTGCCTTCAACCAATATCTCGCCGACATCGAGAACGAATACGGCGATATTGAGAAAACGCTCAAAATCACTCTCGAAACAGCCGAGCATCCCGAGTTTGCTATCGACAGCGACACAACATCGCGTCTGGTCAAAGCTCTCTTCTGCGCTCCTCACGGAGCAGAGGCCATGAGCCGCAGCATCGAAGGCGTGACCGAAACTTCGACCAACCTCGCTTCGGTGAAGATGCTTCCCGACTGCAAGGTGCTCGTTACCACCAGTCAGCGCTCGTTCATAGAGTCGCGCAAATGGGAGCTCGCTTACCGCGTAGAAGCTGTCTTCGCACTCGCCGGCGCCGAGGTGACACACGGCGACGGTTATCCCGGATGGCAGCCCAACATGGACTCCAAGATTATGAAGATAGCTTCCGACGCTTACGAGGAGCTCTACCACATCAAGCCGCTTGTGACCGCCATCCACGCCGGTCTTGAGTGCGGTCTCTTCCTCACTCAGAATCCCGACCTCGACATGGTGTCGTTCGGCCCCACACTCCAAGGCGTGCACTCTCCGTCGGAGCGTATGCATATCCCCGCTGTTGAGCGCTTCTGGGAGCAGCTCAAACGCATCATTGAGAAAGTGGCCGACATGAAGAAATAATCCGGCCGGCGACAGCGATATGAAATAACCCGACTCATCCGAGCCGGGTTATTTCTTTGCGTTTATGATGACGGTATCGGCTGTCGGGCAGCATAGGCTGTTGCCGGCTACGGACAGCGCTATGTGTCAGATTTCTACGAAATGCGAGCGGTCGACGCCGCATATGGGGCACACGTAGTCGTCGGGCAGCGGACCGTCAGTCTCCACTTCGTAGCCGCAGACATCGCAGCGGTAACGGTGTTTACCGGATGCGGCAACGTCGGTTTGGACCGCCGCGGTTGTGCCGGGAGCGGTATTTTCTGATTCGTCGGCCTCATTTGCACGGTAGGTGGGTGCGTTCTTGGGTGCTTTACCCTTGATTACGCGGTGATAGTAGGCATATGTCATGGGAGTGCCTTCGCCGGGGTAGGTGGCCACAAGATGGCCGAGCACGAGCACGTGGGTCGAACAGTCGACAAAATCAACGGCATCGAGGATGAGGCGTCCGCAAAACCGGCCTCGCACTGCCGGAGCGTCGTCGAGAGTGTCGAAGCCGAAGTCAGCGTATTTGTCAGCGTCGCGTGAAGAACGGAAACCGAACGATGATATTATCATCGGGTCGGTGTCTTCGGCTACAATCGACAGCGAGAATCGCGGATTGCGTCGCAGACATTCGAGGGTGTAGTTGTTTTTATTAAGCGAGATGGCCAGAGTAGGGTTCTCGCTTGTGACCTGAAAACAGGTGTTGATGATGCAACCTGCGGGGCGGCCGTCGGCGAAAGTGCCGACGACGTAGAGCCCGTAGGTTATATCGTAAAGGGGATTGGCTGACATGGTGTGCCGGAATATCAGAAGTTCTCGGCTTTGATTTCGAAGAAGCTGCGTTTGTGCAGGCATACGGGGCACACTTCGGGCGCTTTCTTGCCGATGTGTATGTGACCGCAGTTGCGGCAGATCCACACGGTGTCGCCCTCGCGCGAGAACACCAGGCCCTCCTCGATGTTCTGCAGCAGGCGGCGATAGCGCTCTTCGTGGTGTTTCTCGATGGCTGCTACGGCGCGGAAGCGGAATGCGATTTCGGGGAATCCTTCTTCTTCGGCTTCTTTAGCCATGCGGTCGTACATGTCGGTCCACTCGTAGTTCTCGCCTTCGGCTGCGTCGCGGAGGTTGGTCATTGTGTCGGCAACTTCACCGCCGTGGAGGAGCTTGAACCAGAGTTTGGCGTGCTCTTTTTCGTTGTTGGCTGTTTCTTCAAAGAGGGCGGCAATCTGCTCGTATCCGTCTTTGCGCGCTTTGGATGCGTAATAGGTGTACTTGTTGCGGGCCATTGACTCGCCGGCGAAGGCTTCCTGAAGGTTGCGTTCGGTTTTTGTTCCTTTTAAATCTTTCATTTTGGGTAATATTTTAGGTTAATTTGTTGAATTTTCTGTGACTGCACATTCCGGACACAGGCCTTTGAAAAACACGTTGACGTTGTCTACGGTGTAATCACTATCAATTTTTATGTCGCCGAGGTTGATGACGATATCGAAGATACGGCGGCATTTGCGGCACATGAAGTGGGCGTGCGGTGTCTGCGCGGGGGCATCGTAGCGCGTGGAGTCGGAATCGATGTTGATGTCGTTGATAACTCCATGCTCGGCAAGGATGCGCAGGCTGTTGAATACAGTGGTGCGTGAGAGGGTAGGGTTATCGGCTGCGAGGTGAAGGTATACCTCATTGGCCGACGGGTGGGTGCGGCAGCCGGATATAAATTCCAAAATCTCAAGTCTTTGCACCGACGGGCGGATACCGGCATCGGTCAAAGTCCTGAGCAATGAGAGTTTATCGAGCTGCGTATTCATTTTTGAATTATTCCTAATTTGTATTTAGTACAAAGTTATATCAAATTTCCTAACGAAGCAAATTATTTAATAAAAATTAAGAATTTATCGTCGAACCGGCACTAAAGAGAGATAACGCTTCGCGCGCGCGTATACTCTCACACAATACATAGTACATTGTACATAGTACATAGTACATAGTACATAGTACATGATGCAAAATCATGCAAAAGTTGCAAAAGCTGCAAATGCATGCAAATGCATGCAAATGCAGCAAATGCATGCAAATGCAGCAAATGCCTGCAAAAGCAGCAAATGCAATTCCGGGAAGTCGTGAGCGCCCTCGCTCACGACAAAGGGAGAGACAACAGTAATATGTGCCGCCCGAGGCCGTGCGGCACTTCCCACCGGGAGGTCGTGAGCGGCCCTGCTCACGACACAACAACAGGCGATGGTAATATCTATGTGCCCTGCGGGCCGCAGGGCACTTCCCAGTGAGGCCGCGCTTCGCTTCCCAGTTTTGTGCTCGCGCGAGGCCACCGGGAAGTCGTGAGCGGCCCTGCTCACGACAAAAGGAGAGGCGACGGTAAAAAAAAAGCGCACCCCCATGGGGGTGCGCCATCTGATGTATATTATCGTGCAATGATTATTTAGCCTCTTCGGGGAGTACTTCAACGTCGAAGACGAGCATTGCATTGGGGCCGATGTTGGCCTGTGCCACGCCGTCGGGTCCGTAAGCGAGTTTACCGGGAATGTAGAAAGTGGCTTTGCCGCCTTTGCCGATGAGTGCGAGGCCTTCCTGCATGCCGGGAACGAGCTGGTTTACAATGATTGATGAGGGTTCGTCGCCGGTTTTGTCAAAGATGTGTCCGTCGATGGTGCGGCCTACGTAGCGGAAGTTGATGCGGTCGTTGCCTGAAAGTTTTTTTGCGTCGCCGGCGTTTTCGATTTTATAACCGAGGCCGGAAGCGGTGACCTTGATGGCGGGGTCTTTAGCACATTCGGCTTTGAGGTATGCCTCGCCGGCGGCTGTGTTGGCTTTTGCTTCGGGCGAAGCAGCTTTTACGGAGTCTTCCATTGCTTTGCGCGCGTCGCGGATTTTTGACATTGTGTTCTCGTAGCGTACACGAGCGAGATTGAGAGCTTCAACATCTATGGTGTCGGCGAGGAAGGCGCGTTTGAACTGGTTGAGGAAAGCGTTGCGGTCAACCTTTACGCCCATACTTTCCATAAATTTAATATGCGAGAGGAGCTGTGTACCAAGCTGCATGCCGTAGACATAAGATGTGGCGGTGTCGGCGTTGAGGGCGTATTGCAGACCGAGAATCATCTGCTCCTTGCTGAGAGTGGAGTCTTGTTTTTGGAACATTTCGAATCGTTGGCCGTTCTGAGCGCCCATAGCGTAGGCGAACGATTGTGCCATGGTGTCGGCCTGTGCCGATGTCACGCCGGGCACTTCGGAGGTGGTGGTGTTTGAGCCTGAGCACGAGGCGAGTGCCGCACTCAGGGCGATAGCTGCGAAGTAAAAGATTTTCTTCATTGTATTCTTTGTTTGGTTTTACTTTATTCTGTTGAAAATAAATGTTATGCGCAAGCACGGCATGCCATGAGCCGCGTCATAATCCGATTTGGCTGCGAAATTACGAAAAATTTATCGTATGTTGTGTTTATTATAGTTAAATGTTGAGATACAGGGGCGTTCAAGGCTCCGAGAGGCAGAAAAAATACGTCGATATCCCCGGGTCGAGATGGGGCGGAGTGTAAAAATAAGCAAGCAAAGAGATGGATTTCTGTCTTATTTTGACAAAAATGTAAAAATAAGACTAACGGAGTTTGCTTATTTGTGTTTTGGTTCGTAACGTCCTGTATTTCAAACCGATATAATGTACAAATAAGAAAAGTATGACTTTTCGCGCGTCAGCATCGTCCAATCTTGGCATGGGCCGGTGCGTAGTGATGTCGTACTTGTCTATCACGAAGTGACTACACGTTTCGGGACTATTGGTTTCGAATATTTTTGAAAATAATTTGCTTATTACAATTATATGTTGTAATTTTGCAATCGAAAAAACATCCATTCTCACATTAAATCTTTATCTTATGTTACAATCATTTAAGACACCCAAAGAGGGCAACGTGCTTAGTTGCAATTCGTTGTCTCCTGCCCATAATCGCGGCACAGGCAAACCGGCCGCAGACAGACTTGCCGCCGCCGGGCTGACAAAAATCACCTCATCAGCTTACCGACCGTTTGGAATGCTTGGAAATCACATCATCGCGCGTGGCGGCGATAGCCTCTTCGCGCTGAGTCCTGACGGGATGCGGTCTGTCATGCTGTGCTCGCTCGACGCAGGCACGGAGATATTGACAGCACTGCCATACAGCGACGGCAAGATGCTGGTTATCATCACAAATAATGATTATATCATAGTTACCGACTTGGGCGATAGTGAGTTTGCTTGTGCTGCGGTGCCGGCCGATGATGCTGCAATGCCATACTTCGCAACCGAGGAGGGTACGGTGCTGGCAGCGCAGGTGCGCAGCCGGGAGTTGTCGAAGGCATATACCGATAGCGGTGAAGTGCGCACGGCCGATGCCAACGCGCTCACGTCTGACCTGGTTGATGCGTATAGGCAAATTGCAAACCGGAGCAACGCTTGCGGCGATTTTCTGCAACCATGCCTGGTGCGTTATAGACTGCTTGACAGCGCCGGCTACGAAATCTATACCTCGCCCCGGGTGCTTGTAGGCTCGGCTCAGGCCTGCGAAGCCGTGAGATTGCAGTTTGCCGACTCCGGACGCACGTCGGTGTTGCCGTATTCTGTGTCGGGCACAGGTACTGTCTTGAAACTGCACATTTCTCCCTCGGCCAAGGGCATCCGTGCCTTGTTTGCTTCGCGTCTTGAGGTGCTTGTCTCTCCTGCTCTTCAGCCATATCAGCCGAGGGCATCGGCCGACTGCCGCCGTGCGGTGGGCGGCGTCTCCGGCGATTTCGCCATTTTGCGTTTGCCGGGATGCGCTTACGGACAGTTTTCGCCTTGTTCGGGTTCGTCCGAGAGGATGCTCCGACTGCTTATGGCCTCAGGCAGGGAGCGTGTGGCGGCGGTGATTGACAATCCTTTCGGCGGCGTCGGAGAGCGTGTTATTGACATTAAGGCGCCGGCGCTGAGCATCGAGCGCGAAATCAGCGATTTAAAATCGGTTGTGAACACTCCGGTCGAGGCCGTGAGCAGCCGTGAGGCTTATCTTTCTGCCCCTCACCGCATCGCCGCGCGAGTCACGGCCACGGCTTCGGGCGTTATGCTCGCTTCGGGACTAACCGTAAACCGCTTCCGCGGCTACGAACTCTCGTCGCTCGCTTTTGCCGGCAGCGGCACCGAGCCTTGGAGAGCCGTTGTGACAACTATTTTCAGCGACGGCAGCCGCCTGTCGATGCCTTGCGAGGGTGAGTCCAACGCGCCGCTCACCGTATCGCCTGTTGTCACCTGTCCGGCTCCCGATGTGGCTTCGGTGGCCATTCAGCTGCACGTGCAGGGCTCGCCGCTGAGAGTGATGTCGTTGCAGATGACGGAGGATGCGTCGCACCGGCAGTCAGTGTATGTGGCTCCCGGGCTCAAACCGCCTGTGTGGCGCGAGGTCGACGGCGTACTGACCGTTCCCGAAGATACGGCTCAGCCGATAACGGACGACACGGCTGTGGTGGCGTGCCCGCACGGCTCGCTGCTGAGCGTGAGCGCCGTGACGCATATGCAGTCGAGGGTCAATGCCCTTCAGCCGGCCGCCCGGTCGATGGGAGCATGGGATTTCGGCCGTGCGCGCTTTCTGTGCGGAGGCGACGGCGGCATACACGCGCTCACTGTCAATGCCGAGCGCACGCGCATCGCGTCCAACCTCCTGCATCCCGGCGCGGTACCGGGTCAGGACTCAATGACACAGGCTCTTGACGGCGACGTGGCGGCAATTGCTTCGGGCGACCTCATCACCATCGGCGGTTCGACCGTGACCACGCGCATTGCGGCCGTCGGCGACGGAATTGTCAGTTGCAATCCCGCCACGAGGCGGTTGTGGCTCGTAGCCGGGGACAGAAATCGGCTCATGGCCGTCTCTCCCGACAACGGTTACCGCGGATACACGCTCACGTTGCCCGAGCAGCCTTATGCTCTCGTACCGTGTTCCGGGAAAATGTGGATGTTCGGTGCCTCGGGAGTTTATTCTTTCGACACACCGCTCGCAGACGGGGTCACCGTCGGCGTGACGTGGAGTTGTTTATATCCCGGTCCGTGGAGCGGAAGACTGAGGCTCGTCGTACCGCTGAGCGCGACATGGTTCGACGGTTCGGTCACCGTCTTGCACGGTCATCTGAGCGCGGGCACGGCAGTGATAAGCCGACACGACGTGTGCGGAAGCGTCAATTCTCCGCTTTTGCTCTCCGTGTCGGTGCCTCCGTGCGACGCGCTCACTGTAAAAATCGAGGGCACGGTTTCGGCCGATTTCACTTTCGGCCGCCCCGAACTGCTTATGCAAGCCGATTTTCTCTCACGCATCCGCGGCATAGCCGAAGCCATGCCGCTCAGACCTCTCCGATTGAGATCATGACTATGAAAGACATACTTGAAGAGAACGCCCGGCGCAACGCCCGGCTGCGAGAAGATTACGACCCTCTCACCGGTCGTGGATGCACCGGTCGACGGAGGGAGGTGAAATCGCCGGTGCCGCAGACCCCCGTAGAGTACGTGCCCGAACCGATGCTCGCCGACCCTGATTTCTCCCGGGCGCTCAATGCCGAGGCTTGGCAAAGGTTGCGGTGCCGACATGATTTCGAATTCTGGGCCGCGAAATGCGCCCGAATTTACGACAAGACCACACGTCGCGTCATCTCTTTTCGTCTCAACCGCGCTCAGCGGCGCGTGCTTGGAGTGCTCGAAGGGCAACGGCTCAGGTCCGAGCCTTTGCGGCTTATTGTGCTCAAAGCGCGACAGTGGGGATGCTCGACGCTGATACAGATGTATATGGCTTGGATACAGCTGTGTCACCGGTGCAACTGGAATTCAATCATTTGCGGTCATGTCAAGGACTCGGCCACCAATATTTTCGGCATGTACATGCTGCTGCTGCGCGACTATCCGGTGGCCATGCTCCCCGTCCCCGACGACGGCAGCGACCCGTCGGCGCCTGAGTTCCGGCCTTTCAATCGCAGTCAGAACGTGCGCGAGATTTCAGGGCGCGGTTGCCGCATCACGCTCGCCACAGCCGAGAGTCAGGACTCGATGCGCGGCGCCGACATGGCCATGGCTCACCTCACCGAGGTCGCTTTCTGGCCGGCGACGACGCGACATACGCCCGAGGCCGTGGTGCAGGCCATAACCGGCACGGTGACCATGGAGCCTTACTCGCTTGTGGTCATGGAGTCGACGGCCAACGGCGTGGGCAATTACTTCCACACCGAGTGGCTGCGGTGCGTGGCCGGAAAAGGCGACAAGCGTGCTGTGTTCGTGCCGTGGCATGAAATCGAGATTTACCGTCGCGACGTGTCCGACCCGGAAAAGCTCTGGCGGAGTCTTGACGATTACGAACGCGGGCTCTGGAATGCCGGTTGCACGCTTGAGCAGATAGCATGGTACCACCGCAAGCGTCTTGCCTGCACCTCCGACGCGCAGATGCACGCGGAGTTTCCGTCCGACCCGGAGGAGGCGTTTGCCAACACCGGGCATAACGTTTTCTCGTCCAAAGCCGTCGAGCGGCTGAGGCTCGGATGCCGGCCGCCGGCTACCGAAGGCGAAATCGATGCGCGTGGCCTTCCGCGGGCCGGCGGCGCGTCGCGGCCTTATTGCGAGTGGGAGGCGCCTGAGCCGGGATTGAAATACGTGGTGGCGATGGATGTGGGCGGACGTTCGGCTTCGGCCGATTTTTCGGTAATCGCCGTGCTCACCGACGCTCCGCGCCCGCGTGTGGTGGCGCAGTGGCGCGGACACATCGACCACGATCTGCTGGTGCATCGCGCCGTGGCCATCGCCCGACGCTACAATGAGGCTCTGCTTGTGGTGGAGAGCAATACGCTCGAAACGGAAGCGCCCAACTGCATAGACCCTTCGGAATTCATCCTATCGCGCGTGGGCCGGAGCTACAGCAATCTCTATTACCGGCGGAGCGCCGCCGACGGTCGTCCGCGCCCGGGATTTCATACCAACCGGGCCACAAAAACGGCTGTCATCAGCGGTCTCATCGAGGCCGTGCGCGACGGTAAATACGACGAACGCGACACGGCGGCCTGTGACGAACTCGCCACCTACCGCCACGAGCCGGGCGGAGGGTACGCCGCTGCCCCCGGCAAGCACGACGATATACTCATGACCCGGGCCATAGCTCTGCACGTGATTTTCACCGCCGCGGCCGAGACCGATTGCGAACCCTTCATGCCGCTCATAAACTCGTGGTAGCCGCCCCTATCTATCTTAGCTAAAGTAGCTATAATAGCTAACTTAGCTAAGAAAGCTAAGTTAGCTACCGTCCTGCGGTTATTTTTTCTTGCCGTCGATTTCTCTGAGCAGGGTCTCCACGGCCACGCGCAGCTGTGCGTCTTCGCCTTTTACTATTTCGGCGGGGTCGTTGGCCACTTTCACGTCGGGCTCGAGCTCGGAGTTTTCAAGATAGGTGCCTTCGGCGGTGCGGTAACCGATGACCGGAATACCGAAGTATATCGACGGGTCTTGCATCGTCTGCCAGTTGACCGATGTCATGGTGCCGGGCACGGGCATGCCCACGAGCTTGCCGATGCCGCGGTTTTTGTAGACCCACGGTGTGCCGTGTGCGTTGGAGTAGCAGGCTTCGCACATGAGCATTATCGAGGGCTTGTTCCAGCGGCGCGAGGGCATATCACAGCTTTCCACGCCGCGTATCACCTGAGTGAGGTATTTTTTGCCCGAGAGCAGTACCTCGACGTCTTCGTGCAGACGGCCGCCGCCGTTCCAGCGTATGTCTACCACCACGCCTTCGCGGTCGTTGTATTTGCCTAAGAGGTCGGAATATACCTCGCGGAACGAGTCGTCGTCCATCGACGAGATGTGCACGTAGCCCAGACGGCCTCCCGAGAGGCGGTCTACGGCTTCGGCGCGCGATTTCACCCAACGGCGGTAGAGCAGGGAACTCATTTTTCCTGCCGAGACGGGACGCACGACCTCTTCGCCTTTGGCTCCGGTCGATGGGTTGTGCCAGGCCACGAGGGTTTTCTTGCCGGTGAGGTCGCAAAGCAGACTTGTATGGTCTTGCTTGGCGGTGATTTTGCGGCCGTTGATGCTGTCGATGATTGTGCCGGCGGTGACTTCCGACTTGTCGTTGTCGAAGGGGCCGCCCTTCACCACTTCGGCCACTTTGAGTCCGTCGCCGTCGTAGTCAAGGTCGTAGAGCAAGCCCAGCGAGGCCGTGCGTTCGGGGATGGAGGCGCCGGTGAGCGACGCGCGCGAGCCGGTATGGCTTACGTTGAGTTCGCCCAGAAGTTCGCTCATCATCTCGGCCAGGTCGGCGTTGTTGCTGATGTGGGGGAGGAAGCGGCGGTAATGCCCGGTGAGGGCGGTCCAGTCCACGCCGTGCATCTTCACGTCGTAGAAGCGCTGACGCTCTTCGCGCACCATGTTGTCGAACATGAATTCACGTTCTTTCGCCGCATCCATTTTCAGCGACGAGGAGTAGTCGACGGCGGTGAGCTTGTCGCCCGAGGGGTCGAATTTCTGTATTTTCGAGCCGGCGATGAAGATTTTTTTGCCGTCGGGGGTGATTTCGAATCCGCGCAGGCCGGAGGGCAGAGTTTTGGCCGAGGTCGTTTTGCCGGAGCGCATGTCGCGTTTCCAGAGAGTGTTGTCGTTGCCGGTTGTGGCAATGAAATAGAGTGTTTTGCCGTCGGAGGTGACAAAGGCGTCGCTCAGCTCCGACGAGAAGGGAGTGAGTCGCACGGTGCGGTCCTCTATGCCGTCGGGCTCAATGACAATGGGCTTGACTTCGTCCTTTTTGTCGCCTTTTTTGTCGTCTTTTTTATCTTTTTTGTCGTCTTTTTCGTCTTTCTTGGCTTTTTTCTCGGCTTCGGCGGCGAGTTCGGCGTCTTCTTTGCTGAGGAGGTATTTGTCGTAAGCCTCGCGGTTAAGGAAGGCTATCATCACGTCGGAGAGCGAACCCCACGAGGCGTGGTTGCGCATGCCGTAGCGTTCGGTGGCGAAGATGATGGCGTTGCCGTCGTATGCCCAGCGAGGCGACTCGTCGAAGTAGCCCGAATTGGTGATGTTTATCATTTCTTTGGTGTCGGCGTTCACCACGGCGATGTCGCCGTAGGGCTCGTGCTTGCGTGTGATCACTTCAAGGGCTATCCATCGCGAGTCGGGACTCCACGAGTAGGAGATGTGGCCGCGGCGCTGGGGGTTGGTGCGGGCGTCGGTGAGTTCGGTCACCTTCTTGGAGTCCATATCCATCACCGCCAGCTTGTTGCGGTCGAGCACAAAGGCCAGTTTCTTGCCGTCGGGCGAGAGCTGGGGCGACGTGCGCTCGTGGCCGTCGGTCTTGAACACTTTTTCTTCTTTTATTATGGTGGCGTTGGCGAAGTTGGGGTCATCTTCGCGGCCTATCTCGGCGCGGTAGATGTTGTAGTTGCCGTCGCGCTCGCTCACATAATATAATGTACGCGAGTCTTTGCCCCATGTCACATCGCTTTCGGCCTCGGGCGTATCTGTAATCTGCCGTGTGGTGGCGTAGTCGGCCGAAGTCACGAACACTTCGCCTCGGGCTATGAACGCCAGTTCCTTGCCGTCGGGCGAGGCTGAAATCCATCTCAGTGGCTGGTTGCTCAGCAGCCGGGGTGTGTTCATCTCGTCGGAGGTCAGTGATATGTTCACTTTCGCCGGCTTGCCGCCGGGAGCGAGGGTGTAGATTTCGCCGTCGTAGGTGAAGCAGAGTTTGCCGTCTTTGGCGCGGGAGAGGAAGCGCACGGGATGAGTCTTGAAGTTGGTGACGGCCGTCAGCTCCGCCGGCCGCGACAGAGATGCGCGGTATACGTTCATCGAACCGCCGTCGCGCTCGCTCAGGAAATAAAATTCATCGCCGGCGACCACGGGGTTGCGGTCCTCGCCCTGCCGCGCGGTGAGATTGGTATGTTTGCCCGTCGAGGGGTCGTAGAGCCAGATGTCGCGGGTGTCGGACGATGTGTGATGCTTGCGCCACTCGTCTTCGAAGCCTTTGACGTCCAAGTAGAGCCAGCGCTTGCCGTCGGGCAGATAGCTGATGTCGAGAGCCGGGGTGCCCAGCACCTGTTTCATCTTGCCTCCCGCCGCAGGCACGCTGTACAGCTCGGTCATTCGCGACGAGGGGAACATTGCGCTGGTCACCGGGTCCTGGATGGCGGCCGAGAAGAGCACGTTCTTGCCGTCGGGCGTCCAGCCCGCGGGCAGCTCGGAGGCCGAATTGTCGAATGTCAGCCGGGTGGGTGTGCCACCGGTGGCCGGTATGGTGTAGATGTCGTTGCTGCCGTAGTGATTGGCCGCAAAAGCTATGGTTTTGCTGTCGGGGCTCCACAGAGGCTTCTGCTCGTAGGCCTCGGTCGATGTCAGACGCGCGGCCTCGCCGCCCGATGAAGGCACCGTCCACAGGTCGCCCTTGTAGGTGAATACTATCTGCTTGCCGTCGGGCGCAATCTGCGCATCGCGAAGCCAGAGAGGCGTAATGGCGGCGGCCGCCAGCGGCATCGCCACAATCGCCAGTGCAAGTATCTTTTTCATATCGTGGTTGAGTTTATTGATTTATTTCTTTTATTATCTTAGCTATCTTAGCTATCTTAGCTATCTTAGCTATCTTAGCTAATTTAGCTAATTTAGCTGTCTTAGCTAAATTATCTGTCTTTGCTGCGGTAGGCTATCCGTGCCCGGTGCATCTGCTCCTTTATGCCTCCGTTTTGCATAAAATCTTCTTTCGCACAGTCTATCAGTTTGTTGAGCATCGCTATCGCCTGATTGATGACGGTGAGCATAAGGTTGCAATACTCTTCATCGTTGAGCCGCGGCGCAAGCGCCATATAAAATGTAGTGTCGTTGTTGTCGCGGCACACCTTCCTCATTTGCGGCATACGTGGATGGGCTGCGGTCCATCGCGCCAATGATCGCGTGCGCATATAGTCCTCGTAGTCGTTGAGCAGCTCATGCAGACTGCCCAGCGCCACACCGTATAATTTTATCTCCATCTCGGCCGATGCGGCGGCGTCGGCCCGGCCTTCGGCTATATTTTGCTTCCCTGAACGGGCTGCCTGAAGCATCTGGTCGTAGGTGCGGTCGGTTTTGGCGATATGTCCTTGCAGAAAATAATATGTAAGGTCATATATCGCCTCCGTTTTGCAAAAGACACGCAGGTTGCGATAACTCGTCTTCGGTCTGGCAAAATCTTTGTCGTGCATAACTGATTGCGCTTTGACTGTTTGCTACAAAATTACGGCTATTCTGCCGATTGCACAAATTTTTTATAAAAAAACAGCTAAAGTAGCTATCTTCCGGCTGTCAGCTGCCACAGGGCTATGGCCGCCGACACGGCCACGTTGAGCGAGTGCTTGGTGCCGTATTGCGGTATCTCCAGACACACGTCGCACTCGTCCACCACATCCTGTCGCACTCCCTCCACTTCGTGGCCAACCACAATGGCGTAGCCTCGGCCGGCTTCCGGGGCAAACTCGTTGAGCGGCACGCTGCCTTGCACCTGTTCGAGGGCGCACACGGTGTAGCCGCGCGCTTTCAGTTCGCGCACCGCTTCAAGAGTGTCGGCGCGGTAGGTCCACGCCACCGAGTCCTCGGCGCCGAGAGCCGTTTTATGTATCTCCGGCGAGGGCGGAGTGGCCGTGATGCCGCACAGCACCACGCCCTCAACGGCAAAACCGTCGGCCGTGCGCAGCATCGAACCGATATTGTTCAGCGAACGCACATTGTCAAGCACCAATACGAGAGGAAATTTCTCCTGTGTTTTAAACGCCTCAATATCAGGGCGGTTTAAGTCCCAAATAGTTTTTTTCTTCATAAGTGGAAGCAAATTTACGAAATTTTTTTTGAAAAAATCGTCAAAAAACTTGCATATGACAAAAAACAGTCGTAACTTTGCATCGCTTTCGCACAAAAGGGGCGCTTAGCTCAGCTGGTTCAGAGCGTCTGCCTTACAAGCAGAGGGTCG
>JBJEDE010000002.1:0-4944 GCA_051871795.1 Muribaculaceae bacterium | reverse complement strand
TTCCCCCGGGGAGGAGTGAGGGAAAAGGCCGTTGCACTTCTTATTGGAATCTTTCTTTCGCAGAAAACGAAATTTTTATACGCATTTTTTTTGCATTTTGACAAATATTTGCTTATATTTGTCAAAATTTATTTCTTCTCTGCCTCTCCCATGAAAAAACCGCTCCTCTTTCTCCTGTTTTTTGCTATCTATGCTACTGCGAACTGTAAGTTTTGGTTCGGGATTCCGGATGACCGTGATGAAATAACTGTGGAGAGGTCGTTAGTCTCAGGAGTGAGGCATAACGACACGATTTGGGATTTATCTGATATTGAGGTAATCGACGATAACATCGGTTACCGATGCAGACGCACAAGCGATTCGACTTATATATACCGAGAAGGATTGCAAAGATTGTTTTTTAAAACCATTAACGATTCGTTGAGTCTCACCGGCAGTGAAAACAGATTGGGACGCTCGCTCGGCAAAGGGATTGTACAAACGGCCTGGAATAGCGGCACTTTCGAGTCCGGCTATTATTATCGCGGCAAGCATGAACAGATGTGGGAATATGTCGACTCCGGGAAATACATTGTCTCGCATTTCAAAGCCTCTATTATTTACGGCGCCGACACGCTCCGCAACCTGCGTGGCATAAGAATGATGAAAATCGGGGCACTCAAATTTTTGTCGGATACAACTTTGGTTATAGCTTCTGATACGCTTGAGTCGTTCCGGCTGTATTCACCACGCGGCAGTCACCCCATAGTTGAAGGCAGGCGCTTATACAGCACAGAAAAGGATTTTTCTTATTTCGTTCTTAATTCGGTAATCGTGTCAGGGGTGGATGCCGATAATGCAGTATCCGTTCCGAAAGACGACGACAATCCTGAGCACGGCATCCATGTAACCGTTTCGCCGGAATATATAAATGTCGGATTCGATATCGACAGTCAGTCGGCGCATGATGATGTAGAGATAATACTCTGCTCATTCTCAGGGATATGCTTTTGGAGTAAATATTTTGAGTCGCCGGGACCGGGACACCTTTCAGTGGGAATACCGCGAACAGGCATCCCGTCGGGCTCTGCTCTTCTGATTATTAATACCGGACAGGAATCGGTGAAACGAATAGTTGAGATATGAAAGGCCCGAGAGTAAATATAATATACCTGACACTGTCAGTACTGTGCATTTTGTGTTCATCGGAGACAGCGGCTCAAAGTAATGCCGACATCTCGGGCGCCTCATTAATCAACCGTCAGGACATTGCGCCCACTCCCTCATCGGCTGTTTTCAGAAAGTATATGTCAGGGGGGCCGGCACTCCTCACTGGTGCCGCAAACATTGATATTCCGATTTATGAAATTTCATACAAGGGATTCAGTCTTCCGGTATCATTAAGGTATCTGTCTAACGGAATCAAGGTATTTGATTCGCCTTATCCATGCGGTTACGGCTGGTCGCTTCATCCCGGATTGCGCATAACGCGAGAAATAATCGGTCGCCCGGATGAATTATTTGAAAATGTCTGCAACGATCTCAACAGCAGCTACATCGACTACGAGCACGCACGCAAATGCCAAATCAGCGCCGATATGCCGTCGGTCGGCGAACAGGTTTACGATTCAGGACATGATATTTTCTATATATATCTGCCAACCGAAAGCTATGTCAGAATTTTAGAAAACAACAACGGTTCGTTGTCTTTTGTCGGTGCTGACAGTGAACTCAAAATCTTAGCCTCGCCAAATCTCAGCCGTATTACAGTCGTTGACTCCGAGGGCATTGAATATGTTTTCGGCGATGAAGTGGAATACAGTCTCTTGCCTCAGTTTATCACTACTTGGACGCTTAAAGAGATACGATTACCTTTCGGCAAAAAGATTGAATTTAAATGGAAGACAATCGACAATCTTGTAAATCACCGCAGATACGATATGGCGATAGCTCTAAACGACTGCCTTACAATCGATCAAGGTCTTACCTCGATTGACACATACCAATATCTTGACGTGGTGAGCAACCGCCCGTATATCGATTCTCACCCTTACTGCCTCTCTTTGGAATCTATAACATGGCCGGGCGGTAAGATCAATTGCACTTACTCCAATTACAGCACTATCGGTTGTCTGCTTTCCGAAATTTCAGTATTGAGTAAATCAGGCGAAACTGTCAAAACCTGCAATCTCGCGTATGGCTCCTCCCGGCGGCGGCTTCTTGAAAGAATAAAATTAAGCGACGAAGGCTCGTATTATTTCCAATACGACAGCCATGATTTTGCCTCGGACAACGCTCAGGACTGGTGGGGATATTATAACGGCAAAACCACCAACACGAGCCTTATCCCGCGTGCAAAGATGAAAATTTACAACCGTTCATCCGGCACGCCCGGCGTCTGGTCTCAGCAGTTCGGAGATGCTGACCGTAGCGCCGACGCCGACGCGATGAAAGCCAATATACTCACAAAAGTTATTTATCCGACCGGAGGTTACAGTACTTTTGAATACGAGCCGCACTCGTTCGACCCACCTCAGATTGCGTGTGAGGAGCTTGATTCGGCCTACTTCGACCGCTTTACATCGGGCGGCGGATTGAGATTAAAAAGTATTTCCACTTATGCAGGAGAAGGCATGGGAGCAATCGTCAAAAGTTTCAAATATGGTAAGAACGAATCCGGAAAAGCCCGGTGCCGGACCGCCCCTACACTGCCCACTTTCTTTGAAAGCGTCATAACGCCTTCGGTTGATTACAATGTTTCATCCGGTATGAGTATGCCAAGCAATTCGTTTGACTACCGGCGCACCACTGTCTCGGCTTTTTCCAATTACAATGACTTTTCGTTCGGGGAAAACGAAATCTGGTACGAGCAGGTCACGGAGTATTCGGATGACGGAAAAACAGTCTATGAATTTTACGAACCTGTCGCAGCCAACAGCTACACGCCGTGCCCGTATACCGACCGCGAATTTTTCAGCCGCCAACCTCTCGCCATCACAAGCATCGGCTCGCCCGGTCCGGTATTGAAAAAGAAAACCGAATACATCAAATCGGGCAACCAATATATCTCACGTCTGTGTGTCGAACATACGCATCAAAGCGTATGTCAGCTCGACCCGGTATGGAATTATCATCTGCGCTACAGAATAAAGAACACGGTCACCGACACAGCGCCCGATTTCCCGCAAGTTGCCCTCGGCAGTAATTCGTTCGCGCAGACGCAATTCGGCAATTTCACCATCAGCTGGGACTACAACAATATGTACGCCCCACGGCATTACTCTATGAAGATTTACGCCTGTGCGACAACTCGGATAAAACGCACGACATATACTGAAAACGGCTCCGCTACTGAGTTAAAATATTTGGGCTACGTACCGAATACGACTATATTGCGCAGCATTGACACAACCGACGGCACGGAAACACGCCGGCAGGAATTTATCTACGCACCGCAGAAGACCGACAACAGGCTCGTGATGTGCGATTCGATAGGCCAAACGATGGATGCGATGGTAAATATGAATTGGATAAGCGTACCCGTAGCCGTTGTGTCGACCGAGGGAGGACGGACTGTCACCCGACAGAACATTTATTCGATAACCGACAGCATCTCGCCGCGCCGCGATTTTGTGTTGTCCCGGGTGATTTCAAGGGTGTCGGGATTCGACACGGACACACTCACGCTCGCTTCATTCAGATACGATTCGGACGGCAATATCACCGAAATTCGCTCGCCCGGGAAGCCGGTTACCAAACTCACATGGGACAACAAAGGCATATATGTCGTTTCTGAAACTTTAAGCCCCGGTTCTACCATTATCGGCGATTCTCCTTCACTTATAACGTATTATAATTACAATAACCGTGATCTTCTGAGTTCAACGACCGACCCGGCAGGTCTGATTCACATCTATACATATAACGCCCGAAATGCATTGTCGGAGGTGGGCATCAACAGCTACGGCCCCATTTATACCTATGATTACGGCTATCTGCCCGATTATAATTATGTACCATCCGTTTCGAGTATCAGTCTTACACGCAACTATGTGAAAGAGCACAAGGCGCTCAATGCCACGACGGGGCAAAAAGCCTCGTCATGCACTTATTATGACGGTATCGGACGCCCTTGGCAGACGGTAAAAGAGGGCACGGGCGCAATCAAAAGCATCATCAGCGCAGTTGAGTACGACTCTTCGGGAAGGGAGAAACGGATATGGCAACCGGTAAGTTCGACGGCCATCAGTCTGCCGTCGCTCACCGACATCAGCAACACATCGCTGAGCGTCTACTCCGAATATTGCGCCTACACCGATATGGAATACTCCGGCCGCTCTCTTGATGCGCCATACCATACGGTACGTCCCGGCACGATATTCCGGCAGACCGGTACTAAAATCTTCTCCCGGCTGTATGTTAACGGCAGCGGACTGTACAATTGCGCCTCCTTCGCGGTCAATGCTTCGGGAGCACTGGTACGCTCCGGCAACCGGCCGGCGGGTACTCTCCTTGTGTCTTCCGTCACCGATGAGGACGGACGGCAACGCCTCACATTCACCAACCTTTTCGGACAGAAGATACTCGAGCGTTCGGTGATATCATCTGGCCAATATGCCGACACATATTATATATACGACAGTCTCGGACGACTCAGATATATGCTCTCTCCCGAGGCTTCGGCAGAAATCTGCGCCTCCTCATCCGGAACATGGACAACCGCTCATCCCGCTGTCGGCGAGCTGGCATATTATTACGAGTACGACGCCTCCGGCACCCTGACTATGAAAAAATTGCCCGGCTGCGACCCCGTCATATATCTTTGCGACAAGGAGCATCAGCCGGTGCTGTCGCAGGACGGCAACCAGCGCGCACGCAACGCATGGACATATACGCTTCGCGATGCGCTTAAACGTCCCTGTCTGCAAGGCGAGGTTGTGCTCACCGAGCAGAAGGCACGCGAAT
>JBJEDE010000001.1:0-76282 GCA_051871795.1 Muribaculaceae bacterium | reverse complement strand
GCGTTGGGCTTGCCGCCGGGCCATCCGGTGATGGTGTGCTGCAGGTCGTTGAATATCTTGATGTTCACCTTATAGCCCGAGCCGAAGATGGCGAGCAGCTCGCCGAGGCCGTGGTTGGTGTAGTCTTGGTCGGTGAGTTTGAGGATGGGCTTGCCTGTCTCCTTGCAAAGCCATGTCACGGCGCGGCGTATGAGCTTGTCGTCCCATTCGCAAGATGTGACTTTCCAGGGCATGGAGATGCGGGTGAGCTCGTCGGCGGCGGCAAGGTCAATGACCACGTGGGCATGCGGGTGATTCTGCAGGAACGATGCCGAATTGCGGTCGGAGACTTCTCCTTCGATAATTTCGCGGAGCACGTGTCCGTAATTTTCGCCCCAGGCCACTGTCACCACTTCGCGGGCGGAGAGTATGTTGGCGATACCGAGGGTAACGGCGGTGAGCGGTGCTTCGTCCACCTTGTAGTCGCCGGCGATAATGTGGCGCAGGCCGTTGCCCAGGAGCACGAGGCGGCAACCGCTGCTCTCTTTCGCTCCTGCGTCGTTGAAGCCGAGCGCTCCGATGGGACTGATTTCGCACACTACGATATCGAGTCCGCCTGCACGCTCTATCTGCACCTCGTAGTCGCGCGCGCTGCGGTATATTTCTTCGCGCGGCACATCGGTGTCGAGCGTGTGTATGTTGCTTTGCTTGATGTCGATATGATCGAGAAATACGCTTTTGAGCCGTGCCAGTGTGCTGGGTCCTTCGGCATTATAGGGATAAAACTCGTTGAGATTGAATACAATCACTTTTTTGAAGCTCACTTTTCCCTCCTGATAGAGGCTGATAAGCTGCTCGTACACCACATGGGCGGCTTTGCCGGCACCGATGGCCATTACACATTTGCCTTTGGCGGCAACGGTGTGATTGATGAACTCGGCTATGCGGAGAGCTTCCTCGCGAGCGCCGTCAAGCACCGACTCGTAGATGTCGACGTTGATTTTTTCTTCACGGCAAAGCGCGGCCTTCTCCACGTCGTTTTTGGGAGCGTAATAGCGCTCGGGGATACGGTCAAGCTTGATGAGCTTACTGAGATTTGGTTTCATAAGGCATTATTTAGCTTTAGATATATTTAAGGCAAGTCGGCCGGAACGCCGGTCTCTTTTTCACCTACAAAGATACAACATATATCTCGACAAGGCAAGAAATGTACATTAAATATTTATTATTAAATCTTAATTTTTATAAAATTAACACATCGCGCAGTTTTCGCGCGACGCTCCGGAAGGGAAAATTTGCCGGATTCGAAAAAATAGCGTAAATTTGCGCATTATGGACAACGAAACAAGACTTAAACTCGAGGAGCGCGCCGTGGCCATGCTGCGCACTGTCTTCGACCCCGAAATACCTGTCGACATATACTCTCTGGGGCTTATCTACGGCATCAACATCGACGACGACGCCAACCTCGTTGTCGACATGACACTCACTGCCCCCAACTGCCCGGCCGCCGATTTTCTCATCGAAGACGCACGACAAAAGCTCGAAAGCATCGAAGGTCTGAAATCAGTGACCATCAACATCGTCTTCGAGCCCGAATGGGACAAAGATATGATGAGCGACGAAGCCAAACTCGAGCTCGGATTTATGTAATCTTCCTCCCCCACCCCGGATCTATGCCAACCGAAAACGCCGAACGGCGTCTCACCTATTTCATCTCCGACATGCACCTCGGAGCGCGGTACCTGCCCGACATGGCCGGCACCGAACGGCGCGTGTGCGATTTCCTGCACTCTATCAAACCCACGGCCAAAGCACTGTATATATTAGGTGACGCGCTCGACTACTGGTATGAATACCGCAACGTGGTGCCACGCGGCTATGTACGGTTTTTCGGCGCACTGGCCGACCTCGCCGACAGCGGTGTGGAAATCACATGGCTGCGCGGCAACCACGACATCTGGCTCTTCGACTATCTGCGCGACGAAATCGGCATCACCGTCGGCGACGGCAGCTTAATCCGCGAAATCGACGGCAAAAAATTCTATCTCGCCCACGGCGATCAGGTCGGCAAGCGTCCGCTCGGATTCAGAATTATACAAAAACTCTTCCGTAACCGCTTCTGCCAGATGCTCTACGCCGCCATACATCCGAGATGGACGGTAGGCTTCGCACATTGGTGGAGCGCATCCAACCGCGACTTCGGGCATCGCCCCGAACCCGTATTCCGCGGCATGGACACCGAGCCACAGGCAATCTTCGCCCGTGAGTACCTCCGCGACGTCGACCCCGACATCAATTACTTCGTTTTCGGGCACACTCACGTGGCCGTCAACGAGCCCCTGAGCCCCGCCTGCCGGTTTGTGATTCTCGGCGACTGGATATGGCACGACACCTATGGCGTATTCGACGGCAAAAACTTCAAAATCCAACAATTTGTAAGCGACGTTCGTTGATTTAACCTAATTTAACAATTACAGCAATTTTAAGAATTTCTCTAAATTATCGCGTAATAAACTGAATGATTGCACATTAAACAAAAGACCAAAAATCAGACGTGAGATGATATCGAAAAACTATGTTGCAAAACATATAAAAAAATTTGGCAGAGGATGCAAAAATGCTGACCTTTGTACCGCAAACCTAAAACAATCTTTTTTACCTTAGAAATTGTACCTATTGGAAACCTCTAAAAAGAGCTCTGTGATAGAGCTCTTTTTTCGTATATCCCGATTACATCTGCAAAAGCACACCGTTTTGAAATATTTTTGTTAATTTTGTGGCGCGATAACGAAATGTCGGACATCGCTCGGAAAGCGAAAAAAGCTAAAATTAAAATGAATAAGATTATCATCGCCTGCGACTCGTTCAAGGGTTCGCTGTCGTCAATCGAGGTGGGCGAGGCCGTGGCAGAAGGCATCCGCCGCGCCGACCAGTCGATCGTTACACGTGTCGTGGCTGTGGCCGACGGCGGCGAAGGCACTGTCAGCGCCCTCGTGAGCGGTCTGCACGGTCAATATGTGTCGTGCTCCGTCGACGGACCTCTCGGTCACCCGGTCACTGCCACCTACGGCATCTCGGGCGACGGCGCGACGGCCATAATGGAGATGGCTCAGGCCTCGGGGCTGACCTTCATCCCCGAAAGCGAGCGCAATCCGCTGCGCACAAGCACTTTCGGCACCGGGCAAATGATTGGCGACGCGCTCTCACGCGGTTGCGGCACCATAATCATGGGCATAGGCGGCAGTGCGACCAACGACGGAGGCATGGGCCTGATGTGTGCCCTCGGAGCCCGTTTTCTCGATTCGGAAGGCCACGAACTGCCTCCCTGCGGCGCCTCGCTAATCGATATCGAGACAATAGATCTGAGCCGGATGAATCCTAAGGCTCTCTCGGCACGGTTTCTCATAGCCTGCGACGTGAACAACCCCCTGTACGGACACGATGGCGCAGCTTACGTTTTCGCTCCGCAGAAAGGCGCCGACGCCCGAGCCGTAGAGCGCCTCGACGACGGTCTGCGCAACTACGCCCGCGTCATTTCTCGCACCACCGGCCGCGATGTGGCAAATATGCCGGGTGCAGGAGCCGCCGGAGGTCTCGGTGCCTGCTTCGCGGCTTTTTTCAATGCCGATCTGAAACCCGGCATAGAACTCATGCTTGACGCCGTGCATTTCGACGACATCATCGACGGTGCCGACCTGATTATAACCGGCGAAGGACGGCTCGACAGTCAGACCGTGCACGGCAAAACGCCATACGGCGTGCTTCAGCGCGGGCTTCGTCTCGGTATTCCGACAGTGGCCATAGCCGGAGCGGTCAGCGACAGTGAATTGCTCAACGAGGCCGGTTTTACGGCCGCGCTGCCTGTCGTGCCGGGACCGTGCTCTTTGGCCGAAGCCATGGACTCAGTGACAGCACGCCGCAACGTAGCGTGCACGGCCGAACAGATAATCCGGCTATGCGCCGCCTCCGAGAGTCATTGACTCCGCCGGCCGACCCACAATCAAGTCTATCACATTCACACATTAATTATATATAGCTAATGAGCGGAATCGGCGCTATCCTCGGCCTGTGTCTGGCCATATGGCTTATCATAAAGAAAATAAATCCTGCCTACGCCCTCATCCTCGGCGCCGTGACAGGCGGACTGCTCGGCGGAGTTAACCTCTCCGATACCGTGTCGCTGATGATTTCGGGCGTAAACGACGTCAGCCCGGCCATTGTGCGCGTGCTTGCGGCAGGCGTGCTCTCGGGCGTGCTCATCGTCACCGGAGGCGCCGAATCCATCGCCAACACCATAGTGCGCTGTCTGGGCGAGAAGCGCGTATACCTCGCTCTGGCACTCGCCACGATGCTGCTTACGGCGGCCGGGGTGTTAGTCGACGTGGCCGTAATCACCATTGCGCCCGTGGCCCTGCATCTGGCCTCACGGCTCGGCATACCGCGCGGCACTTTGCTGCTGATGATGATAGGCGGAGGCAAATGCGGCAACATCATTTCGCCCAATCCCAATACTATCATTGCCGCCGGGAACTTCGGCGCCGACCTCTACAACGTGATGTACGTCAACCTCGGCGCCGCGGCATTAGGTCTGTTTTTCACCGTATACGTCATAGGGCGGCTGGTGCCACGCGCCGAAAGCGGCGCCCCCTGCGCCTCCTTCGGCGTCAAAGGCACGCTCGCCGCCGAATCGGACCAATTGCCCGGATTTTGGGAAGCGATGTCGGGCCCGCTTATCGCCATCGGACTGCTCTCACTGCGGCCTCTGTGCGGCATCAGCATCGACCCGCTGCTCGCTCTTCCCGCCGGCGGCCTGGCCGGGCTGCTCATCATGCGCCGTGGCAAGCTTCTTTACAAGAGTCTGGCCTTCGGACTTGAAAAAATGTCGTCGGTCGCCATCCTGCTCGTCGGCACCGGCACGATAGCCGGCGTCATCAAAGCGTCGTCGATAAAAGACTTCATCCTGCAAGGCATCAGCAGCCTGGGTCTGAGCGAGGTGTTTCTCGCTCCGGTTTCGGGTATGCTAATGTCGGCCGCCACGGCATCGACAACGGCCGGAGCCACAGTCGCCTCGGCGTCTTTCTCCGACATCATCCTCGCAGCCGGTATCAGCGGAGTATGGGGCGCGGCAATGATTAATTCCGGCGCCACCGTCTTCGACCACATGCCCCACGGGTCGTTTTTCAACGCCACCGGAGGCGTGGTCGAACTCGACATCTCGCGCCGTCTGCGCCTCATCCCCTACGAGTCGGCCATCGGCTTCGTGCTCGCCGCCGGCACCGTAGCCACATACCTCATCTTCGGATAGAAACGCTAAACAATACCGGGAAGCGAAGCGCGGCCTCGCGCGAGCACCAAAACACAGTCGCCTCCCCTTTTGTCGTGAGCGGCCTCGCTCACGACCTCCCAATAATCCTGCGGCCTCGCAGGGCACATAAAAATACCGGTGCCTGATGATATGTCGTGAGCGAGGCCGCTCACGACTTCCCGGTCCTTCGGCGATTTACTTCCTTCCCATTTTCTTAAATTTGCGTTAAAGAAAAGGGATGGCTGCTGTCGTTTCGTTTTTTTTGCGTATCTTTGCAAGATAATATGGACACTCCTTTGAAAAAACGTATAGCAGTGCTTGGCGCCACGGGGTCGATCGGGCGTCAGACTCTTGACATCATCTCCCGCGCGCCGGAAAAATACAGAGCTTCGGTGCTCGCCGCCGGCAGCCGCGTCGACGACCTTATTTCTTTGTCGCTCACGCATCGACCGGCGTTGGCTGTCATCGCCCGGGAGGACCTGTATCCGCGTCTGCGCGACGCCCTCGCTCCTTACGGCATCGCCACCGCCTGCGGCGCCAAAGCTCTTGAAGATGCCGTCGCATCCGACAATGTTGACATGGTGCTCACAGCCACTGTGGGTTACAGCGGTCTCGCTCCCACTATCTCGGCTATCCGCGCAGGCAAAGATATCGCTCTGGCCAACAAAGAAACGCTCGTTGTGGCCGGCGAGCTCATCACCCGCTTGCTTAAAGAGCATCCGGTCAACATCTACCCCGTGGACTCTGAACATTCGGCCATCTATCAGTGTCTGCGCGGTGAGAAACCAGAAAACGTGCACCGGCTCATCATCACGGCTTCCGGCGGACCGTTCAGACAATGGCGTCCGGATGACATCGCCCGGGCCACGCCGGCTCAAGCCTTGCAGCACCCGAAATGGAATATGGGCGCTAAAATCACCGTTGACTCGGCTTCAATGCTCAACAAGGCATTCGAAATCATCGAAGCCCGCTGGCTTTTTGACATACCGGCCGGCAGAATAGAAGCGATAGTGCATCCGCAGTCAATCGTACATTCGATGGTCGAATTCACCGACGGTGCGGTGAAGGCTCAGCTTGGCGTGCCCGATATGCGCCTGCCCATCGCCTACGCCTTAGGCGAAACCGCGCGAGTGGACTACGGCCTGCCGCGCCTGACATTCGGCGACATGGCCACGCTGACATTCGAGGAGCCCGACACCGACCGTTTTCCGTGCCTGAATCTGGCCTATCTGGCCTTGAAGAAAGGCGGCACTACGGCCTGCATCATAAACGCCGCCAACGAGGTGGCCGTTGACAGCTTCTTGCACGAGCGCATCACTTTCGGCGACATATATCGCACCATAGAGCGCACGCTGTCGGTTGTCTCCACCGTCGACAAGCCTGAATACTCCGACTATGTGGCCACCAACGCCGAAGCACGCGCCCGCGCCGAAGAATTTATCAAATCATTTTCAACAAGTCAAAAATTTTCTCTCTCTTAACCGACAATGGAGACTTTTGCAATAAAAGCGCTGCAGCTCATCGTGGCACTGTCGCTGCTGGTCATAATCCACGAACTGGGTCACTATCTGCTCGCGCGCATACTCGGGGTTAAGGTAAACCGGTTTTACCTCTTTTTCAACCCCTGGTTCTCGATATTGAAATACCATCCCGACGAGGGCAAGCTCGACATCATAGCGTGGACCACCGAGAAGCGCACGCCCGACCCTGACGCCCCCGACGACCGCAAAAAAGACCGTGTGGAGGAGGTTCCCCACCAATGGCTGAAGATAAATTGCGGCAAACCTCATCCGACAACCGACTCAAAGGGTCGGCCCACATGGGCGGCGACACTCTACGGCATGGGCTGGCTGCCTCTGGGCGGATATTGCGCACTCGACGGCATGGTCGACGAGACCACGTCGGCCGACGAGCTGTCGTCAGAACCTCAGCCTCACGAGTTCCGCGCCAAACCGGCATGGAAACGCTTCCTGATCATGGTGGCCGGCGTGACGTTCAACTTTATTCTCGCCATCGTCATCTACGCCGGCATAGCCATCCACTGGGGCGACAAAGTGGTGCGCATCGACCGCGCCTACGAGGGCATGGACTACGCCGAGGAGCTCAAAAGCGCCGGATTCCGCACCGGCGACATGATACTCACCGTCGACGGCCGGGCGCCCGAAGCGCGAAACACCGACTTCGCATGGGACATGGTGCAGCCGGGCGCCCGAGTGCGCGTGCTGCGCGGCCACACCGACACCGTGACCATCACGATGCCCTCCGACATGCTCGAGCGCGTGGCATCGCTGAAAACATCGCCAATGACTTTGCGCATCCCTGTGGTGGTGAACGAGCCTCAGGCCGGAGGAGCCGCCGCCGATGCCGGTATTCTTGCCGGTGACCGCATTGTAAAGGTCGGCAACGACACCACGCCCTCCTACACCGAGTTCTACCCCGCTCTCACAGCACACGCCGGACAAGAGACCCCGGTGACAGTGCTCCGCGGCGGCAAGCAGCTGACAATGGATGTGAAAGTGAGCGAAGGCGGCAAACTCGGAGTCATGCTCAAGCCCGTGAGCGACATTTACGACATCGAGACCGTGACCTACGGCCTCTTCGGAGGCATCGCGCGCGGAGCGCAGATGGGAGTCTCGCAGCTGTCGAACTACGTGTCGTCGATGAAGATACTCTTCACCAAAGAGGGCGCATCTCAAGTGGGCGGATTCGGCACTATCGGAGGCCTCTTCCCCGATCGGTGGAACTGGCTGATGTTCTGGGAAATTACCGCTTTCCTGTCGGTGATTCTCGCTTTCATGAATATTATTCCCATTCCCGGACTTGACGGCGGATACATCATGTTCCTGCTCTGGGAAATCATCACCGGCCGCAAGGTGCCCGAGAAATATCTTGAGACAGCCAATCTTATCGGCTTCTTCTTCCTGTTCCTGCTCATGATTTACGCCAACGCCAACGACGTGATCAGGGCATTCTTCTGATTATCTCACAACCGTTAAAGAATTGAACGACTATCCCATCATCACTCTGCGCCGCGGCAAAGAGGACTCACTCGAGAGGTTTCACCCCTGGGTCTTCTCCGGCGCCGTACAGTCATCGCCCTCCGGTCTTGAAGAGGGCGACATTGTGAAAGTTGCCGCCTCCGACGGGCGCATCCTCGGCGTGGGCCACTACCAGATTGGCAGCATCACGGTGCGTATGCTGTCGTTTGCCGACGAACCCATCAATGACGAATTTTACACCCGACGGCTCAGCGAAGCGCTGAGGCTGCGACTGTCGTTAGGACTCACCTCCGGAGCTTTTCGTCTGGTGCACGGCGAGGGCGACTTTCTGCCCGGCCTCGTGGTGGACGTCTACGGCTCGACAGCCGTGGTGCAGGCACACAGTCCGGGCATGCACTTCGCCCGTCACACTGTAGCCCGGGCGCTGACAGCTATCACCGCCGGCTTGCCCGTCCCCGTTGTCAACGTTTATTACAAGAGCGAAACCACGCTCCCTTACAAAGCACATCTTGATGCAGTGAACACATATCTCATCGGCGGCTATGACACCGATGTGACTACCGAAAACGGTCTGAAATTTCATGTCGACTGGCTCAAAGGACAGAAAACCGGCTTCTTTGTCGACCAGCGCGACAACCGCGCCCTTCTGCAGCGATACAGCGCCGGCCGAAGGGTGCTCAATATGTTCTGCTACACCGGCGGATTCTCGGTATACGCTCTCCGTGGCGGCGCCGAGCTCGTGCACTCTGTCGACTCGTCGGCCAAAGCCGTTGCGCTCACACGCGCCAATGTCGAGCTCAATTTCCCCGCCGACGACACACGCCACACAGCCTACGCAGAAGACGCGTTCAAATTTCTTGACCGTACCTCACGGGGCGCCTACGACCTCATCATCCTCGACCCGCCTGCCTTCGCCAAACACCGTTCGGCCCTTCACAACGCCCTTCGGGGTTACCGCCGCCTCAACGCCGCCGCCATCGAGCGTCTGGCTCCCGGCGGTGTGCTTTTCACTTTCTCGTGCTCGCAGGCCGTGAGCAAAGAGCAGTTCCGGCTGGCCGTATTTTCGGCCGCAGCCGAAACCGGTCGCCGCGTGCGCATTCTGCACCAGCTTACACAGCCGGCCGACCATCCGGTCAACATATATCATCCCGAGGGAGAGTATCTCAAAGGCCTCGTGCTGTATGTGGAATAACTCACCCGATTACATTCCGAATTATAAATCACATATAATATATAATGAATCTTCACACTATAACAATAGGCGCCGCAATGGCCCTTTGCGCATCTACAACAATGGCTCAAGTTCCTGACGATTTCAACTACCATGTGGACCGCTTCGCCGACATCGAAGTGCTCCGCTATCCGGTGCCCGAGTTTGACAAACTCTCGCTGCAGCAGAAAACCCTCGTCTACTATCTCACCGAGGCCGCGCTCTGGGGCCGCGACATACTCTGGGACCAGAATTGCGTGACCAATCTCCCCCTGCGCTCGGCTCTCGAAAGCATTTACACCAATTACGACGGCGACCGCGAAAGCGCCGACTTCAAAGCTTTCGAGAAATATCTCAAATGCGTGTGGTTCGGCAACGGCATGCACCACCACTACTCGATGGACAAATTCACGCCCGAATTCTCTCAATCGTTCTTCACCGGCGAACTCTCCAAGCTCGGCCTTTCGTCGGGCGCTCAGGCGCTGCTCGTACAACTCGTGTTTGACCCAGAAGTGATGGCAAAACGCGTCAACCAGGCCGACGGAGTGGACCTTATTGCAACCTCGGCCTGCAACTTCTACGGCGACGGCGTGACTCAGGCCGAAGTCGAGGCGTACTACAACAAACTCAAAAATCCCGCCGACCCCACCCCGATTTCTTACGGACTCAACTCGCGCATAGTCAAGACCGTGAGCGGCGACATCGTGGAGCAACCCTACAAAATCGGCGGATACTACTCGGCCAACATCACAAAAATCGTCGACAATCTGCAAAAGGCGCTCCAATACGCCGAAAACGACGCCCAGAAGCGCACCATCGAGCAGCTCATCTCTTTCTATCGCACCGGCGACCTGAAAACATTCGACGAATACTCCATCACATGGGCCGAAGACACGGCATCGAAAGTCGATTTCATCAACGGCTTCATCGAAAGCTACGGCGACCCTCTGGGCATGAAAGGCTCGTGGGAGTCGATTGTCAACTTCAAAGACGAGGCCGCAAGCCGCCGCACCGAGGTGCTCAGCTCAGAAGCTCAGTGGTTTGAAGACCATTCGCCTGTAGATCCGCGTTTCCGTAAAGAAAAAGTCAAAGGCGTGAGCGCCAAGGTCATAACCGCCGCCATCCTTGCCGGCGACTCATACCCCGCCACTCCTATCGGCATAAACCTGCCCAACTCCAACTGGATACGCGCCGCCCACGGCTCCAAATCGGTTACGCTCGAAAACATCACCCGCGCCTACGACGAAGCCTCGCACGGCAACGGCTTCAACGCCGAGTTTGTCATCGACGCCGAAACCTCCGACCTGCTCGACAAATACCTCTTCATCACCGACAATCTCCACACCGACCTCCACGAGTGTCTCGGTCACGGTTCGGGCCGGCTGCTCGATGGTGTTGACCCCGACGCGCTCAAAGCCCACGGTTCCACGCTCGAAGAAACTCGCGCCGACCTCTTCGCCCTCTACTATCTCGCCGACCCCAAACTCGTGGAAATGGGCCTGCTCGACAATCCGGACGCCTACAAGGCCGAATACTATAAATACATCCTCAACGGCCTCATGACTCAGCTCCAGCGCATCGAGCCCGGCAAAGACATCGAAGAAGCTCACATGCGCAACCGTCACCTCATAGCTCAATGGGCCTACGAGCATGGCAAAAAAGACAACGTAATCGAGTTTGTGAAGCGCGAAGGCAAAACATACATCAAAATCAACGACTATCCCGCGCTGCGCCGGCTCTTCGGCGAACTTTTAGGCGAAATACAACGCATCAAGAGCGAAGGCGACTATCAGGCCGGCCGCGACATGGTCGAAACCTACGCCGTGAAATTCAACCCCGAGCTCCACAAAGAAGTGCTCGCGCGCTACGCCAACCTCAGCATCGCTCCCTACAAAGGCTTTGTCAATCCGCGCTACACCCCCGTCTTCGAGGACGGCGAAATCACCGATGTGACCGTAAGCTACGACGAGAGCTACCCCGAACAGATGCTCCGCTACTCGCGCGACTACACCACCACACGATAATCTCGACGGGATGTGCCGTGCTATTAGCACGGCACATCACATAAACATTTCTTAGCTACGGTAGCTGTTTTAGCTATTGTAGCTATTTTAGTTGTTTTTTAGCAAAAAAAATGAAATTTTTTTGCTAAAAAACTTTGCAGGATTAAAAATTATATATACCTTTGCGGTGTGTTAGTGATGTAACACACCGCAACAATATAATTTTTACATCATGATTATCTCAATGTTATGCGTGGGCTGCGTATGCCTGGTGAGCATTTGCCTCAAATGAGAGAGAACATCTCTCCCCGTTTCACTTTCTTTCATTCGTCAGACTGAAAACCAAAGACTATGATTCTTGACTACCGCAGTGTGAGCTATGCTTACGACCTCCGCACCGAAGCGCTGAGCCACCTCTCGGCATCGTTCGGCCCGGGCATCCATTTGCTTTTAGGCCCCAACGGCACCGGCAAATCGACAATGCTGAAAGTGGGCGCCGGACTGCTCGACCCCTCCGAGGGCAAGTGCTTCCTCGACAAGGAAGTGATGTCGTGTCACGACCCTCACGCGGTGAAGCAGGTGTTTTTGCTCACCGACAGCATGCGTCTGCCTCTTGCCACTATCGGCGAGATGGTCAGATATCACGCTCCGTTCTATTCCGACTTCTCGGCCGAGGCTCTGGAACGCAACCTGAGCGCGTTCGGGCTGTCGTCCGACACACGTCTCGACAATCTCTCGCTGGGCAACCGACACAAGGCTAATGTGGCATACGCCCTCGCTCTGGGCACCGGAGCGCTTATGCTCGACGAACCGGCCAACGGCCTGGACATGGCCTCGAAGGAGACACTTACATCGCTTTTGGTCGCCACCGCCGAAGAGCGTGAGGTCTGCATCATCGTGGCTACGCACACCGTGCAGGAGATGCGCAACATCTTCGACACCGTAACCATTCTTAACCACGGCAGTGTGGCTTTCGCCGCCCCGGTGGGCGAAATTATGGAGCAACTGGCATTCGTCAACAATCCCTCGCGCTTGCCTGAGGCTCTATTTTACAAGGAAGGCATCGACGGCCCCAACCAGATAGTGCCCGTGTCCGACGGACTTTACACTCCGGTCGATTATCGTCTGCTCTACCTCGCCGCCACAGCCGAAGATGGCGGTTTCCGTCTTCCCGACAACTCTTGCGTGATTAACTCCTCACCCGAATTTGATGTATAAAATGAAACAGTCCGACCGTCTGCTATTTCGCGAGAATCATTTCTCATGGCGCCGCCTGGCTATGATCATACGCCTTTATTGGCCCACGCTTCGCGACATGCTGTTGTTTTTCACTCTCCTTTCCTTTATCATCACCTTTTCGATTGGCATCTACAATTATGTGACACATAGCACGATGCCTAATATGGCGTTCTACACTCTCGGGCTGCTCGGACTGATAGCTCCGCTCACCATAACGCGGCGCGATTTCCGCGACGTGTCGTCGCAACTGCCCGTCACAGCCGGCGAAAAGACAATGACGCTGATTGTTTTTTACTGGATAGCTTTCCCCGTGGCTATTTCATTGGCTCAGTGGGGGGCCGACCGGATACTGAACGTATGGCTCGGCATAGACGTCATGACCTACTATATGACTGTGCTTTTATCCGACTTTGGAACAAAGACACTGGCAACAGTCTTCGTCACCGGCACAATTCAGACGATGTGTATAGTCACCGTTGAGCTTTACGCTCTGGTATGCTCCCGAAAAAACCGTATGCTTACAGGACTCGGCGCGGCAGCGGCGACCATGGCTGTGCTCATGGTAATTTCGATCATGACATTCTTTTGCATAGGCGTGTGGTTTGGCCTCAATGCGTCCGACGCCGAAGTCCCGATGCAGGAGGAAATGATGGCCGAGGGTTTGAAAATGGCCCTATCGCTTGGAATGAAAATAATGTTAGCAGCATCGTCAGTCATCACTGTCATTGCTACATACAAACTGCATAAAAGATTAAACAACAGTGGATTTTAAAGCCGACAAGCCTATATATCTGCAATTGGTCGACCTCTGCCGCCGCAAAATCATTTCAGGCGAGTGGGCAGAGGGTGAGCGCGTGCCGTCGGTGCGCGAGCTGGGTGCACGTCTGGCCGTAAATCCGCATACAGTGCTCAAAGCCTACGACGAGCTGCAGCGCGAAGCTCTTATAGAGCCACGGCGCGGATTGGGATTCATCCTCTGCGACAACGCCCGTGAGGGTGTGCGGCGCGCCATGCGCGATGAGTTCATAGCTCAGGAAGTACCCGCGTTTATCGCCAAGATGAAAGAGCTGGGCATCACTCCGGCCGAAATTTTCAACGTATGCCCGGCCGAAGACGAAAGCCGGCCGGAGAATATAAGATAGAACCGGTTAGAATTGCGTCGCCGCTCAAAAATAGTTAAAAATAGTTGATTTCAAGGCTCACACCGATTTTTTCAGTACTTTTGCATAATTATTAACCGCCCGACTCGGCGGCTATGTCACACCACAGCATTAATGTAAAAATCTCCTGACTGTGAAATTATTCAATCTTATCCTTTCGGCAGCCTTATTAGCTATTTCAACAGTAACTTCGGCTCAGAACAACATCGCAGAAGAGGTGGCCTGGACCATCGGCGACGAGCCTATATATAAATCGGAAATCGAGCAAGCATATCAGGAAGCCATTCAGGACCGGCTTCCCATCAACGGCGACCCCTATTGCGTGATACCCGAACAGATAGCCATCCAGCGTCTGTTTCTGCATCAGGCCGATCTCGACACCATCGAAGCTCAGCCCGCTTTCATCCAACAGCAAGTAGACGCTCAGATCAACTATCTGATTTCCAACCTCGGCACACGTGAGAAACTCGAACAATACTTCCGGCGCCCACTGCCGGAGATACGCGAATACTACACGCGCTCGATGACCGAACGCTCGCGCGTGTCGCAGGTGCAGAACAATCTCACCAAAAACCTTAAAATCACGCCCTCCGACGTGCGCAAATACTTCAACGCACTGCCCGAAGACTCGGTGCCGTTCGTGCCTATGCAGGTCGAAGTGCAGATAGTGACCCTCAACCCCATTATCCCCCGTCAGGAAATTGAAGATGTCAAAGCCCGCCTGCGCGAATACTCCGAGCGCGTCACTTCCGGCAATTCCGACTTCTCGACACTTGCCATCCTCTACTCCGAAGACCCCGGTTCGGCCTCTCGCGGCGGCGAACTCGGATTTATGGGCCGCGGACAGCTCGTGCCTGAATTTGCCGCAGTTGCCTTCAATCTCAACGACCCTAAAAAAGTGTCGAAAATAGTCGAAACCGAATTCGGATACCACATAATACAGCTCATCGAGAAGCGCGGCGATCGCATCAACTGCCGTCACATCCTGCTCAAGCCAAAGGTGGCCGAAAAAGACCTGCGCGAGGCTCTCGTACGCCTCGACTCGGTGCGCGCCGACATTGTCGACCACAAAAAAGCAACATTCGAAGACGCTACAAAATACATCTCTCAGGACAAAGACACACGCATGAGCAACGGCGTGATGGTCAACGCCGACAACGGCACCACACGATTCCAGATGAGCCAGCTTCCTCAGGAGATTGCCAAAGTGGTGAGCACAATGCAACCGGGCGACATCTCTCAGCCTTTCATCATGAAAGACTCCGGCAAAGACCGCGATATCGTTGCCATAGTGAAGCTCACCAACCGCATCGACGCACACCGGGCCAACCTCAGCGACGACTATCAGCAGATAAAAGACATGTACGAAAGCGCACAGAAAAATAAAATCATCAGCGACTGGCTGCAACAGAAAATACAAAACACCTACGTGCGCATCGAAGACGGCTGGAGAGGATGCGAGTTCACCCACAAAGGCTGGGTAAAATAGGCCGCCCGGCACAGCCTCCGAGCCAAGAAAAGCATAACAGCGCATGATCACCTCCTTCGCCCTTTAAGACTTTAAAGACCTTAGAGACCTTAGAGACCTTAGAGACAACAGGTTTATCATTTAACAAAAATCCATGGCAACAGACAGTCACAACCACACGATGCGACCCACGGCAGCATTGATGCTCGTGGCGGCGCTGTTGTTGCCCTGTCTGATCTGCGCCATATCTCCCTCCCCGCACACTACGGCCACCCGCAAACCCCTGCCGGAGATACGGCCTCAGATACCCCGTGCCAACCGCAACAACACATCGCGCGTCTTTCTCGAGCACGCCGAAAAACTGAACAAAGCCGAAACCGACACATTCCTTGTCCTCACCGGCGACGTGCACTTTTCGCGCGGCGCCATGCAGATGTACTGCGACTCTGCCCACTACTTCCCCGAGTCAGAGTCGCTCGATGCCTTCGGCCACGTGCGCATGGAGCAGGGCGACACCCTATTTGTATATGCCGACGAGCTCAACTACCGCGACTCGCTCGCCGTGCTCTACGGCACACCTCAGAAGCCCGTAAAAATGATAAACCGCGATGTCACGCTCACCACCGACGAGTTTATCTACGACCTCGTGTCGGACTTCGGCTATTACTCGCACGAGGGCACCCTCACCGACAGTCACAACCGCCTCACCTCGCTGCAAGGCGAATACGTACCGGCAACCAAAGAAGCCAATTTCTACATCGACGTCCACCTCAACTCGCTCAACGACAAAGGCGACACCCTCGACATCTACACCGACACACTCTATTACAACACCGAAACACGCGTGGCCAGACTCAACGCGCCCTCGCGCATCATCAACCGCGACGCCACCATCTACACCCGCTCGGGTGTGTACAACACCAACACCAACGTCTCCGAACTCTTCTCACGCTCGCGCGTGGTCACCGCCGGAGGTTCCACACTCGAGGGCGACACACTATATTACGACCGCGCGGCCGGTTACGGCGAAGCCTTCGGCGCAATGGTGCTCACCGACTCGGTGCGCCGCACTTCGCTCAGCGGCGACTACGGATACTACAATGAGCTCATCGACAGCGCCTACGTCACCGGTCACGCCCTTGCCAAAGAATATTCCAAAGACGACACACTCTACATGCACGGCCGCCAAATAGAGATGTTCACGCGCATCGACTCCGTCATCACCGAGGCCGACACAGTCTCAGGCTCTCCGCGCAGCCTGAGGCTCGACACCACACACGTGACCGTGTGCTATCCGCGCGTGCGTTTTTTCCGTTCCGATCTTCAGGGCATCTGCGACTCGATGCGATTCGTAGAGCGCGATTCGATGCTGTACATGCACCGCCACCCTGTTATTTGGAGCGGCAACCGCCAGATATTCGGCAACATCATTCAGGTTCACTTCAACGACTCGACGGCCGACCAGGCAATCCTGCCCGACTTCGGATTCAGCGCCGAGCACATAGAGGACGGATACTACAACCAGCTCTCGGGCAAGGAGATGATAGCCGACCTCGCCGACGGGCACCTGCGCCGCCTGCGTGTCAACGGCAACGTACAGGCCATAATGATGCCGCAGGAAAACGACTCGACCTACAACAAAATCGTGAACATGGAGAGCTCGTTTCTCGACGCAACGTTCACTCCCGACAATCTCGAACGCATGAAACTCTGGCCCGAAACTTCCGGTACCGTAACCCCGCTCTATCTGGCAAAAAAATCGCTCTTCACACTTCCGCGATTCTACTGGTGGGGCGACCTGCGTCCGCTCTCGCCCGAAGACGTATTCATCGTACCCGAACAGATGGAAAATCTGATGCGCGAATAACCACGCCTTCGCACTGAACAATACCCCCGGCATAATCGTTTGATATTTACTATACGGAACGAAAATATCAACCGAAAAATTAATCATACGATTATGACCGCTACATCTAAATCTATCAAAGGCACAAATACCGAAAAATGTCTCATTCAGGCATTTTTAGCCGAAAGCACAGCCTACGCACGCTACACCTTCTACGCTCAGCAAGCTACAAAAGAGAACTATTTCCCTGTTGCCGAAGTGTTTAACGAAACAGCAGCCAACGAACTGCGCCACGCCAAAACATTCTACAAATACCTCGAAAACAACACCGCCGACCTCGGTATGGCCGAGACAAACCCCGGTGTAATAGGCGACACCGTGCTCAATCTGAAGCAGGCCATCGAAAGCGAAGAAGTGGAAGGAGTGGAGGAATACACCAACGCAGCCAAAGTGGCCCGCGCCGAAGGATTTGACGAAATTGCCGACCATTTCGAAGCCATCGCCACCATCGAGCTCCACCACAAAGAGCGCTATCAGCGCTATCTGAAACTCGTTCAGGACGGCACGCTCTGGAAACGCGACAAAGCCGTGACATGGCGCTGTCTCGTGTGCGGATATCAATACACCGGCACCGAGCCTCCCACAACCTGTCCTGCCTGCGACCACCCCTACCGGCACTACATTTGCGTCGAAGACCTCACTATCTGAACAAAACTCATAAAAAACGATGGCCTCTGACGGCCGACAATACATAATTATACTTACTCTCCTCTCTCTTTGCTTGAGGGGGCAGCGGACAACCACACCGCCGCGCCCTCATTGCATATTTCCCACCGGGAAGCGCCGCATACCGGGAAGTGACGTGCGGCCCGCGCGTCACAAAGTTTACTTTTGCCTGATACCGGGTGCCGACCGGGCCGGTCGGCACTTCACGGTCAGGGCACTTCACGGTTTACTGTGCACTGCAGTCCCCGAAGCCGACAAAAAAATAGTTAAATATCTATAAAATCAATAATAAACGTACGATTTTAGGTAACTTTGCATAGCAAATTGCCGAAGTAGTGCCCTATCGCTTTTAGTACACGCCGGGGCGACCAATCTCTCTTCACAACTTCCTCAATCGGCCAATTGCCGGGCTCCGAGCCCCTGAGACTTGAAATAAAAAAAACTATATAATGACAAGTAGATGGAATTACTTGCCTCACCACTTCGACAACATCCAATCAGAGAATGAATTAATCAAGCGTTTTGCCAAATGTCCGCCGGTGTCCGACCTGCTTATGCAGCGCGGGATCACCACCCTTGACGAAGCTGAAAAATTCTTTCACCCTTCGTTGCGCGACCTGCACAATCCGTTCCTGATGCCCGATATGAATCGTGCTGTGGATCGCCTCAACAAAGCGATGGGGGCAAAGGAAAAAATCATGGTTTACGGCGATTACGACGTGGATGGCACCACCGCCGTAGCCTTGGTGTACCGTTACCTGCAAAACTTCTATTCGGAGATAGATTTCTACATTCCCACCCGCAACGAAGACGGCTACGGCATCACCACAAAAGTTATCGACGAGGCTCACGCAGCGGGAGTGAAGCTGTTCATCATCCTCGACTGCGGCATCAAGGCCATACGTGAAATCAAGTATGCCAAAGATCTGGGCATCGATTTCATCATTTGCGACCATCACGTGCCCGACGACGAACTGCCGCCGGCCGTGGCCATTCTAAATCCGAAAATGGAGGGCTCGACCTACCCCTGCTCTCATCTCTCGGGCTGCGGCGTAGGATATAAATTCATGCAGGCCTTCTCAATATCCAACGGCATATCTACGGCCGAGCTCGAGAGCATGCTCGACCTTGTGGCCGTGAGCATTGCCAGCGACATCGTGCCCATGGTCGACGAAAACCGTGTGATGGCCTACCACGGCCTCAAGCGCATCAACTCAAACCCCAATATGGGTCTGAGGGCCATAATCCGCACCTGCAACCTGCAAAGCAAAGAAATCACTTTTTCGGACCTGATTTTCAAAATCGGTCCGCGCATCAACGCCTCCGGCCGTATGCAGAGCGGACGCGAAGCCGTGGAGCTGCTCATCTGTCGCGACTTCCGCGAGGCAGCCGCGCTCTCGCTCGCCATCGACCAGTACAACAAAGACCGCAAGCAGCTCGACAAGCGCATCACCGAAGAGGCCAACGCCGTGCTCGAGGCACGCGGAGAAATGAATTCCGACAAAAAATCGATCGTAATCTACAACGAAGACTGGCACAAGGGCATCATCGGCATCGTGGCCTCGCGCATCACCGAGCTGTACTACAAGCCGTCGGTCGTGCTCACTTTTGCCAACGGTCTGGCCACCGGTTCGTCGCGCTCGGTGCAAGGATTCGACGTGTACAAAGCCGTAGAGGCCTCACGCGACCTTCTGGAGAATTTCGGCGGCCACACCTACGCCGTGGGTCTTTCGCTCAAAGTGGAGAATATACCCGAATTCACCCGACGGTTCGAAGAGTACGTCGCCAACAACATTCTGCCCTCGCAGCTCACACCCCAGCTTGACATCGACGCCGTGATTGACTTCGCACAGATCACATCGGAGTTTGTATCTACGTTGCGCCTGTTCTCACCTTTCGGTCCCGGCAACCAGAAGCCGGTGTTCTGCACGCGTTCGGTCACCGATTTCGGCACGAGCCGTCTTGTGGGCCGGCAGCTTGAACACATCAAGCTCGAGCTCGTCGACGAGTCGTGCGGCAAAGTCATCAACGGCATTGCCTTCAATATGTCGAAATACTTCCCCTACATCCACTCCGGCAGGCCGTTCGACATCTGCTACACAATCGAGGAGAACAACCACCGCAACGCCACATCATCTACACAGCTTCTGGTCAAGCAGATACACACCTACGACGAGGAGGTGCTCAGCTGAGGGCGGCATCCGTGCAGCTCTCAGGCCGATCAATATGCGCTCAGCAGCCGACATACTCTGTCAATACTGGGGTTACGACAAGTTCCGCCCCATGCAAGCCGAAATCATCGATTCGGTGCTCACGGGCCATGACACTCTCGGCCTTCTGCCCACCGGAGGCGGTAAATCGATTACCTTTCAGGTGCCGGCAATGATGCTCGACGGCATCACCCTTGTGGTCACGCCGCTGATTTCGCTCATGAAGGACCAGGTCGACAATCTCGCCGCGCGCGGCATACGCGCCGGCGCCCTCTATGCCGGCATGAAATACAGCGAATCCAAGCTCGTGCTCGACCGTTGCTCGGCCGGTAAAATTAAAATACTGTACATCGCTCCCGAGCGGCTCTCAAGCGGCAATTTCACGCAGGAACTGGCGCAATGGGACATCAGCCTCATTGTCGTGGACGAAGCGCACTGTATCTCGCAATGGGGCTACGACTTCCGTCCGGCTTACCTCAAAATAGGCGACTTGCGCGACCGCTTCACAGATGTGCCCGTTCTGGCGCTTACGGCCTCGGCCACGCCGCAGGTTTCGGACGACATCGAAGCCCGTCTGCGCTTTCGCCCGGGGTCGAAACGTTTTTCAAGGAGTTTCGACCGCGACAATCTCAGCTATATCGTGCGTCACACGCCCGACAAGGAGGCTCAGCTGCTCAGGGTACTGAAATCGACCTGCGGCACGGCTATTGTATACGTGCGTTCGCGCAAACGCACCGTCCAGCTCACCGACATGCTCCGTGCCGAGGGCATCGAGGCCGAAGCCTATCACGCCGGTATTGACCCTGTTGACAAAAACGAGCGCCAGGAGCGCTGGAAGGCCGGACAGACACGCGTGATGGTGGCCACCAACGCCTTCGGCATGGGCATAGACAAGCCCGATGTGAGGGTTGTGGTGCATTACGACCTGCCGTCGTCGCTTGAGGAATACTATCAGGAAGCAGGCCGCGCCGGGCGCGACGGCGCTCCGGCGTTTGCCGTAAGCATAGTGAGTCCGGCCGACAAATCGACTCTCACAAGGCGCATCAGCACTACGTTTCCGCCCAAAGACTTCATACGCAAAGTGTATGTGGCCGCCTGCGACTTTCTGGGCGTGCCTCTCGGCGAAGGCTACGGCAAAGTGATGGAGTTGAACCTCTCGCTGCTGTGCGTGCGCTTCCGCCTGCCGCCTGTCGAAACAGTTTCGGCTCTCAATATTTTAGGCAACGCCGGCTATCTGGTTTTTGACGAAGACGCTTTCTCAAAGGGCCGCGTGATGGTTACAATTGACAAGCGCGAGTTTTACACTCTCAGTCTCTCGCCCGATGTTGAAGCCGTGCTCACGGCTCTGCTGCGCAAGTACACCGGGCTCTTCTCAGACTTTGTGTTTATCGAAGAGACGGCGCTGTCGCTTGCCACGGGTCTCGACGTCAACACTGTGTATCAGGCACTCCAGACACTCGACCGGATGAAAGTGCTCGTATACGTACCCAGGCGCACGCTGCCCTACGTTTACTTCCCCACCTCGCGCGAGGAACCCCGGCATCTGCTTTTTCCCAAAGCCATCTACGACGACCGCCGCGAAGCTCTCGAGCGACGCATCGAAGCCATGAAGCGGTTCGCATTTTCGGAAGACGAGTGCCGTTCGGAAATCTTGCTGAAATATTTCGGCGCCGAAAGCGTAGAGCCGTGCGGGCGGTGCGACGTGTGCCGCGAGCGGCGTCACTCTCCGCGACCCGAGCCCTCCGATACTCTTAAGAACATGATATTGCAAGCTGCCGGCGCGCAAGGCGGCTGCGATCTGGCCTCGCTCATCGCCCTGAAACCCTCGCTGCGCGACGACATAATCCGCCTCGTCCGCCATATGTCAGACGAAGGCGAAATCGCTCTGGCCGGAACTCACATCAGCCTCCCGTCATAGTCGTTCACACAGCAGCAATTACCATAATTTAAAATTCTTGCCGAGAATCTGAGGCGTGTATTTGTTCACCAGCATCGCAGGCACAATAAGGATAAGAGCGTCAAGAAATGCCACTAAAAATCCTATTGTAAGGTCAGTCCAAAAGCTCTGACCTGCGACATAAGCCGGCCACGCCTTGTGCCCGAGGGTAAGAATCAGCGAATACACTTTGCCGTGAAATGCAAAATAAAACAGCGTGTTGGCCCCGACAAACAGGAGGAAACGGCTGTTGTTGAAAAATTTCTTGGACACGTAAATGATAAGCATCAGCCCAAGCGTTGTAATCACCATCGAGTCGACAATCATTTTGCTGCCGCCGTGACCGATATACAGGTTAGTGAGGCTGATGTACGCGATATATACAACAAGCGCGGCCATAAGTTTCCATCCCCGGGCCTGACGGTCGATTTCGTCCTCGTAGCTGCGATAAAACTTACCGAGGGCCATATAGAAACAGGCATAACCCGACTCTACGATATGCCATGGCAGATGCTTGACATTCAGCCAATAAGAGACGATGCAATTAATCACAAACAGCCCCGACGCTATCCACATCAGTCTCTTCAACGACCCGCTCCAGCGGTCGACCCAATAAAAAATAAGACTGTAAACATACAACGCGGCGATGAACCACAGTATCTGGTTCTGACCGTTTTGCAGCAACAGCCCCTTCACGGCATCCATAAAATCCACATGCTCGTTGAACGACAGCATCTGCCCCATCAGTATCATGATGAAGCCGAGAACGACAAACGGGATGAAAAGAGTGCGCGTGCGCTGCTCGAACACTCGTCCGAACGAGCTGCCGCTCTTGAACAGATATCCCGAGACAAAGAAAAAGGTGGTGAGGAAGATCGGTGCAAAAAAGTTCATCACTTTGCTGTCGCACATCGGCAGATGCGAATATATGACCATCATAAACGCCATACCGCGTGAGACATCCAGCCAGCCGATACGCTTCCGGGATTGAGAAGACAATTGACTCATTGTTACTTAGAATTGCCTCGGTCATCCCCTCGTCGGCTGTTCGTATAAAAAGAAAGCGCAGGAATCTGTATCGGTCACCGTCCTACGTTCAGAGGCTTCTCGCATTGCCCTATTCATGTCGGACGGCAACGTGCAGAAGCCCACGCCTATATGCAATTATCTCGACCGGCCTGCACTCACACATGAGTACAGGTCGGAAGTGATACAATTACATACCACGGGCATCTACCGTTGCTCGACCCTTGACATGAATATGAAATTTTGCGAGAATTTCTGAACGTCAAGAATCAGCGCGGATAAACGCTTTATGTAAATCGGCACGCAATCGGCGTGCTGATGTCCCGCTCCGCTTAACCCTTGCCGGGCTTCTGCATTACGGTTTGTGAGGCAAAGTTACGTAAATAAATTGATATAAAAAAATCGTCGAAAATTTTGTGAATCACGGCGTGCCGGTCGGATGACACCGGTATATGATATTTGTGCCGCCCCGACCGGGAAGTGCCGAACGGCCTCTTTCGGCACAAATATTACAATCGTCTGTCGTTGTGTCGTGAGCGGGCCGCTCACGACTTCCCGGTCACCGTGCGGCTCGCGCGCCACACCCAGCAGCTGTCGCAGGATTTCAGTTACTTTAGCTAATTTAGCTATTTTAGCTAATTTAGCTATTGCAAAAAAACCGGGGCTTTACGACAGGCGCCGAAATCATCGATTTCGGCGCCTGTCGGGGTGTTTTATGTTTCGGTCGTGGAATATCAGAGGCCGCGGCCGTGGCAATTTTTGTATTTTTTGCCTGAGCCGCAAGGACAAGGATCGTTGCGGCCTATGCGCGGTCCGGAGTGCTTGACGGGCATCGTGGTTTCGCGCTGGCCCTGAGGGGCGGATGCGGCGCGGCGTTGTGCTTCTTCCTCGCTCGGGAGGGTGGCTTTGGATGTCTTGTACTCGGCATCGGTGCGGCGACGCGGTGCGACGTTGTTGAATCTCGGTCCGGAGGCCTTGTTCTCCCGGTCGGACGGCTGCTCCTGCTGAGGCCGGGGCTGAGGCATATAGATTGCGCCTCGCATGAGTGTGGAAACGGCCTTGTTGTTGAGGTTGGAAAGCATGCGCTCGAACATGTGGAAAGATTCAACCTTATAGATAACGAGCGGGTCTTTCTGCTCGTAGGATGCGTTTTGCACCGACTGACGCAGCTGGTCGAGTTCACGCAGGTGCTCTTTCCACAGCTCATCGATGACAGCGAGCATGACTTTTTTGCGCCATTCTTTGATGATGGATTCGCAGCCGGTACGGTCTGCTTCCTCGAGGTCGAAATTGACGGGGAAGATGAGACGTCCGTCGGTGATTGGCAGCATACGCGTTCCGGTTTCGCCTGATTCGATGCTGTGTTTTACCGCCGGGAGGAGTATATCCTTTATGGTCTGCGAGCGGCGGTCGAGTGTCTCCATCACCACTTTGTGTATGCGGTCGAATTTTTCCTCGCGGTCGAGGTTGGCATATTCTTCGCGGGTGAAGGGAGGCTCAACGGTGAGCACTTTGAGCATTTCGGCAGTGAGGTCGTCGTAGTCGGCGACGTTCTCGTAGTTGATGATCATGTTTTCGATGGTGTCGTCGATCATGTTCATGATGTCGATGCCGATGCGCTCGCCCATGAGCGCGTGGTGGCGGCGGCTATAAATATAGGTACGCTGCTTGTTCATCACGTCGTCGTATTCGAGCAGACGTTTGCGGATGCCGAAGTTGTTTTCCTCAACTCGTTTCTGGGCTTTCTCTATGGCGCCTGAGACCATGGGATGTTCGAGCGCTTCGCCTTTTTCCCAGCCCATGCGGTCGATGAGTTTGAGCACTGTGTCGGAGGCGAACATACGCATCAAGGGGTCCTCAAACGACACGTAGAATACCGACGAACCGGGGTCGCCCTGACGTCCGGAACGGCCACGCAGCTGACGGTCGACTCGGCGGCTCTCGTGGCGCTCGGTGCCGATGATAGCCAGACCTCCCACTGAGTGTTTGGGTGTAATCTCGGAGTCTTCGAGCATGCGCACTTCGTCGGAAATCTTGATATCGGTACCGCGGCCGGCCATATTGGTGGCGATGGTCACGGCGCCTTTCTTACCTGCGAGCGCGACGATTTCGGCCTCGCGCTGATGGAGCTTGGCGTTGAGCACGTTGTGCGCAATCTTGCGCATCTGCAACATACGCGAGAGTTTTTCGGAAATTTCGACCGAAGTTGTGCCCACGAGCACCGGACGGCCAATTTCGTGCAGTCGTACAATCTCCTCGATGATGGCGTCGTATTTTTCGCCTCGGGTGCGGTAGACGCGGTCGTTGAGGTCGACACGCGCGATGGGGCGGTTGGTGGGTATGGTCACTACATCGAGCTTGTATATTTCCCAGAACTCGCCGGCCTCTGTCTCGGCCGTACCGGTCATGCCCGCAAGCTTGTGGTACATGCGGAAATAGTTCTGCAGCGTGATTGTGGCAAATGTCTGGGTGGCGGCTTCGACTTTCACGTTCTCCTTGGCTTCGATGGCCTGATGGAGACCGTCGCTGTAGCGCCGGCCCTCCATGATACGGCCTGTCTGCTCGTCGACGATTTTGATTTTTCCGTCATCGATGACATATTCTACGTCTTTCTCAAAGAGGGTGTATGCTTTGAGCAGCTGTGTCACTGTGTGCACACGCTCCGACTTTACGGCATAGTTCTGCATCAGCTCGTCTTTCTTGGTCTGGCGCTCGTTGAGGTCGGTGATTTCTTCGAGAGCGGAGAGCTGTGTGGCTATGTCGGGGAGGACGAAAAATTCGGGATCTTCGGTTTTGCCGGTGAGCTCGTCGATACCTTTGTCGGTAAGCTCAACCGAGCGGTTTTTCTCATCGATGATGAAGTAGAGCGGATCGGTGACTTCGGGCATCTCGCGCTGGTTGTCGGCGAGGTATTTTTCCTCGGCCTTGAGCAGGATGTTGCGCATGCCTTCCTGCGAGAGAAACTTGATGAGTGCGTTGTTTTTGGGCAGGGCGCGGTAGCAGCGGTAGAGTAGCATGGCGCCTTCGGTCTGCTCGTCTTTGTTGTCGGATGCGATTTTCTTTTTTGCCTCGTTGAATGTCGAGATGAAGAGCCGCAGCTGAGCCTGCACCACATTCTGCACATTGCTCTTATAGGTATCGAAGAGCTGGTCGTCGCCCTTAGATACCGGGCCGGAGATGATAAGAGGCGTACGGGCGTCGTCGATGAGCACCGAGTCGACCTCGTCGACTATTGCGTAGTAGTGCTTGCGCTGCACCAGGTCTTCGGGCGAGAGGGCCATGTTGTCGCGCAGGTAATCGAAACCGAACTCGTTGTTGGTGCCGTAGGTGATGTCGCAACGGTAGGCGGCTCGGCGCTCGGGAGTATTGGGCTCGTGCTTGTCGATGCAGTCGACAGTGGCTCCGTGGAACATGTATAGCGGACCCATCCATTCTGAGTCGCGCTTGGCGAGATAGTCGTTGACGGTGACAACGTGCACGCCTCGGCGTGAGAGCGAACGCAGGAAAACGGGGAGGGTTGCCACGAGAGTTTTACCCTCGCCTGTTGCCATCTCGGCTATCTTGCCCTGTGTGAGCACGATGCCGCCTTTGAGCTGTACGGGATAGTGCACCATGTCCCAGGAGATTTCGTTGCCTCCGGCCATCCATTTGGTCTTCCAGATGGCTTTGTCGCCTTCGATTGAGACGAAGTCGCGTCCCTGAGCGGCGAGGTCGCGGTCCATCTGAGTGGCGGTGACTTCGACTGTTTCGCCGGCGGCAAAACGGGCTGCCGTTTCGCGTATCACGGCAAAGACGATGGGGAGATTGTCGTCGAGGAGCTTCTCGAGCGTGTCGAGCACTATTTTCTCGTTGGCATCGATTTTGTCCCAAAGCGGCTGACGCTCGTCGTAGGGGAGCGTTTCGATTTTCTCTTTGATTTCGGCCGATTCTTTTTCGTAATTGGCTGTCTGCTCGGCGATTTGCGCGCGCACTTCATCGATTTTGGCGCGGAGCTCGTCGTTGCTTAATTTTTTAACTTCCGGCTCGAGCGCTTCTATTTTTTTGACGATTGGCTCAAGCGCTTTATTGTCGCGCGAGGCTTTGTCGCCGAATATTTTTTTCAGAAATGAAAGGATTGACATATTGTGTGTTGTGATTATATTCTTATGTTGATGAGTGATAGTGAAGCTATTATTCCGGCCTCAGAGGCGGGACGGAGGCAGCGTTGGGCGAACGTATATGCAGCAGACCGGCTACCGCGGGAGCGAGAGCGCGGGCATCGACCGGAGCTGAAATCAGTTGCGGGCTCACACCCGGCGACATTATGAAAGCCGGAGCCATGGGAAGAGAGGACGCGGCCACGCTGCGGCCTGTCGATGTTCGGGCGACGTTGGCGTAGTCATCGACTATTTCCCAACCGGGCTGTACCTCAACAAAGACATCGCCGGCACGGCTCACCACCACGTTGCGTGCACGGGCGTCGGAGGGAGCGAGTACGCTTTCAAGACTGCGCGCATCACGCACCCCTGACATGCGTCTCAGAAAACCGGCTGCCTGCGAGCGGATGAGCTCAAGTGAGATGTTGCGGTCGCTGATGAGCCGGTGATTGAGGTAGAACTGACCGTTGTGGTATCCTTGCACCCAGTCGCCGTTGCCGTGCAATGCAATAAGATAAACGTTGAGCAACGACACTGCCTTGCGTGTCGAGAACTCGCCGTAGGGCACGTTCCATCGCTCGTCGTCTTTACCCCGGCGCGGCGGACGCGGCGTGCCGCTGAGAAAGACGGTGTAGTTGCCGGCGCCGAGCGAAGAGTCGATGGATGAGAACAGTTGTTCGAGGTCGCGGTCAAGGCGCAGATATGTATCGTAGAGCTCGAACCGGGTGTCGGACGACTTGGCGAAAGTGAAATCAGGTATAGTGTATGCGATATTGAGTACGTCGGTGCCTCCGGAGTGCGTGCCGAGACGGAGCGAACGCATGTGCTCGCGGGCCAAAGCCGTAATCTCGGTGTTGAGCAAGGGCGTTGCGGCAAGCATCTGCATCTTGCCTTCGCCGGCGGCGCGGAGTGTGTGGCGGAAGGGATAGTGCGTGACGTGATCGGGCAGCAGCGGGTAAAAAGATGCAGGGCGCAGAGGTGTCCACTGCATGGTGTCGGCACGTGCGCTGAGCGGCATTGTGCGGTTGCGCGAGGCCACAAACGAGGGGAGGTCGGTGTAGTAGGTCGACGAGGCCCAGTTGCCTGTGGCATCGTTGAGCCAGAGGGCAGAGTTGCCGCAATGACCGCCCATGATTACCGCCTGCGAGGGATCGGCTGCGATGGCGTAGGCGTAGCTCACGCCTGCGCCGGCTATGCGCGCCTCATCGCTGAGAGTGGTCACCGCAAGGTTTTTGGGAGAGAGTGCGAGCGAGGTGAAATTGCCCATCACCGACGGGTCGACGAGCGCGTCGACGACACGGAGCGACGTGCGGTCGTAGTATTGCGAAGCGTCTATACCGTTGGCGTCGGGTTCGGCTCCGGTGAGCAGCAGCGCGGTGGCCGCCGTGGCATCGAGGTATGTGCCGAAGTCAGCGTTTTCGATGGTCACGCCGTCTGACATGAGCCGGTTGAATCCACCTTTGCCGAAACTCTCGCGCAGCAAATCGATGTACTGCTTCTCGAGACCGTCGACAACAATGCTCACAAGAAGCTTCGACTCCTGCACACGGGCGCATCCGGCAAGCGCCACCATCGAGGTGATGACAGCCAGAGCGAATGTCCGTTTTCTCGGCGAGAGATTAAGCATTGTGCGCCTTGTTTCTGTAATTTATATATAAATATGTGGCCGACAGTGATATATCCGCCAAAAGAATGGGTATCACGGCATAATTCATGCTCTGCCCGGTAAGCGGCCAGAGCACAGAGCCGACTATAATAAGTGCAAAGTTAAGCATTTGATACCAAACCACCAACTTTCGGGCTCGTTTTACCCAAATAAAAATAGCCGGAACGAGGCATAAGGGATTGAAAAAGAGAAAGAGCCAATTGGGAGATGTGGCTTCGTGCACCGATACGAATATCAGGAATGCAAGCCCGCATCCCACAATTCCGAGCGCACCGTAAAAGACTGTGTAGAGCCATTTTACCTCTCTTCCGCGTTTCACGCTCCGGAACAATATGCCCCATACGGCGAGCATAACGGCCAAAAAGACCGCCATGGGCGTGAGATACAGAGGAGTAGCTTCCGCAGGGCCTCCGCCTGCGTCTTCGATTATTACCCGCGGCTCCACCGGGAGCATCTGCATCAGCAGCATCGGAGAGAACGCCTGCTCCCCGGGCGTAATCACGTAATCGATACCGCTGCCGAGAGCCAGATCGATGCCGAACTGATACCATGGATAGGCTGCATGATACCGCCGCATGACCTGACGGAAAGTGCGCTCGTCGCCTACGTATTTTCTATCAAAAACACCCGCGCCCGAACGCTCGATCATCTGCATCGGACGTGTGGCGCAATTGTCTTTGACATAGTTGTAGCGGTACACACGGTTCCGGGGCAACAGATTGTATTGCAACATATTGCACAACCGCCGCACCGACAGCGAATCGGCTTCGAGCGGCTGTTCCACCACTTTGCGCCCGCTGCGCCTGTAAGACGAAATGAACAGCTCATAGGGCACCTCGGCGACCATGTAGTCAGTTTCTCCTTTGAGAAAGCGATAGATGAAGTTGGGAGTGTCGAAGTCGAAGATGCCCCAGTTTATCACTGAGTCAAACCTGTCGCCACGCACACGCAGAGCCGTGTGGCCGTCGAGCTCGTAGACTTCGCTGCCGGGATAGCAGGTGATGAGCGAAACCTGCACATCGGCTGCCACGGCGACAGCCCAAGAGCACATAAGAGCTAATATGGCAATAATGCGTTTCATCTTGACAGGTGCAAAATTACGAATTATCCTCCACCCGCGCAAACCTGCGGGGAAGAAAAGCGCCATAAGAGCGGTGCAAAGGTGTGTTTTGGGGCCGCAACAGGGTCAGACTTTGCCTCTGACGCCGAGTTATTGTCTGTGACGGATGAAATCAAGAATTATCTGCAGCACCTCGGGCGAAATTGTCTCTTTGATTTGGTCGTATTCCGACGCATCGCCCGTGACGGCGTGCTGCATCAGATGATTGAGCGACGGCATCTTGCGTGTCTGCGCCCCGGCAACTGTGCGCCCGATTATGCCGAGATTGGCCTCCGCATCGACTTGCGTGTCTTTGTCGCCGTTGATGGCAAGCAAGGGGCATTTTATCTTTGAGAGGTCGACGCGCGGGTCAATGCCGAGAAATGTCAGGAACCAAGGCGAAGCGATGCTGCGGTTGTCGCGCAACGACCGGATTACCGCCTCCGGCACTGTGACGGATAGAGTCCTGGCCAGAGAATCGGGATCGACCGGAGTGGAAATTCCCTTTTTATACCTCCCGGCCATCTCGTCGAAAAATGCACCGATGAGCAGCAGACTGTTTTCTGAATCATTGCCCGAGAGTCCGTTTTTTTCAAGTGCCCGGGCGTTCTGTCTGAGCAGCAACTCTTTGCCGCTCTCGGCCATTCCGGCCAATGAAACAATGAAGTCGGGGCTTTTCTCTGCGCCGAGCATAAAGGCAATTGTGCCGCCCTCGGAATGGCCTAATACGCCGACTTTTCCGATATTCTTTACTCCGCGCAGAAATTTTACAGCGCTTCGGGCATCGTCTCTGAAAGTATATGTTGTTGCCGAAGCAAAATCGCCGGTCGATTTGCCTGTTCCGCGGTCATCATAGCGGAGAGACGCCACGCCGTTGCGTGCGAGATAGTCGGCGATGACGGCAAAAGGACGATGTTCGAATATCTCTTCGTCACGGTTCTGAGGTCCGCTGCCGGTGACCATAACCACGGCAGGACATTTTTTGGCTGCTCCGGCAGGAATGGTGAGCGTAGCGCTCATTTTTGCTCCGTCGGCGCAGGTAAAGACAGTGTCGACGGTTGTATACGGGTATGGCGGCTTGGGAGTCTGCGGTCGTCGCTCTTCAATCGGCGAGTCGGGTATGAGCCGCAGCGGAAGCGTGTAGTCGCCCTGAGCGAACTGTCCGGAGATGACACCTCCGCTGATAGTTCCGCTGAAGGAGGCTCCTATCGACTGACATTGCAGCGCGACAGAATCGGCCGTACAGCAACTGACTGTGGCAGGGATGCCGCGGGCTCCCTGTGAGGGCGAATCAAGAGTGCATGACGTCACGCCGTCGGCATCTTCCGAAAAGTTGAATACGAGCGGCAACTTGAACGGCCCCATCGACAGTTTTCCCCGCCATGAGCCGGTGAGAGCCGCACAGTCGAGGCACACGGCAACCGTGAGCAGTGAGACAGACAAAATTTTAAATAACTGTTTCATAAGACAGGATTTATACTCAGTCGTGAGCGGGACTGCTCTCGAAATATGCTGAGAAGTGAGTAAGCGAACGCAAATATAATCAATTTCCTACAGACAGACAACAGGCAACAGGCTCCGGCATACCGATTGCTTGAGCCGAACAGTCAGTTCACATTGTACGGAGGACGAAAAAATGGCTTAAACGGGTGCAAAAATGGAGTAAAAGAAGACAATGTGGCTTTACAATTTGGCAGGTCGGAATTCAGACATTAACTTTGCAGCGTCTTTTGAAGTCCGGGTGCAATTCTTCCCATTTCAGTATAAGGCTAAGGACTAAGCCAACCATCGGGGGCTTTTGTTTGTTTTCAATACAAAACACACGTTCAACTTTTCGCAAAACGACTTACAATCGCTGCGGATATTCAATCAGGTTTCATCTGTTATTTATGCAATTTTTAAGATTCATATCATCGGTATTGCTGGCAGGCTCAATATTGACAGCCGGAGCGGAAAATATGCCGTCGCCGGGAGCATCCGAAGCCCTGACACACCCGGCTCTTACCACTCCGCTGATTGAAGAAGCTCCTGAATATGAAGATTTTGCAGAGGAAGAGTTTGTACTCGCTCTCGATACCACATACACGGCATCTCTCCCCCGCAGCGACGTGAAACCACAGCCGTTGAACATATACACACTGCCCTTCTCGCACACGCTCAACGTACCCGACAAGCACAGGCTGTGGATCAACACAGCGGTGCTCGGAGGCGCTTTCGTAGGCACGCTCTTAGTGCTCGAGTGCCTGCCTGAGGATGCTACGACATGGAATCGCGCCGAGCTGCAGGAAGTACCTATGTTCAAGCGCTGGTGGAATCACGTGATAAAAAAAGGCCCCGAATGGGACCATGACAACCCCATCTTCAATTATGTGCTTCATCCTTATGCCGGAGCCGCCTACTTCATGGCCGCCCGCAGCTGCGGCTACAATTTCTATCGTTCGCTGCTGTACAGCGCCGCCGTTTCGACCATAGGCTGGGAGTTTGGCATAGAAGCATTTATGGAGCGGCCGTCGATACAGGACATCTTCATCACCCCGCTTTGCGGAGCCGTCATAGGCGAGGGATTCTATCGCGCCAAACGCCTCATCGTAGACAACGGCTACGAGCTGTGGGGCTCGCGGTTTCTGGGCGGACTTGTATGCTTCCTTATCGACCCGGTGAATGAAGTTGTCGGCCTCTTCGCCGGCAATCCAGCACGAAAAGCAGCCGGAGAACACATACGGTTTACCCCCGGCTACAAATCGTTGACTTTATCGGTAACATTCTGATTGTTAAGTATGGCCCGCAAATTAGATAAACAATTTCGGTGCCATGCTTAGAGATAAAGCGTAGCTTTCACTCTTTGATTTTTGATCTTGGCCGAAGCGAATGCCTCTGTGACGCCGGCTGCCCGTGCGGCCGGCACTGCTACTATGGCCTGATGGTCCATGAGGTTGATTTTGCCTATCTCGCCGCCGCTGAGCCCGGCCTGTTTGGTGAGAAATCCCACGATGTCGCCGCGCGAAATTTTCTCCTTTTTGCCGGCATTGATGTAGATGGTCGCAGTGGTGCTGCGTATAGGATCGGGATTGACGTCATCAGGAATGTATTCGCTGTCGTAATCGACATACTCGGGCAGCCGCTCGTCATTCGAGGCAAGGATGTAGACATATCCGGCGGCGTCGACGCGTGCGGTGCGGCCGTTGCGGTGCGTCCAGCTCTGAGGCGACGGCGGCAGATGGTAATGAATCACCGAGCGCACGGCCTCGACGTCAAGGCCACGTGAGGCGAGATCGGTGGTGACGAGTATGGGCGTGGTGCCGTTGTTGAGCATATCCACGGCGAGCTGCCGGCGCAACTGGTCGAGACCGCCGTGATAGAGTCCGGCCGGCATTTCCTCGGAGCGCAGAAAGTCATACACCCTCTCGGCGCTCTCTCGGTGGTTGACAAATATCATGGTCTTGCCGTCGGGCAACGAGCGCAACAGGCGCAGAAGCGACAGCAGTTTATCCTTATCCTCGCTGCGCACCAACGAAATCGACATGCGCTCGCGCGGAGCCTGCGCTTTGGCCGAAAAATCAAGCACTTTGGCCTGACTCAGGTCGAGAAAGTCGGGCATCTCGCTCAGCGGTGTGGCCGACGTGAGCATTACATATTTCAGGCGGCGGGTGCAGCGCACGATACGACGCATCTGGTCGTGGAATCCGAGTTCGAGGCTCTTGTCGTACTCGTCGAGCACGAGTTGCGATGCCGTTGCGATATCGGCGGTGCCGCGCAGCAGATGGTCGAGCAGGCGTCCGGGAGTGGCCACGATGATGTCCGGCACCGGCGACATGGAATTTATCTCATCCTGCATCGGATGACCGCCGTAGAGGCTCACCGTCTTGTAGCCGGAGGCCACAGGGCGCACCACATCGGCAATCTGGATTACAAGCTCGCGTGTGGGAGCCACAATCACAGCCTGCACACCGGCCGCATCGTGACTGAGACGCTGCACCATTGGCACAGTGAAAGCCAGCGTCTTGCCGCTGCCGGTGGGGGCGAGCAGGATAAGACGGCCGGCCCTGGCATCGGCTACGGCGCGCTGCATGGGATTGAGCTGCTGCACCCCGTGACGCTCTCCGATTGTTTTAAGTATTTCTTTAAGCGATTGCATATCAGATGGCAGTGATTAAGACACGACAGGTCTCGCAATCAGGCGCACCCGTTGCGAAACCCGCAGTTGTATAAGACATCAATACCGATGCGTTACTCTTCGATGATTTTGATGAGCTCGGGGGTGATGTAGCTGCCGAACTGCTCGATCGTCTGTATCGTATCGGGGTCGAAACCTTTGATATAGGGGTCAAGGCCGAGGTAAGTGCGCACTGTGTCGGCGGGACTGAGTATCACGATTGTGGGCACTGCCTGAATTTTGAACGCATCGGCAGTGGCTCTCATGCTGTCGATGTCGACAGAGTAGAAATCCACTTTGCCATGAAGCGAGTCGGCCGCTGCGTGGAACGACGGCTTGAGCAACTGACACGGGCCGCACCACACGGCGTTGAAGTCAAGCACTGTGAGGCGCTCGACCTTTGTGTCGGGACGCAGCAGCGAATCGTTTTCGAGCTTCTGCACATATACGCTGTCGGGCAGCGGAGCCAGTACATTCTCATCGGTTGCTTCCGCGGTCTTTGTGCCCGAGCACGACATCATCACCGACGCTGAAGCGAAGACTGCGGCGATAAGTAACAAAAATTTCTTCATAATTATTTTAATATTAACGATTTATTCTTAGTGACCATAAAATGGGTAACACGCACCCACAGTGGATTGTTGACCTTCAAGGTGCAAATTTAACTATTTTATTCCTATTATATGAAAATAATTGAGTATTTTTGCAGTTAAATTAGTCGCCCGACGAGATATATGAACGAGTTTTTCAAAATCCTGCGCCGTTTTGTGCCTCCTTACAAAAAATATCTGGCGCTCAACATCATATTCAACATCCTTGCCGCCTTTCTGACTCTTTTTTCATTTGCTCTGATTATCCCCATTCTGGAGATGCTCTTCAAGATAAAGGAAGCTGCCTACACATTCATGCCCATAGGGTCGGCCTCGTTTAAGGATGTCGTTATCAACAATTTCTATTATTACACCCAGCTTTCTATCGAGCAGTGGGGACAGTCGTCGACACTGGCTCTTCTGGCCGTGCTGCTGGTGATAATGACGGCACTGAAGACCGGCGCCACATATCTCAGCTCCTATTTCATCATCCCGCTGCGCTCGGGCATCGTGCGCGACATACGCAACTACGTATTCGACAAAATCACCACCCTCCCTATCGGTTTTTTCACCACAGAGCGCAAGGGCGACGTCATGGCACGCATGAGCGGCGATGTGGCGGAGATTGAAAACTCGATTATGGCCTCGCTCGACATGCTGTTCAAGAATCCGGTAATGATAATCGTATGCCTGGGCATGATGATAGCCGTATCGTGGCAGCTCACGGTCTTCGTGCTCATTCTGCTGCCGCTGGCCGGTCTGGTGATGGGCCGCGTGGGCAAACGGCTGAAGCGTAAAAGTCTTGAAGGACAGAACCAGTGGGGAGTGCTCATGGCCAACATCGAAGAGACGCTCGGCGGCCTGCGCATCATCAAGGCCTTCAACGCCGAAGGCAAAGTAAAAGAGCGCTTTCACCGCGAGAATCAGACTTTCTACGGCATCTCCAACTCGGTGGCGCGGCGCCAGTCGCTGGCCCACCCCATGAGCGAATTTCTGGGCACGACGGCCATAGCCATCGTGCTTTGGTTCGGCGGCTCGCTCATCCTCAACGGCACATCGGGGATGAACGCGGCGTCGTTCATCTATTACATGGTGATTTTCTACAGCATCATCAACCCGGCCAAAGACCTCTCAAAGGCCATGTATTCGATACAAAAAGGCCTGGCCTCGATGGAGCGCGTAGACCGCATCCTGTCGGCCGATAATCCCATAAAAGACCCCGAGCAGCCCCTGCCACTGCCTCCCGGCGAAAGCGACATTGATTACAGCGGAGTGACCTTTGCCTACGGCGAGACGCCCGTAATCGACAACGTGAGCCTTCACATCCCCTCGGGCGCCACGGTAGCGCTTGTCGGACAGTCGGGGTCGGGCAAGTCGACGCTCGCCGACCTCTTGCCTCGCTTCTACGACGTAGGCTCCGGCTCGGTGAGCATCGGAGGCAAAGACATACGCAACCTGCGGGTGCATGAGCTGCGTTCGCTCATCGGCAACGTCAATCAGGAGGCAATCCTCTTTAACGACACATTCTACAACAATATAACATTCGGCGTAAAAAACGCCACCATGGAGCAAGTAACCGAAGCCGCAAAAATAGCCAACGCCCACGAGTTTATCATCGCCTCGGAGCAAGGCTACGACACCCCCATCGGCGACCGCGGCTGCCGGCTTTCAGGCGGCCAGCGCCAACGCCTTTCGATAGCCCGCGCAATACTCAAAAATCCGCCGATACTGATCCTCGACGAGGCCACGTCGGCACTCGACAGCGAGAGCGAACATCTGGTGCAGCAAGCGCTCGAACGACTGATGAAGAACCGTACGACTCTTGTCATTGCCCACCGTCTGAGCACCATACGCAACGCTGACCTCATCTGCGTCATGCATGAGGGCCGCATCGTGGAGCGAGGCACCCACGACGAGCTCATTGCCCTCGGCGGCTACTACAAGCGCCTCGTCGACATGCAGTCGTTCTAACCCCCTACCCCCGAACCTTTCACTATCAAAATCATGGATAAGCTCGAAATCAACGAAGTGTTCAACGCCCAGCGCGTGCTCTCAGGTGTGGCACGTCACACAGCTCTCGTGGAGGCGCCGCAAATCAACCCCGACGCCGAAATATGGCTCAAACCCGAGAATCTGCAACTCACAGGCTCGTTCAAGCTCCGCGGCGCATATTATAAAATCTCACAACTAAGCCCCGAGGAGAAAGAGCGCGGCGTGATAGCCTGTTCGGCCGGCAACCACGCTCAGGGCGTCGCTCTCGGTGCTACGCACAACGGCATCAAATCGCTCATCTGCCTCCCCGCCGGCGCACCGCTCTCTAAAGTCGAAGCCACAAAAGGCTACGGCGCCGACGTGTGTCTGGTGCCGGGCGTATACGACGACGCATATGCCAAAGCGCTCGAATTGCAAAAGGAGTTCGGCTACACGTTCGTTCACCCGTTCGACGACCCGCTGGTGATTGCCGGTCAGGGCACCATAGGCCTTGAAATACTGCAAGACTTGCCCGAAGTCGACGCCGTAATCGTGCCCATAGGCGGCGGAGGTCTCATCTCCGGTGTGGCTTTCGCCATCAAGACACTGCGGCCCGAAGTCAAAGTCTACGGCGTGCAGAGCAACGGCGCGCCATCTATGACCACATCGCTGCACGAAGGCAAAATCACACGTCTTGACTCCGTACAGACCATCGCCGACGGCATAGCCGTGAAAGAGCCGGGCGTCAACACTTTCGAATACGTTAAGAAATACGTCGATGAAGTCGTGACCGTGAGCGACGAAGAGACGGCCGCCGCCATCCTCTCGCTCATCGAGCGCAACAAGCTCGTGGCCGAAGGCGCCGGAGCGGTGGCTGTGGCCGCAGCCATGTTCGACAAAGTTCCGGTAAAGGGCAAGAAAGTGGTTTGCCTGGTTTCGGGCGGCAACATCGACGTGAGCACACTCTCGCGCATCATCACCCGAGGTCTGTCGAAGAGCGGGCGCAACTACACGTTCACCATCAACCTCGACGACAAGCCCGGACAGCTCTCCGGCGTATGCGCGGTGATAGCAAACGAAGGCGGCAACATCCTCGGAGTCAGCCACGAACGCATATCATCACAGCTCAACATCAACGACTGCAATATCCGCGTCGAAATCGAGACCCGCAACCTTGCCCACATCGACGAAATACGTGCCGCACTCACCGAGGCCGGCTACAAAGTACTCAACTGATTGTATCAACAAACTATACACCGGTCTGCACTGACACGGACAACACCGTCCGCCGGAACGCAGGCCGGAGTTTTGCGTAAGCCGATATGGACTAAGGACGCAACCAAGCGTCGGCATACTGCCATAGCTTGACCGGATAACGAAGCCACAACAACGGCATACAGCTCCATACCTCATGCAGGCGCAATGCCATAAGGTCCTGACGGTTAATTTCCATTTTCGACGAAAAACCCGAGTCGGAAACGCCGCCCGTGAGCATCGTGAGCAGGTCAACCGGCAAATACCTGACCGGAAGTTTATTGACATATAAGAGTCTGAGCAGCATCTCAAAATCGGCGGCAATGCTCATGTCGGTGCGGTACAGTCCGTAGTCTTCGAACGTCGAACGATAAGTGAAAAACGACGGATGAGCCGGCATCATGGCCATACGGAACATCCACGGTCGGAAATGCCCGGAAGTGTAGCGACGCACCACGCGATTGAGATCATGCGGCCGCACCATGCGCACATCGGCGTATACACCGCGCAATCGGACATCCTCCCCAAGCGCCTGAGCCACCAGACGCAACGCATCGCTGCGGTGATAGAAATCGCCGGCGTGAAGAACTCCCACCACATCGCCCGAAGTCATGTCTATGCCCTTGTTGATGGCTTCATAAAGTCCGCTGTCGTGCTCTGAAATCCACTTGACGCGTTCCGGGCAGCGCGAGGCGTAACCTCTTATGACATCGACAGATGCATCAGCGCTCGCACCGTCGACGATAATATGCTCGACATCGGGCCAATCCTGTGTCTGCACGCTTTCTATTGTGCGGGGCAAAAGCTCCGCTCCATTGAGCACAACAGTAACTATCGAAATTTTCACTTCTGTCGGGAGTGTGTGAATGACGCGATACTGAAGACTTGGTTGAAATAATTCGTTTCGAACCTGTTAAGTATGACCCGTAAATTAGTTAATGCATATTTTGAGCGAATTTCCGAGCGATTTGGGTGAATCCGTGAAGGAGCGATGCGGGCATCGTGACTGAGCGGAGTCACACAAAGCGCCGAAAAGACGCCAAAAGATGCGGTGACTAATAAATACATTAAATAATTCCGGTGTCATACTTACGAATAAAGATAACGCTTGATTGAGCGCTTGGGTGTCTTCTCAAACTCCTGAGGCACAAGCTGTATGCGCTCGATTTTCTCGTAAGGAGCGAGAAGTTTGTTGAGTTCGGAGCGCGTTGTTTCCATAAGTTTGGCAACTTCGGTGATGCTGATGCCGTTGCGGTCTGCAAGCTCGGTGTCGGGGTACACAAGCGCGACAAGGTGTCCGCCGCGGTCTACCACAAGACTCTCGCCCACATAGGGCATATTGTTGAGTTTCGCTTCTATCTCCTCGGGATAAATGTTCTGACCGTTGGCACTGAGTATCATTGTTTTATACCGCCCGCGGATAAAGATAGTTTGTCCGTCGGGACCGCCGAGGTTGCCCATGTCGCCGGTATGCAGCCAGCCGTCGGGGTCGAGCACGGCCTCAGTCGCTTCCGGGTTCTTGTAATAACCTTTCATTACGTTTTGGCCCTTGACACATATTTCACCCGGACAATCGGGCTGCGAACCGTCGGCATGCTGTATCTTGGCTGTCATGATGCCCCGCAAGGTGTGTCCCGATGAGTCTAATATAAACTCGCGCCAGGGGGTATAGCTGATAAGCGGACCGCATTCGGTCATACCGTAGCCCACGGTGAACGGGAAATGTATCTTTTTAAGGAACGCCTCGACCTCGCCGTTGAGAGGCGCACCGCCCACAATCACCTCCTCGAACTCTCCGCCGAAAGCCTCGACAAGCCGCGATTTGATACGGCTGTATATAGCCATATCCAGACCGGGCACGGCAAGCACCCAGCTCAGAGGAGCCTTGGTAATCATGGGCACAATCATGTTCTTGTATATCTTCTCCAGAATCAGAGGCACGCAGATGATAAGTGACGGCTTGACCTCGCTCATGGCTTTGACAAGGATGCGGGGCGTGGGCGTCTTGCCCAGAAGGGTGATGTGACTGCCCACTGCCAGCGGAACCAACATGTCGAACGCGCAACCGTATGCGTGAGCCAGAGGCAGGAACGACAGCGCGCGCGACCCCTTGTAGTGAAGTTTCGAATCGATGCCGAACACCACGTTGCCGAGCAAATTGTTGTGCGTGAGCATCACTCCTTTTGAAAACCCGGTGGTGCCTGAGGTATAATTGATTACAGCAAGTTCCTCAGCCCCGGTTTCCGGATAAAGCACGTCGAGCGGACCGAATCCTTTGGGATATTGTTTGTTGAAACGGCGGGTGATGCTGCGCAGCGCTGTCATTACAGTCGATGCACGCCGGGATTTGCTTTTTCTTTTAGGTCTCTGCTCAGGGCCATTCACAACCGTATCGATATCGAACGCCCCTATATTATCTTTACCGATATCGTCGGTTTTAACCACTGTCATGCGCTCTGCCAGAACCGCATGACGGTCGAGCGAAAAAACTGCCCTGATTTTAGGCATTTCGTCAAATTCAAGATGCTCGTAGATGCTCTCCGACACGAAAAGTAGCACTGCGTCGGAGTGATTGATAATGTGCTGTGCGTCGCGTGGATTAAACGCATCGAGTACGGGCACAATCACAGCTCCGAATGTGAGCGTGGCCATAAACACCGCCACCCATTCGGGTGTGTTCTTGCCCAAAAGAACAATTTTATCTCCCGGTTTCACACCTATTCCGTCAAAGAGGAGGTGTATGCGCGCTATTTTTTTGGCAAAATCGCCGTAGGTTATGGTTTTGCCTGTCACATAGTCTGTGAGCGCGGGCAGTGCGAAATTGTTTCGGAACGAAGCTTCGTAGATTTTGAGGAGATTTTGTGCCATGGTAATGGTATTGAGGTTTTAAGGGACTGAGCGGATAGGACCGGCGCACATATTTTTTTAACAGTCATGACAGACGATTAGTTGCATCGTCCGTGGTGAATGTCACTGCCGCACATCCAACTATATTCGATCCGCTCGCGAGGGATGTGCGGGGGCAGTGTCAGAGCGAGTCGATATGCCGGCACAATTCGCTGAAGATAGCTTCAACCGTGCCCTCGCCGTTGATGGCGGCGTAGCGGCCTGTATTTTCGTAGTAGCCTTTGAGTGGAGCTGTCTGTTTATGAAAAACCGCGATGCGGTTTTTTATGGTGCGCTCATTGTCGTCGGCGCGTCCTGTCTCCTTGCCGCGCTGCAACATGCGCTCCACGAGCACATGGTCGGGCACTTCAAGCCCCACAACCACGCTTACAGCGGTACCCTTTTCTTTAAGAAGACGGTCAAGTTGTTCAGCCTGAACGATTGTACGGGGGAATCCGTCGAAAATCACGCCCGCCTTGGCACGGGTCTTTTCACTCTCGATGTAGTCGTCAAGCACTTTGATCATGAGCTGATCGGGAATGAGCATGCCCTGCGAGATATAGCTGTTGGCCACCTTTCCCAGATCGGTGCCGCGCTCAATGTGCTCTCGTAGCACTTCTCCTGTGGAGATGTGCATCAGGCCATATTTTTTTGCTATCTGTTCGCTTTGCGTGCCCTTTCCGCTGCCCGGGCCACCGAAAATAATGATATTAAGCATTTACCAAAAATTACGAAATCGGAATAAATAATATCACGATGCATCTTTGCATAAAGAATGAAATTGCATAAGGCTTCCGCCCCGGCAATGTCGGCAAACGGCCTGCCGTGATATCGCTCGAGCTACGCCCGGCGATCAATTTTCGTCCTTAAGAACGTAGATGTCGTTAAGATTGCGTGCCAGACCATCAAGGTCAAGACCGAATCCGATAATAAACTTTTTAGGAATCTCGAAGGCAACGTAATCAGGTTTTACTTCACGCACGAGTGCCTCAGGTTTGAAAAGCAGAGTGGCGATTTTAATCTCGCCGGGCTCGTATTTGCGCAGGTCGTTTACAAGTTTATGTATGGTATGACCGGTGTCGATTATGTCCTCGACTACAATCACTGTACGGCCTTTGATGTCATCACTGAGTCCGAGTATCTCCTTCACGGTGCCGGTGCTTTCTGTACCGGAATACGATTTCAAACGTATGAAAGTGATTTCGGCATCCATATCCACAGCGCGAATCAGGTCGCTGGCAAAGGGAAACGCGCCGTTGAGCACACACAAGAAAATAGGGAGTTTACCGGCACAGTCTTTCGTTATCTGCATACCGAGTTCCTTGATGCGGGCATCGATACGGCTGCGTGTGATATATGGCTCAAAAGTGAGACCATGATAAGTTACTTCTTTCATTCTCTATCCAATTGCAACGTTTAGAAAAATTTTTGCAAATTTACGAATTTTTTTTGGTTCTTTATCGCAAATCCTGCTAATATTTTCTCACAGTTAAGCAAAATGCCGATTGGGTTGAGATAAAGCTGCAAACGGTTTGCGGGAAGGCCGTAAGCGCGCCGGCTCGACCGGGAAGTGTCGCGTGCCCCGGGCGGCACGAAAAAGAACCGGGAAGCGAAGCGCGGCTCGCGCGAGCACAAAATTACCGTCGTCTCTTCCTGTGTCGTGAGCGGGCCACTCACGACTTCCCGTTGGCTGTCGCATCCCTATACCGGGAAGTGCCGTGCGGACCGCGCGGCGCTTAACTTGCCTTAGCCTGAATCAAAGAAATGCCCCGCAATCTTTATGGGACTGCGAGGCATTGTGATTATGTAATCGCTATGAATTATTCTGCTGCGGGTGCTTCTGTTGCAGGTGCTTCTGCGGCAGGTGCATCAGCGGCTTTTTTGCGGCGGCTGCGGCGTGTGGCCTTTGTTTTCTTTGCTTCCTTGTCGTAAGTGGTGTTGTAGTCTACGAGTTCGATGAAGCAAGTTTTGGCGTTGTCGCCGAGGCGGTTGCCGGTTTTGAGGATGCGGGTGTAGCCGCCCGGACGGTTTGCGATTTTCTGTGCGATTTCGCCGAAGAGCTCTTTAACGGCTTCTTTGCTCTGAAGGTAGCTGAAGACTACGCGACGGTTGGGAGTGGTGTCTTCTTTAGCGCGGTTGATCAGAGGCTCGGCATACATGCGCAGCGCTTTGGCTTTGGCCAGAGTGGTGAAGATGCGTTTGTGCATAATCAGGGAAACTGTCATGTTGGCCAGCAGGGAGTCGCGGTGTGCTTTAGTGCGGCTGAGGTGGTTGAATTTTTTATTGTGGCGCATTTTAGTTAATCGATGTTGAGTTTGTATTTAGAGATATCCATTCCGAAAGAGAGGTTGAGACTTGTGAGCAGGTCTTCGAGTTCGGTAAGTGATTTTTTACCGAAATTTCTGAATTTCAACAGGTCGTTTTTGTTGAAAACTACGAGTTCGGCAAGTGTTTCAACTTCGGCGCTCTTGAGGCAGTTGAGTGCGCGCACGCTCAGATCCATGTCTACGAGTTTGGATTTGAGGAGCTGACGCATGTGGAGCGCTTCTTCATCAAATTCTTCATTATTCTCTGTTTCGGGAGTTTCGATAGTGATTTTCTCGTCGGAGAAGAGCATGAAGTGGTAGATGAGGATTTTGGCTGCGTCTTTGAGTGCGTCTTTGGGAAGGATAGAGCCGTTGGTTGTGATCTCGATTGTGAGTTTGTCGTAGTCAGTCTTTTGGTCGACACGGAAGTTTTCGACTGTGTATTTCACATTCTTGATCGGGGTGTAGGTAGAGTCGATGGCAATGATGTTGAGTTCGTCGTCGCCGGGGTTGCGGTTTTCTTCGGCACGCACCCACGAACGTCCTTTGTTGATGTTGAGGGTGATGGTGAAGGATGCGCCCGGGTCGAGATGGCAGATTACGAGCTCGGGGTTCGTGACTTCGAAGCCGTTAAGAGCCTCGGAAATGTCGCCGGCGGTGAATGTTTCTTTACCGGAGACGGTGATAGTCACGGTTTCGTTTTCTGTGCCTTCGAGGATTTGCTTGAGGTCGACCTTTTTGAGGTTGAGGATGATGTTTGTGACATCTTCAATCACACCGGGGATAGTGTCGAATTCGTGTTTTACGCCATCGATGCGGATCGATGAGATGGCGAAACCTTCGAGCGAGGAGAGGAGGACACGACGGAGTGCGTTTCCGACTGTGATTCCATAGCCAGGCTCGAGGGGCTTGAATTCGAATTTGCCGTAGGTGTTGTCGGCTTCGAGCATCAGTACCTTGTCGGGCTTCTGAAATGCTAATATAGCCATGGATCGAGGGTTTAAGATTATTTAGAATAGAGCTCGACGATGAGCTGTTCTTTAATATTCTCGGGGATGTCGGCGCGCTCGGGGAGGTGGAGATATTTACCTGCCTTTGCTGTTTCGTCCCATTCGATCCAGGGGTATTTGCTGTGGTTGAATCCGGCGAGGGCGTCGGCAATCACTTCGAGTGACTTGGAGCGCTCGCGCACGCCTACGATGTCGCCTGGGGTGACATGGAAGGAGGGGATGCCCACAACCTTGCCGTTGACGGTGACGTGACGGTGGAGCACAAGTTGACGGGCAGCTGCACGTGTGGGTGCAATGCCGAGACGGAATACAATGTTGTCGAGACGCGACTCGAGGAGCTGCAGAAGGATTTCACCGGTTGTGCCTTTCATGCGCGAAGCTTTCTCGAAGAGATTGCGGAACTGACGCTCGAGCACACCGTAGGTGTATTTTGCTTTTTGTTTTTCACGCAGCTGTACGCCGTACTCGGATGTTTTGCGGCGTTTGTTGGCTCCGTGCTGGCCCGGGGGGAAGTTGCGTTTTTGGAGAACTTTATCGGGGCCGAAGATAGGTTCGCCGAAGCGGCGTGCAATTTTGGTCTTTGGACCTATGTATCTTGCCATTTGTGTTTGATATTTTTGTGCATCGCGCGCCAGCCGTGAGGGCCGGTTGTGTTTCTGAAGCCTGCCGGGGCGTGATTTATCACTTTGAGTGCAGCCGCGACCATAGAGAGGTGATGTGTGTTATGGTCTTATTTCACTTGAAGGTGACAATGTCGGCGCCTTTGCCTGCTGTTGTTTCTTGCGCTAAGATGCTGATTGGGTTGATCTAACTAAAAGATTTGATTGTAAGGTTTCTCTTCCCGGTGTGCCGTTTGTGGCACAGCCGGGCTATGAGATTGTTATACGCGACGACGTTTGGGAGGACGGCATCCGTTGTGGGGCAGGGGTGTAACGTCGATGATTTCGACTACTTCGATGCCTGCGCCGTGTACGGTGCGGATAGCTGACTCACGACCGTTGCCGGGACCTTTAACGTAAGCTTTTACTTTGCGCAGTCCGAGATCGTATGCGATTTTTGCGCAGTCCTGAGCTGCCATCTGGGCAGCGTAGGGTGTATTCTTTTTTGAGCCACGGAAGCCCATTTTGCCGGCGCTTGACCATGAGATAACCTGGCCTTCGCTGTTGGCTAAGCACACAATGATATTGTTAAAAGATGAGTGAACGTGGAGCTGGCCTTCTGCGCTGACTTTGACGTTTCTCTTCTTTGCTGCAACTGTTTTTTTTGCCATATTACTTTATTTTGTAGCTTTCTTTTTGTTTGCGACTGTTTTCTTGCGGCCTTTGCGGGTGCGGGCGTTGTTTTTGGTTGATTGACCGCGCACGGGGAGACCGATACGGTGACGGATGCCACGATAGCAACCGATATCCATCAGGCGTTTGATGTTGAGCTGGATTTCCGAGCGGAGGTCGCCTTCGACTTTGTAGTCGTTGGAGATGACTTCGCGCACGGCGGCTGCCTGGGCGTCGGTCCAGTCTTTGACTTTGATATTGACGTCTACGCCGGCTTTGTTAAGGATTGTTTTGGCTGCACTGCGGCCGATGCCGAAGATATATGTCAAGGCTATTTCACCTCTTTTGTTCTGGGGGAGGTCAACTCCCACTATACGTATTGCCATGTTGTATTGACGAAGTTAAGTGTTCGTGATAACAGGACGTTATCCTTGACGTTGTTTAAGTTTGGGGTTCTTTTTGTTGATTACGTAAAGGCGGCCTTTACGACGCACGATTTTGCTGTCCGGAGTGCGTTTTTTTACGGATGCTCTTACTTTCATTTCTTTTAGTATTGTAATTTTGTTAGATTTGTTATTTGTAACGGAAAGCTATTCGCCCTTTCGACAGATCGTAGGGCGACATCTCGACACGCACCTTATCGCCGGGGAGTATCTTGATGTAATGCATGCGCATCTTGCCGGAGATGTGGGCTGTGATTTCGTGGCCGTTCTCGAGTTCTACGCGAAACATTGCGTTTGAGAGGGCTTCGACGATGGTGCCGTCTTGTTCGATTGCTGTCTGTTTTGCCATTTTTGGGATTGGGTTGTTTAAATGTACTGGCCTTTGAAGTTTTCTTTTATGTAGGCGAAAGTGGTGAGTGGTTCGGTGCGGTCATCGTGGATGGCTACGGTGTGTTCGTAGTGAGCGGATGGCTTGCGGTCGCGTGTGCGGCATTGCCAGCCGTCGGGTTCGATCACAATGTTTCGGCTGCCGAGGTTGATCATGGGCTCGATGCAGATGACCATGCCGTTTTTGATGAGCACTCCGGTGCCGGGGCGTCCGTAGTTCGGCACTTCGGGGTCTTCGTGCATTTTGCGTCCGATGCCGTGGCCGCACATTTCACGCACCACGCTGTAGCCGCGTTTCTCGCAGTATTGCTGGATAGCCGATGCGATGTCGCCGATCCGGCCTCCGGCCACGCAGTGGTCGATGCCCACCTGTAGCGACTCTTTGGTCGTGCGCAGCAGTGCGAGAGTCTTTTCGTCGACTTCTCCTACGGGGAATGTGTAGCACATATCGCCCATGAAGCCGTCTTTTTCTACCACTGTGTCGATGCCGATGATGTCGCCTTCGCGGAGCACGTATCCTGAAGGGAATCCGTGTACGATGGTCTCGTTGACTTCGATACATAGGGTGGCGGGGAATCCGCCGTAGCCCAGACAGGCGGGCTTGCCGCCGTTGTCGAGTATGTATTCGCGGGCCACGTTGTCGAGACGGCGTGTGGTGATGCCCGGGGCCACCAGCGACGCGAGCTCTCCCATTAGGCGGGAGATTAGCTCGCATGCGGGGCGCATTTGCTCGATTTGCTGTGGTGTCTTGAGATAAATCATCGATATCGAGATTGACGTTCCGTTGTCGTTAGTAAGCTGAACCGGTGGTACGGCCTTTGATTTTGCCGTCTTTCATCAGGCCGTCGTAGTGGTGCATCATCAGGTGTGATTCGATCTGCTGGAGGGTGTCGAGCACAACGCCCACCATAATCAGCAGAGATGTGCCGCCGAAGAACTGGGCAAAATTCTGGCTGATGCCGAAGAAGCGGGCAAAAGCGGGGAGTATGGCTACGACGCCGAGGAAGATTGAACCGGGAAGTGTGATGCGCGACATGATGGTGTCGAGGTATTCGGCTGTCTTCTTGCCGGGTTTGACTCCGGGGATGAAACCGTTGTTGCGCTTCATGTCTTCGGCCATCTGGGTGGGACGCACGGTGATGGCTGTGTAGAAGTAGGTGAAGGCTACGATCATCAGGAAGAAGACAAAGTTGTACCAGAAGCCGTTGATGTCGGAGAATGCATGAAGAAATCCTGTGCTCTCGCCTTTGGCGCCGAATCCTGCCAGAGTGATGGGGATAAACATGATGGCCTGGGCGAAGATGATGGGCATTACACCGGCTGCATTGACCTTGAGGGGGATGTACTGGCGCACGCCGCCATACTGGCGGTTGCCCACCACGCTCTTGGCATACTGCACGGGCACTTTGCGTGTGCCTTGTACCAGCAGCACTGCGCCGATGGTGACAGCGAAGAGGAGGACAATCTCGATGATGAACATTACAAGACCACCCTGTCCGCCGGTGGAGCCGGGCAGACGGGAAGTGATTTCGTAAAGGAACGCTCCCGGGAGTCGGGCGATGATACCTACAAGGATGATGAAGGAGATACCGTTGCCGATGCCTCGGTCGGTGATGCGCTCACCGAGCCACATGATGAACATTGAGCCTGCGGTGAGAATAATGGTGAGGTAGACGTTGGTCCAGAAACCGAACGCTGCTACGGCGCCATTGGATGCGCTGATCACCTGATACTGGAGGTTGGCCAGATAGGCGGGAGCCTGGAGAAGGAGGATGGCGACGGTGAGGTAGCGGGTGTACTGGTTGATTTTCTGACGTCCGCTTTCCCCCTCGCGCTGCATTTTCTGGAACGAGGGGAGCACCATGCCAAGGAGCTGGATCACGATCGAGGCGGTGATGTAGGGCATAATACCTAAGGCGAAAATCGACGCCTGAGAGAATGCACCGCCTGAGAACATATCCAGAAGCTGCATCATACCTGTCTTGTTGGTAAAGTTGGTGAGCGCATCGATGGCTGCGGGTGATACTCCGGGGAGCACCACGTAGCAACCTAATCGATAGATGAACACCAAGGCCAGGGTGATGAGCAGGCGCTGGCGCAGCTCCTGAATGGTCCAGATGTTTTTTAGGGTTTGAACAAAACTCATTTTGGCTGATTATAATTTGATTACGCTGCCGCCTGCTTTCTCAATTGCTTCCTGTGCGGTTTTTGAGAATGCGTTAGCTTCGACGGTGAGAGCAGTGGTGAGGACGCCTTTTGCAAGGACCTTTACCAGGTGCTTTCTGCTGATGCGGCCGGCTTCAATGAGCTCCTGACGGCCGATTTTGGTAAGATTTTTGGCCGTAGCTATTTCCTGAAGGTCATCAAGGTTGATGGCGCGGTATACAGTGCGGCTCAGAGGTTTGAAACCGAATTTGGGGAGACGGCGCTGCAGAGGCATCTGACCGCCTTCGAAACCGATCTTCTTTGAGTAGCCGGAGCGCGATTTTGCGCCTTTATGGCCGCGGGTTGATGTGCCGCCTTTGCCGGAACCTGCACCGCGACCGATGCGGGTCTTTGATTTTACAGAGCCGGGAGCCGGCTGGAGATTACTTAAATCCATTGTCGTGAGTGCAGTTAAGCGTTAGTAACTTGCACCAGGTGGTGCACTTTTTTAATCATTCCGAGCACCGAGGGGGTGTCTTCTTTGACCACAGTGTGGTTCATTTTCTTGAGGCCGAGCGCGTCGAGAGTGCGTTTTTGCACTGCCGGACAGTTGATGCGGCTCTTTATTTGTTTGATTTTAATCTGTGCCATAGTGTGAGCAGGGGGAATTAACCGTTGAACACTTTGTCGATAGAAATGCCGCGCAGAGCTGCGATTTCGGCGGGCGAGCGCATTTCGCTGAGGGCTTCGATTGTAGCCTTCACAAGGTTGTGAGGGTTGGACGAGCCTTTGCTTTTTGCGAGCACGTCGTGGATGCCTACGCTTTCGAGCACGGCACGCATAGCGCCGCCGGCCTTGACACCGGTACCGTGGGATGCGGGACGGAGTATCACGCGTGAGCCGCCGAATTTGGCTTCCTGCTCGTGGGGAATGGTGCCGTTGTGCACGGGCACCTGAATGAGATTCTTTTTAGCGGCTTCTACGCCTTTGGCGATGGCTGCCTGTACTTCGTTGGCTTTGCCGAGACCCCAGCCGATGATGCCGTTTTCGTTACCTACGACTACGATGGCTGCGAAGGTGAATGTGCGGCCGCCTTTTGTTACTTTGGTAACACGGTTGATGGCTACCAGACGATCCTTGAGCTCGATGTCGGTGGTTGACTTTACTCTATTGTTTTTTCTTACCATATCGTTTAGAATTTAAGTCCGCCGTTGCGTGCGGCATCGGCCAGTGATTTTACTCTGCCATGGAAAAGGTATCCGTTGCGGTCGAAAACCACTTCGGTGAGGCCTTGCTCGATGGCTTTTTTTGCGATAGCTTCGCCAACTTTGGCTGCGATTTCGGTTTTGGTGCCTTCTTCGATGCCGCGCGACGATGCGCTTGCCAGTGTCACGGCTTTGTCGTCGTCGACGAGCTGTGCGTAGATTTCTTTATTTGAGCGGAACACAGTGAGACGGGGACGTGCAGCTGTGCCGGAGAGGCGTCCGCGGATGCGGGCCTTTATTTTGTTTCTTCTTTCTTTCTTGGAAAACATAGCTAATGAGTGTTTATTTATTTGGCACTTGCTGATTTGCCTGATTTGCGACGGATTTCCTCGCCTACAAACTTGATACCTTTGCCTTTGTAGGGTTCAGGTTTGCGGAATGAGCGGATTTTGGCGCAAACTTGTCCAAGGAGCTGCTTGTCGTCGCTCTGAAGGATGATGAGGGGATTTTTGTTGCGTTCGCTCTTGGCTTCGACCTTAACTTCGGGCGGAAGCTGGAGGTATATTGCGTGTGAGTAGCCTAACGCGAGCTCAAGCACCTGGCCTGTTGCTGCCGCGCGGTAGCCTACGCCGACTAATTCGAGTTCTTTCTTGTAACCTTCCGACACGCCCACTACCATGTTGTGGATGAGAGCGCGATAGAGACCGTGCTGCGAGCGGTGCTCGATATCGTCGGAGGGACGTGTCACATGGATGTGGCCGTCTTCGACGGTGACTGTGAGGTCAGGGTTATAGGTTTGTTTGAGTTCACCTTTGGGGCCTTTTACGGTGATAGTGTGGTTGGCTTCGTCGACGTTCACTGTCACTCCGGCGGGTATTGTGATGGGAGCTTTTCCTATTCTTGACATGTTGAGATGGTGTTTAAGGATTAGTAAACGTAGCAGAGCACTTCACCGCCGATTTTCATTTCGGCGGCTTTTTTGTTTGTCATCACGCCGTGGCTGGTTGAGAGGATTGCGATGCCGAGGCCGTTGAGCACGCGGGGCATGTCTTTGTAGCCGGTGTACTGGCGCAGGCCGGGACGCGATACGCGTTTGAGGCCTTTGATTGCGTTGACGTGATCTTGGGGATTGTATTTGAGGGCGATTTTGATGTTGCCTGCAGGGGTCTCGCTCTCGATGAATTTGTAGTTGAGGATGTAGCCTTGCTCAAAGAGAATCTTTGTGATTTCTTTTTTGAGGTTTGAAGCGGGGATTTCCACCACGCGATGGTTGGCTTTGATTGCATTCCTCAATCTTGTCAGATAATCTGCAATTGGGTCAGTCATTTTTGTGTTTGGTTAAATTAATTGGGTCGGTCCCAACAATATTTAATATTAAGATTAAAGAGAGCAGTACGGGTTATTACCAGCTTGCTTTCTTTACGCCGGGGATGAGGCCGGCTGAGGCCATCTCGCGGAATTGGATACGGGAGAGGCCGAATTGGCGCATATAGCCTTTGGGGCGGCCGGTGATCGTGCAGCGGTTATGCAGACGCACTTTTGAGGCGTTTTTGGGAAGTTTCTGGAGCTGCTGGAAGATCTCGTAGGCGTCTTCGCCGTTTTTGGCTGCCTGACGTGCAGCTTCTTTGAGTGCGGCTTTGCGTTTGGCGTATTTGTCTACGAGTTTGGCTCTTTTGACCTCACGGGCCTTCATTGATTCTTTTGCCATGTGCTGTAGTGTTTATTTTTTGGCGTTTTTGAAGGGCAAGCCGAACTGGCGGAGGAGCTCATATCCTTCGGCGTCGGTGTTGGCGCTGGTTACGAAGGTGATGTTCATACCCATCAGCTTGCTGATGTTGTCGATGTTGATTTCGGGGAAGATGATTTGCTCGGTGATGCCGAGGGTGTAGTTGCCGCGTCCGTCGAGCTTGCCTTCGATGCCTTTGAAGTCGCGGATACGGGGAAGAGCCACGCGCACCAGACGCTCAAGGAACTCGTACATGCGCTCGCGGCGAAGGGTAACCATTGCGCCCACAGGCATTTTTTTACGGAGCTTGAAGTTTGAGATATCTTTGCGGGAGAGTGTGGCCACTGCTTTCTGTCCGGTGATGGCTGTAAGCTCGGCTATGGCGTTGTCGATGATTTTTTTATCTTGTGTGGCAGCGCCGAGACCTTGGTTGATCACGATTTTTTTCAGCTTGGGCACCTGCATGGGTGTAGTGTAGCCGAATTCTTTTGTAAGGGCGGGAACGATGCGCTCCTTATAGTCCTTTTTGATTTCTGTAGTGCTCATTATTTAATTTCCTCGCCGGATTTTTTTGAGTAACGTACTTTTTTGCCTTCTTCGATGCGGGTGCCGACGCGTGTGGGCTTGCCGCTCTTGGGGTCGAGCAGTGCGAGCTTGCACACGAGGATGGGTGCTTCCATTTTTACAAGACCGCCCTGGGGATGACGTGCATTGGGTTTCATTGCCTTTGTGACGATGTTGATACCTTCGACAATGGCACGGCCTTTTTTGCGGTCTACGGAGAGCACGCGGCCTTTTTTACCGCGGTCTTCACCGGAGAGAACGTAGACGATGTCGTCTTTTTTGATTAATATTTTGCTCATTGTTGATTTGAGTTTTTGAGTGGATTAGAGTACTTCGGGTGCAAGCGAAACGATTTTCATGTTTGCGGCACGAAGCTCGCGGGCCACCGGGCCGAAGATACGTGTGCCGCGGAGCTCACCTGAGGGGTTGAGCAGCACGCAGGCATTGTCGTCGAAGCGGATATATGACCCGTCGGGACGGCGGATTTCTTTTTTGGTGCGTACGACGACGGCTTTAGATACTGTACCTTTCTTGAGGTCGGTGCCGGGGATAACGCTCTTTACTGTGACAACGATGATGTCGCCCACAGTAGCGTAGCGGCGTCCGGTGCCTCCGAGCACATGGATGCAGAGCACTTCTTTTGCGCCTGAGTTGTCGGCTACGTTGAGTCGGGTTTCGGTTTGTATCATTGTTATTTAACTTTTTCGATGATTTCTACTAAGCGCCATCTTTTGGTTTTGGAGAGGGGACGGGTCTCCATCAGACGTACGGTATCGCCTACCGAGCACTCGTTGTTTTCGTCGTGTGCGTGGTATTTTTTAGTTTTGTTGACGAATTTTCCGTAGATGGGGTGTTTCTCTTTCCATTTTACGGTGACGGTGATTGTTTTGTCGCCTTTGTTGGAGGATACTACTCCGATGCGCTCTTTTCTGAGGTTACGTTTTTCTTCCATTTCTGCGGGATTATTTTTGGTTGAGCTGGCGCTGACGGAGCTCTGTTTTGACGCGTGCAATCATTTTACGGTCGGCAGTGATTTTGGCGGGATTGTCGAGCGGGGTGATTGCGTGGTTGATCTTCTGCTGGCGATATTCTTTCTCCATTTGAGCGAGGTGCTCTTTGAGATCGGCTGTGCTAAGCTCTTTGATTTCGTCTTTTTTCATTGCTTACACGTTTTGGGTGGGATCGTAGTCGCGTGCTACGACAAATTTGGTGATTACAGGGAGTTTCTGCGCAGCAAGGCGGAGTGCTTCTTTTGCGATATCGTAGCTCACGCCTTCGACTTCGATGATGATGCGTCCGGGAGTAACGGGAGCGACATATCCTTCGGGGTTACCTTTACCTTTACCCATACGCACTTCGGCGGGTTTTTTGGTGATGGGCTTATCGGGGAAGATGCGGATCCAGATTTGACCCTGGCGCTGCATATAACGTGTGACTGCGATACGGGCGGCTTCGATCTGGCGACCGGTGATCCATTTGGATTCGAGGGTCTTGATGCCGAATGAGCCAAAGGCAAGCTGATTGCCGCGCTGGGCGTTGCCTTTCATGCGGCCTTTCTGCTGACGGCGAAATTTGGTTTTCTTTGGTTGTAGCATGTTGATTTTGCCTTTTTAGTTGTTATCGGTTATTTTTGGCTCTGCGGAAGCCGCCGCGGCGGGGTGCGCCGGAGGAAGGGCGGTTTTCTTTCTGGTTGGTGAACTGGGGTGCGAGATCGCGTTTGCCGTAGACTTCACCGCGGCAGATCCATACTTTTACGCCTACTACGCCTACTTTGGTGTGGGCTTCGACGAGAGCGTAATCGATGTCGGCACGGAGTGTGTGCAGAGGAGTGCGTCCTTCTTTGAACATTTCGGAGCGGGCCATTTCGGCGCCGTTGAGGCGGCCGGCTACCTGCACCTTGATGCCTTCGGCTCCTGCGCGCATGGTGGATGCGACAGCCATTTTCACGGCGCGGCGGTAGGCAACTTTGCCTTCGATCTGGCGGGCGATGGTCGATGCCACTATTTCAGCGTCGAGCTCGGGGCGTTTTACTTCATAGACGTTGATCTGCACGTCTTTGTCGGTGATTTTGTGGAGCTCTTCTTTGAGCTTCTCGACGTCCTGACCTCCCTTGCCTATAATCAGACCGGGGCGTGAGGTGCACACGGTGATGGTGATGAGCTTGAGAGTGCGCTCGATGACGATGCGTGAAACGCTGCACTTGGCCAGACGCACATTGAGGTATTTGCGCAATTTGGAGTCTTCGAGGATGGTGTCGCCGTATTTGCGACCGCCGAACCAGTTGGAGTCCCAGCCGCGGATGATGCCGAGGCGATTGCTTATTGGATTAACTTTTTGTCCCATGTCTTAGTCCTGATTTTTTTTGCTGTCGATTGTGTCAACGATGAGGGTAACGTGGTTGGCGCGTTTGCGGATACGGTAGCCGCGGCCCTGGGGGGCGGGGCGAAGACGTTTGAGCATGGGCGCGGGGTTGACGTAGATTGTGGAGATATAGAGCATGCCTGATTCGGCTTTTGCTTCGTTTTTGGCTTCCCAGTTGGCAACGGCTGAGCGGAGAAGCTTCTCCAGACGTGCGGCAGCTTCTTTATTGGAGAATTTAAGGATACCGAGGGCACGGAACACTTCCTGGCCACGGACCATGTCGGCGACCAGACGCATTTTGCGGGGCGATGAGGGCACGTTGGTGAGTTTTGCGAAAGCTATTTCGCTGCGCTCTTCTTTCATCGCGTCGGCTGCTATTCTTTTTCTTTTACCCATTGTAGTAATTTCTTTTTTTTGTGTTGTTTAGTGTCCCTGATTATTTTTTCTTGTTGCCGGCGTGGCCGCGGAATGTGCGTGTGGGGGCAAATTCGCCGAGTTTGTGGCCGACCATGTTTTCGGTGACGTATACGGGGATGAATTTGTTGCCGTTGTGCACTGCGAATGTGTGACCGACGAATTCAGGGGCAATCATGGATGCACGGCTCCAGGTCTTGATGACTGATTTTTTGCCGGAGGCTTCCATGTCAGCTACTTTTTTTTCGAGTTTTACGCTGATGAAGGGTCCTTTTTTTAGTGAACGACTCATATGATATTACTCAATTATTCTGTTACTTTTTCCTTCTTTCGATAATGTACTTCGATGAGTGTTTCTTCGGAGCACGTGTCTTGAGACCTTTTGAGTAGAGGCCTTTGCGTGAACGGGGATGACCACCGGAAGCGCGGCCTTCGCCACCACCCATGGGGTGATCTACAGGGTTCATAACTACACCGCGGTTGTGGGGGCGGCGACCGAGCCAGCGGCTGCGGCCTGCTTTACCGCTCTGCTCGAGCGAGTGCTCGGAGTTGCCTACAACGCCTACTGTGGCTTTGCATGCGGCAAGGATTTTGCGGGTTTCTCCGGAAGGAAGTTTGATAATTGCGTAATCGCCTTCGCGTGACACAATCTGAGCGAAGGTGCCGGCCGAGCGTGCAATCATTGCTCCCTGGCCGGGGCGCATCTCGATGTTGTGGATAACTGTACCGACGGGGATGTTGCTCAGGGGCAGAGCGTTGCCGATTTCGGGGGCTGCTTCGCTGCCGGAGAGAAGGGTTGCACCTACTTCGAGACCGTTGGGGGCGATGATGTAGGTTTTTACGCCGTCGGCGTAGTAAAGAAGTGCAATGCGAGCCGAGCGGTTGGGATCGTACTCGATTGATTTTACTACAGCGGGCACTCCGTCTTTGTTTCTCTTAAAGTCTATGACGCGGTATTTGCGTTTGTGGCCACCGCCAAGGTAACGAGCGGTGAGGTGTCCTTCGGAGTTGCGGCCTCCGGAGGCACGTTTGCCGACGGTAAGAGATTTTTCCGGCTTAGTAGCAGTGATCGTACCTTTGAATACGCCGATAATTTTGTGTCTTTGACCGGGAGTGGTGGGTTTGAATTTTCTTACTGCCATTGTTATCAGATGTTGCTAAAGAAGTCGATTGTCTGGCCTTCTGCCACGGTGACATAGGCTTTTTTCCAGCGTGCGGTGGTGCCGCGCAGCAGGCCTGATTTGGTCCAGCGCTGCTTGCGGTTTGCGCGCATGTTGGCGGTGTTGACTGATTTTACATTGACCCCGTAGATTTTCTCGACAAGGTCTTTGATTTGATATTTGTTGGCTTCGGGAGAAACGCGGAAAGTGTAGACTCCGGTCTTCTCTGTGTCGCGGGTGGCCTTTTCGGTCACGATAGGTTTGATTTGGATGTCCATAGTGAAGTTCTCCGTTAGCTTTATTTGTTATTGATAACCTCGAGGGCGCCTTCGGTGATTACGATAGCGCTGTTGTTAAGGATAGCGTAGGTGTTGATGTCGATTGCGTTGATAATCTGCACACCGGGCACGTTGCGCATAGCCAGATAGAGGTTTTCGTTTTTCTCACTGAGCACAAAGAGCACTTTTTTGTCGGTGAGCTTGAGGTCGGCTGCCATCTGCAGATACTGTTTGGTTTTGGGTGCATCGAGGCTGATGCTGTCAACGACAAGTATCTGGCCATCGGCTGCTTTTACCGACCATGCCGAGCGACGTGCGAGGTCTTTGAGCTTTTTGTTGAGCTTGAAGCGATAGTCGCGGGGACGGGGACCGAAGACGCGTGCACCGCCGGAGAGCAGGGGTGAGTTGATGTCGCCGATACGTGCGCCGCCGCCGCCTTTTTGTTTGTGGAGCTTGCGGGTAGATCCGGAGATTTCGCTGCGTTCCTTTGATTTGTGTGTGCCCTGACGCTGGTTGGCGAGGTATTGTTTTACATCGAGATATACGGCGTTCTCGTTGGGTGTGATACCGAAGACGGTGTCACTGAGCACGGCTTTGCGGCCTGTGTCCTGGCCTTTTTGGTTTAAGATTGCGAGTTCCATATTATTTCTCAATTAAAACGATTGAACCTTTTGAACCGGGGATTGAGCCCTTGATCATGAGGAGGTTGTGTTCGGGGATAACTTTGATTACCTGAAGGTTTTGCACGGTCACGCGGGCGTTGCCCATCTGGCCGGCCATGCGCATACCTTTGAATACTTTTGCGGGGTAGGAGCAGGCGCCGATCGAACCGGGAGCGCGCAGACGGTTGTGCTGGCCGTGTGTGGTCTGGCCCACACCGCCGAATCCGTGGCGTTTTACTACACCTTGGTAGCCTTTACCTTTGCTGGTGCCGACTACATCGACGAAGTCTGCCTCTGAGAAGAGGTCAACGCCGATTTGGTCGCCTAAGGCGTAGGTTGTTTCAAACCCGCTGAACTCGGCCAAGTGGCGCTTGGGGGTCACACCTGCTGCTTTGAAGTGTCCGAGCTCGGGCTGAGTGCAGTGTTTTTCTTTCTGCTCTTCGAAGCCGAGCTGAAGGGCTTCGTAACCGTCTTTTTCTACGGTTTTGATTTGTGTAACCACGCAAGGACCTACTTCGATAACAGTGCACGGTACGTTTTTACCGTCGGCACTGAAAACGGATGTCATTCCGATTTTTTTTCCAATTAATCCTGGCATTTCTTTTTTGTTTGGTTTGTTTGTTTATTTATTGTTTCGGAGTGTCCCCGCCCCGGGAGGCGGGGTCTCTGAGTTTGTGTTTGTGGAGGGGTATTACACTTTGATCTCTACTTCTACGCCGCTGGGGAGCTCGAGTTTCATCAGGGCATCGACGGTTTTGGCTGTCGAGTTGTAGATGTCGATGAGGCGTTTGAACGCTGAGAGCTGGAACTGTTCGCGTGATTTTTTGTTTACGAACGTCGAGCGGTTGACTGTAAAAATTCTTTTGTGAGTGGGCAGGGGGATGGGGCCTGAGATGACTGCACCGGTTGCCTTCACTGTCTTGACGATCTTCTCGGCCGATTTGTCTACGAGGCTGTGATCGTAAGATTTGAGTTTGATGCGGATTTTTTGACTCATATTGTGTTTTGTTTATTTTTATTTGAGCAGGTCGACACGTCCCTGGCACTCTGTGAGTACGTTGCGTGCGATTGATGTCGAAACTTCGGCGTAGTGTGAGAATGACATTGTGGATGTGGCACGGCCGGATGTGATGGTGCGCAGAGCTGTCACGTAACCGAACATTTCGGCCAGAGGAGCTTTTGCTTTTACCACTCGGGCGCCGGAGCGTGATGTTTCCATGCCTTCTACCTGACCACGGCGCTTGTTGAGGTCGGATATGACGTCGCCCATCGACTCTTCGGGGGTGACTACTTCGATCTTCATGATGGGCTCCATGAGCACGGGTCCGGCTTTTTCGGATGCTTTCTTGAAAGCCTGGATTGCGCAGAGCTCGAAGGAGAGCTGATCGGAGTCGACCGGGTGGAACGAACCGTCGATGACAGTGACTTTGAGGTGCTCTACGGGGAAGCCGGCGAGCACGCCGTTTTTCATCGCGTTGGTGAAACCTTTCTGAATCGAGGGAATGAACTCTTTGGGAATGTTGCCGCCTTTGACTTCGTCAACAAACTGCAGATTGCCTTCAAAGTCTTCGTCGACAGGCTCGACGCGCACGATGATGTCGGCAAATTTACCGCGGCCACCGGTCTGTTTCTTGAACACCTCGCGGAGTTCGACAGGTTTGGTGATGGCTTCTTTGTATGTAACCTGCGGACGGCCCTGGTTGCACTCGACTTTGAACTCGCGTTTGAGACGGTCGATGATGATGTCGAGGTGAAGCTCGCCCATACCGGAGATGATGGTCTGTCCGGTCTCTTCGTTGGTCTGAACGCGGAAGGTTGGGTCTTCTTCGGCGAGTTTCTGGAGGCCGACGCCGAGTTTGTCAAGGTCTTTCTGAGTCTTGGGCTCGACGGCGATACCGATAACGGGATCGGGGAACTCCATGGCTTCGAGCACGATGGGAGCGTCTTCAGCGCAGAGTGTGTCGCCGGTGCGGATATCCTTGAAGCCTACGCCGGCGCCGATATCGCCGCAGGCGATGGCCTCTTTGGGGTTCTGTTTGTTGGAGTGCATCTGGAACAGACGCGAGATGCGCTCTTTTTTGCCTGAGCGTGAGTTGAGCACATACGATCCGGCTACTACGTCGCCCGAGTAAACGCGGAAGAAGCAGAGACGGCCTACGTAGGGGTCGGTTGCAATCTTGAAGGCGAGGGCGCACATGGGAGCGTCGGATGAGGGCTCGCGGGTGATGACTTCATCGGGGTTGCCGGGCACATAGCCTTCCACAGCACCGATGTCGAGGGGGCTGGGAAGATAAGCGCAAACGGCGTCGAGCAGGCACTGCACGCCTTTGTTCTTGAACGACGAGCCGCAAATCATGGGCACAATCTCCATTTTGATTGTGGCGTTGCGCAGGGCGCGTTTGATTTCCTCTTCGGTGATGGTAGAGGGGTCGTCGAAGTATTTGGCCATGAGGTCGTCGTCGAATGTGGCGATGTTCTCAAGCATTTTTTCGCGCCATTCGTTGGCTTCGTCCACGAGGTTGGCGGGGATTTCGTCAACTTCGTAGTCAGCGCCCATGGTTTCGTCGTGCCAGAAGATGGCTTTCATCTTGATAAGGTCGACTACGCCTTTGAATGTTTCTTCGGCTCCGATAGGTATCTGAATGGGACAGGGGTTGGCGCCGAGCACTTCGCGCACCTGACGCACTACTTCGAAGAAGTTTGCACCCGAGCGGTCCATCTTGTTGACGTAACCCATACGGGGCACGTTGTATTTTTCAGCCTGACGCCATACGGTCTCCGACTGGGGCTCTACGCCACCTACGGCGCAGAAAGCTGCGACAGCACCGTCGAGCACGCGCAGCGAGCGCTCTACTTCGACAGTGAAATCGACGTGTCCGGGAGTGTCGATGAGGTTGATTTTGAATTTCTCATCGTTGTATTTCCAGAATGCTGTTGTAGCGGCCGATGTGATGGTGATACCACGCTCCTGCTCTTGCTCCATCCAGTCCATAGTGGCTGCACCGTCGTGTACTTCACCGATTTTGTGGGTGAGGCCGGTGTAGAAGAGGATACGCTCCGAAGTTGTGGTTTTACCGGCATCGATGTGAGCCATGATGCCGATGTTGCGGGTGTATTTTAATTGTTCGTCTGATTTTGCCATTATATTATATGTATGGAATTAATCAATGAAATTAGAAGCGGAAGTGAGCGAATGCGCGGTTGGCTTCTGCCATCTTGTGCATGTCTTCTTTGCGCTTGAACGCGCCGCCTTGGTTGTTGAACGCGTCTACTATTTCGGCAGCGAGCTTTTCAGCCATAGTCTTGCCGCCGCGTTTGCGGGCGTAGATGATAAGATTTTTCATTGATATAGATTCCTTGCGGTCGGGACGGATTTCGGTGGGCACCTGGAATGTTGCGCCGCCGATACGGCGTGATTTCACTTCGACCTGGGGAGTAACGTTCTCAAGCGCTTTTTTCCAGATATCGAGAGCGGAGAGCTCTTCGTTGGGAAGTTTGGCTTTTACTGTTTCGAGAGCGTTGTAGAAGATGGTGTAAGCTGTGTTTTTCTTGCCATCGTACATCAGATGGTTCACGAACTTTGACACTCTGACATCGTTGAATACGGGATCGGGCAGAACGATGCGTTTCTTAGGCTTTGCCTTTCTCATTTGATTTGTTGAGCGTTGTGTTTTTGATTGCTTGGCTGCTTGTTGCTTTGTCTTTCTTCAGTCTCGGGCGCCTTCGGGCTCTATTGCCCAGGTTTTTTGGCGCGGGAGGCTTACTCAGCCGGTGGTTTCCGCGATCAAGGAATACAAAAACGAGTTTAACTTTTGTTGGTGAGATAATCTCGTGGTGCTTTGGTGAATAGCTTCACCCTCTGCGCGAGAGGATTACTTCTTGGCAGCACCGGCCTTGGGACGTTTGGCGCCATATTTCGAGCGGCGCTGGGTGCGGTCTTTCACACCTGATGTATCGAGCGTGCCGCGCACGATATGGTAGCGCACACCGGGGAGGTCTTTTACACGACCGCCGCGAACGAGCACGATCGAGTGCTCCTGCAGGTTGTGGCCTTCGCCGGGAATATAGGAGTTGACCTCCTTACCATTGGTGAGACGTACACGCGCAACTTTGCGCATTGCCGAGTTAGGCTTTTTGGGAGTGGTGGTGTAGACACGCACGCACACGCCGCGACGCTGGGGGCAGCTGTCGAGTGCGGGGCTCTTGCTCTTGTCTTCGAGTGCCACACGTCCTTTTCTTACTAATTGCGAAATAGTAGGCATCTTAGTTTTTGGTTTGCGTTAATTTTATTTCTATATCTTTTGTTTTTAACTTTCACTTGCACACACATCCAAAACGCCCATTACCGCCTGACATTCAATATCTTAGCGGCAATTAGACGCAAGGATGCTCTGAAAAGCACTGCAAAGTTAAGCATTATCTCTCAGATTTCCAAACATTTTCGCAATTTTTTGCAACAAAAATTCCGCATCGCTTTCCCGAAGGTTTTCGACGCGGATTGCGCGTTTGTCCGGCGTTTAGAGCCGGCTCTTAGCTTCTGCCTCGCATCGTAAAGGTGACCAGACGGTTATAAAGGAAGTTGCAAAGGGTGTAAGCCACGTTGCCCACAAGGGTGGCGATGCCGTAGCCGGAGAGCACAAAGTAGTGGAAATCAAATTCTTCTTCTCCGAACCATGATTTGTTGATGAGCCACACCACGAGCAGCTGCAGTCCGTAGCAGAGGAGGAAGCCGCCGAAGAATAGAATCAGTTCTTTGCGGTAGGACCCGGAGGAGCGGAACACCCAGTTTTTGTTCCACAGGAATGAGTTGATAAAACCTAAGACGTAGCCGATGGCGTTCGAGACGTAGTCGTTGATGCCGAGAAAGGAGTTGCACACAAATATCACGCTCAGTGTCAGGATTGTGTTTAGGCTGCCCACAATGGCATATTTCATAAGCTGCACGACGGGCTTTGACGAGTCGAGTTTCATGTTTTATGCTTTACGGTTTGGCCGTTTGCTGTGGTTTTGTAGTTGTTTTGGCAGTGTTCGCGTAGTATCGGCAGGCTTCGGTAAGGAAGCAACGCGTACATTCGGGCCGGCGTGCCTTGCACACGTAGCGGCCGTGAAGAATGAGCCAGTGGTGGGCCCGCGGTATATCGGCCTCGGGAATATGACGCACGAGTGTCTGCTCGGTCTGCAGCGGTGTGCGCGAGCGGTAGGTGAGTCCGATGCGCCCGGCCACTCGGAAGACGTGTGTGTCGACGGCCATGGCCGGACGGTCGAATATCACCGACAGCATCACGTTGGCCGTTTTGCGTCCCACGCCGGGCAGGCGCAGCAGTTCTTCCATTGTCGAGGGCACTTCGCCGCCGAATTCCGACACGAGCATCTTCGCCATTTCGGTCAGTGACCGGGCTTTGTTGTTGGGATAGGAGCAGGAACGGATATAACCGAACACTTCTTGTTGTGTGGCCCGGCTCAGCGCCTCGGGCGAGGGATAGGCCTCGAAGAGCGCGGGAGTGATGAGGTTCACACGCTTGTCGGTGCATTGAGCCGACAGAATCACGGCCACAAGCAATTGATAGGGCGATTCGTAGTGCAGCTCGGTCTCGGCCACGGGCATTTCGCGGCGGAAGGCTTCGAGCACTGCGGCGTATCGCTCTTTCAGGGTCATTTGCGCGGTCGGGGCACGGTCAGCGGGCCGAGGTGAATTCTTTGAGGAAGCGCACGTCGTTTTCGGAGAACATACGCAGGTCTTTAACGCGGTATTTGAGGTTGGTTATGCGCTCGATGCCCATGCCGAGAGCGAATCCGGAATAGACTTCGGGATCGATGCCGCATGAGCGCAGCACGGCGGGGTCTACCATGCCGCAGCCGAGTATCTCCACCCAGCCGGTGCCTTTGCAGAAAGAGCAGCCTTTGCCTCCGCAGAGGTCGCAGCTGATGTCCATTTCGGCCGATGGCTCGGTGAAGGGGAAGTAGCTCGGGCGCAGACGTATCTGTATCTCGGGGCCGAACATCTCGCGGGCGAAGTAGAGGAGCGTCTGACGCAGGTCGGCGAAAGTCACGTTTTTGTCAACGTACAGCGCCTCAACCTGATGGAAGAAGCAGTGTGCGCGGGCCGAGATGGCTTCGTTGCGGTAGACGCGGCCGGGACAGATGATGCGGACGGGCGGTTTCTGACTTTCCATCACACGTGTCTGCACCGACGAGGTGTGGGTGCGCAGCAGCACGTCGGGAGTGCGGTTGATGAAGAATGTGTCCTGCATGTCGCGCGCGGGGTGGTCGGGAGCGAAGTTAAGGCTCTCGAACACGTGCCAGTCGTCTTCGATTTCGGGACCTTCGGCAACCGAAAATCCGAGGCTGCGGAAGATGTCGATTATCTTTTCGCGCACGAGCGACAGCGGATGGCGTGTGCCCAGCGGAAGAGGAGTGGCCGTGCGGGTGAGGTCGATGCAGGCGCTGTCGCCGGCGCACGATGTCACGGCCTCGCGCAGGGCGTTGATATGTTCGGTAGCAAGGTTTTTTAGCTCGTTGAGAGCTTGTCCCACCGCGCGTTTCTGCTCTGCGGGCACAGAGCGGAAATCGTTGAAGAGCAACGATACTTGTCCTTTTTTGCTCAGATATTTGATGCGAAGCTCCTCGACCTCGGCTGCCGTGGAGGCCGTAAGTGCTTCAATTTCAGCTTTTAGAGCGTTTATCTTATCAATCATGACTGATGTGGCGTTATTTAACGTGCAAAGTTAATAATTTTTTCACGTTCCGGCAAATATTTTTTCTCAGCCGCACCTCAGCCGCACCCTCAGCCGCGCTCCGGCGCGTTCTTACGGTTAATTAACATTGTACGCGCACGATGTTTCGGGCAATTTTCTTAACTTTGCCTGTCGTTTACGCCCCGATGAGCCGACTGATGGCTTCCGAGGGCTGTTTGTCGTATTATAACACTTTATCAATGACTCGTTTACGCTCATTTCTCGTCTCTCTGTCCATCCTGGCCGCTTGCCTGGCCGCCCTTGCTCAGGCCCGCAGCAACAAGACCGAAATCGCTCAGAATCTCAATATTTTCAACTCCATCTACAAGGAGCTGCAGACCAACTATGTCGATTCTATCGACGCCCGCAAGTCGATACGCAACGCCATCGACTATATGCTCTCCGAAATCGACCCCTACACGGAGTATTATCCCAACGACGAGCGCGAAGAGCTGCTCACCATCTCCACGGGCGAATATGCCGGCATCGGATGCACAATCGTTCAGCGCGACGGTCGCGTGGTGCTCTCCGAACCCCGGTCGGGCACACCATCGCGCGAGGCAGGCGTGATGCACGGCGACATCCTCGTGGCCATCGACGGCGACACTCTTCCCAAGGGCTACTCCACCGCCGACGCCAGCAAACGGCTCCGCGGACAGGCCGGCACGAAGGTCAGGCTCACCGTACAGCGTCCGTTTGTCGCCGACTCCATCCTCGACATCGTCATCACCCGAGGCAAAATTCAGAACAACCCGGTGCCGTACTACGGTATGCTCCCGGGCGGCATCGGCTATATCTCTCTTTCCACTTTCAGCGAGAAAAGCGCCCCGCAGGTGCGCGAGGCTCTGCTCAAGCTTAAAAAGAATCCCGACTTGCGCGGACTCGTGCTCGACTTGCGCGACAACGGCGGAGGCCTGCTCGAAAGCGCCGTACAGATTGTCTCGCTCTTCGTGCCCAAAGGCACCGAAGTGGTGCGCACGCGCTACCGGGAGGGCAAGGAGAAGATTTACCGCACCACACAGAGCCCCGTCGACACCGAGCTGCCTCTGGTCGTCATGGTCAACGGGGGCACCGCTTCTTCGTCCGAAATCGTTTCGGGTGCATTGCAGGACCTTGACCGCGCCGTCATCGCCGGCTCACGCAGCTACGGCAAAGGCCTGGTGCAGACCACAAGACCCATTCCCTACGACGGCCTCCTCAAAGTCACCGTGGCCCGCTACTACATCCCTTCCGGACGCCTCGTCCAGGCTATCGACTACAGCCACCGCGACGCCCGCGGCAACGTCACCCGCGTCCCCGACTCGCTCACTCACGTCTACCACACCCTCTCCGGTCGCGAAGTGCGCGACGGCGGCGGCATCACTCCCGACGTGCTCACAAAAAAGAAGGAAATGACTACACTCGTCTACACTATGCTCACCGATTTCTGGGCTTCGGACTATGCCACGCGTTACCGCGCCGTCAACGGTCCGGAGATTGCTCCGGCATCTGATTTTACCGTCGGCGATTCGATTTATGAAGACTTCAAGCGCTTCGTCATCGACAGAAATTACAAATACCGTCCGGTAAGCAGCGACGCTCTTGACGAACTCCGCAAAATGGTGAAACGCGAGGGATACCTCAACGACTCGGTCGGCTCCATCCTCAATTCGCTCCAACAGGCGCTCAATCTCGACCTCAAGAGCGAACTCGACCTCAACAAAAAGGAAATCATCGATATGCTCGATATGGAAATCTCGATGCGCTACTACGACGAGGCCGACTGCGTGCGACGCGCTTTGCGCTATGATACCGAAATCGACGAAGCCGCGGCCGTGCTCTCCGACCCCGAGCGCTACCGCGCCCTGCTCCTCCCCCAAAAAGAAAAATAAAACAGCTATCTTAGCTATTTTAGCTAACTTAGCTGGTTTCTTGATCTCGCTATGCAGCAGATTTCTCAATCAGTTTCCGACTTTTTCACTCCGGCGAGGGCCAAGGCTCTCGCCGCGCTCCTGCGCCACAAGGTGAGCTGCGGCTACCGTCTGTGCGGCTCATCGGCTGCCATGCTTCTGGCCGCATTGCCCCGCCGCAAATCGCCGGTAGTGGCGATTGCCGACGACGCCGACTCGGCCGGATATCTCTACAACGACCTCTCGCACCTGCTCGGCCCGGCCGATGTGGCTTTCTTCCCCTCGGGCTACAAGCGCGACATAAGGTTCGGACAAGCCGACCAGCCCTCGCGCATCCTGCGCACCGAGGCTCTTTCGCGCTGGCACTCGCCTGAGGCTCCGCGCATCGTGGTCACCTACCCCGAGGCTCTGGCCGAAATGGTGGCGCCTCCGGCTGTGCTCTCCGACTCGTCGCTCTCTTTCGCCGTGGGCGTTGCGGCCGACCTGTCGAAGGCTCAGCAATGGCTCCGCGACAAGGGTTTCACAGAGACCGACTACGTCTACGAGCCGGGACAGTTTGCCGTGCGTGGCTCAATTCTCGATATCTTCGGCTACTCTCACGAGCTTCCGCTGCGCATCGATTTCTTCGGCGACGAGCCGGACTCGATACGCACTTTCTCCATCGAGACTCAGCTCTCGGTCGAGAAGCTCGACTCCGTGGCCGTCACATCCGACATCTCGGAGCAAGCCGGACGCGGTGTCTCGTTGCTCGACTTCATCCCCTCCGACTCTCTGCTCGCCGTCTCATCGCCCGACTACCTGCTCGGGCGCATACGCGGCATCGCTTCCGAAAAGATTTCCGACAGCGCTCTCATCGCCGGCGAGGGCGACTCCGACGCAATGAGCAACGTTGTCGACCCCGAGGCTTTCGCCTCACGCTTCGCCTCTTTCCGTCGTTTTGTCTTTACGGCCGCCGCAGGCGACGATGCCGGAAAACCCGACATTCCCTCTGTCGACTTCGACTGTTCGCCCCAGGGCATCTATCATAAGAATTTCGATCTCATAGCCGACTCTCTCTCCCGCTTTATCTCCGAGGGCTACAGCATCCGCATCCTCAGCGACCAGCCGGGACAGTTCGACCGTCTCAGGGCCATTTTCGCCGACCGTGGCGACAACATACCGTTCACCGCCGTCGCCGGCACGCTCCACGAGGGGTTTGTCGACCACGAGAGCCGCATCTGCTTCTTCACCGACCATCAGATTTTCGACCGGTTCCACAAATACACCCTGCGCAGCGACAAAGCGCGCTCGGGCAAGATTGCCATGAGCCTCAAAGAGCTCTCGGCCATCTCCGTCGGCGACTACATCGTGCACATCGACCACGGCATCGGCCGCTTCGGAGGCCTGCTGCGCACCGACATCGGCGGCTGCACTCAGGAGATGGTAAAGCTCATCTACCAGGACGGCGACCTGGTGTTCGTGCCCATCCACGCCCTGCACAAGCTCTCCAAATATCGCGGCAAGGACGGCGTGCCGCCCAAAATCAGCCGTCTCGGCGGCGGTCAGTGGCAGCGCATCAAGGACCGCACCAAGCAGAAGCTCAAAGACATCGCCCGCGACCTCATACGTCTCTACGCCGCCCGTAAGGACGAGCCGGGATACGCTTTCTCGCCCGAAGGTTACCTCCAGCAGGAGCTCGAGGCTTCGTTTGCCTACGAGGACACGCCCGACCAGCTCTCCGCATGGCAGGCCGTCAGGGCCGATATGGAGAGCGCACGGCCTATGGACCGCCTGGTGTGCGGCGACGTAGGTTTCGGCAAGACGGAAATCGCCGTCAGGGCAGCTTTCAAGGCCGCCGCCGACGGCAAGCAGACCGCCGTGCTCGTGCCCACAACAGTGCTGGCTTATCAGCATTTCCGCACATTCTCGGAGCGTCTGCGCGACTTCCCGGTGCGCGTGGAGTATCTCTCCCGGGCACGCTCGCCCAAACAGGTGAAGCAGATTCTTGCCGATCTCGCCGACGGCAAGATCGACATCATCATCGGCACTCACAAGCTCATCGGCAAGAGCGTCAGCTTTCACGACCTCGGACTCCTTGTCATCGACGAGGAGCAGAAATTCGGCGTGGCCGTCAAGGAACGCCTCAAACAGCTCAAAACCAACGTCGACACCCTCACCCTCTCTGCCACCCCCATCCCGCGCACCCTCCAGTTCTCGCTTATGGGCGCACGCGATCTGTCGTCTATCAACACTCCCCCGCCCAACCGCCGGCCCATCGTCACTTCTGTCTCGACCATCAGCGACGACATTGTGGCCGAGGCCATCAGTTTCGAAATGGCGCGCGGCGGTCAGGTGTTCTTCATCAACAATCACATCGACGGCCTCGACAAGCTCTACAATATGGTGCACCGCCTCGTGCCCGGCGCCCGCGTCGCCCTCGCTCACGGTCAGATGCCCACCGAACGGCTCGAAAAGACGATTGTCGACTTCGCCGCCGGCGAATACGACGTGCTCCTGAGCACCACCATCGTCGAGAGCGGCATAGATATGCCCAACGTCAACACTATCCTCATCAACAACGCCCACCGCTTCGGCCTCAGCGAGCTGCATCAGCTGCGCGGACGCGTGGGCCGCTCGCAGCGCAAGGCCTTCGCCTATCTCTTCGTGCCGCCCGACGAAGTGCTCCCGGCCAACGCCCGCCGGCGCCTGCAGGCCATCGAGAGCTTCAGCGACCTCGGCTCAGGCATACACATCGCCATGCAGGACCTCGACATCCGCGGAGCCGGAAATCTGCTCGGAGCCGAACAGAGCGGCTTCATCGCCGACCTCGGATATGAGGCCTACCTGCGCATCCTGCGCGAAGCCGTCACCGAGCTGAAAAACGAGGAGTTCGCCGGCGCGCTCACTGCCGATGACTCGCTCTCTTCGGCCGAAAAAGACCAATTCGTGCTCGAATGTACCATCGAGACCGACCTCGAACTCCTTTTCCCCTTCAATTACGTTCCCGGCGAAAGCGAACGCATCAACCTCTACCGCGAACTCGATAACATCGAGCGCCCGGCCGACCTCGACGCCTTCCGCTCGCGCCTGCTCGACCGCTTCGGACCTCTGCCGGCGCAGGCCGAAGAACTTTTGCTCGTGCCGCGGCTGCGCTCCCTCGGCCGACGGCTCGGCATCGAGAAAATCGTGCTCAAAAACGGTTCGATGTTCACATTCTTTGTCGGAGAAGAAAACAAGGCCTACTATCAGAGTCCGATGTTCGGGCGACTGTTGCAATACTTACAGATGCACCCGCGCGACGTCGCCATCCGCGACAAAAACGGCCGCCGCAGCTTCCGTTTCGAACGCGTGACAAGCGTCCGCGCCGCCGTCGCCATCCTCGACACCATCCTCACCCTCCCCCCCGCCAACTGACCCGGGAGATACCGTCCGGGAAATACCCACCGGGAGGTGCCGTGCGGCCCTGCTGGGAGGTGCCGAGCGGCCCTGCTCGGCACATAAGTTCAGGAGGTGCCCGACGGCCTCGGCCGGGCACATAGATTACCATCGTCTCTCCTTGTGTGCCAAGCGAGGCCGCTTGGCACTTCCCAGTGACCGCTCACGACTTCCCGGTGTGCCGACCGAGGCCGGTCGGCACTTCCCAGTGGCCGGTCACGAATACACGAAACCCGCCCCCGGGATGCCGGGGGCGGGTTTCTGTGTCGCTGAGGGTTGGATTAGTAAATCACTTTCTCTGCTGTGCGGCCGCTTACGCGGATGTATACTTTGCCGTGTTCGGGTTTGGCGACTTGGATGCCTTGCAGGTTGTAGTAAACAGCTTCGGCATTTGCATCGTCAACGATGTCTTCGATGCCTGTCATCACAGGTGCTTTTTCGGGAGCAACGGTCACGGGGACGCTCTTGGTTACCATGAAGTATTCTGCTGCTGTTGCATCGTAGGATGCACCGGTCACTATGCCATGCTCATCTTTCGTGACTTTAAGTTTGTCGGGGTTGATGGTAGCCGAGGCTGCACGGCGTTTCACTGAAGAAGCCGACGAAGGTACAGGGGTAAGGTCGATTACATTTGTGCCTGTCACTCCTTGCGATTCGGGATTGCGGTGGAAGAGATAGAGAGGCGTTGCTGTAACAGACGGAGTAATGTTAGCATTGTTTTTGGGCAGGCTGCCGATGAGGAAGGGAACAGTCTCAATATAGAGAGGATTGTTGTCGGCTACAGCGTGCTCATGCTTCCAGAGTATAGGGCTATAGTCATGGTTGACTGTACCGTTGGCATCATCGCTGATTTCAAGGAGGAACAGACGACTCGAAGGATACTCACTTATATCAATATTATCTGCGTCGGGAGTCGCTGAGTGTTTGAGGTCCTTGTGTCCGTAGAGAAGCCAGCGGTTGCGCGAAGCGTCAATGTTGCCATCTTCGTCTCTTCCTTCGTTCCAACCGAGAGCGAATTCTTCCACAGTGGTTTCATGTTCCGGTTTGTTTTTAGCATCGAGTACGAGAGGCCCGTAGCTGTGGTTGGTAGCAAGGGTGTGCTCGGTGACAGTAGTTCCATTAATACGTCTGTACTCAACACCGGTGATTTCGAAGTGTGGATAAATCATGCCGGAGGGGTGCACGTCGGTAATCTTGACCTGATAAGGACGCTTGCTGCCTGAGCCGGTGTTCGGATTGATATCCGAAGTCTGTTCGGCATCGTAGTACTGGCCGCTGATTTCGACGGGCTGATAGTTGAGTTTATCCTGTTCGGTGAGACCCTCTTCCTCTTTCGAGGTGACCTTAATGGTGTAATAGATATTATAGTTCGAGAGGATGTTGTTCGAAAGGTTCGGACGGAGGAACGAGATTACACAATCAAGGTGACGCTCGCCGGGGATGTCGCTTTCTTTTGCCACTACGTCGATAGTCTTCAGGTCTTCAGGCGCGGAATCGGAAGAAGGAGTAGTGCGGAAAGTTATGTTGGCCGTGAAGTCACCGACTCCCTTTACATTTTCCTCTCCAAACTTTTCGATAACATAATCTCTAATCGGGGTGCCGAACTCGACGATGCGGCTTTCGAATTTTGCGCTGAGGTCGTAGGGGTTGGCTACAACGGGGGTGAAGTTTACGGTGTGATTATGTTCAACCGGTTTATCTTCCGAACCGGTGTTGAATGTGTAAGACATATCAGCTCGCATTTCGCCGGCGTAAAGCAGACCGCTGCGGTCGATGAAAGCACCGATATATGTGTTGACAGCACCCGATGTGAGCTTCACCTGATATTGCTGAGTCGGGATGTTCTTGCCTGTGTATCCGTTTTGTGCGGTCCAGTGTTGGTCTTCTATTGCTTCAACGGCAGCTTGGTCGGTAATGGTGATTTGGGGTTCTGAACATGTGAGGCCCTGACGCTCGTAGTAGTGTTTATACTGCGTGTAGTCAAGAGCGCGGACATAGAAGCGTGCGCACCATACGTAGTTGTTGGGATCTGAGAGAATAGCACGGGCAATATCGGTGTCGATCTGAGCTACTTGCTCCACATTGGTGATATTGTCGCTTTCAGAGGTCGTGAGCACGTAGTAGTCGGCTGTGGGGTTGTCGTCACGATATGTGAGATACATTTGGCCGGGACGGTAAGCGCTCTCGCCGAGAGCGGTCAGTACATCGGAGGTACAACCTGCGGCTGTGAGCGATACGAGCTGCTCTACGCGCACCTCGGGATAGATGTCAGCGCCGAGCACGCGGATGCGGTTGGAGTATGCTTCGCGGGTGCCTGTCTCTTCACCGTTCTGATAGTTGACTACAATGTGGTATTGATACTGGCCGGGGTTGAGCACAACGTCATGATGTACGGTGGTAGCCTCTGTAACGGAAGTAAGATCTGTAACATTCAAACTAAGACCGCTCTCGGTTTTAACGACGGTGGGGTTGATGTTGCCTTCGTCGGTCACGCGGTAGCGGGTGATGGTATAGCCGGTGATAACGGCTTCGGAGCCGGTCTTTACGTTCTGAAGATTCCACTCTACATAACCCTTGTTATTGTCAGCGCCCTCTAGGAATGCCTTGATTACGGGAGCGGTGTCGTCCTGAATGAAGAGCACGAAGGAGTTGGCCAGACGGTCGGTAGCTGCGGTATTGTAGAGAAGGATGATACGGTTGTAGTACTGCAGCTCGCCGTTTTCGGTTTTCCAGTTGGAGCCTGTGCCCTGATTCATGTACACTTTGTTCATGCCCTGAGCTTCGGGGCCTGCGTTTACATCGGTAAGAATGACATCGGTAGGCTGGCTCTCCTGAGTGGGGTTGCCTGTAGTGTTTACAGGACCGCCGTTGAGAGTGTTCCAGCGGGCGCCGGTGTCGGTGCCTCCCATACCTTCGTTGTTGATTGAGTTGCCGCCCCAGCCGTTCCAGATTTTGAACTGGCCTTTAACCCATGCGTCGCGTACGACATAGACCTGCCATTTTGCATTTTCTGAAACAAATTCAGGAAGAGTGCCGAGCGTGAAGTTGAACGCAGTGCCGTCTGCCTCATTGCCGCCCTGCACAGTGGCGCCGGAGGTCACAGCTTCGGGATGCTGTATGAAATAATCATAGAGCTCGCGGTATTTGTCTGTCGACAGGTTGGTGAGGTGCTCTTTTTCCACAAAGGTTACGGCTTTGGAGGAGTAGTCGAAGTTTTTGCCGTTGACATCAATCTGGAAATTGACGCTTGTGGAATTGAGAATCGAAGGCACGTAGGCCGTGTGGTAGAGATATTCATGGTGGGCATCGAAGTATGGACGTCCGTTGGGTCCGTACTGTATCCAGCTTTCCTGCCAGCCGGTCTGTTCGCGCGGTGTCGTGTATCCGTTGATGTCAGTGCCGGAAGCATAGTCATTGTGGTAGATGTTTTCTCCCACGAGAGTGAACACGCGCTCGCTGGCCATGTTGGGGTCGGAATCGTCGATGTCGAAAGAGATTGTGCCGTCCTTGAAAGTGATTTCCTTGCACCATGTGCCTTTATCATTGCCGGCATTGTTGAAATCATCACCGGTGCCGATGTAACGGAACGACAGAGCCTTGTTCGATGCGTCTGTGCCGTCGGCTGCATTGTAGTAAACAGGATTCTTTTCAGTCTTGTCACCGTACTCTCTCAGATTTGAAATCGATTTGTTGTCATGAGTAATAGATGTATTGGTGTTTGTGGACAGAATTTTGTACTGGTGCTTGGAATAGCTGGCAAAGTCCTGGACTTTTGCAACAGCAAAGTGGCCGTGGAACATATATCGTCCGCCGTCAATCTTATAAGAACCGTCGGCTTGCTTGATAAGCTCCCATTCGGGCTGCAGACGCCACATACCCATACGCGAGCCCACGAGGAAGTATTTGGCTTCTGTGAAGTCATTCGGGCCGTAGGGCAGGTTGTATGCTGCCACGGGCTGTCCTGCGTCGGTCTGCCAGGATGCATCACTGGCGCCTCCGACCTGTGACTTGAGGATGTAGGTATGACCTTTTATATAGTTAAGGTCGATCGACTGGTTTGCGCCTCCCGAGTTTCCGTTGTTGAACACTACGGTGGTGGGGGTTGTCTCATTAGTGAAAGTGAATGTCACGATATCTCCGTTGACAGTACCGGTCATGCCGGGCCATTCATTAAGGTCCGTACTTCCATTCTTAAAGAAAGCGTGTACGTTTGATGCAGTCCATTTGCCTGAGCCCATCTGGCTGAGGTCGACGCTGACAGTATGTTGTTTAGAAGGGTCAACATATTTGTAGATGCGCCAGTCGAAGTTGGATGTCTCGCCCTCAGAAGCGCGAAGCTCGAAGATATAGTCCTCTCCGGCTGTGATACCGCCCTGATAGTAGTCGTTTCCGCCGCCTACCACGCCTTTGGCTTTGGTAACCCATACGCCGAGAGTGCCGGTACCTTTGTCTTTGTCATAGAATGTGTAGTCATCGGCCTTGATGGAGAAGTTGACGTATCCGGAACTCGGATTTGACGCGTTGAACTTCTTGCTCCAGATTTTGGTTGTGGCGTTATAGTCAAGGTCGAATGAAGTCGCGAAAGTGCTTTTTGACGGTTGAATCGTAATCTTGCTCGGCTTGGTGTTGGAGGAGAAATCGTAGGGAATTTCAACGGTATAAGCCGCTGTAGCCATGTCGGAGGCGGTCATGCCTTCTTTCACGGCGAAAGCGTTGATTGTTTTGGCTGCGTCAATTGTGATTGCGCCGGTGTACTTCGTCGACGCTGTTGTGGGGGTGTTGCCGTCGGTGGTATAATAGATAGTAGCGTCCGAGGTAGCGCAGGAGATGGTCACCTGAGTGCCCTGATTCACTTTACCTGCTGCAGGAGAGAAAGTGGGAGTAGCCACCTTGTTGGTCACCGGAGTGATGCGCCATTTGAAGCCCTCAGGCTTGTCAGCAACACCGCCTTTGAGCTCGAAGAGGTATTGGACTCCGGCGGTGAGGCCGGAGTGATAAAGATCGTCCGTACGGACGTTAGCTACCTCGTGCCATGATTCATCAACAGCAGTTTTACCGGAGCCATTACCAAATTTAGTGCCATCAGCTACAACCCAAAAGTCAATCCAATGGTTGGTGGGAGTAAACTCTTTGGACCAAGTTTTTGTAGCGGCATCATAATCAAGATTAAAGGGTGACGTACCGCCGCCTGTGATGTCAATTTTTACAGATTGTGGGTGAGTGTTGCCGGAGAAATCCCAGGACACATATTCTTCGCAGAAAGCGTAGGTTGGATTGCCGCTTACAGGTTTGATATAAATCCAATACGTTTTGCCAATGGTAATACCTGTATATTCCAAATCAACGCCATTTCCCCAAAATTGGCCGGAATAAGAAGGATTATTATTATAAGAAGATGTCTGTACCGAACTCGGAGACCTCCAATCATTTTCAAAATAAAATTTGAATTTCAGAGAAGTTTTGGTAGGTGTTACTTTGGTCTCATATCTTTCGGTCGTACTGTTCCATTTCATAGCATAGCCGTCTGACCAACCGGGTTCGGCAGACTCGGTATCACACTTGAAACCTTCGCCTCTGACTTTTATCGTGAAACTTGGCCCGAGATTCCAGGCAAAGGCATTCGGTGGAGCGCACAGAAGCGTGCATACCACCGTCAGCAGAAAAAAGAGTAATTTCTTTTTCATTGATGATAGAATTATTAGTTATTATTTTAGATTAGTTTTTCTTTAAGATTTAAAGCGGAGATACTGATTGGCCTAGATTTAAGGTAGTCATGGTATCTTCGGCAGTAGAAATTCTTTACGTCGTGCGGCAGTAGATATTCTTTACATCGTGCAAAAATACTGTGAAATTTTTATTCCCACACGCGCACACACAAAAAAAATGTCATAATTTAAGATTGTTTAACATTACCGGAAGATGCCACCCTCACCGGGAAGTGCCCTGCGGCCTCACTGGGAGGTGCCCGACGGCCTCGGCGGGCACATAATACCGGGAAGTGCCCGACGGCCTCACTGGGAGGTGCCCGACGGCCTCGGCGGGCACAAAAAAAATACTGTCGTCTGCCGTTGTGTCGTGAGCAGGGCCGCTCACGACTTCCCGGTGCTTCGCGCGAGCACAAAGATTACCGTCGCCTGCCGGTAGCATCCGCGGGAGCGGATGGTCGTTTTATAACCGGGCGGTTGAGCAAAGCGAACCCCCCGGTAAGCAATCCCTATATCTGCTCCACCCCGCCAGGGGTGGGGTAAAGCCGTAGAATAAATTTTGAGAGAAGATTTTACCGAGCTATCGATTATTTTTTACTCTAATTTTGTGAATTAAAGATAAATTCATAAATTTACAAGCAAAATATCTATCATGGCTTTTACGAAACTAATATATCATATCGTTTTCGCCCCTAAATATCGCAGGAGTGTAATTGATCAGAAATACGAAAAAGACGTGTATTTCCTTATCTACAATTTATGTATCAAAAGTCATGTAAAAGTTTGGAGAATTGGAGGCATGCCCGACCATATTCACTTATTGGTTCAAATACCTCCGACAATGGCGGTATCCGATTTTGTCGCCAAATTGAAACGCGAAAGTTCTTACGTAATTAATCATGAGTGCTTGTTACCGAATTGGGAAGGCTGGGGATCGAGCTTTTGTGCACTCTCATATAGCGAAAACGAGAGGCAGACAATCATTAATTACATAATGAATCAGAAAAAACACCATAGTGTCAACTCATTTGACGACGAACTCAAAGCAATGCTAAAGTCATGCGGAATAAATGAAGACAGTCGTGAATATAAGTTGCTTTTTAAAGAATAGTCTTCGTTTTTTACTAATTGGAGCCGATAACCTGACGAATAATACCCCTCCCCTCTCGGGGAGGCGATGTATCGGTCCGTCACATTCCGCAGGTTTCGCTCGCTCCGCTCTCTCAACCCACGGCTATCAAACAACAATCCTCTGACGGGGAAACCGGACGGTTTCGGGCCTGCGCTCACTGTTTGCAATATTGTAGAACTTAAACCATTATAAAAAATATGATTACACTTCCCGACACCGACTCCGGCATGATAGCCAATAATATTTTACCTTCCGAAGCAATGCATCCGGGCGAAATATTGAGAGAAGAACTGGAATGTAGAGGCATCACACAGACCGAACTGGCAAAAAAAATAGGTATAAGTCTCTCGCTGCTCAATGAGCTTATCAACGGCAAACGCAATTTTACAATCGAATATGCAATGCTGATTGAAGCCGCATTAGACATAGATGCCGAATTTTGGATGAATCTTCAGTCGGCCTACGACAGAAACCGAATACGACACGACAGCTCATTTATGGAGCGCATCGCCAACATCCGACGCATCGCCGCAATACTCTGAGGTTGTGTCGTGGCCGGCCTCACTGGGAAGCGAAGCGCGGCCTCACTGGGAAGCGAAGCGCGGCCTCAC